>NZ_SOEZ01000039.1 GCF_004402215.1 Cryobacterium tagatosivorans
CCGCGGCTGCGGCCGCCCTGGCCGCGGCAGCACGCGCGGCCGCGGCGCGCGCCGCAGCCGCGACCCGTGCGGCTTCGATTGCGGCGAGGCGCTTGCGCTCGGCAACGCCGGCCCGATAGCCCTCGGCGGTCCTGGCTTCCGTGTCCTGCATGAACGTGAGTTGCGCGGCGAGCTCGACGCCCTTGTCCTCGGACTCGGCCAGGGCCCCGGCCGCGGCATCTGCGGCGGCCTGCGCGGCCACCAGCGCGTCCTCGGCGGCGCGACGGAGCTTCTCCCGCTCCGCCTTGGCAACCTTCGCCTGGTCGCCGAGCGCCTGGGCCGTGTTCTTGGCGGCCTGGGCCTGGTCGTAGATCCCGGTGCTGCGTTCGACGAGCTTGCTCATGCTGCCGAGCTTCGAGAGCAGTTCGTCGGCACCCTTGCCGGAGGCCTCGCCATCGAGGAAGAGGTTGACACTGAGGTCGGTGCCGCCGGTGCGGTAGAGCTGGGCGGCCAGCTGGCCCGCCTGCCGGGTCGCGGCGTCCGCCGTCTTCGCGCTCTCGTCTGCCTGCGCCTGGAGCGACTCGGCACGACGGGTGGCCTCGTCGAGGTCCTCCTGGGCGACCTCGAGTTCGGCAGCGCGCGCATCGGAGGCCGCCTGGGTCTCGGCGACCTGGGTCTGCAGGCCGGCGATGAGGCTCCTGATCTCGGCCACCTGGGCCCGCGCGGTGGAGGTGTTCGACTTGGCGTTCTGCAGGTCCTGCCAGCTGGGGTACTTGATGGCCTGCGCCGGTGCGACCGGGCTGGCGAGGGTCACGGCCAGGGTGAGGGCGGCGGTGAAGCCGATGACGGTCATCAGGCGCGGCTTTGAGATTCCGGCCCACGCCGCGCTTCCGCGACCGACCAGGCGCGACACCGTCCCGCGCTCGATCGCAGTTCCCGTGCGCTTCATTATTCCCCGATCAAGTGCTCACTATTCACATTCGTCACTGTGTTAACTCCGTTCACAGTAACAAACCGGACGCGGAGGCGCCCGGTTTGGACCGAATCTAACCCGCGGCCCGCCGAAACCGCGGCAATTCACGGGCGCGGTGGGAAGTGACGGCGCACGCCCGGAATCGCGGATTCCCGCGGCGGCACGCCGTGCGCGACTCGATTTGGGCAAACGAGCATCCAGACCGTATGCTTACTCGTCGGAAGTCATGCGGTTCGTGACGACACGGCCCCATCGTTTAGCGGCCTAGGACGGCGCCCTTTCACGGCGTTAACACGGGTTCGAATCCCGTTGGGGCTACACAATTGAATATAGAAATACACTATAAAATGGTTCTCATAGCGAGGCCCTGTAGCGCAGTTGGTTAGCGCGCCGCCCTGTCACGGCGGAGGTCGCCGGTTCAAGTCCGGTCAGGGTCGCAAAGCAACAAGCCCTTTCGAAAGGAAGGGCTTTTGCCTTAGAAAGTCACCTCTCGAGGTCTCTTTCTGGCCCTGTAGCTCAGTTGGTAGAGCGTTCGACTGAAAATCGAAAGGTCACCGGATCGACGCCGGTCGGGGCCACGAAGGCCACTCCCAGGCTTCTACTCGGGGGTGGCCTTTTTTGTGCCCGCGGCAGCCCCGGGCCGGTCGAATTTTGCCCCCCAATGTGGTTACAGCACGCGTCTGCGGATTTGGGGTATGTTCGGCACGTGAGTAGCTGAGATTCCTTCATGTTTCCCAGCCGCTGAAGGCGGGGGCCCCTAAGCCCCCGGCCCGATGGACCGCCAGGTCCCGCACAGCGCCGTACCCGCACAGCCCCGTACCCGAACTGCCCCGTACCTGAACCTGTAAACCCGAACTGCAGGGAATGACCCGTGACAACGCTGACGATTCGTCGACCCCTTCGTCGACCCCCCGTAACCGACCTCCGCCGGGCTGCCACCCGCGCACGCCACCGCGTCGCGCGAGCCGCCGGGCCCCAGGCGGTGACCACGCGATGAGCGACCCCAAGCCGCGCCTTCCACTGATCGGCCCCCTGCCCCTCGGGCGCCGCCCGAGGCTCCGGATCGTCGGCCCCGCCACCGAGCCCGCGTCGCGACCTCCCGTTGATGCCCAGACCTCCGGTGTCCGGTGGGCCAGGCAGTACCAGGCCAAACTGCGCCTGACCGACGTCGGGATCATCGTCGTGGCCGTGTCGGTGGCCCTGCTCGCGCGTTTCGGCGTCGAGGGAGCCCAGGCATCCATCGGCGGCTTCCAGGCCGACTACTGGGCCGTGGCCATCCTGATCGCGGCCACCTGGGTCGCCACCCTTGGCGCATTCCACACCCGGGATTCCCGGGTGGTGGGGATCGGCGCCTCGGAATACAAACAGGTCGCCAATGCGAGCGCCCTCGCCTTCGGGCTGCTGGCCATTGGCTTCCTCGTCTTCCAGGTCGACATCGCTCGCGGTTTCTTCATCCTCGCCTTGCCGTTGGGCGTCGTCGGCCTCCTGCTGGAGCGCTGGCTCTGGCGCAAATGGCTGCTCCACCAACGGCATTTCGGCCACTACCTGGCCCGGGCGATCGTCGTCGGCAACCGTGAAGACGTCGAGTACGTGGTCAACCAGATCGACGAGAAATCCGGCGCCGCCTACTACGTCGTGGGCGCCGCGCTCCAGGAGGGCACCGGGGACAGCGTCAACGCCGGCGACCATGAGGTGCCGGTCGTGGCCGACTTCGATCACGTGGCCGACGCCGCGGCCGCCATGGGAGTCGACACCGTCATCGTGGCCGGGCAGCCCAAGGGCGGGAGCCAGTACATCCGCACCCTGGGCTGGGAACTCGAGGGGACATCCGCCGAACTGGTGCTCTCGAGCCGGCTGACGGATGTCGCCGGACCCCGCATCCACTTCCGCCCGGTCGAAGGCCTGCCCCTCATCCACGTGGAGATCCCCCATTTCGAAGGTGCCAAGCACGTGCTCAAGCGCACCCTCGACGTCGGGGCCGCGTTCGTTGGGCTCCTGCTGCTGCTTCCGCTCCTGGTCGTGATCGGGATCCTGATTCGGATCGACGGCCCCGGCCCCATCCTCTTCCGGCAGGAACGCTGCGGCCGCAACCAGCGAACATTCCAGATGCTCAAGTACCGCTCGATGGTGGAGACCGCGGAAGACGACCTGGCCGGCCTGCTCGACAAGAATGAGGCCTCCGGCGTGATGTTCAAGATCCGCAACGACCCCCGGATCACCCGGGTCGGCCGCGTTCTCCGGAAGTACTCCCTCGATGAGCTGCCCCAGCTGTGGAACGTTCTCATCGGCGACATGAGCCTGGTCGGCCCCCGGCCGCCGCTGCCCCGGGAAGTGGACGGCTACGAGGTCCATGTCCACCGCCGCCTGTACATCAAACCCGGACTCACCGGCATGTGGCAGGTGAACGGCCGCTCGGACCTCAGCTGGGAGGAAAGCGTGCGGCTCGACCTCTACTACGTCGAGAACTGGTCGCTCACCGGCGACCTGATGATCCTCTGGCGGACGCTTCGGGTGCTCACCCACCCGACCGGTGCGTACTGACCCCGGCACGAAGGCGAGAAACACCTGACTGGTATAGGCGCGAGTTGTTAAGGGACAGACGGATGGGCACAGGACAACAGGTACGGGCGGGGGAGATCCCCGGAGCGCCGCCCCGGGCCGCGGACAGCCTGGTCGAACTCGCGGCGCGCGGGCTGCGGCATTCCTTCATCCCCGAGCAGGCGGCGTTCGCGCAGACCGTGCGGGCGGTCCGCACTCCGACGACGGTCGAGCTCGTGCGCGAGGGATCCAGCCTGCGCTACTCCGCGATCGTCGCCCTCGGCCTGGCCACCCTCGGGCCGGACGACCAGGGCCAGGTCCTGGCCGGGCGGAGCGCCGGGGACCTGGCCGCCTCCGCGAGCGAGCGAGCCGCGGACTCCCCCGACCCCGGAGCCGTGGCCCTCGCGGCCTGGGCGGCCGCCGAGGTCGGCGGGGCGCCGGACACCGCCCTCCTGCGGCGCCTCTCCGGCTTCCTGTCCAAGGGCTCACCCTTGCCCACCGTGGACACGGCCTGGATGCTCGCGGCGGCCGTGTCCTCGCTGCGCGCTTCGGGCGGCGAGGACGCCCTCTCCAGCGGGATCGCCCGGCGCGCTCGCGACCTCCTCCTGGCGGCGCAGGGTCCGCAGGGGATCTTCCCGCACGCCCTTCCGGCGGCCTCGCTCGGTCGCTGGCGCGCCCACATCGGCTGCTTCGCCGACCAGGTCTATCCCATCCAGTCCCTGGCGCGGCTGGCCGCGTTGACCGGCGACCCGGAAGCCCTCTCGGCGGCCAATCTCGCCGCCCAGCGAATCTGCGCCCTGCAGGGGGACGCCGGCCAGTGGTGGTGGCACTACGACGCGCGAGACGGCTCCGTCGTGGAAGGCTTCCCGGTCTACAGCGTGCACCAGCACGCCATGGCCCCGATGGCGCTGTTCGACCTCGCCGAGGCCGGCGGCGACGAGCACGAGGCCTCGATCAGCCGCGGCCTGCGCTGGCTGGACACCCACCCGGAGGTCCTCGAGGACCTCGTCTCCGAGCGTCACGGCCTGGTCTGGCGCAAGGTCGGTCGCCGCGAGCCCGCGAAGGCCGCCCGCAGGCTCTCCGCCGTGACGACATCGATCAGGCCCGGCTGGCGCCTGCCGGGCATCGACACCGTGCTGCCGACCAGCCAGGTCGACCATGAGTGCCGCCCCTATGAGCTCGGGTGGCTTCTCTACGCCTGGCGCCCGCCCGGCCCCACCAGCGCCGGCCCCGACGGCGCCAGCGCCGCCGGCGGCCGCCCCACCAGCACGGAGGAGCCGACATGAACACCTGGCTCGGTCGCCATGCGGGCCGAATGCGCGCCCGTCAGCCGCTCTTCGGCCTCGAAATCGACGCCCTGGCCATGGACGAGGTCCTGGTACGCGCCCGCCGGGCGGTCCTCGACCACCAGAGGTTCCTGGTCGGCGTCGTGAACGCGGCGAAGATCGTCAACATGCGCAAGGACGAAATGCTGCGCGACTCCCTGCTGGAGGCCGATGTCCTGCTGGCCGACGGGCAGTCGGTCGTCTGGGCGAGCCATCTCCTCGGCCACCCTCTCCCCGAACGCATTGCCGGGATCGACCTCTTCGAGCGCCTGCTCGAGTTCGCTGACCGCCAGAACCAGTCCGTGTACTTCCTGGGCGCCCGGCCGGACGTCCTGGGCCGGCTGGTGGAGCAGGTCGGTACGCGCTTCCCCGGGCTTCGCATCGCCGGCGCCCGGGACGGCTACTTCACCCCGGAGCAGGCGGACGACGTCGCGCGCGACATCGCGGCGAGCCACGCGGACATGCTCTTCCTCGGCATCACCTCGCCCAAGAAGGAGATCTTCCTTGCCCGGTTCGGGGACACCCTCGACGTGCCCATCCTGCACGGCGTCGGCGGATCCTTCGACATCATGGCCGGGGTCACCCGACGGGCACCGAGGACGTGGCAGCTGCTCGGCTGCGAGTGGGCGTTCCGCCTGCTCCAGGAACCCCGGCGGCTCCTCAGCAGGTATTTCTCGACCAACACGGCGTTCATCGCCCTGACCGTCCGGGAACGGATCCACCCCACCGCCTCGTACTCACCGAGCCGCCTCGCGGCCGGCACGGAACCCACCGATGGATGACCTCTTCGGCGGCCGGGTCGCCATCCTCGGCCTCGGCTACATCGGCCTGCCGACGGCGGTGGCGCTGGCCACGAGGGGCATCGAGGTCATCGGCGTCGACATCAACGACGCCATCGTCGAGGCGGTGTCGCTCGGGAAGGTCCCCTTCGTGGAACCGGACCTGGCCATCGCCGTCAGCGGCGCCGTCAGCGTCGGCGGGTTGACGGCGACGACGGTTGTGCCAGAGGCCGACGCCTTCATCATCGCCGTTCCGACGCCGTTCCTGGATGACCGGACCGCCGACCTGTCCTACGTCAGGAACGCCGTCGCCCAGATCGCGCCGATGCTCCGGAGCGGCAACCTGGTCGTGCTGGAGTCCACCTCCCCGCCCGGGACCACCGACCAGGTGAGCCGCTGGCTCGGGGACCTCCGGCCCGACCTGCGCCTCCCGCACGAGGCGGACGGGCTATCGGACATCTTCGTCGCCCACTGCCCCGAGCGGGTGCTGCCGGGGCGGATCATGATCGAGATGATCACCAACGACCGCGTGATCGGCGGCGTGACCCGCCGGTGCGCGGACAAGGCGGCGTCGCTCTACCGGGTCTTCACCCAGGGCCAGATCCTGACCACCGACGCCTCGAGCGCGGAGATGGCGAAACTCGTTGAAAACGCCTACCGCGACGTCAACATCGCGTTCGCCAACGAGCTGTCACTGATCAGCGAACGGTTGCGCCTCGACGTGTGGGAGATCATCCGGCTGGCCAATCACCATCCGCGGGTGAACATCCTGACCCCGGGGCCCGGCGTCGGCGGCCACTGCATCGCGGTCGACCCGTGGTTCATCGTCGGCGCGGCCCCCGACCTCGCCCGGCTGATCCGGACGGCCCGGGAGGTCAACGATTCCAAACCGCTTCATGTGGCCCGGCAGGTCGTGGAGAAGGCCTCCCGCTTCCGGGAGCCGACCATCGCCTGCCTCGGCCTCACGTTCAAGGCGAACATCGACGACATGCGGGAGAGCCCCGCCGTCGATGTCGTCGTCGCGATCGCCGACGCGGGACCGGAGTTGGACATCCGCGTGGTCGAACCGTTCACCACCCGCCTGCCGGCCGAACTCGCCGGGCGCCCCAACGTGCGCCTGCAGGGCCTGTCCGAGGCCATCGATGAAGCCGACATCGTCGTGCTCCTCGTCGACCACGATCAGTTCAAGACGTTCCCGAAGTCCCGACTCGAAGGCAGGGTCATCTTCGACACCAGGGGCGCGTGGCGCTGAGCCCCGACGGTGAACTCCTGCGGGCGCGGGCCTGAGCCGAGGAAGTGCTCGATGGCTCCCAGGACCCGGTTCGACGCCCAACCGTCGCCGTAGGGGTTCACCGCCCGCGCCATGGCCTCGTACGCGGCGGGGTCGTCCAGGAGCGCGGCGGCCTCCGCCACGATCCGGTCCTCGTCGGTGCCGATCAGACGAACCGTTCTCGCCTCCACCGCCTCCGGGCGCTCCGTGGTTTCCCGGAGGACGAGCACGGGCTTCCCGAGGCTGGGAGCCTCCTCCTGGACGCCCCCGCTGTCGGTGATCACGAGATAGGAGGCGGCCATGGCATAGACCATGTCCACGTAGTCGAGCGGATCCGTCACGAGCACGTTACGCAGGCCCGCCAGCGGAGGCAGGAGGACGCCGCGCACGGTCGGATTCAGGTGCGCGGGCAGCACGAAGACCACGTCCGGATAGGCCAGGGCGAGCCGGGCGATGGCGCGGGCGATGCGGGCCATCGGCGCACCCCAGTTCTCGCGGCGATGACTGGTCACCAGCACGACCCGCCCGGCGTCGCCCAGGCCGGCCAGCGCCGGATTGGTGGGCGGGAGACCGCGCGCCGCCATGTCGAACAGGGCGTCGATCACGGTGTTGCCGGTCACGTGGATCCCGTCGCCGTCGACGCCCTCGGCCAGCAGGTTCGCCCGGGCCCCCCTGGTCGGAGCGAGATGGAGCGAGGTCAACGCCGTGGTCAGGCGCCGGTTGATCTCCTCCGGGAAGGGGTCATACCGGTCCAGGGTGCGGAGTCCCGCCTCCACGTGCGCCACCGGGACCTGCGCGTAGAAGGCGGCGAGCGCGGCCGAGAAGACCGTGGTCGTGTCACCCTGCACGACCACGAGATCCGGCCGCTCGGCCTCGAGGATCGGGCCGAGCCCCTCCACCACGCCCGCGGTGATCCCGGCCAGGTTGGGGCGACCGCTGATCAGGTCGAGATCGTGCTTCGGGGTGATGCCGAAGAGGGAGTTGACCTGGTCCAGCATCGACCGATGCTGCCCGGTGACGACGATCACCGGCTCACAGGTCGCCGAGTCGTCCAGCGCCCGGATCACGGGGGCGAGTTTTATCGCCTCCGGTCGCGTCCCGTAGACCACGAGGACCTTGTGCATTGACAAACCCGGACCTCTCCTCTAGTGACTGGGGCACTACCTGATCAGCGCCGAAGAACGGTGGAAGAACCTCGGCCGGGTTTCGGCCGACCTGCCCCTAATGTCGCCGGATTTTCCTGTTCTGTAAAGGCTCACAGCTCCTATTCGAGGTATTCTCAGGCTTCCGGATGGAGTTGGCTTTGGCCGAAAGGCAGTGTGAAGATGGAAGCTCGGGTAGCGCATTTGGGGGGCTCTTCTGCCATTTCCTTCGGGCGAATGACTAGCGATTTCTGCTGCATTCAAGCCTCAAATCCGCTTGGAGTTCCACAATGAAACACCGCCTTATACAGTCACGCCCTCGGACAGTGATTCCCCTCGTCGCCGCCATCTTCGCGACCGTGCTGGGACTCGTTGCCGGGGGCCTGAACCTGAACGCGTCGTTCAGCAGCGCGGCAACCCTCACCGCCGGAGCCGAGACTCTCTGGGGCACCGCAGCCCCGCTCCGCTCCGCCGTCGCCGGCGAAACCAACAGCGTGGAGCTGGGGACGAAGTTCACCCCCTCCGTCTCCGGCAAGGTCGTCGGCGTGCGCTACTGGAAGACCAGGGAAAACCGCGGCACCCACGTCGGCAACCTGTGGAACGGCAGCGGCAAGCGCCTGGCCTCGGCGAAGTTCTCCTCCGAGACCTCCGGCGGCTGGCAGACCGTGAAGTTCGCCACCCCGGTCGCCATCGCGGCCGGCACGAACTACGTCGCGTCCTACCTCGCCCCCAGGGGCCGGTACAGCTCCACCCCGGACTTCACGGCGACCTCCCTCTCGTCGAAACTGCTCTCCGCCCCGTCCTCGGACAGCGGCGTGTTCGCCTACGGGGCGACGACCTCCTTCCCGACCAAGTCCTGGCGTTCGTCCGGCTACTGGGTGGATGTGCTCTTTGTGCCCAGCACCACGGCAACCGCGACGCCGGCACCGGAACCAGCGCCCGCACCGGCGCCCGAGCCGGCCCCGGAACCAGCGCCCGCTCCGGCACCGGAGCCCGCGCCGGCACCAGCCCCGGCACCCGAGCCCGCGCCCGCCCCCGCACCGGCACCGGAGCCCGCACCGGCTCCCAGCACGATCGGGTCATCCTTCGCCAATTCCGGTAACACCGGCCCCGCTGCCGCAGGGTTCACTCCCACGCAGAAGTACACCGGGCCGCTGACCATCACCACGGCGGGAACCGTCATCAAGAACCAGATCATCCCCGCCGGACTGCGCATCGAAGCGAATGACGTGACGATCCAGGGCAACATCATCGAGGGCCCGACAGACGAGTCATGGGACCAGGCCGCACTCCACGTCGTCGGCGATCGAGTCAAGATCCTCGACAACACGATTCGCGGGAAATCTGCCACCGACTGGACCCAGACCCCCATCAACGGCATCAAGCTGGTGGGCCAGTACGTCGACTTCAGTCGCAACAACGTCTACTGGATTTCCGGTGACGGGGTCAGCATCTACGGCGACAACGCGAACCTCGTGGGCAACTGGGTGCACGACTTCGTCTTCCGGGACGGCGGGGTCCACTACGACGGACTCCACTACCCCGGGCAGGCCGGGGACGACACGACGGCCCCCGCACTGATCAAGGACAACACCGTAGAGATGTGGGTGTCCGGGGGCACGAGCGGAATGACGGCGGCGATGGGCTTCCCGGATGTCGCAACCAGGATCGTGGTTGACCACAACCTGGTCGCCGGCGGCAACTACACGATGTGGGGCGGTGGTTCGGGCATCACGTACACCGACAACCTGTGGTGGACCAAGTTCTCGCCCAAGGTCGGTTACTACGGTCCGACCGCGTACATCGGCAAGATCGCCCCGGTCACCTGGACGAACAACCGGTACACCAGCGACGGGGTGACCCCGGGCGCGCTGCTGTCCGGCTACTAACGGCCCGCCCCGTGTTTGCCTCCCCCGGCGCGGGCTGATCCACACGACGAGAGGCTCCGCATCGGAGTGAGTGCGACTGCACTCACTTGATTGCGGGGGCTCTCGTTCGTGTCCGCGCGGGGACGAGGCCGCCGCTCCCTTGAGCGGGAGAGCGGGTCACGCTAACATCACCCGACGACACGCATGATCGCCACGGGACCCGCGCCCACGAACCGGAAGGGGGCTCTTCTTCCGTGATTCCCATCCCTCCACCGCCGGCACCGACCGCCATACCCCGACTGGCCGTCGCCCTGTCCGCAGGCCAGGAGCCCGCAGCGTGGCGGGCCCGGAACGCGGCAGGGCAGGTCGCCAGCCCGTGGCCCTACGCGCTCAACCTTCTCGAGCGACAGTTCACCCTGCTGCCGATCGTCTCGGACAAGCTGGGCCCCGGCCGGTTGGCCCGGCTGTGGCTCAGGTCGTTGACGGGCTTCCGGAACACCCCGGGCAACCGGGAGACGGCCGAGGTGGAGTACTCCCTCTCCTGGGACGAGCACATGGCCCTCCGCTCCCTGGCCCTCGTGAACGCGAGGCGGTACGTCTCCGGCCTGATTTGGCTGTCCGATGATGTCGCCACCGGCACAGAGCGGCTCAGGAGACTCCTGTTCCGGTCTGTGCTGCGCGAGCTTGACGGGATCTTCTTCTCCAGCCGGGCACAGCTCGAGATCACACGGTCCTGGCTGAGGAAATCGAGCATTGCGCTCGAGTGGATTCCGATGGGGGTCGATCCGGATTTCTTCCCCCGGTACGCGTATCCGGCGTCCCCGTTTGTGTTCAGCATGGGCTCCGACAAGCACAGGGATCCCGAGACGCTCGGTCGGGCGCTGGCGCTGGTCCTGGACAGGAACCCGGAAGCGGAAATCCTCGTCCAGACCAACCGCCCGGAGGCGTTCCCTCGCGGGATTGAGACCGTCGAACGCCTGGGCGGGGAGGACATCCGACGCAATTTCGAGCGAGCGAGTGTCGTCGTCATTGCCACATTGCCGAACGTCCACGTCTCCGGAATCACGGTGGCGCTCGAGGGAATGTCATCCGGCCGGCCGATTGTCATGACCGCCAACCCCGGACTCGACGACTACGTGCGAGAGGGTGAGAGCGGCTTCCTGACTCGACCGGGCGACCCAGAGGAGTTTGCGGCCAGGATTGCCCAGATCCTGGCCGACCCGGCCATGGGCGAGCGGATGGGCCTCTCGGCTCGGCACTCCGTGGACTCCACGTTCAACGTGACCGTCATGAATGACGCAATCGCACGTTTCATCGCCGGGATACCCCTGGACGGTCCTCCCCGACGCTGAAGCTGCCCGGACTGGCCGCCCCGTCGCGTCACGAGCTGGGTCGAGCCACCCCTCGCACATTGCCGAGCAGGGCCCACGCCGCGGCGCGACGGGTCGGCCGCGCCGCGCGGATCAGTTCCCCGAGGAAGACCCCCGACCAGAACAGCGCCGTGCGTGCCGCCCCGTGACGAGACCGGAACAGCTTCACGCGGTTCCGGGACAAGAGCGAGAAGAGAGCCGGAGACTCGTGGGACTCACCCTCATGATGAACGGCGACGGCCTCGGGTGTGTACCTGAGTGCGAACCCCGCGTCCCGGGCCCGGAGTGCGAAGTCCGTTTCCTCGGAATAGAGGAAGTAGGTTTCGTCCCAGGCGCCAACCCGGGCCAGGCACTCCCTCGAGATGAGCATGGCCGCCCCGGTTGCCCAGTCTGCTTCGGTTCGCCGGTCATAGGCCTCCGCCCGTGTTTCGACCTCACCGAGGGGCGGAAAGCGGCCGGCCCTCCGGCCACCGAGGAGCGCCTCCCCCCACGCCCTGAGCACGGTCGGCTCCCTGCGGAGCGACAGGCGGAGCGCACCGAATTCATCCACGAGCCTCGGGACGACGATCCCGGCTCCCGATTCCCGGAGTTCCTCCAGCATCGACTGAATTGTGGTCGGCCCGAGCCGGATGTCCGGATTGAGCAGCAGGTAGCTGTCGCAGTCGCCTGCGGCCGCCATCCCGGCGTTCATCCCGGCGGCGTAGCCCGCGTTGCGCCCCGCCTGGAGGACCTCGGCATCGGGCATGAGCTCGCGCACGACCTGCACCGTGCTGTCGGATGAGGCATTGTCGACCACGATGAGCCTGACCGACCCGTCGAGGCGGGAGCCCTGGACGGATCGCAGGAGGCCCTCGATGACGCCGGCGCTGTTCCAGGTCACAACGACGACAGCTACGCGTGTGTCGTGTCCCGACCCCATAGACGTGCCCTCCGCCCAATCCCCGGCGCCGGAAATCTTTCGCGCTGTTCGACATTCTCACGCCGGTCAAACTGCGCTTTAGTGTAGCTTGTACCCCCAACCTCCCGGGAGGAACCGACCATGCCCCACGCGCAGCCATCGGCGACGATCGTGATTCCGGCCCACAACGAGGTGTCCGGGCTGGGCCGGCTCCTTCCTCTCCTGCTCGGGTCGGCCGCCCCCGGGGAGTTCCGGGTCATCGTCGTCTGCAACGGGTGCTCCGACGGGAGCGCGGCCGAGGCGCGGAGGCACGGCAGCGACGTCGAGGTCGTCGAGCTGGCCCAGCCCTCCAAGGCCGCCGCACTCGCCGCGGGCGGAGCCCTGGTCCGGGCCTACCCGGTCGCCTTCGTGGATGCCGATGTCGCCCTCGACACGGAGAGCGTTCGCGGGCTCGTGGCCCTCCTCGGCCGGCCGGGGCTCCTCGCGGCCGCTCCGACACGTCGACTGGAGCGCGGGCGAGTCTCCCGCCCCGCAGGCTGGTACTACGACATCTGGGAGCGACTTCCCGGCGTGAGAGCAGGGCTCTTCGGCCGCGGCGTCATTGTGCTCTCCGAGGCCGGCTTCCGCCGAGTGTCGGCCCTGCCCCAATTCGTCTCCGACGACCTCGCCTTCTCCGAGTCGTTCCAGCCGGGCGAGCGCGGCATCTCCGAAGACTCCGTTGTGTCCGTCTGGCCGGCGCGGACCTGGCGCTCCCTCGTGCTGCGCCGCGTGCGCGTCGTGCAGGGCAATCGTGAACTCCATGAGGCCGGGCGAGTCTCGGAATCCGCGTCGACGAGCGTCGGCGACCTCCTCGGGATCGTTCGAGCGGAACCCCGGATGGCAACCCGGCTCCCGGTCTTCCTGGTGACGACGATCCTCTCCCGGCTGCTCGAGCGCCGTATGCGCGGGAGTCGGACCAGCACGTGGATGCGCGACGAGACGAGCCGGGCGACATGACCCGCGGTCGACGTGACGGGGCGCCGAAGGGCAGGTTCGGCAACCAGGACTGGGCCGGGCTCGTCGTCATCATGTCCGGAGTCTCCTGGGACGACACCTGGCTTTCGGAGAAACACCTGGCCATCCACCTGTCGCGTTATCTGCCGGTGCTCTTCGTCGACCCGGCAATCTCCTACCTGACCCCGCTCAACAAGCCGGCCCTGCGCGGGTCGACCAGGGGGCCGCGCCTGCGAGTGGTCGACCGGAACCTGGCCAGGCTGACCCCGATCACGATCCCGGGCATCAGCCGACGCGGGCTGCGCGACATCGCGGCCTGGGCCACCCGGCGCAGCATCGCTCGCGCGGTCCGCCGCCTCGCCGCACGGCCCGCGGCGCTCGTGGTCGCCTCCCTCGACGACGTTTTCGACGCGTGCGACGCCGGGATGAAGGTGATGTACGGCACCGACGATTGGATCGCCGGCGGCAGCCTGATGGGCCTGCCGACGGCGTGGCTGCGGCAGCGCGAGCGCGCCCAGCTGCGGAAGGCGGACGTGGTCGTGGCCGTGTCAGACACGCTGGCCGCCCGGTGGTCGGCGGAGGCTCGGTCCGTGGTCGTCATACCGAACGGATGCGACACCGACCACTTCTCTCGCACGGACGCGGCGCAACCCGCCGAGGAAGTGACCCTGCCCGACCCGGTGGCGGGGTTCATCGGTCACCTGTCGGACCGGATCGACATCGACGCGCTGGAGCGAGTCGCCGAATCCGGCGCGTCGCTCCTCCTCATCGGGCCGCGCCAGTCGACGTTCGACCTGGAACGGATGGATGCCCTGCTGGCCCACGACAACGTCCAGTGGGTCGGCCCCCAGCCCTTCGAGCGACTGCCGTCGTTCATGAAGCGGATCGCGGTGGGCCTCACCCCCTACACCGACAGCGATTTCAACCGCAGCAGCGATCCCCTGAAAACCCTCGAATACCTGGCCGCGGGCAAGCCCGCGGTGGTCAGCGATCTGCCCAGCACCCGGCGGATACCCGCTGACCTCATCGACGTCAGCCCGAACTCGGACTCCTTCGCCGACCTGGCAGGGCGGGCCCTCGCACGCGGGACGGACGCCGAACTGGCGCGCAAACGCATGGACTATGCCCGAAGTCAGAGCTGGGATGCGCGGGCGCGCGACTTCGTGAGGCTGTTCGAGGGTTCCTGAGGACCGTCGGGCCCGTCCCGGTGTCCCGGCCCTGGGCCGGCTCCCCGCGCAGGTCCGAGGCTGCCGAGGATGCCCAGGGTCAGCATGACGCCGGCCAGGACCGTCGCGGCGAGAGCTCGGACTCGACTGCCGTCCTCCACGCGGAGCTGGGGCGCGGGCGGGTTGAGCCGCGTGCGGACGCGGTCTTCCGCCGGGACGGCCTCGGCATCCTGCATGCGGGTCAGGGTGGACTCCACCGCCTGGAGGGCGCGCGTCATCTGGCTCTGGGCCTCCGCCCGGGTCGCCCCGACGGCCTGCACATCCAGGACGGGGTCATCGAACTGGTACTTCCATTGCCCGCCCGCATTGACGTGCCTCACCTCGAACCCGTCGTGGTAGCCCGCACGCGCCAGGGTGACGTCTCCCGAGACGGACTCGGGTATGTCGCCCGTTCCCCGGATTTCCCGCGCCACCGCCCCTGCCAGGTGGACCAGCGACCTGGAGCTGTCGGCGTAGCCGTTCGGTTCGTCGGAGATCGGCGGCAGGAGAACGACCCGCACGTGCGAGGAATAGACCTCGGGGACCGATATCACCCAGAAGACGGCGGTGGCCGTCAGCAGCAGACCGGCCAGTGTCACGCCCCAGCGGCGCACCGCGGAACCGAGCAAATCCCAGATGGTCATGGCGCGGCGGCTCCTCTGGACAGGGCGCACCATCCGGGTATCATGCCGTCAAGCTAACATTGCGCCCAAGCGAAGGGAAGCCCTGATGGACCTGGCCGAACTCCTGCGTGCGGTGGGTCGGCGCTGGTATGTCCTGGTCCTCGGCCTGCTCACGATCGCGGGCCTGGTTTTCCTCACCCTGCGGTTCGTGCCCGTGACGTATGACGCGAAATCCTCCATTCTCCTGCTGCCTCCCGCGAGCGCGGCAGAGAAGAGCGGGAACCCCTTTCTCGACCTCGGCGGTCTAGATCTCGTGGCGGGCGTGCTCGGCAAGTCGCTCACCGATTCCGAGTCGGTTCGGAGCATCATCCCCGGCGACTCGAAGGGCGAATACACCGTCCAGAAGGATGCGAGCGTGTCCGGATCCGTGCTGGAAGTCGCCGCCTCCGGCGCTTCGCCCCGGGAGGCCTTCGCTACCCTGGACGCGGTGCTGGCTCTCGCCACGGAGAGGCTGGACCAGTTGCAGACCGCGGCGGGTGCGCAGGCGAATGCTCACGTGCGGCTGATGGTCATCACCAACAACACGATCGCTGAAGCCAACATCGCCTCCCTGGTCCGCGCACTCATCGTCGTCGTGGGGGGCGGACTCGCCCTGACGCTGCTCCTCACCGTGACGATCGATTCCGCGGTCCGTCGGCGGAGGGCGAAGAAGGTCGAGCGGCAGCACCGCCAGGCCCTCGCGAGGCCTCCGGCGCCCCCGGCGCCGCCGCCCGGACGTTCTGAGTCCGCGGAGCCGGCGCTGGTTGGCGAGAGAGAGTGATCCTGCGGTGACCGAGCGCCGCCCACCGGCCGCCGACGGGTCCGCCGGTCCGATCCCACGTCAGCGGCCGGCGTTCGTCGTGGACGCGTTCGGTGCGGGTCCCGTCCGGGTTGACGCCGCGTGGCTGCTGGCCGTCTTCGTCGCCCTCCTCCTCCTGATACCGGCGAACCTGACGATCGCGGCGCTCGGTTCGATCGGCACACCGGCCCTCATCGTCGGCCTGTTCGCGCTGCTCTGGTGGCTCGGCTCCCAGATGAACCGGACGACCTCCACCCTGACTCCCGCGCAGCCCATCCGACGGGCGATGTTCTGCTTCACCATCGCGGTGCTCTTCAGCTACGTCGCGGCGACCGTGCGACCGCTCGACGGCTTCGAGCTGAACGGGGCGGACCGCGGCCTCCTGCTGATCGCCTCCTGGCTGGGAATCGTGCTTCTCACGTCCGACGGCCTGGTCGGAATCGCCCGACTCGAAGCACCACTGAGACTGCTCGTGCTCTTCGGCGCGGTCGTCGCCGTCGTGGGAATCGCGCAATTCCTGACCCGGATCCCGTTCGTCGACGTCATCCAGATTCCGGGGCTGACCCCCAACAACGAATTGACGAGCATCTACAACCGATCCGGCTTCACTCGCGCCGCCGGAACGTCCACGCACCCCATTGAATTCGGCGTGGTCTTGTCGATGATCCTTCCCATTGCCCTGCACTTCGCCTTCGCCGACACCCATCGGAACCACCTGGCGCGCTGGTTACCCGTGGCGGTGATCGCCTTCGCCGTGCCGATCACGATCTCGCGGTCGGCCCTGGTGGGAGTGGCCGTCGCGCTTCTGGTCCTCATCCCTTCGTGGTCGGTCCAGCGGCGACGGATCTCCTACGTCGTCATCGCTGCGGGGATCCTCGCGATATTCGTCACCATCCCGGGAATGGTCGGCTCCCTCACCAAACTCTTCACGGGCATCTCCGAGGACGGCAGCGCCCGCTCGCGCACCGACAGCTACTCCCTCGCGCTGGATTTCATTTCCCGATCGCCGATCTTCGGTCGCGGGATCTCGACGTTCCTTCCCGAATACCGGATCCTGGACAATCAGTACCTGGGCCTGCTCATCGAGGTCGGCGTCGTGGGCACCCTGGCGGCGGCCGGGCTCTTCCTCGTGGCCATTGTGTCCGCGGTGCGCAGCCGGCGACTGACCCAGGACCCGAAGGCCCGCAGCCTGGCCCAGTCCCTGGCCGCGATGGTGGCGGCGGGGGCGTGCACCTTCGCGACCTTCGACGCCTTCGGCTTCCCCCAGGCGTCCGGCCTCATGTTCCTCGGAATCGGGTGCATCGGCGCCCTCTCGAACACGCTGAGGAGAAACGCCGACTCGACCGGGGGACTCCGGCCGGTCGCGCCCCTGGCCTGACTCGTTCCCCAGGCCGGCTCGATGCTCAGGCCGGTTTGATGCTCAGGCCGGCTCGTTTCCCAGGCCGGCGGGCCTGGCGCCCAGGAGGCTTCGAACGGTGCGGATGAACTTCCGGCCTGTGATGAGGGCGTAGATCGCGAAGCCCGTCACGCCGCCAACGGCCAGCAGGAGGAAGCCGGGGGGCAGGAGGCTCTTCACCAGCCACGCGGAGAGCAGCACGCCGGCCGCACCGAGCAGCGGGAGCAGGAGATCCGCCGCCAGGTAGCGCACCCTGGTCCCGGCGCGGTGCAGCAGGATGCCGATCCCCGGCACGACCAGGACGAGGACGACGAGCGCGTGCGCCCAGGCCACCCCCTGGATCCCGAACGAGGTCGCCCCGAACACCAGGGCAGGCACCACGGCCACGAGCCACGCCGCATGCAGCCAGGCGTTGCCGACCGTTCGCCCGACCGCGACGAGGTAGTCGTAGCTCAACTCGACAAGCATCCGCCCGAGGCTCAGGATCACCAGCGCCGGCACGGCCAGGGCCGCGGCGGCCCACCGGTCGCCGTAGAGGAAGGTCACGATTCCCTCGGCGTAGGCGGCCAGGAGCGCGCTCAGCAGTGCGCCGAGGGCGAGCACGAGGTAGAGCGCCTCCCGGAATCCCTGCCTGCCGTCACCCCTCTCGTGGAGCCGGGCGAACATGGCCGTGGTGACGCGGCGGACGGCGGCGGTGACCAGCGTCATCGGCCAGGTGCTCAGGTTGAAGGCCAGGAGGTACAGGCCCAGCTCGGCGGTCCCGAGGATCCGGCCGACGACCACGAAGTCAACGTTGACGAGGGCGAGCAGGAGCAGGCTGGCGCCGGCGAGCGGCAGCCCGAACCGCAGCATCCGGCCCGCGATCACGCGATCGAATCCCGGCCGGTAGCGCGCGGGAGCCCAGGCAAGGGACAGCACGCCCGTGACCAGGTTGCCCACGATCGCTCCCCAGGCCAGGCTCCACGCGCCCTGGCCGGACAGGGCGAGCAGGATCGTCACCGGGGTGCTGACCACGAAGGCGATCACATCGATCTGCATCCGTTTGGCCTGCATGAAGGCCCGGGTGAGCAGGGCCACCGGGACGGAGGCCACCCCGTCGATGAGCACGGCGACCGACATCAGCCGAACGATCCCCGTCGCTTCGGGAACTCCCATGGCCGCCGCGAACGGCTCGGCCGCGAACCAGCTCGCGATGAAGAGCGCGGCGCTCGTGACGATCGCCAGGGTGGTCACCGTCGGCGCGATCGCCGCGACGGACCCCGGATGCCGCACCAGCGCCACGCTGACGCCCAGCTCGTTCATGCTGAGCAGGAGATTGAGCACGACGAGGGCGACCGCGTACACGCCGAAGTCCTCCGGGGCGACGATCCGCGCGATCACGATTCCGGCCAGGAAGGAACCCAGCCGTCCGGCCAGGGTGTTGACCAGGCTCCAGCTCAGTCCCTTCCCCACCTGTTGTTCCAGGGTGCGAAGGGGTTCGTCCGGCGCGGCCGTCATGGCTAGACCAGGCGCTTCAGGGCGTCCGCCACCCTGACCTGCTGCGCTTCGGCCAGGTGAGGGAACATCGGCAGGGACAGGAGCTCGGACGCGGCACGTTCCGCGACCGGGAAATCGCCCCGGGACAGCCCCAGGCGCCGGAACGCCCCGGTGAGGTGGATCGGCGTCGGGTAGTGCAGCGCGGCGCCGATTCCCTCCGCTTTCAGGCCGGCCAGGACGCGATCCCGGTCCGGAACCCGGACGCAGTAGATGTGCCAGTTGTGCACGTTCCCCGGCAGGGTGACGGGCAGGCGGACACCCTCCAGGCCGGCAAGGAGTTCGTCGTACCGGAGCGCGGCGGCGCGGCGTGCGGCGTTCCAGGCCGGGAGGCGAGCGAGCTTTGCCCGGAGCACCACCGCCTGGATGGCATCGAGGCGGGAGTTGAATCCGAATTCGTCGTGCACGTACTTCTCCGTGCTGCCGTGGCTGGCGATCACACGCACCCGCTCCGCGAGCGTGCGGTCACCGGTCAGGACCGCGCCGGCGTCACCGGCGGCGCCGAGGTTCTTGCCGGGGTAGAAGCTCGTCCCGGCGATGCGGGCGAGCGACCCGGCCGGACGGCCGAAACGGGTGGCTCCCTGGGACTGCGCGGCGTCCTCGATGACGGCGGCGCCGAACCGTTCCGCGACGGGCGTGATCTCGTCGAACGGGGCGGGCTGCCCGTACAGGTCGACGGCCAGGACGGCGGCCGTGTGCGGCGTGATGGCCCGTTCGACCGACGCGGCGTCGAGGAGCAGCGACTCGTCGTCGACGTCCGCGAACCGCACGCGGGCGCCGGCCCGGATCACCGCCTCCGCCGAGGCGATGAAGGAATTGGCGGGGACCAGCACCTCCGCGCCCTCCCCGATGTCCAGGGCGCGCAGCGCCAGCTCCAGGGCGTCGGTCCCGTTCCCGACGCCGACGCAGTGGGCCACGTCCGAGAAGGCGGCGAATTCCGTCTCGAACGATGTCACCTGGTCGCCGCCGATGAACCCGCCGCCGCGCACGATCGCCTCGAGGTCGGCCAGGATCTCGTCGGCGACCTCCGCCTGCTGGGCGACGAGGTCCATGAACGGTACGGCTTCGCTCACCGGGACCGCCCCCTCTGCTCCTGCGCCCGCATGGCCGCGAGCGAGTTGAAATCGTCGCGCACCACGCCACCCAGCCTTCGTTTGACCTTGCGATCCAGTTCGTACCGGGTGACGGAGAGGTACGGCCCGAGGAGCCGGGACATCGCGCGCGGTTCGGAGCGGTGACGCCCGATTGCCTCGCCGTAGAAGGCCTCCAGCGCCTCGGTTGCGGCGTCGAGGCCGTAGCGGGATTCGACGGTGGCCCTGGCAAACTCCCCGAGCCTTCCTCGCAGCGCGGCATCGGCCAGCAGCGGACGAAGGAGCGCCGCGAGCCGCGCGGCGCCGTCGCCGCCGTCGCCGATGCCGAACCATCCTCCGCCGACGAATTCGGGCAGCGAACCGGGCTCGAGCAGGCGCCAGAAGCCGCTTTCGCCCTGCACGACCAACGGCTTGCCGAAGGCCATGGCCCGGAGCGCCGACCCGCCCATGCCAAGCGCGATGTCGGCGGCGTCGTACACGGCGCGAGGATCGGGCAGGTCGCCGGTCAGCCGGACGACATCCGTTCCGGCGGCGGCGTTCGCCCGCCGGGCCGCGGATTCGACCTCGGCCCGGGCCGGCCCGTCGCCGGCGATCACGAGCCGCACCGGGAACTCGGTTGCCAGCCGGCCGACGGCGCTGATCGCGGTCAGGATGCCCTCCCGCTTGAGTTCGGCGGCCAGCCGGGTGACCAGGGAAACGACGAGGGTGCCCGGGTCGATGCCCAGCAGGGCCTTCGATTCGAGCTGGTCGATCGGCCGGTCCCGCCGGGTGTCGACCGGCGGCTCCAGCAGGGTGACCTGGGGTCGTTTCGCCTGCTCCGACCGGAGGATGCTCTCCGTCCCCACGGTGAGCGGGAGCCAGTGCGGCAGGAACGGCGCCACGGACATGGACATGACGGAGCACACGGCGGGCACGTTGAGCCTCCGATACGGGCCGAAGACCGCCTCCACGGCCGGCGGCCACTCGAAGCCGTGCACCACATCGGCGTTCAGCTCCTCGACGACGTCGCAGAGACGGCCCATGACGGCCTGCGACGGCCGGATCCGGGGCCGGGGCGCCGGCTCGTGCCGAAGCCCCCGCTCGGCGAGGAGGTCGACCAGCGGGCCCGGCGGACCGAAGACGACGACCTCATGCCCGCGAGCCTGCAGGGAGCCGGCGATGTCGATCGCGTTTTTCTGGCTTCCGCCGATTTCCATCGAGTGCGGATAGACCACGATCCTCACGTCAGCCGCGCATCCAGCATCGGCGCCGGCTCGGCCGCGAACGCCGTGGAGCGCAGGGCGCGCGCCGGAACGCCGGCCCAGGTCTCCCCGGCCGGCACGTCCGTGAGCACCGCAGCGCCCATCCCGACGGTGGCCCCGCGCCCGACCCGGACCCGCTGCCGGATCGACGCATTCATTCCGACGTAGCTCTCGGCCTCGAGGACCACTCCGCCGCCGAGGGAGACGCCGGCGGCGATGGTCACGAAGTCGCCGACGACGTCGTCGTGGGTCAGGGTGGCATGGGGCATGATGACGGCATGACGGCCGATGCCAACGTCGGCTGTCACGACCACGCCGGCCAGCAGGATGCCCCCGGGCCCGATTCCGGTGCCCCTGGCGACACTGGCTGCCGGGGAGATGAACGTGACATAGCGTTCGACGCCGACGTCCAGGGCGGCCAGCCGCTCGGCGACCCGGCGCCGGCCGGACCCGGACCCGACACAGATCAAGAGCCGCTCCGGCCGCGTTGCCGCCCGGGCGATGGGGCCGAGCACGGGAACACCGGACAGGAGCGAGCCGTGCAGGGATTCGTCGTCGTCGAGGACCCCGACGATGCCGAGCGTGTCCCGCGCGGCGGCAATGACTTCCCGGGCCAGCCCGCTTGCCGCGAGCAGGAGCACGCCCGTCATGTCGGCTCCCGCACCGAAGCCGCCGCGCGCAGCGTCCCCGCCACGCGGTCCTGTTCTTCTTCGGTCAGCTGGTGGAAGAGCGGGAGGATCAGCGTGTTGTCGGTCAACCGCTCGGTCACCGGGAGCGGGGCCGATCCGGTGTCCATCCCCCACCAGGCCGGCTGGCGGTGCGCGGCCATGATGCCGCGCCGCGCGGAGATGTCGGCCCGGGCGAGGGCGGCGAGCACGCCGTCGCGATCGACCGGGAACGCCTCGTCGACCTCCACCCAGTAGGACTGGAAGTTCGACCGGCCCCACTCGGGGTCGGCTACCGGGCGCAGCCCGGCGACCCCGGAGAGCAGCGCCGCGTACCGGTCGGCCAGTTCCCGACGGCGCCGGATGGTCTCCGGCAGCCTGCCGAGCTGCACGATGCCGACGGCGGCCTGCAGGTCGGTCATCCGATAGTTGAAGCCGATCTCGAGGTACTCCTCCGCCGGCGCGAGCACGCTGGCCTGGCGGTCCGCCGCGGAGACGCTCATGGCATGCTCCCGCAGCCGGCGCGCCCGCAGCGCCCACTCCTCGTTGGAGGTCGTGAGCATCCCGCCCTCCCCGGTGGTGAGCAGCTTGCGCGGGTGGAAGGACCAGGCGGTGAGGACGGCCCCCGAGCCGACCGGGTTCCCGTGGTAGAGCGAGCCGGCGCCGCACGCGGCATCCTCGATCACGAGGATTCCCCGGGGGTCGCAGAGCGCGCGGATGGGGTCCAGGTCGACCGGCATCCCGCCCTGGTCGACCACGATGACGGCCTTCGTCCGCGCGGTGAGGGCCGCGGCGATCGTCCCGGCGCTCACGTTCCCGGTGGTTGCCTCCACGTCGGCGAAAACGGTCCTGGCCCCGACGTAGATCGGGGCGTTCGCGGTCGCGATGAACGAGAACGACGGAACGACCACGTCGTCGCCGGCCGCGACGCCCGCGACGATGAGAGCCAGGTGGAGCGCCGTCGTGCAATTGGAGGTGGCAACGGCGAACGGGGACCCCACGGCCTCGGCGAAGAGCGTCTCGAAACGCGCGACGCGCGGTCCCTGCGCCAGCCAGCCCGACTCGATGACCTCGGTGACGGCCGCGATCTCCTCCGGGCCCAGCCACGGCTTCATCACGTTGATGCGCGTCATGACGACGGCACCAGCGAGCGGCCCTGGGCGATCTCCTCACGGAGCGGCTCCCACCAGTTGACGAGCTCCCGGAGCCCCTCCGCCAGGGTGACCTTCGCTTCGAACCCGAGGACGTCCCTGGCCAGCGAGACGTCGGCCAGGCGACGGGTGACCCCGTTGATGGCACGGTCCGGTCCGTGTTCGACCGGCAGGTCGGAGCCCATCGCTTCCAGGAGCGCCTCCGCGAGGCCCAGCAGGCTCGTCTCGACGCCGCTGGCGATGTTGAAGACCCCTTCGCGCACCTCGCTCGTCGCGGCGAGCAGGTTGGACCGGGCAATGTCCCTCGTGAAGACGAAGTCCATGGTCTGCAGGCCGTCGCCGAAGATCAACGGCGCCTTCCCGTCGGCGATGCGTTCCATCCAGCGCACGAGCACCTCGGTGTACAGCCCGTGCACATCCATCCGGGGCCCGTAGACATTGAAATAGCGGAGGCACACGTAGTCGAGTCCGTTCATCGCCCGGAAGCTTCGGAGCATGCCCTCGTTGAACGATTTCGCGGCGCCGTAGAACGTGTCGTTGTTGTGATGGTGGTGTCGCTCCGGAGTCGGGAATTCCTCGGCGAGCCCGTACACGGATGCGCTGGAGGCCGCGATCACCTTGCCGACCGAGTGGGCCACGGCCGCCTCGAAGACGTTGAAGGTTCCATCGACGAGGACCTCGAGTGCCAGGCGCGGCTCCTCGGCACACTGCGTGATCCGGATCGCCGCCTGGTGGAAGACCAGGTCCTTGCCCCGCGTCACGTCGCGAACGAGGTCGCGGTCGCGGATGTCGCCCTCGACCAGGGTGACCCGACCGGTTGCCAGGGCGCCGTCGAGGTTCGCCCGCCGACCGCGGACCAGGTTGTCGAGCACATCGATGTGGTCTACCCCGGCCTCCAGCAGCTGGTCCACGATCTCGGAGCCGATGGTCCCCGCTCCGCCGGTGACCAGCACGTTCGCTCCGTGCAATTCGCTCACAGTAACTCCTCTGCCAGGGGTCGATCGGCGGCAATTCGATCGGCGTCAAGGGGGGTGGCCGCACCGAAGCCGGCGAGGCTGCGACTGGCTGCCTCCAGGATGGAAAGTACACGCAAGCCCGCCTCGCCGTCGGTGCGGGACGGGCGGCGGTCCCGGATGGCCTCGGCGAACTCGCTGGCCATGGCGCCGAGGGCCTCCCGCTCCGGGAGGGCCGGCGACCAGGTGTCGCCGAGGCGGTAGGAGACCGTGGCCGCGCTGCGTTCGGCTCCGTCGAGGGCCTGGAGCTCGAGGTCGACTCCCCGGTCGTAGACGCTGAGTCGCTGCTGGGGGTTGAGGTCGTCCCAGACGAGTGTGCGTTTGGTGCCGCCGATGATCATCTGCCGGATCTTGGTGGGGCTGAGCCAGTTCACGTGCACGTGCGCCATCGCCCCGTTCGGCAGCGGAAGGCTGAGGTAGCCCACGCAGGATTTCCCCGCTCCGAGCGGGTCGGCACCGTGCGCCGAAACCGTGAGGGGCCGCAGTCCCCCCGGCAGCACGAAGTCGATGATCGACAGGTCGTGCGGTGCGAGGTCCCAGAACACGTCGACATCCGGCTGGATGAGACCGAGGTTGATCCGCACGGAATCGACGAAGAGAATGTCGCCGAGCGCTCCTTCTTCTATGAGCTCGCGGATCTTCAGCACCGCGGGCGTGTAACAGTAGGTATGGTCGGCCATCAGGACCAGTCCGCGCTCCGCGGCCGCGCGGACCATGTCACGCCCGCGCACCCCTGTGTCGGCCAGCGGCTTCTCCACCATGACGTGCATTCCGGCCGACAGGGCCGCCCGGGCGATCCCGTGGTGGGTCTTCGCCGGCGTCGCAATCGCCACCGCATCGAGGTCGGCGGATGCGAGCAGGTCGCTCAGCGCGGTGACCACGCGCACACCGCCGGTCATCTCCGCGACCCGGCGTGCCCGCTCACCGTCGATGTCGCAAATCGCGACGAGGTTCCAGTCCGGGCTGGTGTGGAAATTCCGGGCCAGGTTCGGACCCCAGTAGCCCGCGCCCACCACCGCGATGTTCAGCTTCGTGGTCATCTGCGCCTCCAACCGGCGTGCGTCCAGTGCCAGGCATCCGGCGGGCTCGTCCGAGCGATCTGAATATCTCTCACGTTTCAGACAATGGCACGGCACCCTGCGCTCGAATACCCCCCGATGGGGGGC
This sequence comes from Cryobacterium tagatosivorans, assembly GCF_004402215.1. Classification (GTDB taxonomy): domain Bacteria; phylum Actinomycetota; class Actinomycetes; order Actinomycetales; family Microbacteriaceae; genus Cryobacterium; species Cryobacterium tagatosivorans. Next base: position 25,058 of record NZ_SOEZ01000039.1, read on the forward strand.
GAATATCCGGGCGGCGCGCCCACCGGCTGCCGCGACCCCCTTTCAGGGGGCTGTGGGCCGCGTTCCGGCGGGGTATGTTCGCCACGTGAGTAGCTGAGCTTTCTTCAGTGATTCACAGTTTCGGACCGGCGCCCCAGGGCGCCAGGCCCGACGCGCCACCCCTTACCTGTAAACCCGAACTGCAGGGAATGAACTGTGACCACGTCGCTGAGCCGTCGACGCTTCCGTCGACACCGCACCTCCGGCCCACCCGCCGCCACCACTGCCGCCGCCTGCCGCGCCCTCCGCCTCGGCTCCCCGGCCCCGGTGAGGTCGACATGACGGACGGGCAGGCCGTTCTGCGGATAGCGATGATCGGCACCCGGGGCGTGCCCGCGGCCTACGGCGGGTTCGAGACGGCGGTCGAGGAGATCGGCCACAGGCTCGTCAGCCGCGGCCATGAGGTCACCGTGTACTGCCGCACCACCGGTGAAGCGTCCCCCCGCACCTACCGGGGCATGGACCTCGTGCACCTGCCGTCCCTGCACCTGCGCGCGCTGGAGACCCTTAGCCACACCGCCCTCTCGGTCGGCCACCTGTCGCGGCATCGACGGCCCGACGTCGCGTTCGTCTTCAACGCGGCCAACGCGCCGTTCCTGCCCCGGCTCCGCCGCCACAATGTGCCGACGGCCGTGCACGTCGACGGCCTGGAGTGGAAGCGCGGCAAGTGGGGCCCCGTCGGCCGGCGTTACTACCGCTGGGCCGAAGAGGTCGCCGTACGCCAGGCGGACGCGCTCATCTCGGACGCGCAGGGAATCGTGGACTACTACCAGCACGAGTTCGCCATTCCCACCGACCTCATCACCTACGGCGCGAAGATCCTGCGCGAGGTTCCGACCGACCTCGTGTCGGATCTCGGGCTGGTCGCGGGCGGCTACCACCTCGTGGTGGCGCGTTTCGAACCGGAGAACCACGTCGACGTCCTCGTCGAGGGGTATCTCCGCAGTGGCGCGACCCTTCCCCTGGTCGTCGTCGGCTCTGCGCCGTACGCGGCGGAGTACACCTCCCGGGTCGCCAGGCTCGCCGCGTCCGATCCCCGCATCCGCCTGCTCGGCGGCGTCTGGAACCAGGATCTCCTCGACCAGCTCTACGCGCACGCCGTCACCTACCTCCACGGCCACTCGGTCGGCGGAACGAACCCGTCGTTGCTGCGCGCGATGGGCGCCGGCACGGCGGTCCTGGCCTGGGACGTCGTCTTCAATCGCGAGGTGCTCGGCAGCAACGGGGCCTACTTCCAGGATGCCGCGAACCTCGCCAACCTGATCGAGGACGCCGAGCTCAGCCCGCACCGCACCGCGGAAATCGGCGAGGGCCTGCAGGGACGCGCCAGGGCGCTCTTCAACTGGGAGAGCGTCACCTCCGGGTACGAAGACCTCGCGATGCGGCTCACCGAGGGCTACAGCACGCGCGGCCTGAGCCGCGGGCGCACGGGCCATTCGGCCTGGAGCGAGGCCTACAAGCCGACCCGGCATCCGTCGCCGGCCGTGGTCAGGCGGACGATCATATGAGCGCCATGCCCCCGTTCACCGTTGGCACGGATGCGCCCGAGAGCTACTGGGGCACGGTCCGGCGGCTGTCGGCCGCCCAGAAGACCGCGGCGCCCGGCGCACCGGCCTACTCGATCTACGTCAATCGACGGATAGGCCGCTACCTCGCCGCGGCCGCCTACCGGGTGGGACTTGCCCCCAACGGCGTGACCGCGATCAGCGCGGTCTTCACCTTCTCCGGGATCCTCCTCCTCGCGATCGGAGAGCCCGGCTGGGGGCTCGGCGTCGCAGTCTGGCTTCTCCTCGCCGTCGGTTACGCCCTGGATTCCGCCGATGGACAGGTGGCCAGGCTGCGGGGAGGCGGGTCTCCGTCCGGCGAATGGCTCGACCACGTGGTGGACTCGGTCAAGATCTCGAGCCTGCACCTCGCCGTGCTGGTGACGGCGTTCAGCCACTTCGACCTCCCCAGCCCGGCCTGGCTGCTCGTCCCGGTGGGCTTCACCGTCGTGGCGGCCGTCTCCTTCTTCGCGATGATCCTGAACGACCTTCTCAAGGCGAAACACGCCACCGGGGCGGAGGCCGCGCCCCGCCGCAGCACGCCGTGGCGCTCGCTGCTCGTGATCCCGACGGATTACGGCATCCTCTGCCTGGTCTTCGTGCTCCTCGGTGCACCGCAGCTGTTCTTCACCGTCTACACGGTCATCTTCGCGGCGAATGCGGCCTTCCTGGCGCTCGCCCTGCACAAGTGGTTCCGCGATATGGCCGTGCTGGGGACCGCGGCGGCACAGACGGTCCCTGAACCCATCCAGCACCCGTCCGACAAGACTTTTTAGCGAATAGCGCCTTGAGCGAATACCGAGGGGAGACAACGTGGAACCGATCGACTATCTGAGGACGGTGACCAGGCGGTGGCTGGTGATCCTGGTCCTCGGGGTTGTGGGGGTCGCCGCCGCGTGGGCGTATGCGGCCACCCTGCCCGTGATGTATCAATCGAGGAGCAGCGTCTTCGTCACCAGCCAGCGCGGCGAAACGACGAACGAGCTGGTGCAGGGCTCGACCTTCACCCAGAACCTCGTCGAATCGTATGCGCAGCTGGCGACGATGCCGGCCGTCCTGGACCCCGTCATCGAGGATCTCGGGCTCGACACCACGGCGAGGGCGCTCGCCTCGCGGGTGACCGCCGAGACGCCGCTCAACACCGTGATCATCGAGATCACCGTGGCCGACCGTTCGGCGACGGACGCCGCCGTGATCGCGGACGCCATCACCGACTCGCTGGCCACCACCGTGCAGAACCTCGCGCCGAAGGGCCCGAACGATGCGCCGTCGATCACCATGGAAACGGTCTCGACCGCGCAGGTGGCGAAGAACCCGTCGTCGCCCAACGTGCCGTTCATCCTGGTCACCGGCCTGCTCGCGGGCCTTGCCCTCGGCGTCGTGTACGCGCTCGGCCGCGAGTTGCTGGACACGCGCGTGCGGGAGGACAAGGACCTGGCGCGGGTGACCGACACTCCCCTGATCGGCAAGGTCGGCCTGAAGCGCCGCACCGACCCGGCCGGCCTGGTGATGCGGGCGATGCCCCGAAGTTCGCTCGCGGAGGATTACCGGCGGATCTGCGCCAACCTCGAGTTCATCGACGTGGACAATCGGCCGCGCATCGTCGTGGTCACCTCTCCCCTGCCGCAGGACGGCAAGTCGACCACGGCGGCCAACCTGGCCCTGGCGATGGCCGAGCGGTACCCGCGCGTGTTGCTCATCGACGCCGACCTCCGACGACCGAGCCTCGCGGACATGTGCGGGATCGAGGGCGAGCTCGGCCTCACCACGGTTCTCGTCGGAGCCTGCACCCGCTCGGAGGCGATCACCGTCTGGGCGAACGCGCTCCACGTGCTACCGGCCGGCGCGCTTCCCCCGAATCCCGGCCAGCTTCTCGGGTCGACGGCCATGCACGACCTGGTGAAGCAGCTGTCCGCCGAGTACGACTTCATCGTGATCGACTCTCCCCCACTGCTGCCGGCCAGTGACGCCCTCGGGCTTGCGCACGTGTCCGACGGCGCCATTGTCGTGGCCCGCTTCAACTCGACCCGCCGGCAGAAGCTCGCGAGCACCCTGGAGTCGCTGGAAGCGGTGAACGCGCGCGTGCTCGGGATCGTGCTCAACCAGGTGCGCGACCGCCGGTCCGAGGCGTACTACGGAGCCCAGTTGCCACCCGAGGAGGCGCCGGCCGAGCCGGCCGCCGCGACCCGCCGGAAGGCCCCGGCGGGGCGGTCCAGGGCGGAGTCGGCCCTCGTGCGCCTGCGCGACGGATTGCGAAGCCGGTCGACGTAGTGCGCATCCTCCAGTCCTACCCGGGCGGGCGGGCAACGACGAACCCGTACCTGACCCAGCTCGGGAACCGGCTGGGCGCACGCTCGGAGCTGCTCACCTTCACCTGGACGCGCGCGCTCACCGACCGCTACGACGTGCTGCACGTGCACTGGCCGGAGACCCTGCTGCGCGGCCGCACACCCCTGCGAGCCCTGGTGCGGCGGCTGTTGTTCCGAGCGCTCCTGGCTCGAGTGCGCCGCCGGCGCACCGCGGTCGTGCGCACCGTGCACAACGTGCGGAGCCACGAGGACACAACCCCGGCGGAACGGCGCCTGATCGAACGCCTGGACCGCCGGACCACCCTGTGGATCCGCCTCAACGAGGCGACACCGGTGCCGGGCGGCGCCCCGGTGCGCACGATCGAGCACGGCGACTACCGGGACTGGTTCGCCGGCCACGCACTCCCGGATACGCAGCCCGGCCGGATGCTGTACTTCGGGCTCATCCGTTCCTACAAGGGCCTGGACGCGTTGATCACCGCCTTCGCCGGGCTGCCGGCCGCCCCCGGCGCGGGGGCGGAGGCGCCGTCCCTGCAGATCGTCGGTCGGCCCCAGCCGCCCGGGCTCGGTGAGGCCGTCGTCCGCGCTGCCGCCGTCGACACCAGGATCGACGTCTGCCTGCGCTACGTGAGCGATGCCGAACTCGTCGACGCCGTCGGGCGGGCCGAGCTCGTCGTTCTTCCCTACCGGGAGATGCACAATTCCGGGGCCGCCCTCGTGGCACTCTCCCTGGGCCGGCCCATCCTGGTTCCCTCCAACGCCGTCACCGAGGCGCTCAGGACCGAGGTCGGGCAGGACTGGGTGATCACGTACTCCGGCGAGATCTCGGCGGCTGTCCTCGCGGAGGGGATGGCGCGTGCCCGCGCCCAGCGCGGCGAGACCGGGCCCGACCTCTCCCGGCGCCGCTGGGACGACGTCATAGACCGCCATTTCGAAGCCTACGAGTCGGCCGTGCTCGCGGCTCGCTCGCCACGACCAGCTCCCCGCGCGGTTCCGGCCGGGCTGTACTGAACAGCCAGGCATCGGCGGCCAGCCGGCCGTCGATGGCCGGCAGGTCGGCCGTCACCGCGGACGCGCTGCGTCCGGCCCGGAGCGCGGAGACGAGCGCATCGGCGAGTTCCGAGGGACCGGAGGCCGGTTCGAGAACACCGTGGCCGTGGTCGGCCAGCCAGCCGGCCAGGCCCGTTTCGGTCGTGGTCACGACCGTGCACCCGTGCGCGAGGCCTTCCACGATGGGCAGGCCGACCTGCTCCCGCCAGGTCGGCGTGGGCTGCGAGGGCAGCACGAGCACGCCGCTGCGACGGAGGTGCCGATGGATTTCGCTCCGGTCGGGGTCGATCATCAGCTCGATCGAATCGTCCCGGTCCGCGGCCGACCTGGCACGACCCTCGAGCACCCCCTTGCCGATGATGCAGAGCCGCGCTCCGGGCACCCGTTCCCGCACGGAGTCCCACGCTTCGAGAACGCGCAGGACCCCTTTGCGCTCGACCAGCGCCCCGACGAAGAGGACGCGGGGAAGATCCCGTACGGTGTCGTGCTCGCAGGAGCAGGGGGCCGGCAGGGCCGGTATGAGGGTCGTGAGGGTTCGATCGCGCGGTTCCGGCAGGGCGCTGCCGTAGGTGCCGCGTGCGGAGTCCGTCGCGAATGCGACCCGGTCGAGTTGCCCCCAGACGAAACGCGCCAGCGCGCCGTCGACCGTCCGCCTCAGCCGCTCTTTCGCCGAACCGGCGGGTGGGCGGCCGAATGGGTCGGCGTTCTCCATCGCGTAGCTCACGATCGTCGCGCGCGGGCCCCCGAGGAGTGAGCGCAGGCGCAGGGACGCGACCGCGAGAGCGCTCCCCGGCAGGCTGGAGAGCATGAGCGGCTCGTTGATTTCGAGTTCGGAGACGCGCGAGCGAGCCAGCAGCCAGGCCGCCCGGACGGGACCGGCCTGCACGACCTCGAGTCCGGCCAGCAGGGACTCCTGGAAATCGTACCGGCGGACGCGGTAGATGATCGTGGCCGGGGGGAGCCGGTGGGCGCGCTCGAGATACGCGCTTCGGAGCGTGCGCAGCAGTCGCGCCCGCTCCAGCCCGAGCGGAGCGTTCGGGTGGGCCGTGTGCGCCGCCGGCATCGCCTAGCTCCGCCGGTACTCGCTGTACACGGACCCGACGGACCCGGTGAGCATTCCCGCCCCCCTCGCCGCGGTACGCAGGCCCCGGGCGCGAGCCCCGAGCTGTCCGGTGAGGACGCCGGCGGCGTAGCGGGCGGTGCCCCCGAGCACGCGGGCGGATCCCCGGGTGAGCAGTGAGATCCGCACGAGCGCACGCCGGGCGCTCTCAGTGTCCTCCAGCGCAATCCGGCTCCAGGTGTTGCCCATCCGGAATGCGCGTCGCAGGACCCACTGCCGGGTGAGCCGCACGGCGGGAACGACGTCGATGACCACCGCCTCGTCGCACCAGATCATCTCGCCGCCGCGCGCGTGCAACTGCCGGGTGAACAGCGAGTCCGAGCCCCCGCTCAGCCCGAAGCGTTCGTCGAACGTGACGCCGAGCGCGCGAACCTGCTCGAGGTCGAGGAGCAGGTTGTTCGTCGCGGCGAGCGGGACGCGCGTCCCGGTGGTGTGCCGGCGGCGCTCGAAGAAGCGACCGGCGCGGATCCAGAGGTCGGGCTCGGTGTCGTAGCGTGAGAGCACGGGGCCGACCACCGCCGCGGGCCTGGAGGAGTCGTAGGTGGCCAGCAGTGCCGCCAGCCACGCGTCGGTGGGTCGCTCGTCATCGTCGATGAAGACGAGGAGGTCGTACGCGGAGGCCTCGGCGAGCGCCCGGTTCCTGGCCGCGGCGATCCCGGGCTCGGGTTCGTGCACGTAGGCGACCGGGTCGAACCGCCCGAGCTCCCTGACCAGGCCGCGGGCCCCGGCATCAGGATCGTTGTCGACGACAAGGATGTGCGCCTCCGGGCCGACGCCTGCGGCCTGGTCGACGAGCGCCGGAAGCAACTCCTCCAGGTCCAGGGGCCTGCGGAAGGTCAGGACCGCGATGAGGATGCGCGGCCGGGCATCGGGCATGAACATCTCCCTTCACGCTCCGCCGGTCAGCCGACGGGCCTGGCGACGAGGTCGTCGAAGGAGGCCGTCAGGGGGACGACGGTGGCGGTTCCACCGAGGTAGAGGGCGAAACCGATGTGCCCGGGGCCCTGCATCGTGTCCGTGGCGTCGGTGACGCTCACCTGCCACCCGGTCGGCTCGGCCGTGCCGAGCGGCCAGGCCTTCGCACGGACAGTCGTCGGCGAGGTTCCGAAGACCTGCGTCCTGACCTGAAGCCGGTCCCCGGTGGCGTAGGTGATTCCCGCGAGGGTCACGGTCTGCAGGTTCGTCGCCCCGTGCAGCAGTTGGAGCTGAACCACCCCGGTGGCGAGCACCTTCACCCGGGCCCGGTAGTCGTCCGATCCGATCCGCCGGCCGATGACCGAGACGTAGGCACCGGACCCGGTCACCTGGTCCTGCAGCGAGATGGTCGCGGTCACGTCCGCGTCCGATGACGACACGTTCGCGAGGTAGGCGTTCACCGTCGCCCCCGCCGTGGCCGCGCGGAGCCTGCCGACCCCGTCCCCGACGGAGTAGTTGGCGCTCGATCCGGTCACGGTCCACGGGCCGCCGGTGTCGGCGGTGCCGAGGCCACCCGTGGTGGTGCGCTCGAACGCGTCGGCGGCGAACGCAGCCCCGGCCGGCGGCGGGGCGGCCACCGTGACCTGGCGGGTAGCCACTCCGGTTGCCCCGGCGTTGTCCGTCACCGTCAGTGTCACCGTGTAGGTGCCTGCCGCGGCGTAGGCGTGGGTGTCCGTGGCTCCCGTCCCCGTTCCCCCGTCGCCGAACGCCCAGGCGTATCCGGCGATGGTGCCGTCGGCGTCGGTTGACCCAGACCCGTCGACGGCGACGGAGAGGCCCGTGGGGGTGAGCGTGAGGACGGCCGTCGGGGTCGCGTTGGCGGGGGCCTGGGCGACGGTCACCTGGTGCGTCACCGTGCCGGTCGAGCCGCCGTTGTCGGTGACGGTGAGGGACACCGTGTAGGTGCCGGCGGCGGCGTACGTGTGCGAGGCGGTTGGCCCGGCGGCGGTTGCTCCGTCGCCGAACGCCCAGGCGTAGCCGGTGATCGTGCCGTCCGGGTCGGACGAGGCCGATCCGTCCACGGCCACCGCGAGCTCGTTCGCCGCGCTGCTGAAGGCCGCGGTCGGGGCGAGGTTTCCGGGCGTGCCCGTGGTTGCCAGGGCATAGTGGTTGGCCACTGTCTCTGCGCTGATAGCCCTGGTGTACAGCGCTACCTCGTCGATGTCGGCCGCGATGTAGTCGCTGAGCGGGCGGCCGGTCCAGCCGTTGAGGTTGTCGCCGCCGATTCGCCAGTAGCCGCGATAGGACTGGGCCGTGGTCGTGTCGGTGCGTTGCGCGGATTGCTTCCCGTCGATGTAGAGCACCATGCCCTGGGCACCGAGGGTCGCGACGATCTGGTGCCACTTCCCGTCGTTGTAGCCGGCTGCAGAGTTCACCGTGCGCGTCCCGGCCGGCGGCCGCACCCCGAACCAGATCCGCCCGCTGGTGTCCATGTAGACGTGCCGGTCGTAGCTCGTCGACGCGCCGGTGGCACTGTTACCGAAACCGATGATCTTGCCGCCGCGCTTCGTCGTGGTCTTGACCCACGCCTCGACACTGAACGTGCTCGCGGGATTCTCAATCAATCGGGTGGACGCGAACCCGGCAGTCGTGCCGTCGAATCGCGACGCTGTCCCCGTCGTGCCGGTGATGGCGCCCGGCACATTCCCGGTCACGCCGGAGCCTGTGGTCGCATCGACGCCCGTCGCCCAGTCGTAGGCGGTTGTTCCGCCGGCCTCACCGAACGGCCAGTAGGAACGCGCGTCACCCTGGACGAGGGCCGAATAGGCGCTCGCGCTCCCGGACGCGCTGATCGTCACCGTTGCCGGGTCGCCGGTGCGGGCGTTGCCGAAGGGGTCGGTGACCCGGATGCGATAGGAGTAGGACTGGCCGGGGGTCAGGCCCGTGTCGGTCCAGCCGAGATTCAGGCGGTTCCAGTCGGACGAGGACGCCTGGAGCGTCTTGACCGACACCCCGTCGCGGAGGACCTCGTATTTCAGCTGTTCGTTGTCCCGGTCGTACGCCGACGACCAGGACACCCGCGCGCTCCCCGCGGCCAGCGAGACGACCGCGGGGACGAAGGCCGACGAGACGAAGGCGGTGTTCGTGACGCGCGGCCCCTCCTTGTTGGGAGCGATCGTGGACACGGCGAAGCGCGAGAGACCCTGCTGCCCCTTGTTGTTCACGATCGTGAACTCGCCGCCGTAGAGCACGTACTGGGAGTTGCCGGCGACGTTCCACGGCCCCTGGCCCTGCCCGGTGTAGGTGCCGGTGTTGATGTCGGGGTGCCAGTTGAGGAGGGAGGGCCGCGGGCTGCCGGCGAAGTTGTAGTAGCTGCCGGCGGCGTTGGCGGTGATCACACCGGTCGTCTTCATGGAGAAGGCGAGCGTGCGGTGGTAGGAGCGCGGCGTGGTCTCCGGGTAACCGTCGATGTTGCCGCAGTAGTGCACATGGCCGGTCGTGTAGACGACATCGTTGACGGGCGCCGCAGAGTAGGTGTCGCCGTGGCAGTCCTCGATCCAGATCAGCGTGCCGTCGGCCCAGGCGGCGCGGAAGGTGCCCTCGAACATCGCACCGGCGCCGAAGTCGTAGCCGGTGCCGAAGACCCCGTCGGCCGAGGAAGTCAGGCTGAGGATGGCGCCGTTCACCCCGCCGTTGCGGATCAAACCGTTGACCTTCCAGGGCAGCGGGGCCCCGGTGCTCGCGTTCGTGGCCGCCATGCCGTAGCCGGGGTCCGTCCCCCCGTTGTAAGAAGTGAAGCTGCCGCCGATGACCACCTTGGTGCCATCCGGCGAAACCGCCAGCGCGTAGACCCCGCCGCCGGCCGGCGTCCCCTGCCAGGGCAGCAGGGCGCCGTTCGTTGTGCTGAAGGAGGCGATCTGCGTGCGCGTGACCGCGTTGGCCGCGGTGAAGACGCCACCGGCGTAGACCGTGCTGCCCGAGATGCCGAGCGCCCTGACCGTCGAGTTGACGACGGGCGCCCAGGTGGTAACCAGCGCGCCGGTGGCGGCGGTGAAGGCGGCGAGCCGATAGCGGTTGACCCCGCCGACCGACGTGAAGCTCCCGCCTGCGTAGACGCGGGTGCCGTCCGGCGAGGCGACGAGCGCGCGAACCGCGCCGTTCACGTTGGGGTTGAACGAGGTCATCACGCCCGTGGTCAGGTTGTAGGCCATGAGGTTGGTGCGTGCGACCTCGTTGACCCCGGCCGCCGAGCCGGCCGGCCGCGCCCTGGTGAATTCCCCGCCGACGTAGACCGTGTTGCCGACGATGAGCTGGGTCCAGACGACCCCGTTGATCTGCGGCGTGGGCAGGGAGTCGGCCGCCACCGTCTTCGGCAGCGAGGCGTCGGGCGGCGCCGTGTCGGCGTGCGCCGCCGCGGTCCCCATCAGGACGCCCGCGGCGACGGCCGCGGCCGTGGCCAGAGCAAGGAATCGCAGACGGGACACGGATGGAACACCCATGGAAGACCTCTGTTCGGGTAAGCCGGCGGCCTTCGGGTGGCCGCCGTTTTCGTGAGTATAGTGACGATTGCTCAGCTATGGATGTCCCCCAACAGGGGGTCGAGGATCGGGGCCCGGCACGCGCCCGCAGACCGCGACGCGCGGCAGGCTAGCGCGGCGCTTGCCCCTCGAAGACGGCGATCGGAACCCCGGCCGTGTAGTCGGCCGTTATCCGGACCTGGTCCCGTGACTGCTCGGGGACGGCGAAGATGAAGACGCCTCGTGCGGTCCGCCCCGGCGCCAGGGTTGCGGGCAGTGGGATACTGCCGGGCTTCCGCAGCTCCGTGGCGGGCGCCTCATCCGGCCCGAAGTACACGTTCACGACCGTGGAGGTCAGCGACACAGCCGCCGCGGTGTCATTGCGGACGGTGAGCTCGAAGCGGAGAGAGGGGCCGCCGACCTCGCCGGGGCCCTGCGCGATGCCGTTGACGGCCTGGAGCTTGTCGATGCTGAAGACCACTCCGGCCACGGGCGCGGACGACTTCGTGAACGGAACCGCCGGCCTGGCCGCGGGCGGAGCAGGTTCCCCCGCGCGGGGGGCGCTGGGCGGGGCGGGCGTCGGGGTCGGCGCCGGTTCGGACTTCGGCGCGGGGACCGCCGTCGGCGTTGCGCCCGCCACGGCCCCGCTGGGCGCGGGGGCCGCGCCGGCCTGGTCACGGGATTCCGCCCCATCCAGGACGGCAACGGTGACGACGAGGACCAGGACGGCGACGCCCAGGATCCCCCACGCTCGCGCCTGGCGTCCACCGGCGTGCCCGGGCTGCTGTGCTGCCATGATCGAACTCCCCACGGTGAGGCCGGCTCGTGGTGGCGCGCCGGTCGGGTTACCTCGTGCAGCCATTCATACACGTGAGCCTGCCTCATGACTAGTGGCCAGGCCCAATCCCTCCTCCGCCCCGCCGCTGGCGGTACAGTTCTGAGCAAGCGCCATCCGTCGAGGGGTCGAGAATGAAGATTGCCGTTCTGCACGGCAGCAATGACAGCTACGGGGCGACGCGTGTGCTGATCCAGGAAGTGGAGTGCCTGGTCAGGCTCGGCCACGACGTGAGCGTGTTCGTGCCCCATGACGGCCCCCTGGCCGATTCGCTCGCGCACCTGGGGCACTGGGCCGTGGTCACCATCGACCCGGGGCTGGCGGTTCTCCGGCGAAGCCGCCTGGCCGATGCTCTCCGTCTTCCGTCGCTCCGCCCCGGAGTGGCCGACGCGGATTTCGTCATCGTGTGGACTCTCGCCCTGGCGGCCTACGTGCCGGCCCTGCGCCTCCGCAAGCTGCCTTTCTATGTCTCCGTCCATGAACTCCTGCCGGGCCCGGTCGGGGGCATCCTCGTGCGGGGACTCCTCGCCGGCGGTCGCTTCCCGGTGAGCGCCTGCAGCGAGGCAACCGCCGGGTGGCTGGCCGGCGCGGGAGTGGACCGTCGCCGGGTGACCGTGATGTCCCCCGTCTTCAGCCCGGTCGCCGAGCTGCCGGCGCACGAGCCGCACGAGCCCCTCGTGATCGGGGTCGTCGGCCGGGTCAACGGCCACAAAGGGCACCTGGAGGTGGCGCGGGCCTTTGCGTCTCCGGCCCTGCGCGACCGGGACTGGAAGTTGCTGCTCTACGGTGCGCCGTTCCCGGGGCAGGAAGACGCGCTCGACGCCGTGCGGGATGCGATCGCCCACGACGATCGGATCACCTACCTCGGGGAAGCCCCGTCGATGGCGGCGCTGGCCGGCACGATCGACGCCGTCGCCTGTTTTCCCTCCAAGCCGGAGCCCTTCGGCCTGGTTCCGGTCGAGGCCTGGCGGCTGGGGATCCGGTCGGCGGGGTACGCGGACGGCGGGGCGGCCGAGGTGCTCCCCCTGGTCGGCGGCATCGGGGTTCCCCGGACCATCGATCCCGTCGCCGACATCTCGGCGGCCCTCTGCGCCGTGGCGTCCGCGACCCGGGAGCGGGCCGCCCTGCCGGAGCCGGCGGCGGTCAATCCGGTTTTCGACCTCGATCGCCGCATGCGCATGGTCGCCGACGTGATCGCCCGGGCAAGCGACGCTAGGACACCGTCACGCTGACGGGGTTCCCGGTGCGCACGTTGCCGAACGGGTCGGTGACCTTGAGCCGGTAGGCGTAGGTCTTCCCGCGGGTGAGGCCGGTCTCGGTCCAGGTGATCGTCGGCCTCTTCCAGTCGACCGACAGCCCGGTGAGCGTCTTCACCGTGACGCCGTCGCGCTGCACCTGGTAGGTGAGCTGTTCGTTGTCCCGATCGTAGTTCGAGGTCCAGGACACCCTCACCGTCCCGGCGCTCGGCGACGAGAGCGTCGGGAGGAAGCTTGCCCCCTGGAGCCTGGGGCCCTCCTTGTCCGGGGCGATCGCCGACACGGCGAAGCGCACGAGGCCCTGCTGCCGCTTGTTGTTCACGTAGGTGAACTCACCCCCGTAGAGGACGTACTGCGAGTTCGCCGCGATGTTCCACGGGCCCTGTCCCTGCCCGGTGTAGGTGCCCGTGTTGATCTCGGGGTACCAGGCCAGCAGCGTCGGCCGGGGCTGCCCGGCGAAGTTGTAGTAGTTGCCCACGGCGTTCTTCGCCACCACCCCGGTGGCCGCCATCGTGAAGGTCAGGGTGCGGTGATAGGAGCGAGGGCTCGTCTCCCCGAACCCGCCGATGTTGCCGCAGTAATGCGCGTGCGCGGTCGTGTAGACGACGTCGTTGACGGGGACGGCGGAGTAGGTGTCGCCATGGCAGTCCTCGATCCAGACCAGGGTGCCGTCGGTCCAGCTGGCCCGGAACGTCCCCTCGAACATCGCCCCGGAGCCGAAGTCGTAGCCGGTGCCGAAGACTCCGCTGCTCGAGGATGTCAGGCTCAGGATGGCGCCGTTCGCCCCGGCGTTGCGGATCAACCCGTTGACCTTCCAGGCCAGGGATGCCCCGGTGCCGGCACTCGTGGCGGCCATGCCGTAGCCGGGGTTTGTGCCTCCGTTGTAGGAGGTGAAGCTTCCGCCGATGACGACCTTCGTCCCATCCGGGGACACGGTGAGGGCGTTCACCGACCCGCCGGACGGGTTGCCCTTCCAGCCCTGCACGGCCCCGTTCGACGTGGCGAAGGATGCGATCCGGGGACGCGACTGCCCGTTCGCCACGGTGAACGTGCCGCCCGCGAAGACCGTCCCGCCCGAGATGCCGACCGCCTTCACGGCCGCGTTGACCACGGGAGCCCAGGTGGAAACGAGCCCCCCGGTCGCCGTGCTGAAGGCCGCCAGCCGGTACCTGCTGACGCCTCCGACGCTGGTGAAGCTTCCGCCCGCGTACACCCGGGTGCCGTCGGCGGAGGCGACGAGGCCGCGCACGGCGGCGTTCATGTTCGGGTTGAAGGAGGTCATCGCTCCCGTTGTGAGGTTGTACGCGAGCATGTTGTTGCGGGTGACCTCGTTCGCGCCGGGCGCTGAGCCGGCCGGCCTCGCCTTCGTGAACTCCCCGCCCACGTACACGGTCGTGCCCACGATCAGCTGGGTCCAGACGACCCCGTTGATCTGCGGCGTGGGCAGGGCATCCGCGGCCACCGTCTTCGGCGTCGAGGAGCTGGGCGGGGCCGTGTCCGCGCCGGCCGGCGGGCCGATGAAAATGGCCGCGATGACCGCGGCCGCCACGGCGAAGGACAGGTGCGAGAGTCGCGGATGCATGGAGCCCTCGAATCATGTCAGGACAAGGGCCTTCGAGTGACCCCGGTGCTGCAGCGACAATAAAACGCTTCGCGCGGGGCCGCGACCCCCTGCGCAAAAAAAGAAGCAGAGCCCCCGCGTCTGGACGCGGGGGCTCTGCCGGGGTGACGCGGAGTGCTTAGGCGCCCTTGCGGACGGTCACGATGGTGCCGTCGGGGGTGTAGTAGTTGCCGGCGTTCTGCGTCGCCGTGGTCGTGGGCGCGATGATCGCGCAGTTGGCGAGCCGGGTGTTGCGGCCGAACTTGTTGTCCTGGATCTTCACGCCGGAGAGCGGACCGTAGGTCTTTTGCGCGATGTTGATCGTGCACTTGCCGCCGTCGGCCCGGTTGCCGGTGAAGGTGAAGTTCGAGACCTTTCCGCGGTCCTGGGTGATCTGCACACCGGCGCTGTACGAGCCGCTGATGGTGTTGCCGATGACCTTGATGTTGTCACCCTTCTGGATCTGGATCGAGTCGTCATGGCTCGGGGTTCCGCCCTGGACCGGGTCGCTGGTGTAGTGCGTGTTGTGGTGCAACCAGGAGTTCGTCACGGCGACGTTGCTGCCGGTGATGTGGACGCCGTCGATCACGCCGTGGATGTTCAGGCGCGTCGCGGAGAAGTTGTAGCCGTAGATCCCGTTCATGTACGGCGAGGCCTTGGACGGGAACAGCTCGGTGTCGATGATCTTCAGGCCGGAGTATCCGGACAGGTTGTTGATCAGCGCGGTCGGGGCAGTCACGGTGCGCCCGCGAATGATCGAGTTCTTGATCGTGACGTTGGCCGCGGCGATCTTGATCAGGCCGCGCACGTCGAGGCCGCTGACGACCTGTCCGGGCGTGGTGATCTTGAGGTCGCCGTAGTGGACCTTGAGCGCGGTGCCGACGGGCACGCCGGTGGTCGTGGATCCGGCGACTGCGGCCTGGGCCGGAGCGGCGGCGAAGCCGGTGATTCCGAGGGTCATGATCGCCGTGGCCGCGAAAACGGCGAGGGCGCCTTTCCTGGTCCTGCTGGAGCGTGAAGCCTGGGTGGTGTCGGTGGAAGCGGTGGTCTGTGAGCGGAGCTTAGAGAGGAGCATTTAAGTTTTCGTGTGTGTGCACACGTTCGGGATATGCGGGATTGAGCAACCGTAGGGGGCCACCGATCGTTAACAGAGTGTTGCTCACTATCTGTCCCCGCGTCAAACCGGCACATGAGATTCAAAGGTTCGTTCCGGGGGCAAATGCGGTTAGGCTGCCGTCGATGAACGCGCGCATCCTCGTCGTCTGCACAGCCAACGCGTGCCGGTCCCCCCTCGCCGAGCAGCTTCTGCGGGCGCGCCTTGGCGGTTGGCTGCCCAGCGAATTCTCAGTTTCCAGCGCCGGGACCCGGGTGGCCTACAACCACCCCGCCTGCCGCGAAGCCGGCCGGCTCCTCGAGCGCCTGGGGCTGGACCAGGCCGGCCACCAGCCACGCCAGCTGACGCGAGAGCTGATCGACGACGCCCAGCTCGTGCTGACGGCAGAGCGCGACCACCGGGCGGCCGTCGCCCGGCTCGCCCCGGAGGCGCGATGGCGAACCTTCACCCTGCGCGAGGCGGCCGCCCTCGCGGAAGCGGCCCGGGCGGCCGGCCCCCGGGGCGACCTCTACCGGGCCGCGTCGGCGCACGGGCCGGCGGAGCGGCTGGCTGACTTCGTCGATGACCTCAATCGCGCCAGGGGCCTCGTCGAGCCGACCTTCGACATCGCGGACGGGCACGGATCCAGCGCGCGCCGCCATCGCGCCGCGCTGCAGCTGGTCGACGAGGCGGTCGCCGGAATTGCGGCCGGACTGGCACTAGACCGAACGCTCCCACAAAACTAGGATTGCTCACCTACCTCTCTACCCGAACGCCGTTGCCACCCCCGGACGGCCTGAGAGAACCGAGACCCCGTGACACTGGACCGCTCCGACGTACCGCCCCGCACCACCGAGATGCGCGTCGGTTACGCCGCCGGCGGATTCGACCTCTTCCATGTCGGCCACCTGAACATCCTGAAGAACGCCAGGAGCCAGTGCGACTACCTGATTGCCGGCGTGGTCTCCGATGAACTGCTCCTCGAGCGCAAGGGGACTCCCCCTGTCGTGCCGCTGTTCGAACGGCTGGAGATCGTGCGCCACATCTCCTACGTCGACGAGGCCGTCGCCGAGGTGCTGGAGGACAAGCTGGACACCTGGAACGAGCTGCGCTTCGACGTCTTCTTCAAGGGTGACGACTGGCGCGGCACCGAGCGCGGGCGGAGACTCGAGCGGGAGTTCGAGGCCGTCGGGGTCGAGGTGGTCTACTTCCCCTATACCGTCAACACGTCCAGCACGGTGCTCCGGAGGGCGCTGCATTCGCTCAACCCGCAACGCTCCGACGTGCGCGCTTAGTCGGCGGCCGCGGGCCTCGGCGGCGTCGACACGGCGAGCCAGGATCCTGCCGGGACGGTGAAGACCCCCGGCACCCCCGCGAAACGCGCGTGCAGCAGCAGGGCGACGACGACGGAGAACACGCAGAGCACAGGCGGCAGGAGCGTGGCCCAGCCGAACGCGACGCTCGCGCCGGTGCCGGCCAGAACGGCCGCGAGCGCCGTCATCGGAAAGGTGTGCACGAGGTAGATCGGCAAGGTCCTCGTGCCCAGGAAACGAAGGAAATCGCAGGAGGGGAGGCGCGACAGCAGGACGGCGAGCGAGATTCCCACCATGACGGCGAGGACGCTGACCCCCAGGAGCACGAACGGCACATGCGTCAGTTCCAGCCTTGCCATGGCGAGCACGACGAGGAGATAGGCGCCCGCCAGGACGCCGGCATGCCACCAGCGAACGAGCGGCACGAGCCGGCGAACGAGCGGTCCGAGCCACACGGCCGCCAGGAAGAAGACGAGATATCGCCCCATCTTGTCCCAGGGCGTCCCGGTGTGCAGCAGCCCCGATCCGAAGGCCGCGGCGACGATGGCCGTCCCGGCCACCTGGACCAGCGGGTTCCACCGCCGCATGAGCCAGGCGGCGGTGAAGAACAGGGGCAACGCATAGATGAACCAGAGGTTCGAACTGGGCCGGACGAAGATGGTGTACAGGTTGCTCCAGCCCGCGTTCACGGCCCCGTGACCGATGGGCGGCAGGGCGAGGAGGAACAGGGTCTGCACGGTGGCCCAGACGACGTAGAGGTAGAGCAGGAGCAGCATCCGCTTTCGGAAGAGCTGCCGATAGGGCAGGCCGATGACCCCTGCGGCGAGGATGCCGGACATGAAGAAGAAAAGCGGCATCCGGAAGGTGTCGAGGAGGGGATTGAGCCGGGCGAGCGCACCGGCCAGACCGACCGCGTCGAGGTACATCACCGCGTGGAAGAGGACGACGAGGATGATCGCGATCCCCTTCGCAACGTCGATCCAGGACTCGCGCGGCCGGACCGGAACCGCTGATTCCGGGGCCGTCGTCACGCGCCGAGTCCAGACCGCCGCTTGCGGCCGTTGCGCGCCGAGGGACGCGGCGGCGAGGTGCCGGTCGGCGGCGTCGTCACGGTCGTCGTCGAGGCACCGGGCAGCATCACGAGCCCCAGGGTGAGGATGAGCATCCGTTCCGCGCTGTAGAAGGGCCCGAAGAAGAACGTCCACCCGGCGGTGACGACGAGGAAGATCAGGACCGGGCTCGCGCTCCGGGCTGAGATGGTCGCCCCGATGCCGCGGAGGATGAGGAAGAGGATGAAGCCGGCCAGGGCCAGTCCGGGGATCCCGAAGTGCGCCCAGAGGTCGCCGAAGAGGGAGTGAAGTTCGATGTGGCCGCCGAGCATGTACCTCTCGACATAGCCGTTGTTGGGTTCATACCCGATCTCGGCCATTCCCGACTTCGCGGTGAGGATGTCCCCGAGGTTCGGCAGGGTTCCCACGCCGAATCCGATCGGACGGTCCTGCATGAGCGCCAGCGTCGCCGCCAGTTCCGGCCGGCCGCCCAGGATCAGCGAGCCGGAGGCATCCAGCTGTTCGATCGTGCGTTGCTGGGTCGTTTGCCCGAAGTACCCGGCGACGATGGCCGCCTGGCCGAAGTTGTAGACGACGACGGCCAGCGCCGCGAGCGCGATGACCACGCGGGCCCCGGACCTGCCCCGCGCCGTGCGCGCCGGCAGCAGTTGCCAGCCGAGGAGGAGGGCAGTGAGCAGCAGGATCGCGAAGGACGACCTCGCATCGGTGAACATCGCGACAACGGTGAGGCCGAGGGCGGCAACGAACCCGAGCCACCGGCGGCCGGCCAGGGTGGCGAGTGCCAGCACGATGATCGACACGGCGAAGGAGAAGCCGAAGCGCCAGGGGTTCTGCTCGTAGAGCTCGCTGGCGGTCGGCCCCCCGGCGAGGAGTCCCAGGCCGAAGCAGAGCGCGAGCCAGGAGCCGGGAATCACCTTCCGGGCCCAGAGGATGAAGCCGACGGAGCAGAGGACCCCCGCCAGGCGGAAGGTCCAGCCTGCGGCGATGCCCAGGCTGATCTCGTGAGTGTCGCGCGCGAGCTCGGTGAGCCACAGCCCCGAGCCGAGCGCGACCAGCCCGGCGATGAGCAGGGCACGCGCGCCTCGGTACTCGCGCAGGACCGGGAACCACAGCGGGGCCAGCGCGGCGGCGGCCAGATAGCCCACGGTGAGGCCGAACTGCAGCTCGATGCGCATGGCAATCAGTACGACGACGACGACCGCGACGATCCGGCGCACGACGACTGCGGGAGCGGCCCGCTCCCTCGCCGCCTTCCGTCCGGACAGCACCTGTGATGCCACGCTCACCACCGCACCGGGCCCCGCGGGCGACGATTCGGGTCTCGTCGCCTGTTCGCGTAGCCACCTCGAGCCCCACCATAGGACTCGGTCGGCGCAGGAAACAAGGGTCGACGTGAAATCGCCGGGCAATGCCCCCCGACCGGGGGTAGCCTCCCTCGCGGGGGCTGCGAGTAGAGTGGCGACCCACAGATCCGCGCCGACCCGACGGAAGCAGAGCGCCGTGACGAACCGACATGTCACCTAAGCGTCGGCCGCCCGTGCCCGAGGAGAGCGCTGCGCCCCGGGCGAGTACTCCCGGCGGCCCGGCCGCGCGCTCCGGCGCCGTCTCGCGGAACATGACCATTTCGCTCCTCGGCAATGCGTTCCCGCCCCTCGTCGCCCTGTTCTCCGGGCCGATCCTGGCGCAGGCGCTCGGCGTGGACGGGCGGGGTTCCGTTGCGGCGGCGATCGCCCCGATGGCCCTCGTCGTGACCGTCGCCACCTTCGGCGTGCCGGAGGCCGTGACCTGGGCCATCGCCCGGTCGCCGGGGCTGGCCCGGAATGCGGCCGGCCGGGGCCTGCTGATCCTGGCCCTGGCCGGCGTGCTCGCCACGGCCGGCATCCTGCTCGCCCCGCCCTGGCTGAGCGGCGGTGACCCTGGGGTGCAGCAGCTGATCATCGTGGCGAGCCTCGCGATCGTGCCGAACCTCCTCGTCGGCGTGCTGCGGGGGGTGGCCTCGGCCACGAACCACTGGCGGCTGGTCACCATAGAGAGGATCCTGACGTCCTCGCTCCGCCTCGCCGTGCTCATCCCGTTCTGGCTGACCGGCACCCTCACGCCGCTGGTCGCGACCATCACGGTGGCGGGCATGCCGGTCGTGGGCGCCTTCGTGTACATCGGCCACCTGCGTCGTCTCGATCCGCGGGCGCTCGTCGTGCCGCGCGAGGCCAGGGTCGCCGGGCTGCTCGGCTACGGCGGCCGGATCTGGGTGGGATCGCTGTCCGGGATTCTGCTCTCCCGCGTCGACCAGGTGCTGATGACTCCGCTCGCCGGGACCTACCAGCTGGGGCTCTACGTGGTCGCGGTCAGCATCAGCGAGCTCCCCCTGATCATCCACCACGCCGTGCGTGATGTGACCTTCGTGACGGATGCGGCCGACTCGGTGGACGCGAGGCTGAGCGCATCCGCCCGCATTTCGACCGCCCTCAGCGCGCTCGCCGCCCTCTTCATCGGCCTGACCATGCTCTGGTGGCTCCCGTTCCTCTTCGGCGAGGACTTCCGGGGGTCGATCCCGGTGGCCGCGGTGCTGCTGCTCGCCGTCGTTCTGCTCACGCCCGGGTCGATCGCCGGGTCCGGCCTGAGCGCGCGCGGCCGGCCGGGACTACGCAGCCTCTCCCTGACCATCGCCTGCGCCATCAACATCGGCCTGCTGGTCTGGCTGGCGCCCGCACTCGGCGCGATGGGCGCCGCGCTGGCGACCCTGGCCGGCAGCGTGATCGCCAGCAACCTCAACCTGGTTTTCCTGTCGCGGGTGTTCGGGATCGGCTTCTTCCAGTTCTACGGCGTGCGGCGGTCGGACCTGCAGACCCTCGGCCGGTACGCGCGTCGGGCCGCGCTCAGAGTGCGGCGTCGCCCGGCTTGAACGTGTCGCAGCCGTCGGCGCCCTGCTCGAAACCGGTCAGGAACCAGCGCTGGCGCTGCTCGCTCGATCCGTGGGTCCAGCCCTCCGGGTTCACCTGCCCCTGTGTGGCCTGCTGGATCCGGTCATCGCCGACTGCGGATGCCGCGCTCAGTGCGTCGGTGATCTGCGCCTGGGTGATCGGTTCCAGGAACGGGACTCCGCCGGCATCCTCTGTGGTCGACGCGGCGGCCGCCCAGGCGCCGGCGTAGCAGTCGGCCTGCAGCTCCACGCGAACCGCGTTGGAGCCGGCCCCGGTCCGGCCGTCCTGGGAGGCCTCGAGGACCCCGGTGACGTTCTGGATGTGGTGGCCCCACTCGTGGGCGACGACGTACATCTCGGCGAGCGGCCCGCCGGAGGAGCCGAAGCGCGTGCGCAGTTCGTCGTAGAACGCCGTGTCGATGTAGATCGTGGCGTCCGGCGGGCAGTAGAACGGTCCCGTCGCGCTCGAGGCGGCGCCGCAGCCGGTGTTGACACTGTCGGTGAACAGCGCGAGGTCCTGGGGTGACTGGTAGTCCACTCCGAGCGCGGGCAGTTCGGCGGCCCAGTAGGTCTCGAGCGACGCCGCTGCGCCCTTCATCCGGCAGTCGATGTTGGCGTTGGCGTCGGCGCCGGTCTGGCAGTTTTCGAGGGAGGACCCGGTGGGCTGGGGTCCGCCGCCGCCGGCCAGCCCGGTCAGGTCGACGCCCAGGATCTGCGACAGGATGATCAGGGCCACGACACCAAGGCCGCCTCCGCCGACGGCGATGCCCGTGTTGCGTCCGCGTTTGCTGGCCCTGCCACCGCCGATGTTGGCGTTGTCGTTGAACGTCATGGAATCACGCTACCCGGCGAAGCGGTCGGTCGCCTCGATGATGGCGTCCAGGTTGCCCGGCTGGTCGAAGGCATGGCCGGCATCCGGAATCATCCGGAACTCGGCCTCCGGCCACGCCTTGTGCAGTTCCCAGGCCGTGAATGGCGGG
Source organism: Cryobacterium tagatosivorans (assembly GCF_004402215.1). Lineage (GTDB taxonomy): Bacteria > Actinomycetota > Actinomycetes > Actinomycetales > Microbacteriaceae > Cryobacterium > Cryobacterium tagatosivorans. Next base: position 46,620 of record NZ_SOEZ01000039.1, read on the forward strand.
GTGCACATGTCGTACCGGCCCTGCACGATGACTCCCGGGATGTCCTTCAGCCTGGCGGCGTCGCGGATCAGCTGGTTCGGTTCGAACCAGCCCCCGTTCTGGAAGTAGTGGTTCTCGATCCGGGCGAAGGCGACGGCGAAGGCGGGCTCGGTGAAGTGCGCGATCGTCTCCGGCTGCTGCAGCAGCGTGATCGTGGACGACTCCCACTTCGACCAGGCGATGCCCGCGCGTTCGCGAACGGCCTGGTCGGGGTCGTTCAGCAGCCGGCCGTAGGCCTCGATCAGGTGGCCGCGTTCGTCAACCGGCACGGGGGCGAGGAAGTCTTCCCAGAGGTCAGGGTAGATCGCCGCGGCGCCGCCCTCGTAGAACCAGTCCAGCTCGACCGGGCGCAGCGTGAAGATGCCGCGGACGACCAGTTCAGTGACGTGTTCCCTGTGGGTCTGGGCGTAGGCCAGGGCGAGGGCGCTGCCCCACGATCCGCCGCAGACCAGCCAGCTGTCGATGCCGAGGCGCTCGCGGAGTTTCTCCAGGTCGGCCACGAGGTGCCAGGTGGTGTTCGTCTCGAGGTCGGCGTCCGGTTCGCTCGCGTGCGGCGTGCTCCGGCCGCAACCGCGCTGGTCGAAGAGGATGATCCGGTATTTCTCCGGGTTGAAGACGCGGCGCTGGTTGGCGCTGGACGCGCCGCCCGGCCCTCCATGCAGGTAGACCGCCGGCTTCCCGTCCGGGTTGCCGGAGGCCTCCCAGTAGAGGGTCTGGCAGTCCCCCACGTCAAGGGTGCCGGTCTCGTACGGTTCGATTTCGGGATAGAACTCTCGCATGCGAAGAGCCTATGCCCCGGGCGCCTCGAGGCTAGGCGTCTCGACGCTTGAGCAGCAGGGCGGCGCCGGCCAGGCTCACCGCCAGCCAGCCCAGGACGACCAGCAGGGCCTGCCAGGGCTCCATGACCGCCTGCCCGCCGGAAGCCATCATGCCGGTGCCCGCGTTGGAGATCAGGTACGGGACAAGGTCGTTCGCCCAGGTCGCCGGGATCATCGACAGGACGATCGGCAAGAGCAGCAGCATCCCGAGGGTCGCGGCGATCCCGCCGGCGCTGTTGCGCAGGATGGCGCCGACCCCGAGGGCGAAGACGGCAACCAGGGCAAGGTAGAGGGCGCCGGCCAGCAGGGGCACGATGACCGCGCCGTCGACCAGGCTGGCGTGGATGCCCTTCCCGGCCAGCATCGGCCCGGCCACGAGGAAGGATCCCAGCGTGGCGATCGCGCCGACCACGAAGGTGGCCGTGAAGAGCACGGCCGCCTTCGCCCAGAGCGCGGGCAGCCGACGGGGCACCGCGGTGAGCGTCGACCGGATCATGCCGGTGGAGTACTCGCCGGTCACGACGAGCACGCCGAGCACGCCAACGACCAGCTGGCCGAAGAAGACCCCGAAGGTCGAGGCCTGCACGACGAAGGCGGCCTGCACGGCGGCAGGCATCGGGCCTCCGTCCTGGAGGTCCAGAGCGGCGGACATGATCGCCGCCATGCCCAGGGAGATGACCACGACGATGGCGTAGGACCACGACGTGGAGCGCACGGTGCGCAGCTTGATCCACTCCGAGCGGAGGATGCCGGCGAAGCTCAGCCGGAAGGCCGACGGTGGACGTTCCGCACCGGCCGGGGCGGGAGGTGTCGCCTGCGACGGGGTCGAGGTCGGGGTCGTCGTGCTCATCGTGCGGCCTCCTGCAGTTCGGGCGCGTCGGAATCCGGGGAGCCCATGCTGCGGTACTCCACCTCGTCCTGGGTCAGGGTCATGTAGGCCTCTTCAAGGGAAGCGGAGAGCGGGGTCAGCTCGTGCAGCGCGATGCCGGCACCGGCCGCCTGCTCGCCGATGTCCGCCGCGGTGATGCCGACGATCTCGAGGACGTCCGGCCCCGTCGGGGTGACGGTCACGTCCGGCCGGGCGAGCAGGGTGGCCAGCCGTCCGGAGTAGGGGCTCCGGACCCGGACCGTGCTGCGCGTGGCGGATCCGATGATGTCGGCCACCGGGGCGTCCGCGATCACGCGGCCCCGCCCGAGCACGATGAGGTGGTCGGCGGTGAGCGCCATCTCGCTCATCAGGTGCGAGGACAGGAGCACCGTTCGGCCCTCGGCAGCGAAGTGGCGCACGAGGCGGCGCACCCATTGCACGCCCTCGGGGTCGAGTCCGTTGATCGGTTCGTCGAGGATGAGCGTCGCCGGGTCACCGAGGAGCGCCGCCGCGATGCCCAGCCGCTGGCCCATGCCGAGGGAGAAACCGCCCACACGCTTGCGGGCCACGGACTCGAGGCCGGTCAGCTCGATGACCTCCCGCACCCGGCGGGCGGGGATGCCGTGCGTGGCGGCCATGGCGAGGAGGTGGTTGTACGCCGAGCGCCCCGTGTGCACGGCCTTCGCGTCGAGGAGAACCCCCACCTCGCGGAGCGGGGCCGCGTGGTCGCGGTAGTGCTTGCCATTGACCGTGACGGAGCCGGCGCTCGGTCTGCTCAGCCCCACGATCATGCGCATCGTGGTGGACTTTCCCGCGCCGTTCGGGCCCAGGAAACCGGTGACCTTGCCGGGCTGCACTGTGAAGTCGACCGCGCCGACCGCCGTCTTGCTTCCGTAGTGCCTGGTCAGGGATTGTGCCTGGATCATCGCTGTCCTCGTTCGTCTGTCGGTGCGGGGCGGTGGGCGTGAGGTGGGCGGGCGATCGGCGTGCGATCGGCGTGCGGCTGACCTTCCTCGACCCTAGTGCCGCCGCCCGAGTGCCGGCCGAGCGGGTGCCGAGCGGGTGCGGGTACGATGCCCGGCATGCGCATGATCCAGGTAGCCCAGAGGGCCGAGGACCTCGGGCGGGCGAGCGCGTTCTATTCGCGGCTGCTCGGCACGGAGCCGACCGGGGTGTTCGACCCGCCCGGGCTGGTGTTCTTCGACCTCGACGGCGTGCGGCTGCTCCTCGAGCGCCGGGCGCCGTCAGCCGTCATCTACCTGCAGGTGCCCGATCTGGCTGCCGCGCTGGAGCGGCTCCGCGCCGACGGCGTCCGGGTCGTCGCCGAGCCTGCGCTGATCTTCCACCACGGCGACGACAGCCTCGGCCCGGCCGGCACCGACGAGTTCATGGCCTTCGTGGCCGACAGCGAGGGGAACACGGTCGGGCTGGTCGAGCAGAGGGTCGGCGGGCGTAGGTGATCGACGGACCGTGATCGAGCCGGGCTCCGGGCGCTATTTCCGCGTCTTGCCGGACTTCGCCTTGCGCGCCTTCTCGTCGACCGGTGCCGTGCCGCTCTCACGCAGGTTGCGGTAGTACTCGCGGGCCTCGTTTTGGCGCTCGCGTTCGATGCCGCTGGCGATCGGGGCGCGCAGGTGCTCCTGGCTGTAGCCGAAGGCGTCGACGAGGTCCTGTGCGTGCGGGCGCAGGCGGGCGATGAGGCGGTCGATGTAGGCCGTGACCGACTGGGCGCGCTGCGCGGACAGCCGGCCGTGGATGAGGTACCAGGCCAGGTTCTTCTCGACCAGGCCGAGCCCGAACAGGTCGCGCAGCCAGGTGAGCACCTGCCGGGTCCCCGCGTCCGGGGTCGAGTCCACCGCGCGGGTGAACGCCTCCCACTGCAGGAGTTCGCCGTGCGCCCTGGCCGCCTCGATGAGTTCGTTCTGGTGTGAGTTGAACAGGTCGGCGGCCTGCTTCCTCGGCAACTTGTTGGCCGAGCGAAGCTTCGCCGCGACATCCGCGATCATCGTTTCGACCCGGTCGGTGAGCAGCTGCCGCTGCACATTCGTGTCGCGCAGCTGCCCGACCGAGCGGGCGGTGGAGCCGAAGTCGGCGACGGCCTGGGCCAGGGTGCGGAGGCCGGTCCCGTGGTAGGCGCGGTCCGCGGCCTGCTGCACGACGTACCGGGCGAGGGCCCCGGCATCCGCGGTGGCGAACTTCTTGCTGTAGTCGGTGAGCAGGCGCTTGGCGACCAGCTGCAGGAGCACGTTGTTGTCGCCCTCGAACGTCGCGTAGACGTCAAGGTCGGCGCGCAGGCCGACGAGGCGGTTGGCCGCCATGAAGCCGGCGCCTCCGCAGGCCTCGCGTGCCTCCTGCAGGGTGTCCAGGGCGTGCCAGGTGGAGAGCGGTTTGAGCGCGGCGGCGAGGGTTTCGAGATCCTGTCGGTCGTCGTCGGTGTCCGCCCGGCCGCTGAAGACCTCGTCGAATTTCACGAGGAACTCGTCGTGCGCGAAGGTCTGGGCGTAGGTGGTGGCCAGGCACGGCAGCAGCCGGCGCTGGTGCCGCTGGTAGTCGAGGATGACCTCCTCGTCGGTCTCGCTGCCGGCCGTGAACTGCCGGCGCTGGCCGCCGTAGGTGATGGCGATGGTGAGCGCCAGCGCGGATGCCTGGGTGGCCGCGCCGTCGAGGGAGACCCGTCCCTGCACGAGCGTGCCGAGCATGGTGAAGAATCGGCGGCCCGGGCTGTCGATCGAACTCGTGTACGTTCCGGCGGCGTCGACGTCGCCGTAGCGGTTGAGGAGGTTCGCACGCGGAATTCGCACATTCGTGAAGTGCAACCGTCCGTTGTCTATGCCGTTCAGCCCGCCCTTGAGGCCGTCGTCCTCGCCGCCGATGCCGGGCAGGAAGGCGCCGTCCTCGTCGCGGATCGGCAGGTAGAACGCGTGGACGCCGTGGTTCACGCCCTGCGTGACCAGCTGGGCGAAGACGACCGCCGCGACGCCGTCCTTCGCGGCGTTGCCCAGGTAGTCCTTCCAGGCTCCGCGGAACGGGGTGTGGATGACGAACTCGTCCGTCTCGGGGTCGAACGTCGCGGTCGTGGCGATGCTGGCGACATCCGAACCGTGTCCGATCTCGGTCATCGCGAAGGCGCCGGGGATCTTCAGGCTCATGATGTCGGGCAGCCAGGCGTCGTGGTGCGGCTTCGTGCCGAGGTGGAGCACTGCGGCGCCGAACAGGCCCCACTGCACGCCGCCCTTGATCTGCAGGCTGGGGTCGGCGGTGACGAGCTCCTCGAAGGCGGCGATGTTGCCGCCCTGGTCGTTCTGGCCGCCGAGGTGCCTGGGGAAGGCGCGGTGCACGTGGCCGATCTCGGCGAGGGTCTTCAGCTGGCCGAATACCCGGGTGCGGTGTTCGTCCATCGAGAGCCCGTCGATGCGCTGCATCTCGGGCCGCGCCGTGAGTTCGCGCGCCGTCAGGCGCACGTCGGCCCAGGTGCCGAGCAGCTGCCGCTTCAGGGACGGAAGGTCGACCGCCGGGGCGGTCGGGTCTCCGGCGATCTTGATCGGCCCGGTGTCGACGCCGGCGTCGATGTCGGCCTCGACGTTGGCGCCGGTCGAGGTGCTGCGGGCGGTGGGGCGCTGGGCGGTGTCAACCATCGTCGGTCCTTCGTCTTTCGCGCGGAACTGGAGTTTTGTTCCACGCTACGGCTGGCTCCGAAGCGGCCGAAATTGTGCGTGACGGGCCTACAAAGAACCAGGCCGGGCTCGGCATTCGCTTTGTAGGATTCCGCAGGCCATCCGGGAATGTGCCTGCCATGACCCACAAAAAGACGAGGGTCGGGCGAGGTCAGGCGGGGTTGTTGGCGATGATGTGGAAGACGTGCCAGTGCCGGGGGCCGAAGGCGGACTGGCCCGTCCGGTCGTCCTCGTCGAGCCTGTGCACGGTCAGTCCGGCGAGCAGCGCCTGCACCTCGGCGCGGTCGTGGAAGTTCATGTCTGCGCGGCCGGACCAGGAATCGTGCGGGCCGAACAGTTCGCCGGCGAACCAGGCGCCGGGCTTCAGCGAGGCACGGATGTCCGACCACAGGGCCGGGAACGCCGCCGGTGCGCAGAACGGCAGCGCGAAGGTCGAGTAGACGAGGTCGGCGGCGGGGAACTCGCCGATCTCCTCGAACCGGGCGCGGCGGAAGTCCAGGCGGGCGAGCTGCTCGGGGGTGAGGCCCGCGCGCACCCGCGCCGCGGAGGCGGGGTCCGCATCGATCGCGACCACCCGCCATCCGTTCGCGAGGAGGTGACGGGTCTCGGTTCCCTCGCCGCAGCCGATGTCGATCGCCACACCGGGTGGGGCATCGGCCCGGCGGGCGAGGGCCTGCAGCACGACCGACCGCACGGCGCGACCGGCCTGCGCGTCGTAGTAGCCGGTCCAGTCCATGGGCTACTCGGCCGCGACCGCCGCGACCACGCCCAGCAGCGCCTCACCGTAGGCCTCGAGCTTCTTCGCGCCGATCCCGCTGATGCCGTCCAGCTCGCCGAGGGTCGCCGGCCCGGCCGCCGCGACGGCCAGCAGCGTGGCGTCGCCGAAGACGATGTAGGCGGGCACGCCCTGCTCCCTGGCCGCGGCGGAGCGCCAGGCGCGGAGAGCCTCGAACAGCGCCTCCTGCCCGGGCGTGAGGTCGGCGACGCCGGCCCTGGCCGTGCTCTTCGCGGCCGCCGTGCGGCGCGCGGGGCGGTCGGGCTCGGTGCGGAGCTGCACCGGGCGGTTGCCGGCGAGCACCTCGGCCGCGGCATCGGTGAGGGCCAGCGTGCCGTACTCGCCTTCGGGGGCGAGGAATCCCTGGGCCAGCAGCTGGCGCACGACGCCGCGCCACTGCTGGTCGCTGAGGTCGGCACCGATGCCCCAGGTGGCGAGCTGCTCGTGCCTGTGCTGCGTGCTGCGCGGGGTCGTCTTGCCGCGCAGGATGTCGATGAGGTGCCCGGCGCCGAAGCGCTGGTTGCGTTCCCGCAGCAGGCGCACGACCGTGGAGAGCAGCTTCTGGGCGGGGATCGTTCCGTCCCAGCCGACGGGCGGCTCGAGGCAGGTGTCGCAGTTGCCGCAGGGCTCGCTGGCCTGGCCGAAGTAGCGCAGGAGGTTGACCCGGCGGCAGTGCACGGTCTCGCAGAGTGCGAGCATGGCGTCGAGGTGCGCGGAGAGTTTGCGCCGGTGCGCCATGTCGCCGGGCGACTGGTCGATCATGCGTCTCAGCTGCACGACGTCCTGCAGCCCGTAGGCCAGCCAGGCCGTCGCGGGGGCGCCGTCGCGGCCGGCCCGGCCGGTTTCCTGGTAGTACCCCTCGACCGACTTGGGCAGGTCGATGTGGGCGACGAAGCGCACGTCGGGCTTGTCGATCCCCATGCCGAAGGCGATGGTGGCGACGATGACGACACCCTCTTCGCGGAGGAACCTCGACTGGGTGCGGGCGCGCACTCCCGCGTCGAGCCCGGCGTGGTAGGGCAGGGCGTTGACGCCGTTGGCCCGGAGGAACTCCGCGGTCTGTTCGACGGTCTTGCGGCTGAGGGCGTAAACGATGCCCGCGTCGTCCGGATGCTCCGAGCGGATGAAGGCGAGGAGCTGCTTGCGCACCTCGAGCTTGTTCACGATGCGGTACTGGATGTTGGGCCGGTCGAAGCTGGCGACGAAGTGCTTCGCCTCCCCGAGCTGCAGCCGGGTGGTGATCTCCTTGTGCGTGGCATCCGTGGCGGTGGCGGTGAGCGCGATGCGCGGTACGTCGGGCCAGCGGTCGGCGAGTTCGGACAGGGCGAGGTAGTCGGGCCGGAAGTCGTGCCCCCACTGCGACACGCAGTGGGCCTCGTCGATGGCGAAGAGCGAGATGGTGCCCTGGCCGAGGAACCGTTTGGTGGCCTCGGAGGAGAGCCGCTCCGGTGCGACGTAGAGCAGGTCGAGGTTGCCGGCGAGGTAGTCGCGTTCGACCTGGCCGCGGGTGGCGGCGTCCTGGCTCGAGTTGAGGAACTCCGCGCGCACGCCGACGGCGGTGAGCGCATCGACCTGGTCCTGCATGAGGGCGATCAGCGGCGAGATGACGATGCCGGTGCCTTCGCGCACGAGCGAGGGGATCTGGTAGCAGAGGCTCTTTCCGCCACCGGTGGGCATGAGCACGACCGCGTCGCCGCCGCCGATGAGTTGCTCGATGATGGCGGCCTGTTCGCCGCGGAACGAGTCGTAGCCGAACACCGTGTGCAGGGCCTCGGCGGCGGTCGCGAACTTCGCGCTGGCCGCGATGGATGCGGCCGGTGCCCCGCGCCCGGAAGTGCCGGGCGTGGAGCCCTCCGGGACGAATGCCCGGTCGGGGTGGCTGTCGGGCGGTGGCGGCGCGTCGAAGTCTTCGGGTGGTTCGAACTCGTCGGGATCCCAGGGTATTTCGGCGTTCCAACTCACCCGCCAACTCTACCCGGGGCCCCCGACCTCTCCCCCGTCCCCAGGAGACTCCTTCGGCAGATCGTGGAGTCATCGGGTTGGTGAACTCTGCATTGCCTGCCTGCCTGCGTTGCCGCGGGGCAGCATCCGCGTCGCGAATACCGGACGGTTTGCGCCCACGTGCCCGACAACAGGATGAAACGGCCGGTTTCCGGCGGCCGATCCGGTTTTCGCGGCTGGACCGTCGCACTGCCGGCCGTGGGCTAGTCCAGTCGGGCAGGTCCAGGCGCCACTGGGTCGGTCGACACCTGCGACCCGCTGACACGTCCGGTAAACGGCATTCCAGGTTGAGTTGCGGAAAAAGCACCTCAAATCCACAAACGAAGGCGCTTTTTCCGCAACTCAACCAGGAAATGCCAGACACGCGCCAGATCGGCGAATCGTGCGGTCTCTGTCGGCGGCGATACGCATCCGCCAACCCTGACCACCACGATCTGCCGAACTGGGCAGGAGAGGCGGGGGGAGGGGCGACGGCGGACGGTTCAGCCGAAGGTGAAGGAGAAGGCCTCCACACCGGGCGAAACGGTCACTCGGAGGGCGCCGGTGCCGATGTCGCTCGTCTTCACGAGTGGATACGACTTCGGGGTGCCGCTCACGCTGAACGACTTCGTCTTGCCGTCGACCGTGTAGCTGACCGTTCCGGAGCCGGACAGGACCATCCGCACCTCGCTGGCGGTGTAGTTCAGCGCGATCTTCGCCTTCCCTGCCGCCGGGGTGACCGACTGGGTGCCGAGCGTCCAGGCGCCGTCGAGCGCGAACGAGTTCGCGGCGAGCTTCTTCGGTGCGTCGAAGGCCGACGTCGCCGCCGAGTACTTCTCGCTGCCGCCGAAGTTCACCTGTTTGGTGGTGCCGAGGTAGGTCTCCGGGGTGGTCTTGCCGGCGGTCGGCGTCGTGTCAGCGACATCCGTCGCCGGCGGCAGCTTGACGTCGGGGTTGTTCTGAACCAGGAGCTCACGGATGAGCTTCTCGGTCACGTCGTAGTCGCCCTCGCCGAGCTTGATGTGGCGCACGGTGCCCGACGCGTCGACCAGGTAGTGGGCCGGCCAGAAGCGGTTGCGGTAGTTGGTCCAGGTCGAGAGCTTGTTGTCGATGGCGACCGGGTAGTCGATGCCGAAGCTCTTCGCGCCGGCCTTGACGTTGCGCGGTTCCTTCTCGAAGGCGTATTCGGGGGCGTGCACACCGATGACCTCGAGCCCGGCGTCCTTGTAGGCGTCGTACCAGGCCGTCACGTGCGGGATCGAGCGCTGGCAGTTGATGCAGGAGTACGCCCAGAAGTCGACCAGCACGACCTTGCCCTTCTGCTCCGAGAGCACGATCGGCTCGTTGCCCGGGGTGTTGAACCACTCCTGGATGCCGCGGATCGACGGCGCGGTTCCGCAGCTCTGCAGCTCGCCGGCGCCGTCGGTGCATTTCGAGAGGGCCTGGTTCTCGTCGGTGACGAGGCCGCCGAGGTCGAGCGCTTTGGTGATCTGCTCCGAGTTGCTGAACCGGTCCTGCAGGGCGCTGGTGTAGTCGGGAACGAGACGCTGCAGCAGCTGCGGCACGTTGAAGACGAGACCGATCGCGAGGGCGATCATGACGATTCCACCGGTCATCCGTATGCCGCGCTGGCGCTTGCGGAAGGACTTGACCCGCTCGGCCACTCGTCGGCCGGCGAGGGCGAAGGCGAGCAGCGGGATCGCCGCGCCCAACGCGAACGTGACCGTGAGGATGACCGTCTCGATGCCGATCCTGCCGGTCGAGCCGGCGACCGTGATGGCGGCCAGCACCGGCCCGGCGCACGGCACGTAGACCGCGCCGAGGGCGAGGCCGAGCACGAAACCGCCGCGCTCGGTGCCGACGTTGCGCTGCGGGATCCAGGAGAACGGCTTCTCCAGGATGTGCTCGAACCTGGGGAAGATCAGTCCGATGCCGATCAACACGAGCACGATCAGGCCCGCCCAGCGGAGCACGTCCTGCGGGAGATTGAGGAGGGAGAGGAGGAGCGAGCCGATCAGCGTGAAGACGCTGAAGCTCACCACCAGGCCGCTGATCACGAGGTAGGGCCGCCAGCGCGAGGGTGCGATGGCGGCCGCGTCGTCGCTTGACTTCGCCCCCTGAACACCGCCCGAGAAGAAGATAACGGGTAGCACGGGCAGGATGCACGGTGATATCCCGGTGATCAAGCCACCGAAGAATCCGATGAGGGCAAGTGAGAGCACGGTCTCCTCCAAAGTCTGTCGGAGTGTGTTCGGAGGAGAGGGCTAATCAGTTTGGGTCGGTGCCGTGCGGATTGGCCAGCGAGACTCCGTGCCCCAGGCGCCGGAAGAGGGCCTGATGGATCCCATGCCGAAGCCGAGAATCATCAGCGGCGACAGGATGTCGGCCGCGTAGGTGCTGTCCAGGCCCAGGTGGGTGAGGCAGGACCATCCCGATGGCACCCAGCGCCATCCCGAACGGCACCATGACCTTCGGTCCGAAGCGGGGGACGAAGATGTTCGTCGACAACTGCGAGGCGAGGACCAGCATCGCGATCACCGGCAGGAAGGACAGCCCGGTCTGAATGGGCGTGTACAGGGAGGTCTGCAGGTAGTAGGTGACGAACAGGAAGATCCCTCAGGCGAGCGGGGAATCCCAACCGTCCGTTTCCGCGTTCGAGAACCCGTAGACCAGCCCGCAGAGCGCGCCGGAGACGAGCACGATCCCGGGAATGTCGAGCTTCGGGCGCGGACCGGTGCGCTTCGCGTTGCTCACGAAGAAGATGGCACCGACGATGGCGATGATCGCGATGAAGACGTTGATGTAGAGGACCTCGGAGACGACGCGGCGGAGCAGTCGCCGAAGCTCGGCCGCAAACGCGACCATACCCGCCACCCCGAGATCCTGGCTGGCGCGCTCGAGGTCCTCGCCGAAACCGGCTACGACGGAATGACGCTCTCCCTGATCACCCCGTCGATGGCGGCGTACCGCGTGCTGCTCCTGAGAAAACCCGTCGACCAGGCGTTCCTCGTGTCCCTGAACGACGGGGTCCTGCTGACCGCGGTCGGTCTGGGTCGGCCGAAGAGCCGGCCCTGGTTCGAGTTCGGCGGACTCTCCCTGCCCCAATTCCGGGTCCCCTCCAAACCGGATCGGCCGGGGCTCCGAATGATGCTGTGAAGGCCGCACACCAGGTGGGCCACCTCATCAAGGAGAATTCCCATGCGAACCATCACACGCAAGACACTGACGGCGCTGTCCATCGCTTCGATCGCAATGGTCGGACTGTCCGCTTGTTCCATGGGCGCGTCCAGCGCCGAGACGGCCAAGGAGCCCAAGGCCACCACGAGCGAAGCCCCCGCCATGGAGAACGACCCGGCAGCCGACCTCGTCGGTTCGGGCTGCGCCGCGTACGGCGAGGCCGTTCCGGATGGCGCCGGCTCCATCGTCGGCATGTCGGCCGACCCCGTCGCAGTGGCCGCCTCCAACAACCCGCTCCTCAAGACCCTGGTTGCCGCGGTCTCCGGACAACTGAACCCGGACGTCAACCTGGTCGACACCCTCAACGGCGACGAGTTCACCGTGTTCGCTCCGGTCGATGAGGCGTTCGCCAAGATCGACGCCGCGACCATCGAGACCCTGAAGACCAAGGAAGGCGCGGCGACGCTCAGCAGCATCCTGACCTACCACGTCGTCCCCGGCCAGATCGCTCCTGACGCGATCGCCGGAATGCAGACGACCGTCCAGGGCGGAACCGTCGAGGTCACCGGCAGCGGCGACGACCTCAAGGTCAACGGCGCGAACGTCATCTGCGGTGGCGTCCACACCGCCAACGCAACCGTGTACCTGATCGACTCGGTGCTGATGCCGACCAAGTAGCCCCCCACATGCGAGAGGCCCGCCACCCCCAGGGGTGGCGGGCCTCTCGCATTCCCGGCGTCAGGGAGCCGGGTCGGTGAGCGCCGGAGGCTTACGCCGGGTGACGACCAGGATCGTCACGCTCGCGGCCAGGACGACCGCGCCCAGTGCGCCGCCGATCCAGAGCACGTCGGCCAGGCTCGCGTCGGCCCGGTCGGCCGCCCCCGCGTCATCCGTTTGCGGAGTCCCGGATCCGTAGGACACCGTTCCGCCGCAATCCGGCTTCTCGGTAGATCCCTCGGCCCGCGGCTGGCCATCGGCGGGCTGCCAGGTGAAGGAATACTTCTCGGAAATCGGGTGCCCGTCGACGGAGACGGCCTGCCAGTCCACCGTGTACTCCCCGGGCTCGCCGAGCTCGGCCGTCGTTTCGATGGCGGGTCCGACGATGCTGACACAGCCGTCGCCGTAGTAGAGCGGCTCGGGCGCGCCGGCCGGTCCGGAGATCAGCATGCGGCTCTGGATTCCCGCCGTCGCGCCGTCGAGCAGCGCGTCGCTGGTGGTCACCCGGAAAGCCTCCGGCTGGGTCGTGACCACCGCGCCGTCCGCCGGGACGTACCCGTCGGGCAGCGGCGCGTTGTGCGCGAGCGCCGGGGTCGCCGACCAGCCCACTGCCGCCGCCACGACACCGGTGGCGAACAGGGTCCTGGCCAACCGGCCGGCCGAACTCGTCTGGTGCATGCCTGAAGCCTAAGCCGACGGCCGGCGGCGTGCGGCCACGGCCAGGATGATCCCGACCGCGCCGACGGCGAGGCCGCCGATGCCAAGCACCCGGGCGAGCACGTCGCCAGCGGGAGCGCCCGCGGCCGACGGCTCTGCGTGGCCGGCCGCGTCGCCGTCGGCGGCATGGTCGTCGCTCGCGGCCTCGGCGTGCCCGTGCTCGTCACCGGTCGCTTCCGTCACCGTGATCGCCGGCGCGGGGCGCTCCGGCTCCTCCTCGCCCGGCGTGGCCGTCTGGTCCCAGCGGGTCTCGCCCTTCTCGCAGGTCTGCACGACCGGGAAGTCGAGGGTCGTGCCGGCGGCATCCGCGGGCAGGGGGAGACTCAGCGAGAAGGTGTCGCGCAGGCCATCCGCCAGGGGCGTGCCGGCCGTGTAGACGACACTCCCGGTGCGCGTGGTGACCGGGTTGCCGTCGGCGTCCTCGGCAGGTGCGGCGAGGTCGGCGGCGACCTCCGTCACGGTCCAGCCCGGCTTGGCGGTCGGCGTGACACTGAGGACGCCCTCGGGGATGCCGATGCTGATCGCGGTCGTGGCGGAACCGTCGCAGCCGTGCGGCAGCGCGAAGGTGATCACCGACGAGGAGCCGGCGGCGGTCTCGGTGGGATCGGCGGAGATGTGGGCGCTGGCCGACAGCGGCGCGGCGACCGCGAGGAAGGCTCCGGCCGCGATGGTCGTCATGGTCAGGGCAGGGGTGGTGAGCTTCATGAAATGTGTGTGTCCTTGGCAGTGGGGATGCACCGATGTCGACTCGGCTGAGCCGAGGGCAGGGCTGTGCCTGCCGGTCATCCGGTGCGGGTGGGGTGAATGGTCTGGTCGCGTCGTCAGGCGGCGCGCGGAACCACCGGCGGACCCCGATACCGCCGGGAGGATAGCAGGACGGCCAGGTCCCGGGGTGCGAAGACGACGGCCGTGGTCGGCGTGGTGCGCGGCGCGGCGGGGCGGCCGGCGGCCAGGCTGTCGGCCAGGCGACGGATGACAACGCGCGCCGCCCGGAACAGCGCACGCACGGCCGCCCCGCCGTGGCGGAGCGCGGCGATGGTCAGGACGGCCGCCACGGCGTGCGCGAGCCACATGGCGGAGCCGTGGGCGGGATGCGCCGGGGAGCCAGGCCCGACCAGGGCGAGGGCGCCGGAGTGTGCGTGCGCCCCGGCGGCCGGGTCCGACCCGGTCACGAGGGCGCCGCCGGGCCCGCCGAACGAGAACAGGCCGTGGAAGATCAGCTGGCTGGCCAGCACAGAGACGCTGACTCGCCAGAGCGACGGGGTGCGCCCGGACAATCCGATGGAGATGAGGCCGGCGAAGGCGAGGGAGAGCACCAGGGCCAGGACCCCCGGGCCGGGACCGCCGCCGAGGGTGTGCGACAGCGCGGCGACGAACACGGAGAAGGCTGCGGTGGACCACCCGCGGGCGACGCGCGCCCAGCGTGTGCTCATGGTGTCTCCTCGCGACTCGTCCCTTCATCGTACCGGCCGAGGTCGCGGGTGGAGGCGGTGCCCGGCCGCCGGGGAGGCGGCCGGGCACCGGCCCTACGGCGCCGTGATGCTGATCGGGGCCAGCGCCCTGGTGCCGGAGCCCGGGACGGTGACCACGAGCTGCTGGGCTCCGGAGACCCCGCCGGGGATGGTGATCGACACGGTCGCCCGGCCCACCTCATCCGTCGTGTTGACGATGACCGGGTCGATCGGCGCGGTGCCCAGCGAGGTTGCGCCGAGCGCGACGTCCACGAGCCCCAGGACCGGCTCGCCCGCGCTGAACAGCAGCGAGGACAGCGACACGGTGACGACGTCTCCCGCGCTGTACCCGTTGGCGTCCGCGGCGCTCAGTGCCACTCCGACCGCGCGTTGGGCGTAGTCGGGCGAGGCCGTCCCTGTGGCGGCGAAGTAGTCGACCATCGACTGGAGGTCGACCTTGCCGGAGTCGGCCCGGGCGGTCCCGGAGGCGAGCGTGGTGAAGTTGTCTCCGCCGGAGGCGAGGAACGAGTTCACGACGACCCGGTGGATGTCGGCCGGCTGCACCTCAGTCCCGTTGAGGAACACGTGCGTGATTCTGCCGCCCGCGGCCGCCGTCGGATCGTAGGTGTAGGTCAGTTCCTTCGACACCCCGAGCTTGAGGAACGGCCTGCTGGAGCCCGAGGGCTGCCACTGCTGCTCCAGGACCTGCCGGATCTGCGTACCGGTGAGGTTCATGGTGACCAGCGTGTTGGCGAACGGCTGGACGGCCGCGGCCTCCCGGTAGGTGACGTTGCCGTCGGGGTCGCCGGCACCCGAACTCAGGAACTTCACGTCGGCGCGCAGCCCGCCCGGGTTCATGAACGCGATCTCGGCTCCCGCCGGCGCCGTCGCCCAGAGCTGTACGTCGGCGACGAAGTTGCCGAGGGTGGACTCACCGCCGCGGTTCTCGCTGCCGTTGGCCTGCCTGGCCCGGTTGAAGTCGGCCGTGACCTGGCCGACTTTGACCGCGCCGAGCGGGGCCGCCTGGGCCACCGCGGCGGCGACCACCTGGGCGACCGCGGCGTCGGCCGGGTAGAGGGCCACCGGCGGGTTCTTGGTGGAGTCCATCAGCGGCAGGATGGAGTTGCTGATCGAGACGAGCTTCTTCCTCACCGGGTCCCAGGAGATGTCCATCCGGCCGAAGAACTCGCCGTACTGCCCGGAGGAGATGACCGGCCGGCCGTTGACGACGTGGTTGTAGGCGAGGTGGGTGTGCCCGGAGACGATGGCGTTGACGTCCGAGTCGACGCCGGTGACGATCCGGCCGAACGACGAGTTGTCGGTGGCGGTACTGACATTCGTCGTCGCGGCCCCCTCGTGCACGAGCAGGATGACGACATCCGCCTCGCCGTTGGCCGGGTTCTTGTCTCGCAGGTTGTCGGCGACCCGGTTGGTTTCCACGGTGACGTCGCGGATCTCCAGGTTGGCGATGCCGGCCGGGCTCACCAGCGAGGGCAGTTCGTTGGTGACCGCCCCGATGAAGCCGACCGAGACGCCGTTGAAGTCCTGCACGTAGTACTCCGGGAGGGCCGGCTTGCCGGTGGTCCGGTCGTAGACGTTGGCCCCCAGGTACTCCCATTGGGCCCGCGGGATCACCCGGTCCCTCAGGTCGGCGAAGCCCTGGTCGAACTCGTGGTTGCCGACCGCGGACACGTCGAGGCCGGCCAGGTTGAGGGCGTCGATGGTCGGGTTGTCCTGCTGGATGAACGAGGTGAAGGTCGAGGCCCCGATCAGGTCGCCCGCCGCGGCGAAGACCGTGTTCGGGTTCTTGGCGCGAACCTGCTTCACCGCGCTGGCGAGTGCCGCGGCACCGCCGGAGGCTCCGCTCTGCTCCAGGCGCCCGTGGAAGTCGTTCACGGTGACGACGTTGACGTCCACCGGGAGCACGTTCTTCGAGATGCCGATCTTGATCGGGTCGTGGTCGCTGGACCGGTAGGGCGTTCCGGCCTCCGCGGCGTCGAACTCGTATCCGCGGTCTCCCCATTCGGCCGAGTTGATGCCCCAGATCCCGGCGCCGGTGATCGAGGCGGCCAGGCTGGGCGTCGCGATCGCGTGGTCGAGCGAGCCGAGCTCGCCGTCGAAGGTGTAGGTGTACTGGCCGGGGGCCTTCGCCCGCACCAGGTCGACGTAGCCCGCCCGGGCGAAGACGTTCATCGGGTCTTCCTCGGTGTAAGCGTTGAAGTCGCCGAGCAGCAGGACGTCGTCGCTGCCGGATGACTGCTGGAGGTCGCCGACGAACGTCACGAGGGCCTGGGCCTCCTCGACCCGCTCGGCGTTGAACCGGCCCTGCCCGTCGGCCGGCTCGGCGCCGGTGCCGCTCTTCGACTTGAAGTGGTTGGCGACGACGGTGACGGTCTTCGGGCCGAAGGTGAAGGTCTGGGCGATGGGCTCGCGTGCAATGTCCCAGACGGTCTCGTCGACCTGGGTGCGGCTGGCACCGCGCGGCGTGAGCTCGGACTTCCGGTAGATGATCGCGGTGGTGATCGCGTCGGTGATCGCCGGGTCGCCCAGCGCGGCGGGCGTGCGCACGTAGTCCCAGACGTTCTTCTTGCCCAGCGCGGCGTTCAGGCCGCTCACCAGGTCGGCGACGGCGGTGTCGATCGGCTTGCCCAGCTTGATCGAGTTTTCGATTTCCATCAGGCTGACGACGTCCGCGTCGAGGCCGTTGATGGCCGCGACGATCTTGGACTTCTGGATGGCGAAGTCGGCGCTGGTGGCCGCGCCACGGGCGGCCGGGTTCTCGCTGCGGAGCGTCGTGAAGTAGTTGAAGACGTTGAAGGAGGCGGCCTGGATGTCGCCGCCCACCGCGGGGGCGGCGGCCGGGCGCGGGTTCGCCGCGGCGAAGACCGGCTTGGCGAGGGCTGGGCTCGCGTCGGTGATCGGCAGGGTCGGCTGCAGGCGCCAGTCGTCGAAGCCGTAGGACAGCACGAGGGGCTCGCCGGGGAAGGTGACGGTGTCGCCGACCCGCACGACCCGGTCGGCCGTGAAGTAGGGCTGCTCGCCGATGTGCGCGCTGTTGCCGACCTGGATGCTGTAGCCGTCGTCGAGGAGCACCCGGTTGGCCCGGTTCGACGCGGCGATCGCGGTGGCGTCGGGTCCCGGCGGCACCTGCTCGGTGCTCTTCACCAGCGGCCTGGTGCCCGCGGACAACCAGAGGGTGCCGAAGTTGAACAGCTGGTGGCTCGAGGCGACCCGGTAGGTTCCGGCCGGGGCCACGAGCATGCCTTCCAGCTGCTCCCGTCCCGCGCCGACCGCCGTGTCGGCCAGGGCGGTTGCGGCGGGCGCGCCGACGGCGGCCGTGACGAGTTCGACGGCGCCGGCCGCGGCACCGGAAATCTGGGTGAGGCCGAAGGACTCGGTCACCGGACCGGTCACCCGGACCAGGTCGCCGAGGGCGACGGCGGGGGTGGCCGAGCCGAGGAAGACGAAGATGCCATCCGAGGCGCCGGGCGTCGCATCCGTGGGTCCGCCGGACCCAGCGGTCTGGAGGTAGACGCCCCGGTAGCCGCCGACGCGGTGGTCGGCCGTGATGATTCCCTCCACCGTGACCGTTGCCCCGACGAGGGGGCTGACGGCCCCGGTGCCCTGCACCTGGGCGATCGTGTTGGTGACGGTGGCCGCGTAGGCGGGCGCGGTCACCAGCATCGACAGGCCCAGCGCGGCCGCGGTGGCCAGGGCGAGGGCCCGTCCGCGGCGTGCGCGGCGGCCGTGCTCCTTGAGCGGGCGGGCGGGGGTCGGGCGGGCGGGGGTTCCGGTGGCGACGTGACTCATAACCGTGAGCTCCTTGGGTGGGGTGACCATGGGTGTCGAGCGCCCGCGGACCGGTGCCCCCTCAGTGGGGCCCACCCGGCTGGGGGTAGCGAGAGTCTAGGGATGAGGGCAGTCGCGGTCTACGGGTCGCGGCCTGCTCTTAAGTTGCCGGAGGCCGAAGTGTGCGCAAATGCGGGGGGGGCCATGCCGGCGCTCTAGGCTGAACCCCTATGCTCACCGCTGTCTACGGCCTCACCGGGGCCCTCATCTTTGGTGCCGCCGATTTCCTCGGCGGGCTCGCCTCGAAGCGCATCAGCGCCATGCTGGCGACGGCCGTCGCCGCGCTCACCGGACTGGTGGGCCTTCTCCTGGTCTTCCCCGTCGTCGGCGGCGCCTGGTCGGTCGAGGCCGTGATCTGGGGCGCGCTGTCGGGCGTCAGCGGCGCCATCGCCATTTCGCTGCTCTACGCCTGCCTCGCGGTCGGGCCGATGAGCATCCTCTCTCCGCTGACGGCGGTCGTCTCCGCGGTCGTGCCCGCGACCGTCGGCCTGCTGGGCGGGGACCGGCTCGCGCCGATCGGCTACTGGGCGCTGGGGCTCGCACTCGTCGCCGTTGTGCTGGTCGGATTCGTGCCGGAACGGGGCGCCGTGCGGCCGACCCTCCGCGGCATCGTGATGGCCGTCGGCTCGGGGATCATGATCGGCGCCTTCCTGATCATGATCGACCTCACCCCGGACGACAGCGGGCTGGTCCCGCTCGTGCTGAACCGGACGGTCAACGGGGCGATCATGCTCACGGTGGTGGGCATCATCGCCCTGGCCGCGCGGCGCCGACGCCGCTGGACGCCGGCCCCGCCCCGCTCCCCTGCCGAGTCGTCCACCCTGCGGGCGGGACTTGCGCTCGCGGCGGCGTGCGGCATCGTCGATGCCGTCGCCAACTTCCTGCTCCTGCTCGGAGTCCGGGCCGGCGACCTGAGCGTGATGAGCGTTCTCACCGCGATGTATCCGACCGGGACCATCCTGCTCGCCGCGGTCGTGCTGCGGGAGCGGATCGCGCCGGTGCAGTGGGTCGGCCTCGTGCTGGCGCTGGCCGCGGCCGCGATGCTCGCGATCGCCTAGTCGCCGACCGTTCGGGCGGAAGGCACCTGCGGGGAGCCGAGGCCCCCCGCAGGTGTTCATCGTTCGACTTTCGGCCACAAACCCGAATTGTGGCGGAGAAGCGAACGGGTGTCCCCGTGCCGCATGCGGACCGGTGATACATGGATGCTATTGCGCGCGCAGGCGAATCGCGGAGCAACACGCCGAGAAACCGAGCAATTTTCACCCGAGCGGGCGCCGAAACGGTGCCAGCGTCAGGCGCGGCCGGTGAAGGCCGGCTTGCGTTTCTGCTGGAAGGCGGCGAACCCCTCGCGGTAGTCCGCGGTCGCGCAGAGCGCGGCCTGGGCGGCGTTCTCGGCGGACATGCTCTGCCAGAGGCCCAGCCGCTCGTCGCGGAGCGCCCGCACGAGGTCCTTGCTCGCGAGGAACGCCTGTGTTGCTCCCGAGGCCGCCCGCGTGGCGGCCTGGACGGTCGCCTCGGCCACCTCGTCGGCCGGGAAGACCCGGCTGAACAGGCCGGAGGCGACGGCCTCCGCGCCGGACATGAGGCGTCCGGTGTAGATGAGGTCCAGCGTCTTGTGCGCGCCGAGGCGTTCGACGAACAGGGCGTGGCCGCCCGAATCGAGCGTGGCGCCGAGGTTCGCGAACGGGGAGCCGATCTTCGCGGTGTCGGCGACGTAGACGACATCCGTCGCGATCAGCAGGCCGAGGCCGACGCCCAGGCAGGCGCCGTGGGCGATCGCGAAGGTGGGCGCTGGGAAGGCGCTCATCCGCTGCAGCAGCGGAGTGACCAGTCCCCCGAGGTAGCCCAGCACGTCGTCCGTGGCCGGGTCGACAGCGGAGATGTCCCGGCCGGCGCAGAATGCGCGGCCCTCGCCGCGCAGCACCAGGGCGCGCACGCCCGCCGCCTCGGCGCTCTCGTATGCGGCCTCGAGCTCGGCGATCGCCGCCGGGCCGAGCGAGTTGAGCTTGTCGGGCGCGTTCAGCACCACGTGGGCAACGTCGTCCTGGATGGTCAGGTCGATCACGGCATCCGCCTTACTGCGCTGTCGCGCTATACGTCGTAGTCGACGACGACCTTGTCGGTGGTCGGGTGGGACTGGCAGGTGAGCACGTAGCCGCGAGCCAGCTCCTCGGGTTCGAGGGCGTAGTTCTCGGTCATCGTCACGTCGCCGCTGACGAGCCGGGCACGGCAGGTGCCGCAGACCCCGCCGGCGCAGGCGAACGGCACGTCGGGGCGCACGCGGAGGGCGGCGTTCAGGATGCTCTCGTTCGCATTGACCGGCGTGGTGACGGTGGCGCTCTCCCCGTCGAGGGTGAACTCGATTTCGTAGGTCTTGTCCCCGGCGGCGACGATGACCGGCCGCCCGGTGTCGCCGCCGGCGGCCGCCGGCTCGCCGGTGGTGAACAGCTCGAACCGCACGTAGGCAGGCTCGACCCGGGCGCTCTCGAGCGTGTCGCGGCACAGCTGCACCAGCTCGAACGGTCCGCAGAGGAACCACTCGTCGACCGAGGCGGGGCGGATGATCGTCTCGAGCATCAGGCGCAACTTCTCCTCGTCGATCCGCCCGGACAGGAGCGTGGAGGAACGCTGCTGGCGGGACAGCACGTGGTGCAGCGCCAGCCTGGCGGGGTACCGGTCCTTGAGGTCGGCGAGTTCGTCGAGGAACATGACGTCGAGCGCGGTGCGGTTCGTGTAGACGAGGGTGAACCGGGAGGTGTCCGAGCGCGCCAGCACGGTGTGGGCGAGCGACATCAGCGGGGTGATGCCCGACCCGGCGGCGATGCCGACGATGTGCTTGCCGTCGAGCTCGTGCAGCGCGGTCGTGAACGTGCCCTGCGGGCTCATCACGTCGAGGCGCTGGCCGGCCTTCAGCTCGCTGTTCGCCCAGGTGGAGAAGGCTCCGCCGAGGTCGCGCTTGATGGCGACGCTGACCGAGCCGGAGGTCGGCGGCCGGCAGATCGAGTAGCTGCGCCGAAGTTCGCGGCCGTCGACGGTGGCCCGGAGAGCGAGGTGCTGGCCCGGAACGTAGTCGAATTCGCCCTGCAGCTCGTCGGGGACGGCGAAGGTCACCTCGACGCTGTCGGCCGTCAGCGGCCGGATCTGGGCGACGGTGAGAGTGTGGAACTTCGCGCGGTGCTTCGTCGCACCGGAGCGCGGTGCGCCGAGATTCGTTGCTGCCATGGTTTAGAGCACCTTGAAGTAGTCGAACGGCTCGAGGCAGTCGCGGCACTCGTAGAGCGCCTTGCACGACGTCGAACCGAAGCGGGCGAGTTCCCGCGTGTTCAGGGACGAGCACCGGGGGCACTTGACGGCCAGCTGCAGGCGCACGGCGCCGGCGGGGCGCACCGTGGAGTGCCCGGTCGGGGCCGCAATGCCGTATTCGCGCAGTTTCGCCTTGCCGTCCTCGCTCATCCAGTCGGTGGTCCAGGCCGGGGCGAGCACGAGCTCGACGGCAACGGACCGGTAGCCGGCCGCGTGCAGCGCGGAGGTGACGTCGTCGCGCATGGCCTCGAGGGCCGGGCATCCGCTGTAGGTCGGGGTCAGTGAGACCGTGACGGCGCCGTCCTCGCCGACCGCGACGGAGCGGAGCACCCCGAGGTCCTCGATGGTCAGCACGGGGATCTCCGGGTCGACGACCTGCGCCGCGATGTCCCAGGCACGGCGCGAGGCCTCGTCGACGGGGCGAGGCCGGGCGACCGACTGCACGGTCACCAGGATGCCCCGGGGTGCGCCCTGGCGAGCACCTGCATCTCGGCGAGGATGAAACCGAGGTTCTCCGAGTGCCTGCCGCCCCGGCCGCCGCCGGAGGAGATGAAGCCGCGGGGAACGTCGAGTTCGGCTTCGGCCAGGACGGGGACGATGGCTTCGTCGAATGCCTGGCGGAGCGACGACGGCCGCACGGCGACGCCCTCGAGCCGGTCGATGAGCGGCTCGTCGACGAACAGCTCGTCGACGTAGGGCCACAGGTCGGACAGCCCCGTGACCATGCGCCGGCGGGATTCGTCGGTGCCGAGCGCGAGCCGGAGGATCCACTGCACGGCGTGGTCGCGGTGGTAGTCGACCTCCTTGACCGACTTGGCGGCGATCGCGGCGAGCGTGGCGTCGCCGGATGCCTGCAGCCGCGTGTACAGCTCGAACAGGTAGTGCGCCGCGATGAACTGGCGGGCGATCGTGTGCGCGAAGTCGCCGTTGGGCTGCTCGAAAAGGTGCGCGGAGCGGAACTGGGGCTCGTCGCGCCAGTAGGCCAGGTCGTCTTCGCTGCGGCCGGATTCGGCGCCGGCGTAGTGCAGCAGGGAGCGCGCGTGCCCGAGCAGGTCCAGGCCGATGTTGCCGAGCGCGACGTCCTCCTCGAGTTCGGGGGCCCGGGAGATCCACCAGCCGAGCTGCTGGGCGATGACCAGGGCGTCGTCGCCGAGCCACAGGGCGTACTCGGCCACGTCGTGCGACGCGACGGAGCCGCCCTCGACGAGTTCGGCGGAGAGGACGACGGAATCGACCTCGACGTGTCCGTGGTCGGCGGTTGCGGCACCCGGCCGGCTGGTCTCGGTCACAGGTGCTTCACCCCTTCGCTCTTGGAGTAGTAGCTGGCGTGGCGGTAGTTCTTGCCGGCGGGCGATTCGAAGAAGGCGCCCTTCGCGTCGGGGTCGCTGGTGGTGATCGCGTCGGCGGGCACGACCCAGACCGACACGCCCTCGCCGCGGCGGGTGTACAGGTCGCGCGCATTGCGCACGGCCAGGGTGGCGTCGGGAGCATGCAGGGAGCCAACGTGGGTGTGGCTGATTCCGCGGCTGGCGCGCACGAAGACCTCCCAGAGGGGCCAGATCTCCTTCTCGGACGTTCCGGGGGCGCTCATCATGCCACCGCCGTCGCTGCGACGGCCTGCTTGCGGGCGTACGCCACGGCGGCTTCCCGCACCCACGCGCCTTCCTCGTGCGCCTCGCGGCGGCGCTGCAGCCGGCGGGCGTTGGCCGGGCCGCGGCCGGCGAGCACCTCGTGGAATTCGGTCCAGTCGATTTCGCCCATGTCGTATTGCTTCGTTTCCTCGTTGTAGCGCAGGTCGGGATCGGGCAGGGTCACGCCGAGCACCTCGGCCTGCGGGACGCACATGCCGACGAAACGCTGGCGCAGTTCGTCATTGGAGAAGCGCTTGATGTTCCAGGCCATGGACTGCGCCGAGTTGGGCGAGTCGTTGTCGGGCGGGCCGAACATCTGCAGCGCCGGCCAGTACCAGCGGTTGACGGCATCCTGGGCCATCTCCCGCTGCGCGGGCGTGCCGTTCATCAGTTCGAGCAGGATCTCGAAGCCCTGCCGCTGGTGGAAGGACTCCTCCTTGCAGATGCGCACCATGGCGCGGCCGTACGGTCCGTATGACGCCCGGCAGAGCGGCACCTGGTTGCAGATGGCGGCGCCGTCGACGAGCCAGCCGATCGCGCCCATGTCGGCCCAGGTGGGGCTGGGGTAGTTGAAGATCGAGGAGTAGCGGGCCTTGCCGGCGATGAGGGCATCGGTCATCTCGTCGCGGCTGGTGCCGAGGGTCTGCGCGGCCGAGTAGAGGTAGAGGCCGTGGCCGGCCTCGTCCTGCACCTTCGCCATCAGGATGGCCTTGCGCTTGAGGCTCGGCGCGCGGGTGATCCAGTTCGCCTCCGGCTGCATGCCGATGATCTCGGAGTTGGCGTGCTGGGAGATCTGGCGCACCAGCGTCTTCCGGTAGGCCTCCGGCATCCAGTCGCGCGGTTCGATCCGCGAGTCGGCCGCGATCAGTTCGTTGAACTGGTGCTCCTCGGCGGAAACCTCGACGGAGGCTTCCGCGGGCAGTGCGTAAGGCTCTGCTGGGGTGGTCATCATCGACTCCTGGTCTCTCCCGGTCCGGCCATCATTACCAACCGATCGTTCAGTTAGTATATGGTTTCACCAACGGCTCGGCAACTGTCCGCCGGGTCACGGGTCACTCAACGAGGAGAACCAGCTAGATGGACGTTTCCACCACCGGCAGCCGGGGCATGATGGCGCGGGACCGGGCATCCGCCGCGCTCGGCATGGTCGTGCACCGGGACGAACCCGGGCACGCCGTGGTCTCGATGGTGATCCGCGACGACATGCTCAACGGTTTCGACGTCACCCACGGCGGGATGGTCTTCGCCCTCGCCGACACGGCGTTCGCGATCTCCTGCAATGACGACCACCACGTCACGCTGGCCGCTGGCGCGGACATCACCTTCCTGAAGCCCACGACGAGCGGCCAGACCCTCACCGCCACCGCGGTCCTGCGCACCAAGAGCGGGCGATCGGGCATCTACGACGTCACCGTCACCGACGACGACGACGCACCGGTGGCCGAATTCCGCGGCCGCAGCCGAACCACCAACCTTCCCGTGCCCGAACGGGCACGCGACTAATCCCGACGACGCCCGGAGGCACCATGTCAACGCTGACCAAGACCCGCCTGCACGCGCCCGCCGCGGACGAACTCGATCCGGAAGAGCGCATGTCCCGCGACGAGATCCAGTCGCTGCAGCTCACTCGCCTGCAGCACACCGTGCGGCACGCCTACGCGAACGTTCCCCTGTACACCCGGAAGTTCGACGAGGTCGGCGTGCACCCGGACGACATCCGGACGCTCGACGATGTGCACAAGCTGCCGTTCACCACGAAGGAAGACCTGCGGGTGTCCTACCCGTTCGGGATGTTCGCCGTGCCGATGGACCAGGTCGCGCGCATCCACACCTCGTCGGGGACCACGGGCCTGCCCACGGTGGTCGGCTACACGAAGAACGACCTGCGGATGTGGGCCGGCCTCGTCGCGCGGAGCCTGCGCGCCTCGGGGGTGCGGCCGGGCATGAAGGTGCACAACGCCTACGGTTACGGCCTGTTCACCGGCGGCCTGGGCGCCCACGCCGGCATCGAGGCGCTCGGCGCGGTCGCCATCCCGATGTCGGGCGGCCAGACGAACAAGCAGGTGCAGATGATCCGGGACTTCGAGCCCGACGTCATCATGAGCACCCCGAGCTACCTGCTGACCATCACGGATGCGATGGTCGCGGCGGGCCTCGACCCTCGCCTCTCCAGCCTGAAGGCCGGCGTGCTGGGCGCCGAGCCGTGGACGAACCACATGCGCCGCGAGCTCGAGGAACGACTCGACTTCGACGCCCTCGACATCTACGGCCTGAGCGAGGTCATGGGACCCGGCGTCGGCAACGAGTGCATCGAGTCGAAGGACGGCCCGCACCTCTGGGAGGACAACTTCCTGCCCGAGATCATCGACGGCGACACGGGGCACGTCCTCGACGACGGCGAGACGGGCGAGCTCGTGTTCACCTCGCTGACCAAGGAAGCGTTCCCGGTGATCCGCTACCGCACCCGCGACCTGACCCGGCTGCTGCCGGGCACCGCCCGGCCCGGCATGCGCCGGATGGAAAAGGTCACCGGACGCAACGACGACATGATCATCCTGCGCGGGGTCAACCTGTTCCCGACCCAGATCGAGGAGATCGTACTCGGGATCGAGCATCTCTCCCCCCACTTCATCCTCGAGCTCACCCGGCCGGGCCGGATGGACGAGCTGACCGTGCGGATCGAACGGCACGAGGACTCGGACGCGTCCACCTCCGACCGGGCGTGCGCGATCCTGATCGAGCGCGTGAAGGACCAGATCGGTTCGAGCGTCAACGTGCTCATCGTCGAACCCGGTTCGCTGGAGCGCAGCCAGGGCAAGCACAAGCGCGTCTACGACCTGCGATAGCGGACGGCGGGCGCGTGAGAGACTGATCGGCGATGTCTGAGCAACCAGTGAGCAAGCGCGGGCGCCCCGGGTACGACCAGCGCGCCATCCTCGAGATCGCCGTCGACGCCTTCAACGAATTCGGCTACGACGCCACCTCCATGGGAGTGCTCGCCTCCCGCCTCGCGCTCTCGAAGTCGGCGATCTACCACCACTTCGCATCGAAGGAGGAGCTGCTCGAGCTGGCCCTGGACGAGGCGCTCGACGCGCTCGAGGGCGTGCTGCTGGAGCCGGAATCCCAGACCGGCCGTGCGATCGACCGGCTCGCCCACGTGCTCCGCGGCGCCGTCAAGGTGCTCGCCGCCAATCTGCCGTTCGTCACCCTCCTGCTGCGCGTGCGCGGCAACACGGTCGTCGAGCGCGCCGCCGTGGAGCGACGCCGCGCCTTCGACCGGGCGGTCTCCGCCCTCGTCGTCGAGGCCCGCGACGAGGGCTCGCTGCGCAGCGACATCGATCCACGGATCGTGACCCGGCTGCTGTTCGGCATGGTCAACTCGATCGTCGAGTGGTACCGGCCGGAGGGCGCGGAGGATCCGACGCACCTGGCCGACGATGTGCTCGCCGTCGCGCTCGACGGCCTGCGCATGCTTCCCGCCACCTGAATCACGTCGCGGACCTCGCCCCGTAGCGTGAACCGCTGCCGGCGCGAAAACAGGACGAATCGACCAGCTGTCAGCTGGTACCGGAAGAAATCGCGGTCGCCGGGGCTCGGCTCCGGTGTTCGCGACACCAACCGCAGAGGCTACCTGGCCGAGTACCCGCCATCGACAAGGTGATAGCTCCCGGTGATGAAGCTCGCCTTGTCGGAGAGAAGGAAGACAACCAGGTCGGCCACCTCATCGGGCCTGCCGAACCGGCCGACGGGGTGGAGGGCAACGAGGGCGTCGTGCGCTCCCTCCGGCAGATTCTGCAGCATCGGCGTCTCGATGTAACCGGGTCCGACCGCGTTGATCCGGATGCCCTTACCCGCGTATTCCAGGGCGGCCGCCTTCGTCAGCCCGACGACGCCGTGCTTCGCTGCCACGTATGACGAGGCGTTGAGCTCCCCGTTGGTGCCGAGGATCGACGAGACATTCACGATGGAGCCGCCGCCCGAGGCTTCGATCGCGGGAATCTGGTAGCGGAGGCCATAGGCCACCCCGTTGAGATTGACGTTGATGACCGTGTTCCAGTTGTCCAGGTCGAGCTCGCCGACCGGGGCCGGCGCCGGGGCGATTCCCGCGTTGTTCACGGCGAGGTGCAGCCCGCCGAAAGTCTCCGTGGCGAACCGCACGGCCGCCTCGGATTGCGCCGGATTAGCGGTGTCGTGCGCGATCGGGGAGGCCGTGTGGCCCGCGGCCATGATCTCGTCTGCCACCCGGGTAGCGGTCTCGAGCCGGAGGTCGCTCACGACAACGGATGCGCCGGCCGCCGCCAGCTGGCGCGCGATCGCCGCCCCGATACCCGAGCCGCCGCCCGTGACCAGTGCCACTTTTCCCTGGAAATACGTCATCGTTCTCTCCCGTCGTCAGCCGGTGGCCGCGCACCTTCGCACACCCCGAATCTGAGCCCAGCCTCGCACCTTCGCGAACCATCCGCACCCTCACGCGCCTGACCTCGGGATCCGACACGCATACGGGCGTTAACGAGACCAGGGGCATCCCCCCAATGGTGGATGCCCCTGGTCGGTCAGCGGGTGCTAGATGTTCGCGAGCTCCCGGACGGCCGAGTCGCCCGGCGTGGCGGAGTCGAAGCTGGCTTCGATCTCGGCGCGGCCCAGCAGCTCGTCCATGCGGCGGCGACGCTGCTTCGGGATGAGCGTGACGACCGTGCCGTTCTTGCCGGCGCGGCCGGTGCGTCCGGCGCGGTGCAGGTACGTCTTGTATTCGTCGGGCGCGTCGGCCTGGATGACCAGGTCGATGTCGTCAACGTGGATGCCGCGGGCTGCGACATCCGTGGCCACCAGCACGTTCACGCGACCACTGGTCAGCATGGCGAGGTTACGGGTACGGCGGGCCTGGTTCAGGTCGCCGTGCAGGCTGGTCGCCTTCACGCCGGCATCTTCGAGCTGGTCCGCGAGCTGCTCGGCGTACGCGCGGGTGCGGCTGAAGATCAGCGTCTTGCCCTGGCGGTCGACGAGCTGGCCGATGATGGCGCTCTTGTCACGGTGCTCGATCATGAGCACACGGTGGTCGATCGTGGAGGAGGCCTGGTCTTCACCGGCAACCTCGTGCACGGCCGGGTTGGTCAGGAATTCCTTGACCAGCTGGGCGACGCCCTTGTCCAGGGTGGCCGAGAAGAGCAGCTTCTGGCCGCCCTTCCTGGTCTGGCGCAGGATGCGCTGCACCGGCTCGAGGAAGCCCAGGTCGCACATGTAGTCGGCCTCGTCGAGGACGGTGACGATGACCTCGCTGAGGTCGAGGCGACCCTGCTCGATCAGGTCTTCGATGCGGCCGGCGGTGCCGATGATGATGTCCACGCCGCGCTGGAGGGCGCTGACCTGGCGGTACTGCGGGACGCCACCGTAGATCTGGGTGGTGAAGAGGCCGACGCTGCGGGCGATGGGCTGGATGGTGCGGTCGATCTGCAGGGCCAGCTCACGGGTCGGGGCCAGGATGAGCGCGCGGGGCTTGCGCGCCATCTTGCGGTCCTTGGCGCCGTTGTTCTCCAGCAGCTTCTCCACGAGGGGAGCGCCGAAGGCGATGGTCTTGCCGGAGCCGGTCTTGCCGCGGCCGAGTACGTCGCGGCCGGCGAGGACATCCGGGATGGTCGCGGCCTGGATCGGGAACGGCGAGGATGCGCCGAGCAGTCCGAGCTCGCGCACGATGTTCTCGCCGAGGCCGAGGTCGGCGAAGGTCACGCCAACGACATCGGATGCCGTCGTCGCGATGGCTTCGAGACGCTCGAGCACCACGTCGTCACCGGCAGCGAATTTGGGCTTGGAGTCGCGGTCCGGGTAGAAGTTGCTCGAGTGGCCGCCGTCACGCTCCGAGCGGGCCGGGCGGTCGCCGTAGGCCGGGCGGTCGCCGTAGGACGGACGGACGCTGCGGGCCGGGCGGTCGTTGTTGTAGGCCGGACGGTCGGTGCGGGCCGGACGGTCGCCGTAGGACGGGCGCTCGGTGCGGGCCGGACGGTCGCCGTAGGACGGGCGCTCGGTGCGGGCCGGACGGTCACCGTAGGACGGGCGCTCCGTGCGGGCCGGGCGGTCGTTGTTGTACGCGGGACGGTCGGTGCGGGCCGGACGGTCACCGTAGGACGGACGCTCGGTGCGGTTCGGGCGGTCGTTGTTGTACGCGGGACGGTCCGTGCGGGCGGGACGGTCCGTGCGGGCGGGACGGTCGCC
>NZ_SOEZ01000046.1 GCF_004402215.1 Cryobacterium tagatosivorans
CTGGGCATCTCCCCGAGGTAGGCCGGAGCCTCGCCGGCGCACCGCGCGCCGCCCGGGCTGGGCGCCGCCCGCCGACCGCCGCCGCGACGGCACACCGGGCCGGGGCTACACTGGCGCCAGATCGGCCGGCCCGTCGCGCCGACGAAAGCGAGGACGTCCCATGTTCACCTTGCACATCGAGCACACCGTGACCGACTACGACGCGTGGAAGCGCATGTTCGACGCGGATCCCCTCGACCGGAAGGGCTCCGGCGTCAGCGGATACCGCGTCATGCGGCCCACCGGTGACACCGCGGCCGTGATGGTCGAGCTCGACTTCGGCTCCCGCGAGGCCGGCGAACGGATGAGCGTGGCGCTCGCGGAGCTGTGGAAGGGCCCGGCGGCCGAGATGACGATCAATCCGCGCGCGACCCTCACCGAGACGGTCGAGTCGGGCACGCCCTAACAGGCACGCGGGAGGCGACCTCCCGCGTTCGCCGGCGCCGCCGCGTCGACAATTCCCAGCCCTGCAGACACGCACCGCCCACCCGCGGATGCGCACGCCCACGGCTGGGAATTGTCGACGTCCGGGGGCGCCATCCGGCACGCGGGCCGCTCACCCCTAGACTTGCCCGCATGCCTGCCTCCACGCTCGATCGACCCCTCATCACCGACCTCGACCGCGACGTCTCGTCCACCTCGGGGACGACCGTCGACGTGATCGCCCCGTTCAGCGGCGAGGTGCTGCACCGGCTGCCGGTGAGCACCCACGGCGATGTCCTGGAGGCCTACTCCGGCGCCCGCCTGGCCCAGCTCGCCTGGGCCAGGGCCGGGTTCGCCCGCCGCCGGGCCATCCTCCTGCGCGCACACGATCTGCTGCTCGAACGCCGGGAACTGCTGCTCGACGCGGTGCAGTCCGAGACGGGCAAGACCCGCGGCCAGGCCTTCGAAGAGGTCTTCCAGGCCGCCAGCGTGACCCGGTACAACGCCCTCTCCGCGAGCGGCGTGCTCCGCGGCGGGCGCCGCCGGGCCGCCATCCCGCTCGTGATCGGCACCCGCGTGCACTACCGGCCCAAGGGCGTCGTCGGGGTCATCACGCCGTGGAACTTCCCGCTCAGCCTCGCCGCGATGGACGTCGTCCCCGCGCTGGCCGCCGGCTGCGGGGTGGTGCAGAAGGCCGACAGCCAGGGCGCCCTGAGCATCCTCGCGCTGCGCCGCGCCTATATCGACGCCGGCGTCCCCGCGGCACTCTGGGCGGTCGTCACCGGCGACGGCACCGAAATTGGCGGCGCCGTCACGAACCAGGCGGACTACATCTGCTTCACCGGCTCGACCGCCACCGGGAGGCGCGTCGCGGCGCAGGCGGCCGAGAACCTGACCGGGGTGTCGCTCGAGCTGGGCGGCAACAACCCGCTGATCGTGCTCGATGACGTCGACCCGGCGAAGGCCGCAGCGGATGCCGCCTACGCCTGCTTCTCCTCGATGGGCCAGCTCTGCGTGTCGATCGAGCGCATCTACGTCGAGCGCGGCGTCGCCGACGATTTCCTGCGCGAATTCACGGCCCGGACGACGTCGCTCGTCCTGGGCGCCGGGTTCGACTACTCCGCAGACGTCGGATCGCTGACCAGCCAGGACCAGCTCGAGCGGGTCAGCGCGCATGTGCAGGATGCCCTCGCTAAGGGCGCCACGCTCCTGGCCGGCGGGCGGGCCCGCCCCGACATCGGGCCCTTCTTCTTCGAACCGACCGTGCTCGGCAGAGTCACCCCCGACATGCACTGCTACGCGAACGAAACCTTCGGGCCGGTCGTCGCGGTGTCGATCGTCGACTCCGAGCAGGAGGCCATCCTCGTGGCCAACGACAGCGAATTCGGGCTGAACGCCTCGGTCTTCTCCGGGTCGACCAGCCGTGGACTGCGCGTGGCCTCGGCGCTGGAGGCCGGCAGCGTCAACGTCAACGAGGGCTACCGGGGATCGTTCTCCTCGGTCGACGCGCCGATGGGCGGGGTCAAGCACTCGGGTCTCGGCCGCCGCAACGGTCCGGAGGGGCTGCTCAGGTTCGTCGACGCGACGACGGTGTCCCACGCCACCGGGCTGCTCCAGCTGCCCCGGCTCGGTCGCGACTTCGCGCGGCTGGCCGGTCCGCTGCTGCTCCTCGCGGTCGTCCTGAGGGCGATCCGCCGGCGCTGATCCGGGTCGCTAGGTGGCTTCGGTGTCGAATGGGGCCGGGGCGGCGGGCGTGAGGGCGGCGTTCTCCTTCGCACGCTTCCGCTGCAGGTAGGCGCCGTCCGGGTTGGGCGTCGCGCGCGACACCACGGCCGACTGCTCCTTGTCGGGGGCGTCCTCGCTGAGCGCTTCCCGGATGATCCGGCGCGGGTCGTACTGGCGCGGGTCGAGTTTCTTCCAGTCCAGGTCGTCGAACTCCGGGCCCATTTCGTCGCGCATGCGGTCCTTGGCCCCGTTGGCCATGTCCCGCAGCTGGCGGACGAGGCGGCCCAACTGCGCCGCATAGTGCGGGAGCTTCTCCGGACCGAGCAGGAAGACGGCGATGATCCCGATCAGGAGGAGTTTCTCGAACGTCAGACCGAACATCCATTCAGAATAACCCTCGGCGGGGCATCCCCGGACCAGCCGGGGCTCGGCCGTAGTCTTGAAGCACCCACCTACTGGAGTTGTGCCGTGACTGACATTGAATTGAACTGGAAATTCTCCGACGACCTGGTCGTGGAAAGCGATGCGCTGTCCAAGGCGAGGCAGCAGTCCCATGAGCTCGGTATCGACGCGATCGCGCCGTCCGTGGGCGCCCAGACCGCCGTCATCGCCGCGGCGACCGGCGCACGGAGCATCCTCGAGGTCGGCACCGGCGCGGGCGTCTCCGGCATCTGGCTGCTCACCGGCGCGCCCGGCGCGACGCTGACCTCCATCGACACCGAGATCGACCACCAGCAGCACGCCAGGGCGAACTTCGTCGAGGCGGGAATCCCGGCCAACCGGGTGCGCCTGATCACCGGCCGGGCCGCCGATGTGCTCCCGCGGATGAACGAGAGTTCCTACGACATCGTCTTCATCGACGCCGACCCGCAGTCGGTCATCGAATACGTCGAGCACGCACTCCGGCTGGCCAGGCCCGGCGGCACCGTGCTCGTGGCGCACGCCCTCTGGCGCGGCCGGGTGGCGAACCCGACCCAGCGCGACGACGTGGCGACCGGATTCCGCAACCTGCTGACCGAGATCGCCTCCTCGAGGGCCGTCATCAGCGCCCTCTCCCCCGTCGGCGACGGACTGCTGCAGATCACCAAGCTGCGCGCCTGAGCGGCCCGGTTCGGCCCGGTCACGGGCGTTAACGAAAGAGATCGGCCACGCGGCAAGCCGCGCGGCCGATCATCCGGTGCAGTCGTCCGGGCCTAGACGGCCGGGCTGACCACCCCGGCAAGTGCGTCGTGAAGCTCCTTCGCTTCAGCGTCATTCACAGAGACGACAAGTCGCCCCCCGCCTTCGAGCGGAACCCGCACGATGATAAGGCGCCCTTCTTTGACGGCCTCCATAGGCCCATCCCCGGTCCGTGGCTTCATGGCAGCCATGAACTCCCCTTTCATTCAGTCATCTGAACTTCTATTATCGTCTATTGCGGCCCCAAGACTGTAATTAGGGGGGTGTCCAGTCGGCGCCGTCGACGCGCCAGCAGATCAGCAGCCAGCCCCACTGGCCGGCAATGCAGAGCAGAACGACCCCGGCCCGGTACAGCCGGCTTCGCGGCTGGGCCACCGCCCCGAGCAGCGGGAAGAGCGGCATGAGCAGCCGGAAGGTGCTCGACTGGGGGAAGAAGACCGCGAACAGGTAGAGCGCGTAGGCCGCCACCCAGAACCGCAGGTCGACGCCGAGCCGCCGGACCGCCGGCGTGAACATGAACATCGTGAACGCGAGGACGACCGCGACCACGGCGACGATGCCCAGCGGCATGCCGAGCCACCACACTCCCCCCTGGAACCAGGCGGTGAACGGCACGAGTTCCTGGTAGCCGATGTACGGCGCCCGCCAGGCCAGCTCGGTGTCCGTGTACGCGGTGATCGAGCCGGTGACGGCCCACGCCGCGAGCGGCCAGGCGAGGCCCATCAGCCCGCTGAACACGGCGACGGATGCCGACAGCACCCATTCCCGGGGCGGGAACGGGTCCCTGGCCCGCGTGATCCAACGGTGCGCCACGTGCAGGGCGAGCGCGAACGCGAAGGCCAGGCCGCTCGGCCGGGTCAGCGCCATCACGGCGATCACCGGGAACAGCGCCAGGTACCGTCGCTCGAGCAGGAGGTAGAGCGCGAGGGTGAGGAAAAACAGGTACATCGATTCGGCGTAGCCGAACTGCAGGAGCGGCGAGAGCGGGGCGACGCAGAAGAGCACGACCGAGAACAGGGCGGTCCCGTCGGCGAGGACCCGGCGCATCAGCCGGTAGAAGAGCAGCGCGGAGCCCAGGCTGAACGCCACCGACACCAGGACGGCCACGGGAGCCCACTGCGCCCCGCTCAGCTCCATCAGCAGCCGAACGGCGGCCGGGTATCCGGGCATGAACGCCCAGGCGTTCTCCGCCACCTGGCCCTCCAGCGTCACCGGCAGGATCGACGGGTAACCGCCGACGGCCACGATGTTGTACCAGTGGCCGTCCCAGATGGTCGCGAAGTCGGCGTAGCGGGGTCGGGCGCCCGTCCACGCGTTCGCCTCCTGGAGGTTCGCCATGGCGAGCACGAGCGACGTGGTCACCAGCCGGGACGCGGCCCAGACGAAAGCAACCTTCGCCCACCAGGGCGTGAGCCGGTACCGGGCCCGCCAGCCCGCGGGGAGTCGCGCGGCGCTCGTGGTGGTCGGCATCCGGGGCCGCCTCAGTCGGTGGAAGCGGTCAACCAAGCGCGGAGGCCGTCTTCGCACTCCGTGATCTGCCGGAGGGAAACTCGTTCGTCATCGGCGTGGGCCTTGAGCGGGTCGCCGGGACCGTAGTTGACGGCGGGGATCCCGAGCGCCGAGAAGCGCGCGACATCCGTCCAGCCGTACTTGGGCCGGGGTTCCGCGCCGACGGCGGTGAGGAATTGCCGGGCGAGCGGGGCGTCCAGGCCGGGTCGCGCGCCGGCGGCCGAGTCGACGACGGTGATCTCGTAGCCGGGGAACAGCTCGTGCAGGTGGACGATGGCCTCGTCGACCGAGCGGCTCGGGGCGAACCGGTAGTTGACGTGCACCATGCACTCGTCCGGGATGACGTTGCCGGCGATGCCGCCGCTGATGCCGACGGCGTTGAGGCCCTCGCGGTAGACGAGGCCTTCGACCTCGACCTCGCGGGGCTCGTAGTTCGTGAGGGTGTCGAGGATGGGGGTGACCTTGTGGATGGCGTTCTCGCCGACCCAGCTGCGGGCCGAGTGCGCGCGCAGGCCGAAGGCCCGGATCTCGACGCGCAGGTTTCCGTTGCAGCCGCCTTCGACCCGGCTGTTGCTCGGCTCGCCGAGGATCGCGAAGTCACCCACGAACAGGTCGGGCCGGTTGCGGGCGAGCCGGCCCAGGCCGTTGAGGGAGTCGGAGACCTCCTCGTGGTCGTACCACATCCAGGTCAGGTCGACGATGGGCTCGGTGAGTTCGGCGGCCAGCTTCAGCTGCACCGCGACCCCGGCCTTCATGTCGACGGTCCCGCGCCCCCAGAGGTAGTCCACTCCGTCGAGCGTCTCGAACCGGGTGGGCAGGTTGTTGTTCAGCGGCACCGTGTCGATGTGGCCGGCGATCACGACGCGCTGCGCCCGGCCGAGGTTGGTGCGGGCGACGATCGTGTCGCCGTCCCGGATGATTTCGAGGTGGTCCAGGCCCGAGAGCGATCGTTCGATGGCGTCGGCCAGCCTCGTCTCGTTGCCGGACACCGACTCGAGGTCGCAGATCTCCCGGGTGATGTCGACGGACGACGCGGCGAGGTTCAGCACCTCGGGGCTCTGGCTCTCTTCGGTGGTGGGCACCCTACTAATCTAGAGCCATGGTCACCGCGCTCCCCTCCGCCC
The DNA here is from genome assembly GCF_004402215.1 of Cryobacterium tagatosivorans. GTDB lineage: Bacteria > Actinomycetota > Actinomycetes > Actinomycetales > Microbacteriaceae > Cryobacterium > Cryobacterium tagatosivorans. Next base: position 6,000 of record NZ_SOEZ01000046.1, read on the forward strand.
CCGCCCCGTCCCACGCGTGGGGGTACGGCCTGGCCACGATCGCCGGCGACGGGACCGTGCTCGACACGTGGTTCCCGGCCCCCAGCCTGGGCCGGCTCCCGGCCGGCCGGGACCGCTGGATCGTGCCAGCCGAACTCGAAGCGCTGGCCGGGGACGACACACGGCGTAACGTCCGGCTGGAAGCCGTCACGGTGGAAATCGACCTGCAGGCGCCGCCGGCCGGCACCTCGGACGCTTATCTGCGCCTGCACCTGCTCTCCCACCTCCTCGTGCTGCCCAACAGCATCAACCTGGACGGCATCTTCGGCCACCTCCCCACCGTGGTCTGGACCAACGCCGGCCCGGTGCACCCGGCCGACTACGACCGGTTGCGTCCCTCGCTCCAGCGCCTGGGCATCCAGTCGACCGGGATCGACAAGTTTCCGCCGCTGCTGAACTACGTCACCCCCGACCGGGTCCGGATCGCGGACGCCTCGCGCGTGCGGCTCGGCGCCCACCTGTCCCCCGGAACCACGGTGATGCACGAGGGCTTCGTCAACTTCAACGCCGGCACGCTCGGGTCCTCGATGGTCGAGGGCCGCATTTCGCAGGGCGTCGTCGTCGGCGACGGCGCCGACATCGGCGGCGGCGCCTCGATCATGGGCACCCTCTCCGGCGGCGGCACCCAGCGGGTGTCGATCGGGCAGCGCGCCCTGCTCGGCGCGAACTCCGGCGTCGGCATCGCCATCGGCGACGACACGGTCGTCGAGGCCGGCCTGTACGTGACGGCGGGCACCAAGGTGGTGCTCGTCGGCGAGGCCCGCACCGCGGACGGCGCGCCGCGCACAGTGAAGGCCGTCGAGCTGTCCGGCGTGGCCGGGCTGCTCTTCCGCCGCAACTCGCTCACCGGGGCGGTCGAGGTGCTGCGGCGCGACGGAACCGGTGTCGTGCTCAACGAGGCACTGCACGCCTGACCCGGTAGCATCCGTGTAGGGGCACCGACACCGGCAGCATCCGTCGCCCCGGCAGTTTCGATCACAAGGGAGTGATGTGGGTACCGACGCACCGCGCAGCAGGCGACACCGCAGGGCTCGGACCCTCTTCGCCCTGCTCGGGATCGTGCTCAGTCTCGTCCTGGTCGCAGCCGGGCTGGGCGTCTGGACCGTCGTGCGCTCCTTCCCGACGCTCTCCGGCGAGGTCGCCCTTCCGGGGCTCGAAGCCGACGCCACCGTCTACCGCGACGACGCCGGGATACCGCAGATCGTCGCGAAGACGTCGGCGGACCTGTTCATGGCGGAGGGGTACGTGCACGCCCAGGACCGTTTCTGGGAGATGGACTTCCGCCGGCACGTGACCGCCGGGCGCCTCTCCGAGCTGTTCGGGGAGAGCCAGGTCGGCACGGACACCTTCATCCGCACCCTCGGCTGGCGGGCGATCGCCGAGCAGGAGGTCAAGCTGCTCGACCCGGTCACGCTCGGCTACTACCAGGCCTACGCCGACGGCGTCAACGCCTACCTGGCCACCCACAAGGGCAGCGACCTCTCCCTCGAGTACGCGGTGCTCGGCCTGCAGAACGCCGGCTACCAGCCCGAACGGTGGACGCCGGCCGACTCCGTCGCCTGGCTGAAGGCGATGGCCTGGGACCTCCGCTCCAACCTCGACGACGAAGTCGACCGGGCGACGCTCGCCGCCACGCTCACCCCCGAGGAAGTCGCCGAGCTGCACCCGGACTACCCGTACGACACCCACCCGACCATCGTCGACGGCATGCCGCCCGCCGCCACGGTTGCCGAAACCGCTGCCGCGCCCGCCCCGAGCGAGCCGCTCGAGAGCACCGCCCTCGCCTCCCCCCTGGGCGACCTGCGCGCGGCGCTGGCCTCCGTGCCGGAGCTGCTCGGACCGGCCGGCGAGGAGATCGGCTCGAACTCCTGGGTGGTCTCCGGCGCGCACACCGACACCGGCAAACCCATCCTTGCCAACGACCCGCACCTCGGCCCGGTCATGCCGTCGGTCTGGTACCAGGTCGGCCTGCGCTGCGAAACGGTCAACGCCGACTGCCCGTTCGACCTGGCCGGCTACGGCTTCACCGGCATGCCGGGGATCATCATCGGCCACAATGCGCGCGTCGCCTGGGGCTTCACGAACCTCGGGCCGGATGTCGCCGACCTCTACCTCGAGAAGGTCACCGGCGACACCTACGAGTACGACGGTGCGGCGAAGCCGATGGTCGTCCGGAACGAGAAGATCACCGTCGCCGGGGGGCCGCCGGTGAAGATCGAGATCCATTCGACGGAGCACGGCCCGATCGTGAGCGGGCTCGAGGGGTCGGCGTTCCCGGGGATCGCGAGCGACTACCCCGTCGCCGCCGGGCTGCCGGCCAGCCCGGCTCCCGCGGTTCCGGCCGCGCCGGCGGCCGAGCCGCCGGCAACCCCGGCAGCGGCCGTTGCCCCCGCCGAATACCAGCTCGCCCTGCAGTGGACAGCGCTGACGCCGGGCCGCACGGCATCCGCGATCTTCGCCCTCAACGCGGCGACGGACTGGGAGAGCTTCCGGGCGGCGGCCGAGCTGTTCGAGGTGCCGTCGCAGAACCTGATCTACGCCGACGTGGACGGCAACATCGGCTACCAGGCGCCGGGACTCATCCCGATCCGCAAGAAGGGCAACGGCACGGTCCCGGTGCCCGGTTGGACGAGCGACTACGGCTGGACCGGGTTCATCCCCTTCGCCGCCCTCCCGACGACGTTCAACCCGCCCAGCGGGCTCATCGTCACGGCGAACAACGCGCCGGTCGGGGCCGACTACCCGCACCTGATCACGGCGGACTGGGACCTGGGCTACCGCGCGAGCGAGATCACCTCGCGCCTGCAGGGCCTGATCGACGCCGGGACGCCGGTGACGACCGACACCATGAGCGAGATCCAGGCCGACAACTTCAGCGCGGCCGCGGCGGCCCTCGTGCCGGTGCTGCAGGAGGTGCGCGTGTCCGGCAAGGCCCGCGAGGCGCAGGCGCTGTTCGACGACTGGGACTACCAGGTCGACGCGGACAGCGCGGCGGCGGCGTACTTCAACATCGTCTGGCGCAACCTGCTGGTCAACATGTTCGACCACAAGTTCCCGGAGGGGTCGGGGCTGACCGGCGGGGACCGGGCATTCTCGATCGTCGAGTCGCTGCTCGACCAGCCCGACTCCGACTGGTGGGTCAACGACCGGATCGGCGCCGTCGGACGCGACAGCATGCTCACCAAGGTGATGACCCGCGCCGCCGCCGAGGGCGCCGACCTGATGGGCGCGGATGCGTCCGCCTGGGAGTGGGGCAAGCTCCACACGCTCGAGCTGACGAACTCGAGCTTCGGCGAGTCGGGCGTCGCCCCGATCGAGTGGCTGTTCAACCGCGGGCCGTACGAGCTCGCGGGCGGATCATCCGTCGTGAACGCCATCGGCTGGGACGCCTCGGTCGGCTACACCGTCGACTGGGTGCCGTCGATGCGGCAGGTGATCAGCCTCGCCGACTGGGACGACTCCACCTGGCTGAACCTGGCCGGCGAATCCGGGCACGCCTTCCACACGAACTACGTGGACCAGATGCCGCTCTGGCAGCGCCAGGAGACGCGCCCCTGGCGCTTCAGCATGGCCGACGTCAAGAAGGCCGCCACAGACACCCTCCACCTCCGCGCCAGCGCCCGCGAAGACTGACCCACGCCGAACCGTGAGTTTGGCACCTTCCCGGGCCCCACGAAGGTGCCAAACTCACAGTTCGGCGGATGGGGATGGGGGTTAGCGGGCGGGGAAGTCGCGGGCGGGCGAGCCGATGTACAGCTGCTGCGGGCGGCCGATCTTGGTCGCCGGGTCCTCGTTCATCTCGCGCCAGTGGGCGACCCAGCCGGGCAGCCGGCCGATCGCGAAGAGGACCGTGAACATTCGGGTCGGGAAGCCCATCGCCTTGTAGATGACGCCCGTGTAGAAGTCGACGTTGGGGTAGAGCTTGCGCTCCTTGAAGTAGTCGTCGTTCAGCGCGATGTGCTCGAGTTCCTGGGCGATGTCGAGCAGGTCGTCCTTGACGCCGAGCGCCGCAAGCACCTCATGGGCGCTCTCCTTGACCAGCTTCGCGCGCGGGTCGTAGTTCTTGTACACGCGGTGGCCGAAGCCCATCAGGCGCACGCCGTGCTCCTTGTTCTTGACCCGCTCGACGTACTTCTCGACGCCCTCACCGGATGCCTGGATCTCGCCCAGCATCGACAGGACCGCCTCATTGGCGCCGCCGTGCAGCGGGCCGAAGAGCGCGTTGATCCCGGCGGACACCGACGCGAACAGGTTCGCCTCGGTGGAGCCGACCAGGCGCACGGTGGAGGTGGAGGCGTTCTGCTCGTGGTCCTCGTGCAGCATGAGCAGGCGCTCGAGCGCCCGGCTCACGACGGGGTTGACCTCGTACGGCTCGGCCAGCGTGCCGAAGTTGAGCTTGAGGAAGTTGTCGACGAAGCTCAGCGAATTGTCCGGGTACAGGAAGGCCTGGCCGATGCTCTTCTTGTGCGCGTATGCGGCCATCACCGGCAGCTTGGCGAGCAGGCGGATCGTCGAGATCTCGACCTGGGCCGGGTCCTTCGGGCTGAGCGAGTCCTGGTAGTACGTCGACAGCGCCGAGACGCCGGACGAGAGCACCGACATCGGGTGCGCGTTCGTGGGCAGGGCGTCGAAGAAGCGGCGCAGGTCTTCGTGCAGCAGCGTGTGGCGACGGATGCGCGTGTCGAACTCGTCGAGTTCGCTCGCGCTGGGCAGCTCGCCGTAGATGAGCAGCCACGCGGTCTCGAGGAAGCTCGACTTCTGGGCGATCTGCTCGATCGGGTAGCCGCGATAGCGCAGGATCCCCTTCTCACCGTCGATGAAGGTGATCGCCGAGCGGGTGGACGCCGTGTTGACGAAGCCCGAGTCGATCGTCGTCAGCCCCGTCTGCCGGGTCAGGGTGGAGATGTCGATGCTGCCGGCGCCGTCGGTGCTCTCCAGGATCGGGAACTCCGCGCTTCCGCCTGGGAAGGTGAGGGTGGCCATCTTCGGCTCGCCGGACGGGGTGCGTGTGACGTCGCTCACGGCGCCTCCTTGAAGTATGGCGGCGACGATGTCGCTACCTGATGGTCTGTGGCGGTCCGCCGCAGAACACTCCTGGTGCATGGCAACGTCAACCGGCTACAGCCTAATCGCCCCCGCAGCCTACTGTTGCATCCGCCAAGAGTTCGGCGGGTTCGTTGGTGATGTTCCACAACGGCTCCCGACCGGCTCGACCGGCTCGACCTCCGCGGTCAGGAGCGCAGGCGGGACGCGGCGGCCGCGATCCGTTCGTCGGTGGCGGTGAGCGAGAAACGCACGTGCTCGGGGTAGATGTCGCCGTAGAACGGGCCGGGTCCGGCGAGGATACCCAGGTCGGCCAGGCGGCCGATCGACGCCCACGCGTCCACGCCCTCTGTGGCCCAGAGGTACAGCCCGGCCTCGCTGTGGTCGATCCGGAACCCGGCCTCCCGCAGGGCCGGCAGCAGCACCTCACGGCGCGCCCGGTAGCGCTCCCGTTGCACGTCGACGTGCTCGTCGTCGCCGAGCGCGGCCGCCATGGCAACCTGCAGCGGGGCGGGGAGCATCAGCCCGGCGTGCTTGCGCACGGTCAGCAGCCGGCCGAGAACATCGCCGCAGCCGGCCGCGAAGGCGCCGCGGTAGCCGGCCATGTTGGACTGCTTGCTCAGCGAGTAGATAGCGAGCACATTGTCGCGGTTGCCCCTGATCACCCGGGGGTCGAGGATGCTGGGGATCCGCGTTGTCGACCACGGTGCATCCCAGCCGAGCTCGGCGTAGCACTCGTCGCTGACGATCACGGCGCCGAGTTCACGCGCCCGGTCGACGGCGCTGGTGAGTTCCGTGACGGTGAGGACCCGTCCGTCCGGGTTGCCGGGGCTGTTCAGCCAGATCAGTTTCGTCGTGGCCGGCCACTCCGCCGGGTCGTCGGAGGCCAGCGCCGTGGCGCCGGCCATGGCCGCGCCGATCGCGTAGGTCGGGTACGCAGCCCGGGGGTGCACCACGGTGTCGCCCTCGCCGAGGCCGAGCATGAACGGGAGCAGGGCGACGAGTTCCTTCGACCCGATCGTGGGCAGCACATTTCGCTCGGTCAGGCCGGTGACGCCGCGACGGCGTTCGTACCAGGCGATGATCGCGCGCTGCAGCTCGGGCGTTCCGGCCGTCTGGGGGTAGGAGTGGGCGTCGGTGGCGCCCGCGAGGGCCCGCTGGATCACGCCGGGCGTGGCATCCACCGGCGACCCGATCGACAGGTCGACGATGCCGCCCTCGTGGGCGCGCGCCCGGGCGGCAAACGGGACCATCTGGTCCCAGGGGTAGTCGGGAAGCGGCTTGAGCACGCGGGCGGCTAGTGCGTGACCTGCGGCGGGAGGACCGCGATAACCGGGTGGTCCTTCGGGATCACGCCGATCTTCGCCGCGCCGCCCGGCGAACCGATGTCGTCGAAGAACTCCACGTTGGCCTTGTAGTACTCGGCCCACTTGTCCGGCAGGTCATCCTCGTAGTAGATGGCTTCGACGGGGCAGACCGGTTCGCAGGCGCCACAATCGACGCATTCGTCGGGGTGGATATAGAGCGAACGTTCGCCCTCGTAGATGCAATCGACCGGGCATTCATCGACGCAGGCGCGGTCTTTCACGTCAACGCAGGGTAAGGCAATGACGTACGTCACAGTGAGCGGATTCCCTTCAGGAGCCGGATTTCCAGTCTAGGCTGGTTCGGCGCATCCGCGATCGGTTCACCGCTTCGCGGGCAGATTCGGCCAGGAGAGCACGAACGTCGCCACGAGGGCGGGCACGATCGTCCAGAGCGTGCCCGGCAGGCCCGCCGGGATGAGCACGGACCCGCCCGTGCTCCGCAGCGACAGCAGGAAGATCGCGCCGAGCAGGCCGATGGCGGCGGACAGCACGGCCATCCGGTCGCCGAACACGAGGCGCAGCCCGACCAGGAGCGCCGTCACCGCCAGGAGCGCGAGGATCAGGCCGATCGGGACCGTCACCGGCCCGATGACCAGGACGCCCTGGTGGGCGACCGTGCCGAGCAGGCCGAACGCGACGCCGAGGACCAGGGAGACCGCCGCGGTGGCCAGGCGGGCGCCCCTGGTCGGCGGGATGTCCGGGACCAGGCGGGCATCGGGCTCGCGGCGCAGAAACGTCTCGGTTCCGGTGACGGCGAGGAGCGTGCCATCCGGCAGGCCGACGGCGCCGTCGGTGACCGTCCACCGGCACGGGTAGGCGGCGAGGGCTGCGCGCTTGCACTCCAGCACGTCGCTGACGTCGATGGCGACCAGGCGACGGCCGGCGGCCTGGGTCACCCGGCGGGCGAGGAAGACGGGCGCGCCCAGCGCGTCTGCCGCCCGGGTCGCGGACTCCCGCAGGCCGTCCTCGGCCGAGCCGATGACCACCGCCGTGGCCCTGGCCTCGGCGACGGCCTCCCGGAGTGCCGAGTCCCGCTCGGCGGATGCCGCGGGAAGCGTCCGCGACTCGGTCACGGCCAGCTCGGCCAGTCCCGCGGCGGCGGCATCCGCTTCGCCCTGCGCCAGGGCGCCGAACAGCACCGTGACCCCGGCGCCGTCGGCACGGAGCCGGGCGATCGTGCCGCCGGTCAGCAGCGCTTCGTCGCCGGGCCGGTCGAGCACGAAGACCACGCGTTCCTCGCTGCCGGACATGACCATCGGGACCCCAGTGCTTTGTTACGCGTGTTACGGGCCAATCGCCCTCGTTCAAAAGCATAACTGGACAGGATCCGGCGCTCGCGGTTAGGGTGGAAGGAAGTAAGGTTAGCCTTACCAACCTCACCCCGAACCGACCGGCCCGAACCAACCAGGAAGACCCGTGCTCGCAAACTATCTGATCGGCCTGCGCGAAGGTCTCGAAGCTGCCCTCATCGTCACGATCCTGATCGCGTACATCGTCAAGATCGACCGCCGCGACGTGCTGGCGCGCGTCTGGCTCGGCGTCGGGCTCGCCGTGCTCCTGGCGCTCGGCATCGGCGCCGCACTCACCTTCGGCACGGTCGGCCTGTCGTTCGCGGCCCAGGAGACCATCGGCGGCGTGCTGTCGATCGCCGCGACCGGCCTGGTCACCTGGATGGTGTTCTGGATGCTCCGCACCGCACGCGACCTCAAGGGGCACCTGCACGGCAGCATCGACCGCCACCTCGTGGGCACCGGGATGGGTCTCGTCCTGGTCGCCTTCCTCGCCGTGGGCCGCGAGGGCATCGAGACCGCCCTGTTCATCTGGGCGGCCGTGCAGGCCAGCGGCGAGACCACCTTCCCCCTGCTCGGCGCGGGGCTCGGCATCCTCACGGCCGTCGCCCTCGGCGCCCTGATCTACGCCGGGATGCTCCGGATCAACCTGGCGAGGTTCTTCACCTGGACCGGCGGCATCCTGATCCTTGTCGCCGCGGGCGTGCTCTCCTACGGTGTGCACGACCTGCAGGAGGCGGGCATCCTGCCCGGCCTGCACCACCTCGCGTTCGACGTGAGTGCCGCGATCCCGCCGGACAGCTGGTACGGCACCCTGCTCAAGGGCACGCTGAGCTTCTCCCCCGCCACCACCTGGCTCGAGCTCGCGGCCTGGCTGGCGTACCTCGTGCCGACCATGACCCTGTTCATCCTGAAGAGCCGGCAGGGCCGGCCACGCCCGGCCGCCGCATGCACGGAAGGCGCCGCGGCTCCCGTCGTGGCCTCCGCCCGCTAGCCCCGCTCCCGCTACCCCACTTAAGGACTCCCATGCGCGCCCGCCTCGCCCTGCCCACCGCCGCCTGCTCCGCCGTTCTGCTGGCCCTCACCGGCTGCGTCGCCAACGGAGGCGGCACGGATGCCACGCACGCCTCGCTGACCGTCGACAGCAGCGCCACGGAGTGCGCCGTGTCGGCCGCGGAGGCGCCGGCCGGCACCGTGCGCTTCCGGGTGACGAATTCCGGCGACAAGGTCACCGAGTTCTACCTGCTCGCCGACGACGGCCTGAAAATCGTCGGCGAGGCCGAGAACATCGGCCCCGGCCTCAGCCGCGACCTGGTCGTCGAACTCGAGCCCGGAAAGTACTTCACCGCCTGCAAGCCGGGCATGACCGGCGACGGCGTCGGCAAGGCGGCATTCACCGTGACGGAGTCGGGCGCCGCCGGCGAGATCGACGCCGACCTCGCCGCGCGGATCGACACGGCCAACTCCGGCTACGCCGCCTACGTGCGGGACGTGGTCGCCGAACTCGCCACCGGCACCGACGCCTTCGCCGCCGCGTACGTCGCCGGGGACGACGACCTCGCGCGCAGCCTCTACGCCCCGACCCGCGCCCACTGGGAGCGCGTCGAGACCATCGCGGAGTCCTTCGGGGACCTCGACCCGAAGCTCGACCTGCGCGAAGCAGACCTCGAGGAGGGCCAGGAGTGGACCGGCTGGCACGCGATCGAGAAGGACCTCTGGCGCGCCGAGGCCGAGGCCGGCTTCCAGGCCTACGACGCCGGGAAGCGTGCGCACCTGGCCGGCCTGCTCGTCGCCGACACGCAGACCCTGAAGGGCAAGGTGGCGGACCTGAGCTTCACCCTGTCCCAGCAGACCAACGGCGCGATCGGGCTGCTCGAAGAGGTCGCCTCCGGCAAGGTCACCGGCGAAGAGGAGTTCTGGTCGCACACCGACCTCTGGGACTTCCAGGCCAACGTCGACGGCGCCAAGGTGCTCTACGCCGGTGTGCGCGACATCCTGGTCGAGAAGGACCCGAAGCTCGCCCGGCAGCTCGACACGGAGTTCGGCGCGCTCCAGGCGCTCCTCGACGAGCACCGGGTGGACGACGGGTTCGCCTTGTACACGGAGCTGTCCGGCGCCGACATCCGTGCCCTCGCCGACCAGGTCAACGCCCTCGGCGAGCCGCTCAACCGGCTCACCGCGACGCTCGTCATCTCGTGAGCGGCGCTTCTCTGCCCGACGCGACGCGCGGCGTCTCCCGGCGGGGCCTGCTCGGCCTGGCCGGAGCGGGCCTGGCCGGGCTCGGGCTCGGCGTCGCGGGTGACCGTGCGACCATCGCCGCGACCGGGGGCACCGGCACGGCGTCCGCGAGCAGCTACCCGTTCTACGCCGGGCACCAGGCCGGCATCGTCACCCCCGCCCAGGACCGCCTGCACTTCGCGTCGTTCGACCTCACCCCTGGCACGAGCCGGGCGGAACTGATCGAGTTGCTGCGCGACTGGACTCTGGCCGCGGCGGCCATGACCGCCGGCCGGGACATCGGCGAATTCGGCGCGGTTGACGGTCCGTACGGCGCACCGCCGGAGGACACCGGCGAGGCGCAGGGCCTGGACCCCGCCGGCCTGACCATCACGTTCGGCTTCGGGCCGACCCTGTTCGAGACAGCGGACGGCACGGACCGCTTCGGCCTCGCCGCGCAGCGACCGGCCGAACTTGTCCACCTGCCGCATTTCCCCGGCGACATGCTCAAGGAAGGGCAGAGCGGCGGGGATCTCTGCATCCAGGCCTGCGCGAACGACCCGCAGGTGGCCGTCCACGCCGTGCGGAACCTGTCCCGGATCGCGTTCGGCCGGGCCGCCATCCGCTGGTCCCAGCTGGGCTTCGGGCGCACCTCGTCCACCAGCACGAGCCAGGCCACCCCGCGCAACCTGTTCGGGTTCAAGGACGGCACGGCGAACATCAAGGCCGAGGAACCCGCCGCCGTCAACGACCAGGTGTGGGTCCAGCCCGGGGACGGCCCCGCCTGGCTGGCCGGCGGCTCCTACCTCGTGACCCGGCGCATCCGGATGACGATCGAGACCTGGGACCGCACGATCCTGCGCGAACAGGAGGCGATCATCGGCCGCAGCAAGGGCGAGGGCGCGCCGCTCTCCGGCGGCTCCGAGTTCACGGAGCCCGACTTCACGAAGACGGGTGAGGATGCTGCCCCGCTGATTGACCGGGCCGCCCACGTCCGGCTCGCTCATCCGACCCGGAACGGCGGACACCGGCTGCTGCGCCGCGGGTACAACTTCGTCGACGGCAATGACGAGCTGGGCAGGCTCGACGCCGGCCTGTTCTTCATCAGTTTCCAGCGGTCGCCGGAGCAGTTCTCCGCCGTGCAGCTGAGCCTGGCCCGGAACGACGCCCTGAACGAATACACCCGGCATGTCGGGTCGGCGCTCTTCGCGGTCCCGCCCGGCGCCAGGGAAGGCGCCTACATCGGGCAGGCGCTCTTCACCTGACCGGGGGCCGTCCCTCCGGTTGAGTCGCGGCCCCTCAATCCGCAAACGAAGGTACTTTCTCCGCAACTGAGCGAGCAGCGCCGCCCGCGGGGCGAATCAGGCGGGGCTGACCGTGTAGAGCAGTCCGTCCGAGTTGCTGGCGACGACGACGGTGTAGCTGTCGTTCTTCATCGCGACGACGCTGGCGTCGCCGGCCGAGACGCGAGTGTCACCGACGAAGCCGGCATCCTCGAGCGTCTTCCGGGCGTCTTCGAGCGGGTCCGCGGCGTCGGACTTCACCGTGACGACCCAGCCGTCCTTGTTGTCCCCGGAGCCGCGCGCGCCGAAGAGGAGCTCGCCGTCGATGACGGCGACCTCCTTCGGCCAGCCGGTCGGCAGCTTGCCGCCGAGGCTGACGTCGCCGCCGGTCGCGCCCTGGACGGCGCCGTTGACGGCCCCTTCGACCGAGCAGCCTGCGAGCAGCGGAACGCCCGCGGCGGCGATGACGATGGCGAGCGAGACGCTCAGGCTCTTCTTGTACGACTTCTTCATGGTTCTACGTCCTCAAAAACTAGCTACAAATGGCGCGAACCCGCAGTTGTGCAGGCTAAATCGATGATTTAGCGCGCACAACTGCGGGTTCGCGGATGGGGCAGGGGTGCCTAGCTGGCGTCCTGCTTCTTCAGGCGTGACGTCTGGCGCTGGCGGGCGGATGCCGCGAGCTCGACCTTGCGGATGCGCACCATGGCGGGCGTGACCTCGACGCACTCGTCCTCGCGGGCGAACTCGAGGCACTCCTCGAGGGTCAGCTGCTTGGACGGGGTCATCGACTCGAACGTGTCGGAGGTGGACTGACGCATGTTGGTCAGCTTCTTCTCCTTGGTGATGTTCACGTCCATGTCGTCGGCGCGCGAGTTCTCGCCGATGACCATGCCCTCGTAGACCTCTTCGGTCGGGTTGACGAAGAACGACATCCGTTCCTGCAGGGCGATGATCGCGAACGGGGTGACGACACCGGACCGGTCAGCGACGATCGAGCCGTTGCTGCGGGTGACGATGGTGCCGGCCCACTCCTCGTAGCCGTGGAAGATCGCGTTGGCGATTCCGGTGCCGCGGGTGTCGGTGAGGAACTGGGTGCGGAAGCCGATCAGGCCGCGGGACGGAACGATGAACTCCATCCGGACCCAGCCGGTGCCGTGGTTGGCCATGTTGTCCATGCGGCCCTTGCGTGCGGCGAGGAGCTGCGTGATCGCACCGAGGTACTCTTCCGGCGAGTCGATCGTGAGGTGCTCGTACGGCTCGTGGATCTTGCCGTCGACGCGCTTGACAACCACCTGCGGCTTGCCGACGGTGAGCTCGAAGCCCTCGCGACGCATCTGCTCGACCAGGATGGCGAGGGCGAGTTCTCCTCGGCCCTGCACCTCCCAGGCGTCGGGGCGTCCGATGTCGACGACCTTGAGCGAGACGTTACCGACGAGCTCGCGGTCGAGGCGGTCCTTGACCATGCGCGCGGTGAGCTTGTGGCCCTTGACCTTGCCCATGAGCGGCGAGGTGTTGGTGCCGATCGTCATCGAGATGGCCGGCTGGTCGACCGTGATGGTCGGCAGCGGGCGGACGTCATCCGGGTCGGCCAGGGTCTCACCGATGGTGATGTCGGCGAAACCGGCGACAGCGACGATGTCGCCGGGGCCGGCGCTCTCGGTCGGGTAGCGGTCGAGGGCCTTGGTGATCAGCAGCTCGGTCACCTTGACGTTCGCCACGGTGCCGTCGGACTTGACCCAGGCCACGGTCTGGCCCTTTTTGATCGTGCCGTTGAAGATGCGCAGCAGGGCGAGGCGGCCGAGGAACGGGCTGGCGTCGAGGTTGGTGACGTGCGCCTGCAGCGGGTGCTCGTCGTCGTACTGGGGCGCCGGGATGTGCTTGAGGATGGCCTCGAACAGCGGTTCGAGGTCGTCGTTGTCGGGCAACTGGCCGTTCTCGGGCTTGTTGCTGCTCGCCGCGCCGTTACGGCCGGAGGCGTAGACGACGGGGACGTCGAGGATCGCGTCGAGGTCGAGGTCGGGCACGTCGTCGGCCATGTCGCTGGCGAGGCCGATCAACAGGTCCTGGCTCTCGGCCACGACCTCGTCGATGCGGGCGTCGGGGCGGTCGGTCTTGTTGACCAGCAGAATGACGGGCAGGTGAGCCTCGAGCGCCTTGCGGAGCACGAAACGGGTCTGCGGCAGCGGTCCCTCGCTCGCGTCGACGAGCAGGACGACGCCGTCAACCATGGACAAGCCGCGCTCCACCTCGCCACCGAAGTCGGCGTGGCCGGGGGTGTCGATCACGTTGATCGTGATCGGGCCGTCGGTCGCGTGGATGCCCTTGTAGGACACCGCGGTGTTCTTCGCGAGGATCGTGATGCCCTTTTCGCGCTCGAGCTCGTTCGAGTCCATCGCGCGTTCTTCCACATGGGAGTGGTCCGCGAAGGAGTTCGTCTGCTTGAGCATCGCGTCGACCAGGGTTGTCTTGCCGTGGTCAACGTGGGCAACGATTGCAACGTTTCGGAGGTTATTGCGCGTGGCAATCGCCATAAGTTCTATTCCTTGTTTTGTCGTTTCGCAATCTGGCGAGCCTCGCGGCGAGCTCGTTGCTCGGCGGGGTCAGGCACAGGCACGGCGCTGATTAGGCGCTGGGTATAAGGGTCCTTGGGGGCACGAAGAATCTGGTCGCTAGTCCCCTGTTCGACTAGTTTACCCTTATGCATCACCGCAATGCGGTGCGAGAGCGCATCGACGACCGCCAGGTCGTGGCTGATGAACAGGCAGGCGAAGCCCAAACGGCCCTGCAGCTCCTGCAAAAGCTCCAGGAATCGGGCCTGGACGGACACGTCCAGGGCGCTCGTCGGCTCGTCGGCGATGAGCAGATCGGGGTGCAGGGCGAGCGCCCTGGCGATGCCGACACGCTGCTTCTGGCCGCCGGAGAGCTCGTGCGGGAAACGGTTGCGGTAGCTCGTGGGCAGTTCCACCTGTTCGAGCAGGGTCTGCACCCGCTTGTCCAGGTCGGCGCCCCGGGCCTCCCCGGACAGGTACAGCGGCTCGCCGATCGACTCGCCGATGGGCATCCGCGGGTTCAGCGACGACGCCGGGTCCTGGAATACGATGCCCGCCTTGCGCCGCAGCGGGCGCAGTTCCCGCATGCCGGCCTTGGAGATGTCGATGCCGCAGGAGATGAGGGTGCCCTCACGGATCGGCAGCAGGCCCACGGCCGCGCGGCCCAGGGTAGTCTTGCCCGATCCGGACTCCCCCACGAGACCGACGATTTCGCCCGGGAAGACCTGGAAGTTGATCTCGTCCGCGGCCCGGAAGGCCGGGATGCGCCCGCGCTTGGGGTATTCGATCGCCACGTTCTGGAAGTCGAGCACCGGCTTCGCGTCGACCGCGCGGAACGCCTGCGGGCGTTCGGCGATCTCGATGCCCTGGCCGAGGTGCGGCACGGCGGCGAGCAGCTGCTTCGTGTACGGATGCTGCGGCCGGTTGAAGATGTCGTCGATGACGCCGGACTCGACCGTGAGCCCGTCCTTCATGACCATCACCCGGTCGGCGAGGTCGGCGACGACGCCCATGTCGTGGGTGATCAGGATGATGGCGCTGTCGAGCCGCTTGTGCAGGTTGCGGAGCAGGTCGAGGATCTCGGCCTGCACCGTGACGTCGAGGGCCGTGGTCGGCTCATCGGCGATGAGCAGCACCGGGTCGCAGGAGATCGACTGCGCGATCATCGCGCGCTGGCGCTGCCCGCCGGACAGCTGGTGCGGGTACTTGTTGAACGACTCGGACGGGTTCGGCATTTCGACCATGGTGAGGAGCTCGATCGCGCGATCCTTGGCCTCCTGCGGGGAGAGGTCGTAGTGCGAGCGCAGCGCCTCGGTGATCTGGAAACCGACCGTGTAGACCGGGTTCAGCGCCGTCATCGGCTCCTGGAAGATCGTCGCGATGGAGTTGCCGCGGACCTTGCGCAGCTCCGCCTCTGGGATGCCCCGCAACTGCTTCCCGAGGAGGGTGATCGATCCGGTGACGCGCGCGTTCGACGGCAGCAGGCCCAGCAGCGCCATCGTGCCGGTGCTCTTGCCCGAACCGGACTCGCCCACGATGGCGAGCACTTCGCCGCGCCGCACCTCGTAGTTCATATTGATGGCGGCCGGGTACAGCTCGCCTTCCACCCAGAAGTCGACGTCGAGGTCCTTCACCTCGAGCACGATCTCGGGGAGGGTGTCGAAAACCACATCGTCGCTCGTCGCGACGGTCGCTGAATCAGTCATTGCTTGCCATCCTGTCTGGGTAAAGCGGGCCATCTGCGAAACTAGTGGTGTGCTGACAGAGTCGTTCCATTACCGCCCCCTGTTCGGGCGAATCCTCGCCGCCGCGATCGTCGTCCTGTGCCTGGTCGGCCTCGCCGGGCTGGCGGTGGCCGGCGACTGGGCGAACCTCGTCAGAACGGCCTGGCCGCTGGCCTTCTTCGGCGCCCTGGCGGTCGCCTTGTTCTGGCGTCCACGGATCATGATCGAGGAGCACGGCGTCACGGTCGTCAATGTGCTGCGCACGATCGAGGTGCCCTGGCCCGCCATCCAGCGCATCGACACCCGCTTCAGCCTGACCCTGTTCACCCCGGGCCGGAAGGTTCCGGTCTGGGCCGCGCCGAGTCCCGGCATCCGCGGAGCCGTTGCGGTCGAGCGGGCCGATGTGCGCAACCTGGGCGAATCCGCCTACGGTCCGGGCCACAGCGTGCGCCCCGGCGATTCGGTGAGCACCCCGTCCGGCCAGGTGGCCTTCGTGCTGCGCAAGCGCTGGGAGGCGCTGCGCGACGCCGGCCACCTGGACAGCGGAGCCATCGAAGAAGGGTCGGTGAAGGTCACCCCGCACTGGGCCACCATCGCCGCACTCGGGGTGCTCTTCGCGGGAACCGTGGCCAGCCTGGTCGTGTGACAGCACCGCCTGGAGCATCACGGCCACGTTAGGCCGAGACGCGCTTGTCGCGTGCCCGGCGGGTTGCCGCCCGCGCAAGCGCCCGCGGCGACGGCATCTTCTTCTGGCGGGGATCGAACGCGTCGCGCAGGCCGTCACCGATGAAGTTGACGCTCAGCGCGATGATGATGATGAAGATACCCGGCCACCAGAACAGCCACGGCCTGGTCGCGAAGGCGGATTGGTTCTCCGCGACGATGAGTCCGAGGGACGTGTCGGGCGACTTGACGCCGAAGCCGAGGAAGCTCAGCGCCGTCTCGCCGAGGATCGCGCCGGCCATCAGCAGCGTCGCGCTGACGATGATCACGCCGACCGCGTTGGGCAGGATGTGCTTGAAGATGATCCGGGCGTCGCTCGCCCCCGAGACGCGGGCCGCATCGATGAACTCACGTTCACGCAGCGAAAGGAACTCGCCGCGCACGAGTCTCGCCAGGCCCATCCAGGCGAACAAACCCAGCATCAGGCCCAGCACCGCGGCGCCGAGCGCCCCTGTGGCGCGACCGATGACCGCACCGATCACGATGAACGGGATCGTGATGATCACGTCGGTGAAGCGCATCAGCAGCGAGTCAGACCAGCCGCGGTAGAAGCCGGCCAGCGAGCCGACCAGCACGCCCACCGCGGTGCCGACGGAACCGACGAGCACCATGATCATGATCGACTGCTGCGCGCCGCGCATGACGAGCGCGAAGATGTCGTGGCCGACGACGTCCTGGCCGAACGGGTGCGGCCCGACGCCGAAGCCCGGCCCGGGGACCAGGTTCAGCGTCGGAATGCCGCGGTTGACCAGCGGCGGCGTCTCCCGCCAGTGCCACGGCCACCAGCCGGGGGTCGTGAGGCCCCACACGTGCAGCCCGACGGAGCTGTAGGCGAGCAGGATGACGAACGTCAGGACGACGATCGAGATGACCGCGCCGCGGTGACGGAAGAACCGCTTGCGAACGATCTGTCCCTGGCTGAGACCGACGGTTTCGCGCTGTTCGATCGTGGTTTCGTCGCGCTCGGGTTCACCGTCGTGCTGCGGATCCTGGAGGGCCAGGTTGAGGTCGACCATTAGGACACCCTGATTCTCGGGTCGAGGGAAGCGTACAAGAGGTCCGCGACGAGGTTGAAGATAACGATGAGCAGACCGGTGACCACAAAGAACGCCATCACCGGGTTGGGGTCAACCGCGACAAGCCCCTTCTGGAAGAGCTGGCCCATGCCGCTCCAGCCGAAGACGAACTCGGTGATCACGGCGCCGCCGATCAGCGCTCCGATGTCGAGCGCGATGATCGTTGCAATCGGGATCAGCGCGTTCCGGAGGGCGTGCCGGACGACGACCGTGCGCTGGGTGAGGCCCTTGGAGCGCGCGGTGCGGATGTAGTCCTGGTTCATCACCTCCAGCATGCTCGAGCGCGTGTAGCGGGTGAGCCCGGCGAAGGAGATCAGGATGATCGCGATCGTCGGCAGCAGCAGGTGGGTGAAGGTGTCGATGCCCTGCACCCAGAAGTTGCCGCCCAGGTTCGGAGTGGCCGAACCGAACGTGGCAATCGGCCGGCCGTTGATCCTGGTCGAGTTGAAGTAGTCATTCCAGTAGAAGAGGTAACCCTCGAGCGCGATGACGGCGCTGACGATGACGGACACGATGGCCGAGGTGCGAGCCGACTGCCAGCGGTCTCGTCCGCCCAGGAAATAGCCGATCGCGCCGCCGACCACGACGGAGAGCACCGCCAGGCCGAGGAACAGCGGCAGGGACATGAACCGGAAGACGTACCAGGTCATCGGGTAGTAGAGCGCGATGCCCAGTGCCGCCGTGACCAGCGACCCGCGCAGCGCGTTCTTGTTCTTCAGCCCGACCGAGATCGCGGTGACGCCCAGGGCAGCGGCGACCGCCGTGAGGATGACGCCGACGATGCCGACGCTGGGGGTGCTGAACCAGTCGGTCAGGTCGAAGTAGGCCAGGAGCGCGCCGGTCGACACGGTGGCGACGGCGAGTGTGGTCAGCCGCTTCCTGCCGTTCCCGCCGAGCACGGACATCCAGAGCAGGCCCGAGACTATCGATATCCCGATCAGGACCGCTATCCCGATGCTCGGCTCGGCCAACCAGTCATTGAAGCCGATGGCGATGTACTGCTTGAGCAGCACGGCCACCCAGAAGATCGGGAGAGAGAAGAAGAGGAACGAGGCGAAAGTGATGGAGTAGTCGTAACCGCTGTACTGGCGCAGGGCGGTCGTGATTCCGACCGCCAGGCCGACGACGATCGCGATCAGCTGGGCCGAGACGACCAACTGCAGTGTCGATCCCATCGCCTGCTGGAGCAGAACGTTGACCGGCAGGCCCTGGACGTTGACGCCGAAGTCACACTGGCCGACGAAGCACTGTGCGATGCCGCCGAGCCAGATGAAGTAGCGGAAGAAGGGGGGAACGTCGAGGTTGAGAAGCCTCGTGCGGGCCTCCATCAACTCGAGCTTGTTCGGAGCACTGCTTTCCCGCAGCTCTTTGAGCGGGTCGCCCGACATCGAGACGAGGATGTACATCAGGAATGTCGCGGCGAGTAGTACGAAGACTGCGGCGATCAGGCGCCGGGTTACGAATGAGGCCATGAGCGGTGGCGACCAGCCAATCTATGAGGATCTGGCAGTGGGCGCCGGGACCTTGCGGTCCCGGCGCCCACCGGATTTCAGTGGAAGTGGGGGCTCAAGCCCTACTTCTTGGCTGCAACCTTCCAGTCCCAGATGTTCCAGAAGATGGTCGGCGACAGGATCGACGGGTCAACGCCTTCGATCTTGTTGTTGAATGCCGTGACACCGGGGAACTGGAAGACGGTGACGCCGTAGAAGTTCTCCCAGATCA
Source organism: Cryobacterium tagatosivorans (assembly GCF_004402215.1). Taxonomy (GTDB): domain Bacteria; phylum Actinomycetota; class Actinomycetes; order Actinomycetales; family Microbacteriaceae; genus Cryobacterium; species Cryobacterium tagatosivorans. The sequence goes on from NZ_SOEZ01000046.1 coordinate 25,035, forward strand.
GCTTGTCGAGCTGCTTCTGCAGGTCGATCTGCTTCGCCAGGTCGAACTCGCCGTTCAGCTTCTTGATGACCTTGTCCACCTCGGGGTTCGAGAAGAACGTGAGGTTGTTGATGCCGCCGGTCTCGAACGTCGGACCGGAGCTGGTCACGCCGAGGCTCGTGGACTGCCAGCCGAACAGCGAGGCGTCGTAGGCACCGGGGGTACCGAGGAGGCCACCCCAGTTCTCGTTGCCACAGTCTTCGACCACGAAGCCGGCGAGTGCAGCCGACGTCTGGATGAGCTGGAACTCGTTGATGCGGCGCGGGTTGGTCGAGCTGTACAGCAGGCAGACCTTGGGGCTGGTCACGCCGGCCTCGGCGAGGAGCGCCTTGGCGCCCTCGACGTCGACCTCTGCGTAGTCGGCCGAACCGTTGGCCTTGACGGAGTCGTCGTAGCCCTCGGCGCCAGGTACGAAGATCTGCGAGTCACGCAGGGTCGCGTCCTCGCCGACGATCGGCTTGATCAGCTTGTCGATGATCTCCTGGCGCGGAAGGACCTTCATGAAGGCCTCGCGGACCTTCGGGTCGTTGAACGTGCCGTTCTTGGACTTGTCCATCTGAAGGTCGATGTGCTCGTAGGTGCCTTCGGCGCCCTTGATGACCGTGACATTCTTGACGCCGTCGAGGGCGGTCGTGATGTCAGCGGTCGCCTGGGGCGAGATGACGTCGACGTCGCCGTTCTGGAGCGCCTGCACTGCGGCCAGCGGGTCGCCGATGAAGCGGATGGTGACCTCTTCGATCGTCGGCTTGTGGGCGCCGGTGTAGTCGGGGTTGGCCTTGAGGGTGATGAACTGGTCGGCCTTGAACGAGGAGATCGTGTACGGGCCGGTGCTCAAGTACAGGTCAGGGTCCTTGGGCAGTTCGGTGAAGTTGAAGCCCGAGTTCCAGAAGCTGGAAATCGAGGCGAGCTTCTTGTCGTCCTTGTCCTGGATGGCCTTGATGACGGCATCCTTGGCCTTCTTGTTGTCCTTGATGTCGAGGGGGTTCTTGCCGACGACGTGTGCCGGCAGTGCGCTCGGGAAGGCAAGCTCCCAGTCGACGTACGGGGTTTCATACACCATCGTGATGGAGCGGCCGTCGTCCCCGATCTTGGGCACGTCGTGCACGAGGCCGAGGCCGGAGTCGGGCTGGGCGCCGGAGTCGAAGTAGACGATGTCCTTCGGGAAGGCATCGGTGAACTCGCCCGTGTCAGGGTCGGTGAACTCGGCCGGGTCGAAGTCGGGGGTGTCGAGCGAGCGCGAGTTGGCGGCCCAGTTGAGCAGCATGTCGGCGGCGTCGACGGCCGTGCCGTCAGACCACTTGACGCCGTCCTTGATGGTGTACTTGACCGTCAGCGGGTCATCGGAGACCATTTCGTACGAGCCGAACTCGGTGTTCTTCACGAGCTTGGGCTCGTTGTCGTACAGGTTGAACCAGTCGTTCGTCATGTAAATGATGTTGGCGTTCGCCGTCGCGTTGCCGAACGAGGTCGAGCCGTTGTACGAATAGAACGGCTGGTTCCACGCGACGTTGACGCTCGTTCCCTTGTCGAGTCCGGACTCGGCCGTGGGGGCCGCGCATCCGGACAGGACGAGGGCGACGGCGCCAACGGCAGCAACTGCTGCCCCGATGCGTCTGATTCTCATTGTTCCTCCTGTGCAATGTGTGCAAGCGGCAGGGACTCCGTGCGGGCCTCGACGCCGTGCTGGTTGCTACTGACCCTAGAGAGGTCGACACTCCCACCGCGCGCGACACGAGAAAACGTTACACATTGGTAATCAGGAGCGAGGAATAGTTCAATTTCTGCATGAAAGTTGCGTCAGGGACGGAACATTTTGACCGGATCCCGCGCCTGCGCCCCCCGAAAGGGAGACTTCCGCCGTTAACGAATTCGACGGAGATTCCGTGCCGCGGCGCTCAGCAGAGCCTCACAGCGCCCCTTTCGGGCGGAATCTCCGTCGAATCGGCGGAACGAGTCGGGGTTAGCGACCGAACTCGAAGTTGCCGCCGGGGATGGCGGAGAGCAGTTCCTGCGTGTACAGCTCGCGCGGGTTGTCGAACACCTCGTCGGTCGTGGCCGCCTCGACGATCTGCCCCTTCTTCATGACGCAGACGTTGTCGGCGACGAGCCGCACGACCGCGAGGTCATGGGTGATGAAGAGGTAGGTCAGGTCCAGCTCGGCCTGCAGTTCGGTCAGCAGGTTGAGGATCTGGCCCTGCACGAGCACGTCGAGGGCCGAAACGGCCTCGTCGAGCACGAGCACGTCCGGCTTGAGCGCGAGCGCCCTGGCCACGGCGATACGCTGCCGCTGCCCGCCGGAAAGCTCGCTCGGGTAGCGGAATCGCGTTGCCGACGGCAGCGAGACCTGGTCGAGCAGTTCCAGCACGCGCGCCTGGCGTTCCTTGGCCGTTCCCACCTTGTGCGCGAGCAGCGGTTCGGCGATCGTGTTGCCCACGTTGTACTGCGGGTCCAGCGAGCCGTACGGGTCCTGGAAGACCGGCTGCACGCGGCGACGGAACTTGAGTAGCTCCGCGCCCTTGAGCCCGGCGACGTCCTGGCCGTCGAACTCGATCTTGCCGCTGGTGATCCCCTCGAGCTGCAGGATGAGCTTGGCCACCGTTGACTTGCCGGAGCCGGACTCCCCCACGATCGCCGTGGTGGTGCCCTTCTTGACCCCGAACGAGACGTCGTTCACGGCGAGCAGTTCGTCGCTGCGGAACCCGCCCTTGCGGATGCGATACACCTTGGTGACGCCCTGGACCGAAATGAGGTCCCGGTCGGGAGCAGCGCTCTCGCGCCTGGACGCCCGGGCGATCAGGCCGGTGTCGAGCGATCCCTCTGAATAGATCTTCTCGGCATCCGCCTGCGGGTTCTTCTTCGCCTGGATGCGCCTGGAGGCCAGGCTCGGCGCCGCGGCGACGAGACGCTGGGTGTACGGGTGCTGCGGGTTGGCGAGGATCTCCTTGGACGGCCCCGACTCGACGATCTTGCCCTTGTACATCACCACGAGCTGCTCCGCGCGCTCGGCGGCGAGGCCGAGGTCGTGCGTGATGAACAGCACCGAGGTGCCGTAGTCACGCGTGAGCGTGGCCAGGTGGTCGAGGATCTGGCGCTGCACTGTCACGTCGAGCGCCGAAGTCGGCTCGTCGGCGATCAGGAGCTTCGGCCGGGCCGACAGGCCGATTCCGATGAGCACGCGCTGGCGCATTCCGCCGGAGAACTGGTGCGGATACTGCTTCAGCCGGTCAGCGGCGTCGCTCAGGCCGGCCTCCTGCAGCACCTCGATGGTGCGCTTCCTGGCCTCCTTGCCCTGCGCGACGTTGTTGGCCTTGATGGCCTCCTCGACCTGGTAGCCGATGTTCCAGACCGGGTTGAGGTTCGACATCGGGTCCTGCGGAACGTACCCGATCAGTCGGCCGCGCACATCCTGGATCTCCTTGGCGGAGAGTTTCGTCAGGTCGCGGCCCTCGAACAGGATCTCCCCGGCCGTGACCTTGCCCGTGCCGGCCAGCAGGTTGATGATGGCCTGCGCGGTCGTGGTCTTGCCGGAACCGGACTCGCCCACGATGGCCAGGGTCTGGCCCTCGTGCAGGGTGAGGCTCACGCCGCGTACCGCCGGGACGAGGCCGTGCTGGGTCTGGAAGCCGACCTCGAGGTCGCGGATTTCCAGCAGCGGCCTGGTGGATTCCGGAACGGTCTGGTACAGGTCTTCGTTCGCTAACTGGGTCATCGTCGGGCCCTCGCAGCCGGGTCGAGTGCGTCGCGGAGAACGTCGCCGAGCATAAGGAAGGAGAGCACGGTGACCGACAGTGCCGCTGCGGGATAGAGCAGGACCTGCGGGTTCGTGCGAATAGATGTCTGCGCCTGGCCGATGTCATTACCCCACGACATGACGTCCGAGCCCAGGCCGATGCCCAGGAACGACAGCGTCGCCTCGGCGACGATGAACGTTCCCAGGGACACCGTCGCGATGACGATGACCGGGGCGAGCGAGTTCGGGATGACGTGGCGCAGCAGGATCTTGAAGTTCGACACGCCCAGGGCGATCGAGGCCGTCACGTAGTCGGAGTTCCTCGCCGACAGCACGGCGCCGCGCATGATGCGGGCGATCTGCGGCCAGGCGAAGATCGAGAGCACGACCGCGATCGTCACCGGCGTGCGGGCCGGCAGGACCGACATCAGCACGATGGCGCCGAGCACGGTGGGCACGGCGAAGAAGATGTCGCCGATTCGTGACACGAAGGCGTCGATCCATCCGCCGTAGAACCCGGCCAGGGCGCCGATAATCACTCCGAAGAGCGTCACCAGCATGGTCGCGAGCAGGCCGACGGTGACCGAGGCCTGGGTTCCGAAGACGATCCGGGAGTAGACGTCACAGCCCTGCCTCGTGAAGCCGAGGGGGTGTCCGGCGGCGGGTCCGTCGTTGCTGTTTCCCAGGTCGCAGGTGTCCGGCGCAACCTGGGTGAACAGGCTGGGGAACAACGCCACGACCACGATCAGGAGGATCAGCGCGGAAGAGATCCAGAACGCGGGGCGGCGCCGCATCGAGTCCCAGGCATCCGCCCAGGTGCTGCGCGCCTTCTGCGATTCGTCGAGGCGGTCGACCGCGGCGACCGGAGTGTCCTCCAGCGCCGCGACGTAGTGGGTCTGCCCGATCGGGCTATTACTTGGCATAACGAATCCTCGGGTCCAGGGCTGCGTAGAGCAGGTCGACGAGCAGGTTGGCCAGCACGAAGATGACGACCATCACGGCGATGAACGACACCACTGTCGGGCCCTCACCGAGCTTGATCGCCTTGTAAACGGTGCCACCGACACCGTTGATGTTGAAGATGCCCTCTGTCACGATCGCGCCGACCATCAGCGAACCCAGGTCGACGCCGAGGAAGGTCACGACGGGAACCAGCGAGTTGCGCAGCACGTGCACGGTGACGACGCGCGGGCGGGACAGCCCCTTCGCGGTCGCCGTGCGCACGAAGTCGGCATTGAGGTTGTCCGACACGCTGGCGCGGGTGAGCCGCACGATGTAGGCGAACGACACGGATGCCAGCACGAGCGCCGGCAGGATCAGCTCGTTCAGCGGCGCCTCTCCGCTGACCGTCGTGCGGGCCCAGCCGAGCTGCACGCCGAAGACGAATTGCATCACGAAACCGATGACGAAGGTCGGAACGGAGATCAGCAGCAGGCTGACCACGAGCGCGCTCGTGTCGAAGAACTTGCCCTTGCGGAGGCCCGCGATGAGGCCGACGAGGATTCCGGCGACCGCTTCGAAGAGCAGCGCGAGCATGGCGAGGCGGGCGGTGACGGGGAACGCCGACGCCATGACGTCGGCTACCGGGCGGCCGGAGTAGGTCGTGCCGAGATCGCCCTGGAGGAAGCCGACCATGTAGTGGAAGTACTGCACCAGGAGCGGCTGGTCGAGGTAGTACTGGGCGCGGATCTGGGCGATCACACCGGGGGAAGGCGTCCGGTCGCCGTACAGCGCCGCGATGGGGTCACCGGGTAGGGAGAAGACCATGAAGTAGATGAGGAACGTGGCGCCGAAAAACACCGGGATCATCTGGAGCAGGCGCTTGCCCGTGTACCAGAGCATCAGGTTCCCTCGTTGGAACTAATGGGCATAGCAGTCGCAATCACTGGTTGAATCTTGTCAGTGCAATGCCCGGGGCGGCCGTATGGCCCCCCCGGGCATTCCACTCTGGTGGATAACGTGCGGGTGTTACTTCTTGGTGATGTCCGTGTACAGCGGGACCGAGTCCCAGCCGAAGACCACGTTGTCGACGGTGTCAGCCCACACACCGGTGACGTTCGAGTACCAGAGCGGAAGGGTGGGGAGGTCCTTGAGCAGGACTTCCTGTGCTTCCTGGTACTTGGCGGTTGCTTCCTCGACAGAGGAGGCGGATGAGCCCTCCTTGAGGAGGCCGTCGAACTCGGCGCTGCTGTAGCCTTCCTTGTTCGATCCGGCACCGGTCTGGTACAGCGGAGCGAGGAAGTTGAACAGCGACGGGTAGTCGGCCTGCCAGCCGGCGCGGGTGGCACCGGTCAGCTTCTTGGCGTCACGGTCGTCCAGTGCTGCGGCGAACGTGGGGTAGGCCTTGCCTACGGCCTTGATGCCCAGCGTGTTCTTGATGCTGTTGGCAACAGCGTCGACCCAGGCCTGGTGGCCACCGTCGGCGTTGTACGCGATGTCGAAGGTTCCGGTGTACGGCGAGATGTCGTCGGCCTCGGCCCACAGCTTCTTGGCTTCCTTCTCGTTGTACTCGAGAACCTCGGCGCCCTTGAGCTTGTCGGAGTAGCCGTCAATGACCGGGGACGTGAAGTCGGTGGCCGGCGTGCGGGTTCCCTGGAAGATGACGTCGGTGATCTCCTGGCGGTCGATCGACATGGAGATTGCCGCGCGGCGAAGCTCGCCTTCCTTACCGCTCCAGTGCTTGAGGTAGTAAGGCATGTTGAGCGCCTGGAAGATCGCGGCCGGCTGGTTGACCGAGCGCTCCGGGAAGTCGGCTTCGTAGGTTTCGAACGCGGAGTCCGGCACGGCGTCGAGGACGTCGAGGTTTCCACCCTGGACATCCGCGTAGGCGGCATCCTGCGTGTCGTAGAAGACGATGCTCAGGCCACCGTTGGCGGGCTTGCGCACACCGTCGTAGGCCGGGTTGGTGACGAGGTCGATCTTGACGTCGTGCTCCCAGGCACCTTCGCCCTTGAGCATGTACGGGCCGTTGCCGATCGGGTTCTCACCGAATGCAGCCATGTCCTCGAACGCGACCTCGGGCAGCGGCGAGTAGGCCGCGTAGCCCAGGCGCAGCGGCCAGTCGGCCTCGGGCGCGACGAGCTCGACCGTGAAGGTCTTGTCGTCGATGACCTTGAGGCCGGTCAGCTCGGAGTCGGCGTCGTAGCTGAAGCCGGCGATGTCGTCGAAGAAGTAGGAGGAGCCCTGCGCGTTGCTGAACAGTGCGCCGTAGTTCCAGGCGTCAACGAAGGACTTGGCCGTGACGGGCTCGTCGTTGCTGAACTTCCAGCCATCCTCGAGCGTGACGGTCCAGTTCTTGGCGTCATCGGACTCGATCGACTTGGCGACCTCGTTCTCGAGCTCACCCTTGCCCGTGTAGGAGACCAGTCCGGCGAAGACAGAGGTGACGACCTTGCCGCCACCGGTCTCGGCGGTGTTGGTCGGGATCAGCGGGTTCTGCGGCTCGGAGCCGTTCGTGGTGATGATGGCCTTCGAGTCACCCTTGGGCGCTGCGGCCTTTTCGGTGCCGGCAGCACAGCCCGAGAGCGTGAGGGCCCCGACGGCGGCGAGAGAAATGGCAACAATGCCAAGTCTGTTGATCTTCAATTTTCCTCCTGTGCAAAAGTGGGCGCGTTCCTCAGCTTGTGGCCGGCGAAACGCGCGCGATAAACAAAGACCCTAGGTCGACGGCGTCGATTGCGCAAAACCTGAGGGAAACCGTTACCGATGAGCAACCTGCGAGGTCGAAACCTGCAGGGATTGGTGTTTTTGCGCACCTTTCCTGCGACAGACTGGGCGTTCGGTGGGAACTCCGCGCCTCGGCGACAGTGAGAGGATGGAGTCATGGCGAGTGTTCCCGGTGCGGAAACGACGGTTCTGATCTTCGACGGGGACTGCGCATTCTGCACGAGCGCCGTGCTCTGGCTGGGCCGCGTGCTGCCCGCGATGCCGCCAACGTCGCCGTACCAGTGGACTGATCTCGCCGCCTACGGACTGACCCCGGCCGACGGCCGGTCCCGGGTCTGGCTGGTCACCGACGGGCGGCGCTACGGCGGCGCCGCGGCCGTGGCCGCCCTGCTGCGGCACCAGGGCTCCCCGGCGCTCCGGATGATCGGCTGGATCGGGACCCTGCCGCCGCTCTCCTGGCTCGCCGAGCTCGGCTACCGGCTGGTCGCCCGGTACCGCCACCGACTGCCTGGCGGCACTCCCGCCTGCCGGATGCCGGCCGAGCGATGAACCTCCCGGACGCCCGTCCGGCCGTGAGCGGGACGCGACTGGCCTGGGAAGTGGTGATCGTCCTCGGGCTCTCGCTCGGGGCATCCGCGGTGTACTCGGTCGTGTCGATCATCGCCAAGCTCACGAAGGGCAAGCCGCTCGCCGAGCAGTCGGCGGCGATCAACGCCTCACAGTCCGAGCGCGAATGGCTCGACTTCACCTACCAGTTCCTGGGCATCTTCTTCCAGCTGTTCGCCGTCGCGCTCGTGCTCTACCTGCTCTGGCTGCCGGGGAAGAGCGCATTCCGCCGGATCGGTTTCGACCTCGGCGAACCCCGGCGGGATCTCGCCCGCGGGCTGGGGCTGGTGCTGGTGATCGGCATCCCTGGCCTGGCCTTCTACCTTGCCGGTCGCGCCCTCGGGATCACCGTCGCCGTCTCGACCACTCCCCGCGACTACTTCTGGTGGACCATCCCGATCCTCGTGTTCGCCGCGCTGGGCGCCGCGCTGTCCGAGGAAGTCATCGTGGTCGGCTACCTGTTCACCCGCCTGCGCGAGTTCGGCTGGTCGACGTGGACGGTCATCCTGTCGTCGGCCGCGCTCCGGGGCACGTACCACCTGTACCAGGGCGTCGGCCCGTTCTTCGGCAATGTCGCGATGGGCGCGCTCTTCGGCTGGTGCTACACCCGCTGGGGACGGACCATGCCGCTGGTCGTGGCGCACTGGACCCTCGACATCGTCTCGTTCGTCGGCTATCCGCTCGCGCTCGCCTGGTGGCCCGCCCTCGTTGCTCCCACCACCTAGCCGCGAAACCGCAGTTGTGCGCGCTAAAACGTCGTTTTAGCGCGCACAACTGCGGTTTCGCGGGAGGGGGACGGGGTTACTCGAAGGCCTCGGGCGGCGGGCAGGCGCAGACGAGGTTGCGGTCGCCGTAGGCGTTGTCGATCCGGCGCACCGGCGCCCAATACTTGTTGCGGATGAGCGACCGCAGCGGGTAGACCGCGGTGGCCCGGTCGTAGGGGTGCTCCCACTCCCCCTCGATGACCGACTGCGCGGTGTGCGGCGCGTTGTGCAGCGGGTTGTCGTCCGCGGGCCAGGTGCCGGCGGCGACGGCATCCGCTTCGGCCTTGATCGCGATCATCGCTTCGATGAACCGGTCGATCTCGCCGGGGTCTTCGCTCTCGGTGGGTTCGATCATCAGCGTGCCCGACACGGGGAAGCTCATCGTCGGCGCGTGGAAGCCGTAGTCGACGAGGCGCTTGGCCACGTCGTCCACGGTGACCCCGGTCGCCGCCGTGAGCGGGCGGAGGTCGAGGATACACTCGTGCGCGACGAGGCCGTTGTCGCCGGAGTACAGCACCGGGTAGTGCGCTTCCAGGCTCTTCGCCACGTAGTTGGCGGCGAGCACGGCGGCCCCCGTCGCCTGCTTGAGGCCGTCCATACCCATCATGCGCACGTAGGCCCAGGTGATCGGCAGGATGCTCGGGCTGCCGTACGGGGCGGCCGAGACGGGCCCGCCCTCGTGCCGCACGCTGCCGCCGAGCAGGTAGTGGTCGTCGCTCTGGGCGAGCGGGTGCCCGGGCAGGAACGGCGCGAGATGCGCCTTGGCCGCGACCGGGCCGACGCCGGGTCCGCCGCCGCCGTGCGGGATGCAGAACGTCTTGTGCAGGTTGAGGTGCGACACGTCGCCGCCGAAATCGCCGTAGCGGGCGAAACCGAGCAGCGCGTTGAGGTTGGCGCCGTCGACGTAGACCTGGCCGCCCGCGTCGTGCACGGCCCGGCAGATCGCGCCCACCTCGTGCTCGTACACGCCGTGGGTGGACGGGTAGGTGATCATCAGCGCGGAGAGGCTCTCGGCGTGCTCCGCGATCTTCGCGCGCAGGTCGTCAAGGTCCACGTTGCCGAGGTCGTCACAGGCGACGACGACGACCTTCATGCCCGCCAGCACAGCGGATGCCGCGTTCGTGCCGTGCGCGCTGGACGGGATCAGGCAGACCGTGCGCTGGTCGTCGCCGTTGGCGAGGTGGAAGCCGCGGATGGCGAGCAGGCCGGCGAGCTCGCCCTGGCTGCCCGCGTTGGGCTGCAGCGACACGGAGTCGTAGCCGGTGACATCCGTCAGCCAGGTCTCCAGCTGGTGGATCAGGGCCAGGTAGCCTTCCACGTCGGCGCGCGGCGCGAACGGGTGAATGCCGCCGAACTCGGGCCAGCTGACGGCCTCCATCTCGGTGGCGGCGTTGAGCTTCATCGTGCAGGAGCCGAGCGGGATCATGCCCCGGTCGAGCGCGTAGTCGTAGTCGGCGAGGCGCTTGAGGTAGCGCATCATGCTCGTTTCCGAGCGGTGCGTGTTGAACACCGCGTGGGTGAGGTACTCGCTCGTGCGGCCGAGGCCGGCCGGGAGGCCTTCCGTCACGCCGGAGAAGTCCACGTGGCCGAACGCGTCGCGGCCGCCGAAGGCGCCGACGACCTTGGACAGGTCGGAGGCCGTGGTCGTCTCGTCGACGGACACGCCGACCGTGTCGGCGTCGACGAAGTGCAGGTTGACGCCGGCTCCGGCCGCGCGCGCCACGACCTCGGCGGCGCGGGCGGGAACGGAGACCCGGACGGTGTCGAAGAAGGAGTCATTCACGACGTCGGCCCCGGCGGCGCGAAGCGCGGCGACCAGGCGGCCGGCGCGGTCGTGCACCTCGGTCGCGATCGCCTTGAGCCCCTCGGGGCCGTGGTAGACGGCGTACATGCCGGCCATGACCGCGAGCAGCACCTGGGCGGTGCAGATGTTCGAGGTCGCCTTGTCCCGGCGGATGTGCTGCTCGCGCACCTGCAGCGACAGGCGGTAGGCGGGGTGGCCGGCCGCGTCGACGCTGACGCCGACGAGACGGCCGGGGAGCTGGCGTTCGAGGCCCTTGCGCACGGCCATGTAGCCCGCGTGCGGACCACCGAAGCCCATCGGCACACCGAAGCGCTGGCTGGTGCCGACGGCGACGTCGGCGCCGAGTTCACCCGGCGAGGAGACCAGGGTCAGCGCGAGCAGGTCGGCCGCGACGACGGCGAGGCCGCCCTGCGCCTGGGAGGCGGCGATCACGCCGGCCGGGTTCCAGACCCGGCCGGATGCGCCGGGGTACTGCACGAAGATGCCGAAGTGCTCGCCGAGGTCGTCGGCCGTGGTGCTCTCGTCGAGGTCGACGATGGCGAGCTCGATGCCCAGCGCGTGCGCGCGGCTGGCGAGGAGCGCCTGCGTCTGGGGCAGGGCATCCGCGTCGACGACGAACCGGTGGGAGCGCGACTTCGAGGCCCGGCGGGTCAGCAGCATGCCCTCCACGACGGCGGTCGACTCGTCGAGCATCGACGCGTTGGCGGTGTTCAGCCCGGTGAGGTCGGCGACCATGGTCTGGAAGTTGATCAGCGCTTCCAGCCGGCCCTGGGAGATCTCGGGCTGGTAGGGCGTGTAGGCCGTGTACCAGCTCGGGTTCTCCAGGATGTTCCGCTTGATCACCGCGGGGGTGATCGTGTCGTAATAGCCCAGCCCGATCATCGACCGCTTGACCGTGTTCTGGTCGGCCAGGGTGCGCAGTTCCAGGATGGCCTCGCGCTCCGTGGCGGCCGGCGGCAGCACGCTGTCGTCGGCCTGGCGGAACTGGTCCACGTGGATCGACGGCGGGATCGCGGAGTCCACGAGCGACTCGACCGAGTCGTAGCCGAGGGCGGCGAGCATGTGGGACTGCGCCGCCGCATCCGTTCCGATGTGACGCTGGGTGAAGGGCTGAGACATGTGTGCGTGAACCTGCGCGTTCTGGTTGTGTGGCTGGTCGCCGGGGAAAACGGGTGCGGGGTGGGGCCGGTTGGCCGGCGCTACTCGCCGACGAGGGCGGAGTACTCGGCGTAGCTGAGGAAGCTGGGCAGCTCGGTGAAGGAGACCTTGATCAGCCAGCCCTCTCCGAACGGGTCGCTGTTGACGAGCTCCGGGCTGTCGACGACGGCGTCGTTGATCGCGCTGACCGTGCCGTTGACCGGGGCGAAGAGCTCGCCGACCGACTTCGTCGACTCGATCTCGCCCACGACGGTGCCGCTCGCGACGTCGCTGCCCACGGCGGGCAGCTCGACGAACACGACGTCGCCCAGTTTCTCGGCGGCATAGGCGGTGATGCCCACGGTCGCCGTGTCACCGTCGACCAGCACCCACTCGTGCTCGGCCGTGTAGTGCAGTTCAGTCTTGTCTGCCATGGGATTTCCTCTCGCGGGGGTGAATGCTGCTGATGGTCACTGCTGCCGGTTCGTTATTTCTGGCGCTTGTAGAACGGGAGCGAGGTGACGGTGGCCGGGATCCGGCTTCCGCGCACATCGACGAAGACTTCGGTGCCCAGCTGGGCCAGGGCCGGCGCCACGTAGGCCATGGCGATGGGGAAGCCGAGGGTCGGCGACAGCGCGCCGCTGGTGATGACGCCCGCGGCCTCGGTCGCGTCGGCGCTCGGGAAAATCTCGTAGTCGGCGCGACCGGCTCGCTTGCCCGCCGAGACGAGTCCGACCAGCACGCGCGCGTCGGCGCTCGGGCCCTCCTCGCTCGCGGCGCGGCCGATGAAGTCGGTGTCCTTGGCGAGGCTGACGACGCGGCCGAGGCCGGCCTGGGCGGGATAGGTCGAGGTGTTCAGCTCGTGGCCGTACAGCGGCATGCCTGCTTCGAGGCGGAGAGTGTCGCGGCTGGCCAGGCCCGCCGGGACGAGGCCGTGGGCCTTGCCGGCAACGACGAGGGCGTCCCAGAGGGCTGCGGCATCGGGGACGTCGACGTACAGTTCGAAGCCGTCTTCGCCGGTGTACCCGGTGCGGGCGATCAAGACCGTGCCGTCTCGGTAGGTGCCGCCGAGGGCCCGGTAGTACTTGAGCGCCGACAGCTCGCCGTCGACCTCGAGGCCTTCCGTCGCCTCCAGGATGGCGCGTGAGTTGGGGCCCTGCACGGCGATGAGGGCGACGTCGTCGCTCTGGTCGACGACGGAGACGTCGAAGCGGGCGGACCGCGCGGAGAGGGCCTCGAAGGCCTGGAACCGGTTGCCGGCGTTGGCGACGACGAGGTATTCGTTTTCGTTCGTGCGGTAGACGACGATGTCGTCGATGATGCCGCCGGCCTCGTTCAGGATGAGGCTGTACTTGGCCTGCAACAGCTCGATCGCCGAGAGCTTGCCGGCGAGGGCGTAATCGAGGAAGGCCCCCGCGTCGGGCCCGGCGACGACGATCTCGGCCATGTGCGAGAGGTCGAAGATTCCTGCCGCGGTGCGTACCGCGTGGTGCTCGGCGAGGTCGCTCGAGTACCGGACCGGCATCTGCCAGCCGGCGAAATCGGTGAAGCTCGCACCGGCGTCGACGTGGGCCTGGTGCAAAGGAGAATACCGAGTGGGCGTGGTGGGGGCTGAGGTGTCTGCCGAGGTCATGAGTTCTCCAGGTCTGGTCGGCCGCATGGCCGAGCGAGATTCGCTGGGGTCGACGATGACCCCTGGGAACTCCCCCTCTGTCATCCGGCCTGAGAGCTTCGTCGCACCTCGATTGGGGCGTGACTTTCACCGTGGGCGAGCCGCGTATGTGCCGCGACTACTTTTCAGAGTGGCCAGTTCGATGCGGTACGCGTACCTGAGAGATTGTCGGGGAGGATTGCTCCTTCGGTGTTCGCGCGTCCTGCGACGTCGAACTCTCCCGCATCGACCGTGTTGGCCCGGTATTCGGTTGTGGTTTGTGCGGTCCCAGCTTACCGCTCGCCGGGTGCATGCTGGTGTCATGACGGCATCCACGGCTCCGGTGCCCGGGCCGACCTGCCGTCTGGTCACGGAAACGGCGTTTCCGGGGAAGCCGGAAAAATAGCCCAATACCGGCAGACGGCTCGGCAGACGGCTACCGGCACACCCCTACTGGCAGGCCACTACTGGAACACCGGGCTACTGGTACTCCTGGCACGGGTCGCACCACCAGCCGCTCGCGCCGACCGGGGCCATGGCCACGAAGCACGTTCCGCACGGCGGGGCCGCATGCAACTCGCCGCTGGCGGGGACCTCACTGTCGTCGAGCAACCTCAGGAGCGGATAGGCCGCCGCGGTCTCGGTCTGGAAGACATCGTGGGGGGACTGGGCACCGTCGTCGTCGAAGCGCAATTCGGTGTAGCTCATGCCGGCTCTCGCTCTCGTGGGGAGTGCGACCGGTTCCCGCCCCTCAACGAGAACGATCGTTCTTCCCAATCCTAGGCAGTCCGTATGCGCTGTCAATGGTTTCAAAATAATTGCAGCCCGACGCAAAACGTGACGCAAATTCAGGAGAGCAGGCTCTCGCGGCGTAGACTGCGGCCATTATGACGGAGTTGCGGCAGGCCGGCCCGAGGGAGCGAATTCTCGCGACGGCCTACGAGTTGTTCTCGCATCGGGCGGTTCGCGATGTCGGCGTGGCCGAGTTGATCCACGAGTCGGATGTCGCCATCGCGACGTTCTACCGGCACTTCCACTCGAAAGACGCCGTGGTCCTCGCCTTCCTCCAGATGCGCGAGGAAGTCTGGACGCTCGGCTCGATTGAGGCCGAGGCGAGGCGCCGAGGGGGAACGCCGGAAGAGCAGCTGCTGGCCGTTTTCGACGTCTTCGATGACTGGTTCCACCGCGCCGACTACGAGGCCTGCCCGTTCGTGAACATCCTCCTGGAGATGGGGCCGGGGCATCCGCTGACCGTGGCGAGCATCCGGCACCTGGCGCGGATCCGCGAAATGGTGCGGGGGCTGGCCGAGGAAGCGGGCCTGCGCGACCCGGCCACGCTCGCCCGGTCGTGGCACATCCTGATGAAGGGCTCCATCGTGTCGGCGGCCGAGGGGGACCTGGAGGCGGCACAACTCGCGCGCGCGATGGCCCGCTGCCTGATCCAGGTACACCGCGGCTAGGTCAGAGGCGGCAGGTCAGGACTCGGTCAGCCGACCGGACTGGACGCTCCAGTGGCGGTCGATGCGCACGTTGTCGAGCATCCGCCGGTCGTGGGTGACCAGCAGGAGCGTGCCCTCGTAGGACTCGAGGGCCTGCTCGAGCTGCTCGATCGCGGCCAGGTCGAGGTGGTTCGTGGGCTCGTCGAGCACCAGCAGATTGACGCCCCGCGCCTGCAGGAGGGCCAGCGCGGCCCGGGTGCGCTCCCCCGGCGACAGCTCGTCGACGAGGCGATGGACGTGGTCCGCCTTGAGGCCGAACTTGGCCAGCAGCGTGCGGGCCTCGGCCGAGGCCAGGTCGGGCACGAGGGCCTCGAAGCTCGCCGACAGCGGCAGGGCGCCGGCGAGCAGGGTCCTGGCCTGGTCGATCTCACCGATCGCGACGTTGGCCCCGAGGCTCGCGGAGCCCTCGTCCGGCAGCTGCCGGCCGAGGAGCGCGCGCAGCAGGGTCGACTTGCCCGCCCCGTTGGGCCCGGTGATCCCGATGCGCTCCCCCGCGTTGACCTGCACGGTCACCGGGCCGAGGGTGAAGCCGCCCTGCCGGAACACCGCGTTGCCGAGCGTCGAAACCACGGCGCTCGAGCGAGGGGCCGAGCCGATCGTGAACTCGAGCTGCCACTCCTTGCGCGGCTCCTCGACCTCCTCCAGCCGGGCGATCCGGCTCTCCATCTGGCGCACCTTCTGCGCCTGCTTCTCACTGGATTCGGCGGATGCCTTCCGGCGGATCTTGTCGTTGTCCGGCGCCTTCTTCATGGCGTTCCGCACGCCCTGGCTGGACCATTCCCGCTGGGTCCTCGCGCGGCCGACGAGGTCGGCCTTCTTCTCCGCGAACTCGTCGTAGTGCTCGCGTTTGTGGCGGCGGGCCGTCTCGCGCTCCTCCAGATAGGAGTCGTAGCCGCCGCCGAAGATCCGGTTCGCGCCCTGAGCGAGGTCGAGTTCCAGCACGCGGGTCACGCACCGGGCCAGGAATTCACGGTCGTGGCTGACCAGCACGACCCCGCCACGGAGTCCGCGAACGAAACCCTCGAGCCGCTCGAGCCCGTCGAGATCGAGGTCGTTGGTGGGCTCGTCGAGCAGCACCACGTCGAACCGGGAGAGGAGGAGCGCGGCGAGGCCGACGCGGGCGGCCTGCCCGCCGGAGAGCGAGCTCATCAGGGCGTCCTCGGCCAGGTGCCCACCCAGCTCCAGCCCGAGCTCGGCGAGCACGATCGGCAGCCGCTCGTCGAGGTCGGCGGCGCCGCTGGCGAGCCAGCGTTCGAGCGCACTCGAATACACGTCGGCGGGATCCTGGCCGTCGACGCGCGGGTCGGCATCGCCGAGGGCCGTGGCCGCCTCGTCCATCTCCCGTGTGGCCGCGGCGCAGCCGGTGCGGCGGGCAATGTAGCCGGCGATGCTCTCGCCGGGCACGCGCTCGTGTTCCTGCGGGAGCCAGCCGACGAATGCGTCCGCCGGGGCGAGGCTGACCGTGCCGGCCTGGGGTTCGAGGATTCCGGCGAGCAGCCGGAGCAGGGTGGATTTGCCGGAGCCGTTGACCCCGACGACCCCCACGACGTCGCCGGGGGCGACCGTCAGATCGAGAGAATCAAAGAGGGTGCGGTGCGCGTACCCGCCGGCCAGGCCCTTGGCCACGAGTGTTGCGGTCATCCGTCAATGTTCTCATTGGTCGTCCTCCTCCTCCGGCCACTCGTCCGGGAAGGCCTCGCCCAGGGCTGCGGTGTATTCGATCACCGAGTCGAGAAGTTCCTCCATCGTGGCCGAGCGCAGCAGGGACACCTGGTCCAGGGGGCCGAGCGGGGCAATCCCCGCGAGCTGCCACGCGGCCGCTGCCGGGTCCTCCGACAGTTCCACGTCCGGCGGCCACAGCTGGTCGCTGAACTCGCTGGCCCTGGCGAGCGCGTGCCGCACCTCGCGCTCGGCGCGTTCCCGCAGCGGCAGGAGGCGGTCGTCCCAGGAGAGCTCGGCCAGCTCCCTGACCTCGGCCTGCGGGTAGGGATCTTCATCCAGCCACTCGAGCACCTCGAACCGGCTCCCGCCCTGGGCGACCAGGCCGACGAAGCCTTCCGGGGCCACCATCTGCACGATCCGTGCGAGCGTTCCGTGCCGGAACCGTTGTTCGCCTCCGCCCACCTCCTGGCCGCGCTCGATCAGGACCACACCGAACTCGGCCGGGTCCGCCTCGAGGATCCGGGACAGCATGACCAGGTAGCGCTCCTCGAACACGCGCAGCTGCAGCGGCATGTGGGGGAACAGCACGGATCCCAGCGGGAACATCGGCAGTGTGGTCACCTGCCCAGCGAACCACGGCCGAGCCGGAACGCCAAGGGCCGGCGCTCGCTTTCGCGGGTGGCCGCCCCGGCGCTACCCTGAGAAGTCGACCGCGATTCGCGCGGACAATACGAAAGGTCGTCCGTGGACATCTCGCTTCTCCGGCTCTTTGTCGCCGCCGCCGAGGAGAAGCACTTCGCTCGCGCCGCGGAGACCCTCGACGTGTCGCGGATGACGGTGAGCGCGTCGGTCCGGGCGCTGGAGGCCGAGCTCGGCTATCCACTCTTCGACCGCACGGCCGAGACCACGACGCTGACCGACGAGGGCGTGGCCTTCCTGGCCACCGCCCGGCAGGAGATCGCCGCGGCCCCGGCCCCCGCGCCGCCCCAGGCGCCGCCGGTGCAGAAGGCCGGCGGCAAGGCGAAGGCGTCCAAGGGCAAGGGGCGCACACCCGACGTCAAGGGCCAGACCCGCCCCGGAAAGCGCCGCCAGTCCCGCTAGCGGCCGGTCGCACCACCGCCAAACTCGCCCGTCCCCCCGGTTGACTTGCGGACAAAGTACCTTCGCCCTGCCCGGGAAGGTACTTTGTCCGCAGTTCAGCGGGCTCCGGACAGCGGGAGACGGACTGCTGGTCAGGGGGTCGTGACCGTCTCCAGCCCGGTTGCCCCGGCTGCCTCGGAGATGCCGCCGCCGTCGATGACGTTGGTGAAGCCGAGGCTTTCCATGCGCGCGGCCGCGGACGAGGACCGGTTCCCGGAGGCGCAGTAGACGACATACTCGCCGTCCTTCGGGAGCTCGGCCAGGCGGCTGTCGAAGTCGGGCGACTGCACGTCGATATTGACGGCGCCCTCCAGGTGGCCCGCGCTGTACTCGTCGCTGGTGCGCACGTCGACGACGACCGTGTCGGCGGTCACCGCAATGGTGGGCTCCGCAGCGGGCGCCGCGCAGGCGGCCAGCCCGAAGACTGCGGTCAGTGCGAGGGCGATGGTGGCAAGGGTCTTCTTCATGTGGAACTCTCTGTCGTGGAGGGGGTCGGGGTCGTGGAGGGGGTCGAGGTCATAGAGGGGGTGGCTCGGAAGCCTGTGGTCGCGGACGGGCGAGGAAACAGGGGCCGACAGGTGGTGCAGGCGACACCGTCTTCGCCGGGTTCGGCCGCGGTCGCCTCGCGCTCGCTTTCGAGCCGTTCGCGCAGGGCCCAGGCGAGCAGGGCGAGCGCGGCCACGGCAACGACGGGGCGAACGGCGCCGGTCAGCACGGGTTCGAGGGAGCGGGCATCCGTCGCCAGGTACAGCGCGATCAGGCCAAGGACGGGCCAGCGGGTGTCGCAGAGGGTCGCCTCGGCGCCGATCGGGGCGCCGAAATAGCCGGCGACGACCAGGCCGATCAGGCCGGATCCGGACGCCACGGCGGCGTAGGCCCACCAGGGGCCCGCCGAGGCGGTGTCGAAGCCGAGCAGGCCGGACGCGAGCGTGACGGCCGCGAACGCCGCGGCGGCCACGCCAAACGCGATCAGCCGGCGGCGGGTCGGCCACCGGAGGAGGTCAGCGAACACCATCGGTGTCCTCCGGGCTGTCAAAGGTCCGCGAAGACGCGGAAAGGGCGTTGGCCGGGATACCGGCTCCGACGTTTCCCGTGGCGGTATCCGACGCGCGAGCCGGGATGCGACAGGTGCTTTCGCGGGTGAGGCGGGCGTACAGTGCCCAGCCGAGAAGGACGATGGAGGCCGCAGCGAGGTAAGGCTGCACCGGTTCGAAGAACTGCATCGCACCGGTCGTGCCGAGCGCCAGGAGCACGAGTTTGTTGCAGACCGGGCAGCCGACCGCGAAGAAGGTGACGACCCAGCCGGTCAGGCCGAGTCGCCCCACCGCGCGGCTGGGCTCTGCGCCGTCCGGGTGGGCGATGTACGTCGCCGTGACGAGGCCGGCCAGGACCGCGCTGACCAGCAGGACGGGCCAGGACCAGACCGTCGGCGGGACCTCCCGGGCAAAGAACGGCGTGTCGATCAGGTCGGTCGGAATCGCGATGAAGACAACGGTGAACGCCGCCGTGCCGACGGCCACCCACCAACGCCGACTCGGCCACCGCCGGAGCTCTCCGCCGGCCACGCCCAGCCCGCGGATGACTGCGCGCAATCGCGACGCAACGCCCTGGGTCGACCTCGCTGGACCGTTCCGCATTCGCCTCAAACCTCATCCGTACCGGGGAACCTCGTTGAGGGCCCCATCTGCTTGATATCGTTGATACCCCGACGGGTATTCTGATACCCTAAGGGGTATATCGGCGCGAGGCAAGCCCGCGGCGCGCAGGGCACGGAAACGAGCGTCAACCGCAGGGGATTACCCGGCAAGACGCTCCCGTGGCCCGACGATGGGATCCGAAAGGGTATGGTGGCGTGATTATGGCTGCAGCAGCAACTCACCCCAGTGATGACATTCGCAAGACTCTCAACCGCCTCAAGCGCGCCCAGGGACAGCTCGGCGCCGTGATCGCGGCCGTCGAATCCGGTGCCGATTGCCGCGCCGTGGTCACCCAGTTGGCCGCCGTCTCCAGCGCCATCGATCGCGCCGGCTTCACCATCATTTCCACAGCGATGAAGGACTGCCTGATCGACACCGGATCGGACGGCGAGGCCAAGCAGCTCAACGTCAACGAACTCGAGAAGCTCTTCCTCTCCCTCGCCTGAGCCACGGCGATCCGCGAGCCAAGCTGTGAGCACTGACGAGACCCTGCCCCTCCTCGGCGTGACCCCCGTCGACGTCGAGCGGGACTCCACGCTCCAAAAACGGGTCGTGCGGGTGCTCGTGGCCGGGCAAATCCTCGGCGGCGTCGGCATGGGGGCGACCCTGTCGCTGGGAGCCCTGCTTGCCGCCGATCTGTCCGGCTCCAGCGCGTGGTCGGGAATGGCCGCGACCATGAGCACCCTGGGGGCGGCCTTCGTCGCCGTGCCCCTCGCCCGGCTGGCCCAGGCCAGGGGCCGACGGATCTCGCTGGCGACCGGATCCCTCGTCGCCGGCAGCGGGGCCATCCTCGCCATCACCGCGGCGGCCCTCGACACCTTCCCTCTCCTCCTGCTCGCGCTGATGCTCCTGGGCGCCGGATCGGCCACGAACCTCCAGGCCCGTTTCGCCGCTACCGACCTGGCCGGCGCGCGCTTCCGGGCGCGGGACCTGTCCCTCGTCGTCTGGTCGACCACGATCGGCGCCGTGCTGGGCCCGAACCTGTTCGGACCGGGCGAGGCCCTCGGCGCCGTGCTCGGGCTGCCGGCCATGACCGGCGCCTTCGCGTTCTCGCTCCTGGCCACGGTGGCCGCCTCCGTCGTGTACGCGCTCGGGCTGCGGCCGGACCCGCTGCTCACGGCACTGGCAGCCCGCACCGTGAGCCTCGTCCCCCGGCCTCGCCGGGGAGGACTGGCCATCATTCGCGCCAATCCTCCGGCGCGCTTCGCCGTGGTCGTGATCGCCCTCAGCCACGCCACCATGGTCGCGCTGATGTCGATGGCTCCCGTCCACCTGCGCGACCACGGGGCGACACTGACCATCGTCGGGCTGACGATCAGCCTGCACGTGGCCGGAATGTACGCCCTCTCCCCCGTCTTCGGCTGGCTGGCCGACCGGGTCGGACGGCTTCCGGTCATCCTCGCCGGCCAGGCCATGCTGCTCGGCGCGCTGACGATCGCCTGGCTCGGCGACGGCTCCCAGGGCGCCATGACGGTGTGCCTGGTCTTCCTCGGGCTGGGCTGGTCGGCATCCGTTGTCGCGGGGTCGGCGCTCGTCGCCGAGGCGGTAGACGTGCACGACCGCTCGTCACTGCAGGGGTTCTCTGACCTCTCGATGAACGCGGCGGGAGCGTTGGCCGGGGCGCTCGCGGGCCCGGTCCTCGCGCTGGCGGGATACTCCGGCCTCGGGCTCTCCGCCATGGCACTGGTCGCCGTTGTGGTCGCCGGGTCCGTCGCCCGGCTGCGATACCCTCAGGGGTATACAAATTACCCCTAGGGGTATATTCTTGACTCATGGCAACCATTGACATCACCGAGAAGACTTTCGACGCGACCATCGCCGGCAACAGCATCGTGCTGGTGGACTTCTGGGCGGCGTGGTGCGGCCCCTGCCGCATGTTCGCCCCCACCTTCTCCGCGGCCGCGGAGAAGCACCCCGAGATCACCTTCGCCAAGGTCGACACCGAGGCCGAACAGGGCCTGGCGGCGGCCGCGGGCATCCGGTCGATTCCGACCCTGATGGCCTTCCGCGACTCCGTGCTGGTGTTCTCCCAGCCCGGCGCACTGAACGCGAGCAGCCTGGAGGAGCTCATCACGGGCGTTCAGGACCTCGACATGGATGAGGTGCGCGCCAGCATCGAAGCACGCGGCACCGGCCCGCAGGCGGCCTGAGCCACGCAGGGGGCTGCTATTCGGGCAGCTCCTCGGCCTCGTCCCCGGCGGCCGATTCAATGTCGGATTCTTCCCAGTTCTCGACGTTGGTGAGCGAGGGGTACGGACCCAGCTCGGTTTCACCCTCCTCCGTCATGTCCCCCACCGGAGTATCGGCACCGGGCTGGGCTGATGGGTTGGTCTTGTCGTCGCTCATCGTGGACCTCCGCGCATGGTTGCAGCGAACACCTCGCTGCGGCCGAGGCTAGGCCCGATGCCGGCGTGCGTCTAGTGCCCGAACAGGGCGTCGGAGGGTCAGCCGCCCGTCCAGGCCTGCACCACAAACGGGGTGCCGGTCGCGTCGCAGGCGGTGAACACCCCGTCGAGCGCGAGGTTCCACTGTGACGATTGTCGAAACACCATCCCCTCCGGCGTCGCCTCGGTCGGATTGACCGTGGACATGACGGTCGCAGGTGACTTTCGCCGCGACGGCATGGGCGGGTGAGACCGGCGGTGCTCCGCGGATGCCTCCGCCTGGCGCTCACGGATCGCGCGGGAGGCCTCCGGTTCGCCGAGGGAACCGCCGTTCGCGGAGAAGACCCGACGCTCCAGGTCGCGCAACTCGTGCAGCGGGGACGGTGTTCCGTCCGGCCTCCGTCGGGTGTTCCAGCCACCACAGGGCGTGGAGCGCGTCGTGGCGTCCGCGGTAGTCGCGGCGCACGGCCTCGAGGAAGTCGGGATCGCGCCGGGCCCGGGAATACGCATCCTCGCCGGCCTCACGAGCCACAGCGGGCCCCCGGTGTCCTGATCGTGCCCTTCATGGCCAACCCCCTGACTGACGCCAGCCTACTGGTCGGCCTCGCGGGATCCCGCCAGGCTTCGGATCAGCGTCACGACCTGCACGATCATGCCGATGACCGTGCCGACCATGGCCAGGACGATCACGATCCGCACGAGCAGGGACCAATCGAAGGCTCCCGGGAAGTCGAACGGAAACACCTGCCAGAACAGCACGAGCCCGGCCAGCCCGATTCCGAGGGTGACGAGGTCGCCGACTGCCCGCACCCAGCGCCAGTCGAGGAGCAGGTTGAAGAAGTTGACCACCATCCCGGCGATCAGCGACGCGTTCACCAGGCCCAGCACCTCGCGGAAGTCCGCCGTCAGGAACGGGATGATCTGCCAGCCGGGCCACACGTTGACGAGGTACAGCAGCACCCCATTGATAGCGATGGCAAACGCGTAGCCGACCCGGCGGGAGGCGCTGCCGGTCTTGCGGGTCGAAGCGGTGCTGGTCATGCTCACCTCCGTCACGGGTCGCGCGGTACCGAGAGTAGACCCTTCCCCGCGTGCTCGCTCCGGGGGCCCGCCCCTATCGGTACAGCCTCCGCACTGCCTCCCGCATGACCCGGAGCACCACGTCCGGCATCACGCCGTCGGCGTCGGTGGCCGGGCTGGTGTTCACGATTCGGTCGAATTCCCCCGCGAAGTCCCGATCAGCTGGCCAGTCCTCGGGCAGGCGCAGGAACCAGGTGAAGCCAACTGGGCGGGGAGGGACGCCCGCATCCGCCAGGTAGAGATTGATCGAGTCCTCCAGGCCCGCTCGGTCGGCGGGGGTGAACGGCTCGTCCCGGCTGGTGATCACTCCGCCGGTCTCGCAGCTCACCTTGACGCGGCGGGATGAGTCATCCTGCGGCATCCGCCCGACTCTGCCTGGTCCGGCGGCCCAGGCTTTCAGAGAGCCCCAGCCGTTCTCTTCGAGCTCGACCCAGCCGACGGTGTCAGGCAGCAGCGGAGCCTCGTCCCACAGCCGTCCCGTCCCGTTGGCGTCAATCGCCGCGAGATCAATCACGCCGCCGGCGCCTGTGAGAAGCGGACCGTGTTGCCCGAGGGGTCGCGGAACGCGCAGTCGCGTGGGCCCCACGGCTGGTCGATGGGCTCCTGCAGGACCTCGGCGCCGGATGCGCGGAGCGTCTCGAAGGTCGCATCGAGGTCGTCGGTGCGGAAGACGATGATCGGCAGGACGCCCTTGGTCAACAGCGCCTGGAGCGCGTCGCCGTCGGCCTGGGACCGTCCGGCGTGGGGCTCGGACAGCACGATCCCGAGGTCGGGTTGCGCCGTGCTGCCCAGCGTGACCCAGCGGAACGGGCCCGAAGCCACGTCGTTCTGAACCTCGAGGCCGAGCGCGTCCCGGTAGAAGGCGAGCGACTCGTCGACGTCGTTGACGGTGATGTTTGAGTATTGGAGTGAAATGGTCATGCGGCCACGCTAGGCGGCCGGGGTCGCGAGCGCTTCTCGAATCCTGCTCGACTCGTTTCGCCCCTCGCTTCGGGCCGAGGCCGGGTGTCCACCTTCGCCACGCACGCGGGCATCGCCGTCACGGCGTGGTGCTCCCGGCTGCGGTAGGCGCTGGGCGTCTCCCCAACGAGCTCGGTGAATCGCGAACTGAACGAACCGAGCGAGGTGGAACCGACGACCATGCAGGCGTCGGTCACGCCCAGCCCCGCGCGGAGCAGGGCCATCGCCCGTTCGATCCGGCGGGTCATCAGGTAGTTGTACGGGGTTTCGCCATACGCCGCCCGGAACTGCCGGGAGAAGTGAGCGGGCGACATCAGCGCGCGGCGGGCCATCGTTGGCACGTCGAGGGGACGGGCGTACTCCCGGTCGATCAGGTCCCGTGCACGGCGCAGGTGCGCGAGGTTGGCGAGGTCCTGCGGATCCATGAGATGAAAATACCACCCGGCGACGTCACCGCCCAGATACCTTCCACGCGTACCGCTGCCGGCGGTTTACCTACCGGCGGCGGCCCCAGATGAAATAGGCGATGGGGCCGAGGAAGTTCACTCCGATGATCGCCGCCCACACGCCCTTGGGCCCGTTGACGCGCTCCGCCGGCGACCGAGCGAGGTCGGCCCACGCCGTGGCGGCCAGCGAGATTTGCACCGACACCGCAACGAGTGTTGCCGTTCGCTGCTTGGCAGTCATGTCCTTCCACTGCGGTTTCTTCATCTCTTACTCCTGACCCTTCTTCGCGGCGGCCTTCGCCGCTCGCTTGGTCTCCCGCACGCGTGACAGTGTGTCGGCGTCGACGATGTCGGCGACGGAACGAAACGAGCCGTCCTCCCCGTACGGGGCGGATGCTTCACGCCAGCCCGGCGCCGTGACCCCGAGCCGTTTGCCGAGGAGGGCGAGGAAGATCCTGGCCTTCTGTTCGCCGAAGCCCGGGAGCCCCTTCAGCCTTCGGAGGATCTCGGCGCCGTCCGGGGAGCCGGAGGTCCAGATGGCGGAAGCGTCGCCGTCCCAGTCTGTCGCGACGACGCCGGCCACCGTCTGCACGCGCGCGGCCATCGACCCGGGGAAGCGGTGCACCGCCGGCGTCTGCCGGAAGACCTCGACGAAGGCATCCGGGTCATACCCGGCGAGCGCAGCGGGGTCGAGGGTGCCGATTCGGTCGCGGATCTTGGCCGGCCCGGCGAAGGCGGTCTCCATCGCGATCTGCTGGTCGAGGAGCATCCCGAGCAGGAGGGCGAAGGGGTCCTCGCTGAGGAGGGTGTCGGCGGCGGCGTCGCCGGTGAGGTGCAGCGTCATCCGCCCATTGTGGCACCGGGCGCCTGCGCCCGCGCACCCAGCTGTGGCCGACTCGGACAACTGTGGCCGGCACACCGGGAACACTTGTCCGAGTCGGCCGCAGTTGCCGGGTCGGCTGGGTACGCTCGGCGCATGACGCCCTTCCGTGTGCCCACCTGGACTGACGGGTCCGCCGCGCCGGCACCCCGGATGCCTGAGCGCACCCTGATCCTGCTGCGGCACGCCAAGTCGGACTGGTCCGGCGGCGAGGCCGACGTCGATCGGCCGCTGGCCGAGCGCGGCGTGCGCCAGGCGGCCGAGGCCGGGCGCTGGCTCGCGGGCAACGCCCCCGGCATCGATCTCGCCGTCGTGTCGCCGGCGAACCGGGCTCGCGGCACCTGGGAGCTGGCCTCGGCCGAGTTCGACCACCGGCCGCCGGAACGGATCGACGAGCGCCTGTACGCCGCGTCGGCCGGCCGACTGCTCGAGGTGCTGCGCGCCCTGCCGGACGAGGCGGCCACCGTCGTCCTGGTGGGCCACAACCCCGGGATCGAGGACCTCGTCTCGATCCTCACCGGCGAGACGGCCTCGATGCGCACCTCGGCCCTCGCGGTGCTCGGGCTGGCCGGGTCGTGGTCGACCGCCGGCCAGTCCCGAGCGACGCTGCGGGCGGCCGGCAGGCCACCCGCAGCGTCGCGGTAACAGCCCGGGTCAGCGAATGGAGGCCGACTCCCTCGACTCCTGCTGGGCGACCCAGCCGAGGTAGCTGCCGTCGAGCTCCACCACGTCATAGCCCTCGTGACGCAAGGCGCTGGCCACGACCGAGCTGCGGACGCCGCTCTGGCAGTAGGTCACGATGGTGCCCTCGGCCGGGAGCTGGTCCAGGTTCCAGAGGACGCGGCCGCCGTGCAGCTGCGGTGAGCCGGGGATGTGGCCGGCGGTGTGTTCGCTCCTGGCTCGGACGTCGAGCAGCAGCGCCGACTCGAAGCCGTCGAGCTCCTCGGGCTGGACCAGCCGCGGGGTGCTCAGCGGCAGGCCTTCGAGCCCGGTGACGTAGCCGCTCACGGCGTCGATGCCGACGCGCACGAGGTGGTCCCAGTATTCCTGGGCCTCGTCCTGGTCGGCGGCCAGGAGGACGAGCGGACGGGAGTCCCGCTCGGGGTCCACGGCCCACGCCGCGTAGGTCGCCACGCTCTTGCCTGCGGGGATGTTCAGGGAGCCGAGTACGGTGCCTTCGTGCACCTCGGTGTTGTGGCGAGTGTCCACGAACGTCACCGTGTTGTCGGCGAGGTCGTGGGCGACCGACTCGGCGGGCAGCTCCTGCAGCGGAGCACGCTCGCCCATGATCGCCGGACCCTGCCGGTTCTGGCGCTTCATCCGCCCGAAGTAGGCGGGCGCGTCGGGTTGTCCGTCGAGCAGTTCGTTGATGAAGCCCTCTTCGTCGCCTGCGACGAGGTAGGGGCCCCACCAGGAGTACAGGCGCTCATAGCCGACCGTGGTGGACGGGACGGCGCCGAGCGCCTTGCCGCAGGCGCTGCCGGCACCGTGGCCGGGGTGCACCTGGACATAGTCGGGCAGGGTGAGGAACTTGTCGCGGAGGCTTGCGAACATCTGCTTCGCGCCGGCGAAGCGGGTGTCGACGCCGCCGGCCGCCTCGTCGAGCAGGTCCGGACGGCCGAGGTCGCCGGAGAAGACGAAGTCGCCCGAGAGCAGGTAGCCGGGCTGGTCGCTGAACGCCCCGTCGGTGACGAGGAAGGACAGGTGCTCGGGGGTGTGGCCGGGGGTGTGCACGGCCTGGACGGTGATGTTGCCGATGGTGATCGCGTCACCGTCGTGCAGCCGCTCGCCCTCGAACCGGTACTGCCAGTCGGCTCCGCCCTCGCCGGATACGTAGATGGTCGCGCCGGTGGCGGCGGCGAGTTCGCGGGTGCCGGAGAGGTAGTCGGCGTGGATGTGGGTCTCGGTGACGGCGACGATCTTCATCCCGTTCGCCGCGGCCACGGCCTGGTAGACGGCGATGTCGCGGCGGGGGTCGATGACGACCGCCTCACCCTTGCGCTGGCAGCCGATCAGAAAGCTGGCCTGGGCGAGGTCCTCGTCATAGATGCGTTCGATAAGCATGTGGGTCTCCTTCGTGGACGTGTGGCGGAGGTCCCCGCGGGGTCCTTCCGTTCGTCTGTACTCCAGAGTAATACCCCCAGGGGTATAAGCGCAAGGCCCTCCGAGGCGGTCGGACGTGGCGCAGCGGGAGCGGCTGCGGGAGCGGCTGCGGGAGCGGCTGCGGGCCCAAGCGGGGCGGGCGTCCCCTACCGGCTCGGCAGGATGCGGCCTAGCATCGGCCGTGACCATCGTGGGAGGTGCCCGTCAGCGCGGACAGTGATTTCCGTTGGTGCCTCGCCCGCCAGGCGGAAGCCGAAAAGGCGCTCGTCGCCGGTGACGTCGCTCCGCGGCTGGCGCTCTGGACGAGGAACGACCCTGTTTCCCTGCTGGGCGCGTGGGGCCCGAACAAGGTCGGCTGGGATGCCGTGAGCCGCACCTTCCACTGGGTCGCGGACCGGCTGGGCGAGGGCACCAGCAGTGATTTCCGGTTCAACATCGACGTCGCCGAAGCCATCGGCGACATGGCCTACACGGTTGGCTTCGAACGCTTCAATTCCATCGGGGCGGACGGCACAGTCGAGCCGGTCACCGTCCGCGTGACCCACGTGTACAGGCGCGAGGACGGCGAGTGGAAGATCGTCCACCGCCACGGCGACCGGCTCCCCCGGATGAGAGCCCGCCCTCGGCCTGACCTGGCCGCCGGTCGGGGTTGGCCTGCAGCGGCATCGGCGTGCCCGAGTTTGACTGTTGCGGTCGAGTTTGCCGGGCACACCAGGTCAACTCGACCGGAACTGTCAAACTGGGCCAATCGGCGCCATGGGCACGGCGACCGCGTGCGCAGGGCTAAACGTTGAAGCGGAACTCCACTAAGTGGCATCGCCGAGCAACCTTTAGAGCCACGTTTCGCGCCATCCTGGCTATCTCCGCATCGTCGCTGCCAGCAGCGCAGTGACTCCCCTACTCCCTGCCGTCCTCAAGGGGGATGAGCATCGTCCGAAATGGGCCGGCAACGGCGTGGAGGTCCCAAATGCGATCGGCGACGCCGTCGATGCCGTTGACAAGCTGAAGCTGAGGAATGCCTCCCGGGATCACGAGTTGGCTGACACGGACTCCCTCACCCTCGAGTGCGTCGTGGAGCATCTCACCGTAGGCGCTCTCAGCCGGGAAGGCGACCGATGTGCCTGCGAAGTCAGCGCGGGCCTTCACCGAGGTTCCGCCGTTGATCAAGATGATGCTGCCGCTTCCTGCCTGCCGCATTGCCGGGAGCACAGTACGCACCGCGTGAATGAGCCCGAGAGCCGAGAACTGCAATGCCTCCAAAGCCAGCTCCGGAGTCATTTCAAGCACCGGCTTCAGATAGTCACGCGACGGGAGCGGACTGTACTGCAACGTGGAGATGGGTCCCAGCTCTGCCGCGGCACGCGCCAGTGCATCTTCAAGCGCCGCCGGTACCCGTACATCCGCAGCGTAACCACTCACGGTGAAGCCGGCAGCAGTGAGCTCCGCAGCCATGGAGTCCAGCTTCGACTGGTTCCTCGAGATCAGGGCGATTGAGAAGCCCTCGCGCCCGAACCTTCGCGCAACTGCTGCTCCGAGTCCCGGTCCGGCTCCGATGATGGCGATGACAGGCACGATGGTCTCCTTCGATTGATGATGGTGTGGTGTCTCGAGTGAGGTCAGATTGGACGACAGTTCTTCGGGATCACGCACCTGAGCAAGTTCGCTTACGCGAAGCAAAAACTGAGAGCTTCTGCTGCGAGCGGTACGCTCGGGCCTCCTCCGACCTGCCCGAGCCTAGACGTTGAAGCGGAACTCCACGACGTCGCCGTCCTGCATGACGTAGTCCTTGCCCTCGATGCGGGCCTTGCCCTTGGCGCGGGCCTCCACCACCGAACCGGCGGCGACGAGGTCGTCGAAGGAGAAGACCTCGGCCTTGATGAAGCCCTTCTGGAAGTCGGTGTGGATGACCCCGGCGGCCTGCGGCGCGGTCCAGCCCTTGTGGATGGTCCAGGCGCGCGTTTCCTTGGGCCCGGCGGTCAGGTAGGTCTGCAGGCCGAGCGTGTCGAAGCCGATGCGGGCGAGCTGGTTGAGCCCGCTCTCCTCCTGGCCGGTGGAGGCGAGCATTTCGGCGGCATCCTCTTCGTCGAGTTCGAGCAGTTCCGACTCGAGTTTGGCGTCGAGGAACACGGCCTGGGCCGGGGCGACGAGGGCCGCGAGGGTGGCGAGCTTCTCGGCATCCTGCAGCACGGCCTCGTCGACGTTGAAGACGTAGATGAAGGGCTTGGCGGTGAGGAGGCCCAGTTCGCGGATCGGCTCGAGGTCGATCGTCGAGGCGGACAGGGGCTTGCCGGCGTCGAGGAACGCCTGCGCGGCGAGGGCGGTTTCCAGCACGGCCGGGTCGAGCTTGCGGCCCTTGGTGTCCTTCTCGAAGCGGGTGACGGCCTTCTCGAGGGTCTGCAGGTCGGCGAGGATCAGCTCGGTGTTGATCGTCTCCATGTCGCCGGCCGGGTTGACGGCGCCGTCGACGTGCACGACGTCGGGGTCGGCGAAGCCACGGATGACCTGTGCGATGGCGTCGGCCTCGCGGATGTTGGCGAGGAACTTGTTGCCCAGACCCTCGCCCTCGCTGGCGCCGCGCACGATGCCGGCGATGTCGACGAAGGACACCGGGGCGGGCAGGAGGCGCTCGCTGCCGAAGATCGTGGCCAGCCTGGCCAGGCGCGAGTCGGGCAGGTTGACGACGCCGACGTTCGGCTCGATCGTCGCGAACGGGTAGTTCGCCGCGAGCACGTTGTTCTTGGTCAGGGCGTTGAAGAGGGTGGACTTGCCGACATTGGGCAGTCCGACGATTGCAATAGTAAGAGCCACGAGGCTCAATCGTACCGGCTTGAGCCTGTGCCTTCCTTGACGGGCCCTGTCAGTGGCTCGTGAGACGATGAGGGGGTGCCCCTGAATTTCACCGCCATCGACTTCGAGACCGCCAACTCCTCCGCCGCTTCGGCCTGCTCGGTCGGCATGGTGAAGGTGCGCGACGGCAAGGTCGTCGACCGCGCGGGCTGGTTCATCCGGCCACCGGCCGGCCACGACGCATTCCTGGAGTGGAATATCAAGATCCACGGCATCCGCCCCTCGGATGTCGCCGGTGCCGCCGGTTGGGCGGCCCAGCTCCCCGACCTGGTTGCCTTCGCCGACGGCGACCACCTCGTCGCCCACAACGCCGGCTTCGACCTGGGCGTCATCTCGACCTCGTCGACCGTCGCCGGCCTGGCGATCCCCGACTTCGCGTACGTCTGCAGCCTGCAGGTCGCTCGGCGCACCTATCACCTCGACTCCTACCGGCTCCCGGTAGCGGCGATGGCGGCCGGGTTCGAGGACTTCGCGCATCACGACGCCCTGGCCGATGCCGAGGCGTGCGCCGCGATCATGATCCACGCGGCGCAGCGGCATGAGGCCGACACGCTCGAGGAACTCGCGCACATCACCCGCGTCAAGATCGGCGTGATCGGCCCCGTGGCAACGCGCGAACACGCTTCAACGCACGGCCCGATGGCGCTGAACTGACAGCGCACCTCCCCCGCTTCACGGGCTCTGTCGGTGGCCACTGGCACACTTGACCCATGGACGCACTGCTCAGCCTCATCCTCGGAATCGTCATCGGCGCGCTCCTCGGCGCGCTCCTGGCGGTCGTCGTGCTGCAACGCCGCCGCTCCGCCCAGCCCGCGGGCGACGAATCGGCCGTCGTCGAGGCGCGCCACCAGGTGGCGCTGGCCGAAACCCGGGCGGCCGACGCGGCCGTGCAGTCCCTTCTGCGTGAGGAACTGGCGTCGATGCAGGCCACCTCCGAGGGCCTGCGCAGCCAGGTCCTCGACGCCCAGCAGCAGTACCGCGAGCTGATCGACCGTCAGCGCACCGACCAGGAGGCCCGGTCGGAGCGAGAGAAGCAGGAGAGCAAGGTGCTCCAGGCCCTCGCCCCGGTGCGGGAAAGCCTGCAGGACATGCAGAAGAAGGTCTCCGAGCTGGAGGCGCAGCGCAGCCTGCAGCACGGCGAGCTCAGCCAGCAGCTCCGTTCGGCCACCGAGTCGGAAGAGCGCCTGCGCAGCACGGCGGAATCGCTGGCCTCCGCGCTCCGTTCCAACAGCACGCGCGGGGTCTGGGGCGAGACACAGCTGCGCAGCGTGGTCGAGGCGGCCGGCCTGATCGAGCGGGTCGACTTCGACATGCAGTCCAGCATCACCTCGGATGCCGGGGCCGGTCGCCCCGACATGGTCGTGCACCTCCCCGGAGGCAAGAACATCGCCGTCGACGCGAAGGTGCCCTTCAACGCCTTCCTCGAGGCCAGCCAGATCCCCGCCACCGCCACCGGCGCGGAAGGCGCCCGGCGGGAGGCCTATATGAAGGCCCACGTCAAGGCGGTCCGGGACCACATCACCACCCTCGGGAGCAAGGCCTACTGGCAGGGGCTCGAGGCGTCGCCGGAGATCGTGATCGCGTTCATCCCGAGCGAGTCGCTCGTGTCATCGGCCATGGAAGCCGACCCGACGATCATGGAGTTCGCCTTCGGCAAGCGGGTCGCGCTCGCCTCGCCGGTGACGCTCTGGTCGGTGCTGAAGACCGTCGCGTTCAGCTGGCAGCAGGACGTGCTCACCCAGGACGCCAAGGTGCTCTTCGACCTCAGCCGCGAGCTCTACTCGCGCCTGGCCACGACGGCGACGCACATCGAGAAGCTGGGGCGCTCGATCGAACGTACGGTCAAGGACTACAACGGCTTCGTCGGCTCGATGGAACGCCAGGTGCTGCCCACGGCGCGCAGGCTCAACGCCCTGGACGAGTCGAAGGTCCTCGCGCCGCTGGTGGGCATCGAGGAGACGCCGCGCGAGCTGGCCGCGTTCGAGTTCGTCGCGGAATTGGAAACGGCCGAGCTCGAGGCCGCCGTCACCCGCGCCGCCGACTGACCGTCGCGGTCGTCCGCCGCTCGTCCCTCGCGCCCCGAGGCTGCGTCACGCGTCGGCCAAATACGTCGCCGAACCGTGAGTTTGGCACCTTCACGAGCCCAACGAAGGTGCCAAACTCACGGTTCGGCGGTAGGTGGATCAGGGCGTTAGAGCCACTTCTCGGCGAGGTGCTCGGCGACGACGCGACGGGCGGTACCCGAGCGCGACCGGAGCACGATGCTCTCGGTGCGGATCATCGGGCCCTTGCGGCGAACCCCGTCGACGAGCCCGCCGTCGGTGACACCGGTCGCCACGAAGAACGTGTTGTTCCCGCTGACCATGTCGTCGAGTTCGAGCAGCTTGTCGACGTCGAGTCCGGCCTCGACGGCCTTCGCCCGCTCGGCATCGTCGCGCGGGGCGAGACGGCCCTGCATGTAACCGCCGAGCGCCTTGAGCGCGCAGGCCGTCGTGATGCCCTCGGGGCTTCCGCCGATACCGACGCACATGTCGATGCGCGTCTCGTAGCGGGCGGCGTTGATCCCGCCGGCCACGTCACCGTCGAGCATGAGCCGGGTGCCGGCACCCGCGCTGCGAATGGCGTCGATGAGGCCCGCGTGGCGTGGACGGTCGAGAACGGCAACGGTCATTTCGCCCACCGGCTTGCCGATGGCCTTCGACAGCTCGCGCAGGTTGTCCCCGATCGACTGGTCGAGGCTCACGACCCCTCGGCCGGCACCGCCGGTGACGATCTTGTCCATGTAGAAAACGGATGACGCGTCGAGCATCGTGCCGCGGTCGGAGACGGCGATCACGGAGATGGCGTTCTGGCGGCCGGCGGCGGTGAGGCTGGTGCCGTCGATCGGGTCAACGGCGATGTCGCAGGCGGGGCCGCGGCCGGTGCCGACGCGCTCGCCGTTGAAGAGCATCGGGGCCTCATCCTTCTCGCCCTCACCGATGACGATGAGACCGTCGAAGTTGACGGTGGCAAGGAACGCGCGCATGGCGTCGACGGCGGCCTTGTCGGCCGCGTTCTTGTCGCCGCGGCCGATGAACGGCACGGCGCGAATGGCGGCGGCCTCGGTCGCACGCACCAACTCCATGGCCAGGTTGCGATCGGGGTGCGCGTACACGATGGGGTCGGTGGCGATGGGGTCAGTACTGTTCACAAATGGTCCTTCCCGGACGAAGCGTGTTGCAGTGGCGTTGCCCGTCAGCGGGCCGGCGCAGGTAGGCCAGAGCCACCTCCGCCAGCTTAGCGTCGCGCCGGTCGGGGCGGAGTTATGGGTCGACATATGCGCCCCGCGTATCTGCACTCTCGGTAGTATTGAGCCACCCAGCCGGATACTTCCTCAGGAGACGCCATGCCTATCGCCACCCCAGACCAGTACGCCGAGATGCTGAACAAGGCCAAGGACAAGGGATTCGCCTACCCGGCATTCAACGTCTCCTCCTCGCAGACCATCAACGCCGTGCTCCAGGGCCTCACCGAAGCCGGCTCAGACGGCATCATCCAGGTCACCACCGGCGGGGCGGACTACTTCGCCGGCCACACCGTGAAGAACCGCGCATCCGGAGCCCTCGCCTTCGCCCGGTTCGTGCACTCGGTCGCCGACAATTACCCGATCACCGTCGCGCTGCACACCGACCACTGCCCCAAGGGCGCCCTCGACGACTTCGTCATGCCGCTGATCGTGGCCTCCGAGGAGGAGGTCAAGGCCGGCCGCAACCCGATCTTCCAGTCCCACATGTGGGACGGCTCCTCGGTGCCGCTCGGCGAGAACCTCGACATCGCCAAAGACATGCTGGGGCGCACCCGTGCAATCAACGCGATCCTCGAGGTGGAGATCGGCGTCGTCGGCGGCGAGGAGGATGGCGTCAGCCACGACATCAACGAGAAGCTCTACACGAGCCTCGACGACGCGATCGCACTGGTCGAGGCCCTCGGCCTCGGCGAACAGGGACGCTACATGTCGGCGCTCACCTTCGGCAACGTGCACGGCGTCTACAAGCCCGGCAACGTCAAGCTGCGCCCGGAACTGCTCAAGGGCATCCAGGAAGGCCTCGCCGCGAAGTTCGGCACCGGCGCCAAGCCGCTCGACCTCGTCTTCCACGGCGGCTCCGGCTCGACCGACGCCGAGATCGCCGAGGCGGTCGCCAACGGCGTCATCAAGATGAACATCGACACGGACACCCAGTACGCCTTCACCCGGGCGATCGCCGACTACATGCTCAAGAACTACGACAGCGTGCTCAAGGTCGACGGCGAAGTGGGCAACAAGAAGGTCTACGACCCCCGCGCCTGGGGCAAGGTGGCCGAGTCGGCCATGGCCGCCCGCGTCGTCGAGTCGACTCGCCAGCTGGGTTCGGCCGGCCATTCCAACAGCTAGCACCGACGGATGACCACCCCAGACCCGAATTCACCCGCCGAGCCGAACCGGCCCGAGGACACCCGTCCCCGGCCGCAATACGGCGAGCTGGCGCCGGAAGGCTGGAGTTGGACACCCCCGCAGGACCAGGCGGTGGCCCCGGTCGCGCCGAACGGGCCGGCGATCCCGGTGGCCGTCACGGCCGTCCGCACGGTCCGCGCGCCCGCCTGGGATCGACCGGTCACCCTCGGCCTGCTCGTCTTCGGGCTCCTGGCGACGTTCTTCCTGGTCTCGGTGCTGGGGGCGCTGCCCGAGGCGATGCAGGTGCTCTACACGCAGGAGGACCTCGGTACCTACACCCCGGCCGCCTCGGTCGCCGGCCTGATCATCGCCGGCCGACTCGTGGAAGCCGGGATCTGGCTGGTGACGGCCGTGGCCTCAATCCTGCTGGTGACCCGCGGCCGCCGTTCCTTCTACGTGCCGCTGATCGGCGGAGCGGTGTCGATCGTGGCGATCTTCGTGTTCATCGGCGTCGTCCTGACCACCGATCCGACCCTGCTCGAGCTCTACAGCCGGCCCTAGCTGAAGCCGACCCTGCCGAGGCCGGCCCTGGCAGCCGCGCCGTGCGCTACTCCGGGCGAGCGGCCTGGCTGCCCTTGAGGTCCTTGCGGAGCTCCTTGGGCAGGGAGAAGATCAGGTCTTCCTCGGCGGTCTTGACCGGGATGACGTCGCCGTAGCCGGCATCCGCGAGGGCGGAGAGCAGCTCGTCGACGAGTTCCTCCGGCACGGATGCCCCGCTCGTGACGCCCACGGTGTTCACCCCGTCGAGCCACTCCTGCTTCACTTCGCTGGCGTAGTCGATCCGGTAGGCGGCACTGGCGCCGTACTCGAGGGCGACCTCGACCAGGCGCACGGAGTTGGACGAGTTCGCGGAGCCGACGACGATGACCAGGTCGGAGTCGGCGGCGACCTTCTTGATGGCGACCTGGCGGTTCTGGGTGGCGTAGCAGATGTCGTCGCTCGGCGGGTCCTGCAGCAGCGGGAACCGCTTGCGCAGGCGGCGCACGGTCTCCATGGTCTCGTCCACGCTCAGCGTCGTCTGCGACAACCAGACGACCTTGGCCGGGTTCCGCACCTCGATGGTGTCGGCCTCGTCGGGGCTGCCGACCAGGGTGGTGTGCTCCGGGGCCTCCCCTGCGGTGCCTTCGACCTCCTCATGGCCTTCGTGGCCGATCAGCAGGATTTCGAAGTCGTCGCGGGCGAAGCGCACGGCCTCGCGGTGAACCTTGGTGACGAGCGGGCAGGTGGCGTCGATCGCCTGGAGGCCGCGCTCGGCGGCGGCATTGACGACGGCCGGCGAGACGCCGTGCGCGCTGAAAACGATGTGCGAACCGGCCGGTACCTCGTCGACCTCGTCGACGAAGATGGCGCCCTTGTGCTCCAGTTCGGCCACGACATGGGTGTTGTGCACGATCTGCTTGCGCACGTATACCGGGGCGCCGTAGTGCTCCAGGGCCTTCTCCACGGCGATCACGGCGCGGTCCACCCCGGCGCAATAGCCTCGCGGGGCTGCCAACAGGACCCGTTTGGCCCCCGCCACCGGGGTATCCTTGAGCCTGCCCGGGGCACTGAGTATCCGGGGCATGCCGAGGCCGATCACGGGCGAATTAGTACTGATGGTCACGGACCCATTGTAGGCGCGCACGCCTGGACGGGTTCCGTGGGAGGAGACCAGCAATGACCCAAGGCCCGACCACGCTCGAAACCCCCTGGCCCGTCGCGATGCTCTCGGCCAAGATCCGCGACTACATCGACCGGCTCGGAACCGTCTGGGTCGAGGGCGAGATCACCCAGTGGGGCCAGAGCGGCGGCAACGTCTACGGCAAGCTCAAAGACCTCAGCGAGGACGCCACGGTCAGCTTCACGGTCTGGTCGTCCGTCCGGGCGAAACTCACCAACGACTTCAAACAGGGCGACCGGGTCATCGCCCTCGTCAAACCCAACTACTGGGTCAAGGGCGGCACGCTCACCATGCAGGTCTTCGAACTGCGCCACGTCGGCCTCGGCGACATGCTCGAACGGCTGGAACGGTTGCGCAAGCAGCTCGCGGCCGAGGGCCTGTTCGACGCCTCGCGCAAGGTCCGCCTGCCGTTCCTCCCGCACTGCATCGGCCTGGTCACCGGCAAGGATTCCGACGCGGAGAAGGACGTCCTCCGCAACGCCCAGCTGCGCTGGCCCGCCGTCACCTTCCGGGTCGTGCACGCGGCCGTCCAGGGCGACCGGATGGTCTCCGAGGTGACCGCGGCGATCAAGCGCCTCGACGCCGACCCCGAGGTCGACGTGATCATCGTCGCGCGCGGCGGCGGCGACTTCCAGAATCTCCTCGGCTTCAGCGACGAAGGGCTCGTCCGCGCGGCTGCCGCCTGCCGGACCCCGCTCGTCAGCGCGATCGGCCACGAGGCCGACCGGCCCCTGCTCGACGAGGTCGCCGACCTCCGCGCGTCCACGCCGACGGATGCGGCCAAGCGCGTTGTCCCGGATGTCGCGGACGAGCTCAACCGGGTCCAGCAGGCCCGCGCCCGGCTCAGCACCCGGCTCACCGGCATCCTGGCCTCGGAGGTCGACCGGATCGGCCAGCTCCGCTCCCGCCCGGCCCTGAGCTCGGCCACCTGGATCATCGACTCCCGGTCCGAAGACCTGACCCGCTACGTCGCGCGCGGCGCCGAGCTCGCCGGCCGGGTGGTGGAACGGGCCGCGGCGGCCGTCGTCGACCTGCGCTCCCAGCTGCGGGCCCTTTCCCCGCAGGGCACGCTCGACCGCGGGTACGCCATTGCGCAGCTGCCCGACGGGCAGGTCGTGCGCTCCCCGGAACAGGCGCCCGGCGGCACGGAGCTGCGCATCACCCTTGCCCGCGGATCCCTGACCGCCGTGTCGAAATAGAATGGACACCATGACCCAGCCCGCAGACGACACCAGCGCCCTCAGCTACGAGGAGGCCCGCGACGAACTCATCCGGGTGGTCAACGAGCTCGAACAGGGATCGTCCACCCTGGAACAGTCCCTCGCCCTGTGGGAACGCGGCGAGGCGCTCGCGCGCCGCTGCGAGGAGTGGCTGATCGGCGCGAAGGCCCGGCTGGACGCCGCCCGCGCCGGCCAGGTCGCCGCCTCCGGCGAATGAGCGCCGCCAAACGCGAACCCCGGGTCGTCGCCGAACTCGGGCGGCCGGAAACCCCGGAGGAGACGGCCGCCCGCAAGGCCGAGAACACCCGCAAGTACCGCGCCCGCAAGACCGTCAACAACCTGGTCCTGTCGCTCATCGTCACGGTCGCGGCCGTGGCCGTGCTGGTGCTCCTCGTGCCACGCAGCGACACGCCCGTCGACCGCACCGTCGACTACTCCGCCGTTGTCGGCCAGGTGCAGCCCGGCGTCGACGAACCGCTCGCCAGCCCCCGGCTGCCCACCGGCTGGCGCGCGAATGCCGCGACCTGGCGCTCCGGCGGCAGCGACAAGGTCGCCTCCTGGTACATCGGCCTGCTGACGCCCAGCGACGCCTTCATCGGCCTCAACCAGGGCATCGACGCCAACCCCAGCTGGGTGAGCGAGGAGCTGCAGGGCGCCCCCGCCGCGAAGACCGCCACGATCGACGGCATCCAATGGGACGTCTATCGGAACACCGCGCCGGAGGGCGAGCGCGGGAACTTCGACTACGCCCTCGTGACGACGGCCGGGACGAGCACCTTCCTGCTCATCGGCACGGCCCCCGAAGACGAATTCGAGGTGCTCGCCGGCGCCCTCACCGACACCATCGCGCGGAACACGAACGGAGACCAGGGATGAGCCCGGCATCAACACCCTCGAAGGTCTGGAGCGAGCTCCGCCGGGGCAACGAACGCTTCGTCAACGGCGAGCCGAGCCACCCGCGCCAGGACGTCGACCGTCGCGCCGAGCTCGCCTTCACCCAGACGCCGGTGGCCGCCCTCTTCGGCTGCAGCGATTCCCGGCTGGCCGCCGAGATCATCTTCGACAAGGGCCTCGGCGACCTGTTCGTCGTGCGCAACGCCGGGCAGGTCATCTCCGACTCCGTGCTGGGATCGCTCGAATACGCCGTGGGCATCCTGCACGTGCCGCTCATTCTCGTGCTCGGCCATGACCGCTGCGGGGCCGTGCGCGCGGCCATCGAGTCCCAGGCCGAGGACGCGATCCCGCTGCCTGCGCACATCAACTCGATCATCGAAAAGATCGTGCCGGCCGTCCGCCGGGTGAGCGGGGTGGCGGCGGACCTGCCCATCGACCCGGGCACGGTCGACGAGCCTGCGGTCGGCCGGGAACACCTCCGCGACACTGTCGCCGAACTGCTCGAACGCTCCGAGATGATCAGCGCGGCCGTGGCAGAAGGTACATTGGCTATCGTCGGAGCGAATTACAGCCTCCTCGAAGGGCGCGCTGACCCCGACATCGTCGTGGGCATCGTTTAGCGCGCCCGCGCACACAGAAACCGAAAGGGAACACACAGTGGTGGA
This sequence comes from Cryobacterium tagatosivorans, assembly GCF_004402215.1. Lineage (GTDB taxonomy): Bacteria > Actinomycetota > Actinomycetes > Actinomycetales > Microbacteriaceae > Cryobacterium > Cryobacterium tagatosivorans. Next base: position 64,040 of record NZ_SOEZ01000046.1, read on the forward strand.
CAACTCCGCAGACGCCGGATACCGGATCGAGCACGACACGATGGGCGAGGTGCGCGTGCCCAGGGATGCGCTCTACGGCCCCCAGACCCAGCGTGCCGTCGAGAACTTCCCGATCTCCGGCTCCGTGCTCGAGTCGGCGCAGATCGCAGCCCTCGCCCGGATCAAGAAGTCCGCCGCGCTGGCCAACGCCCGGCTCGGCGTGCTGGACGGCGCCATCGCGACGGCGATCGCCGAAGCCGCCGACGAGGTCATCACCGGCCGCTACGACGGCGAGTTCCCCATCGACGTCTACCAGACCGGCAGCGGAACCTCCTCGAACATGAACATGAACGAGGTCCTCGCGACGCTCGCCACCCGCACGCTCGGCAGCCCGGTGCACCCGAACGACCACGTCAACGCCTCGCAGTCCTCGAACGATGTGTTCCCCACCTCGGTGCACATCGCCGTCACGAGCGCGCTCATCGACGACCTCATCCCCGCCCTCGACCACCTCGCCGTGTCCCTCGAGGTCAAGGCCGAGTTGTGGGCCGGCGCCGTCAAGGCCGGACGCACGCACCTGATGGATGCCACGCCCGTCACCCTCGGCCAGGAGTTCGGCGGCTACGCCCGCCAGATGCGCCTGGGCATCGAGCGGGTGCGCTCGGCGCTCCCCCGCGTCGCCGAGGTTCCGCTCGGCGGCACCGCGGTCGGCACCGGCATCAACACACCGGCCGGCTTCCCGCAGCTCGTGATCGAGCTGCTCTGCGAGGAAACCGAACTGCCGATCACCGAGGCGAAGGACCACTTCGAGGCGCAGGCCAACCGTGACGGCCTGGTCGACGCATCCGGCGCGCTCCGCACGATCGCGGTCAGCCTGACGAAGATCTGCAACGACCTGCGCTGGATGGGCTCCGGCCCCAACGCCGGAATCGGCGAGCTGCACATCCCCGACCTGCAGCCGGGGTCCTCGATCATGCCCGGCAAGGTCAACCCGGTCATTCCGGAGGCCGTGCTCATGGTCTGCTCGCGGGTCATCGGCAACGACGCGACGATCGCCTGGTCCGGCGCCTCGGGCTCGTTCGAGCTCAACGTCGCCATCCCGGTGATGGGAACCGCCCTGCTCGAGTCGATCCGACTGCTCACGAACGCGAGCCGCGTGCTCGCCGACAAGACCGTCGACGGCCTCGAGGCCAACCTGGAGCGCGCCCGCGCCCTGGCCGAGTCCTCCCCCGCCATCGTCACCCCGCTCAACCGGGTGATCGGCTACGAGGCGGCCGCCAAGGTCGCCAAGCACGCCGTGGCCGAAGCGCTCACCGTGCGCGAATCCGTGATCGCGCTCGGCTTCGTCGAGCGCGGCGAGGTCTCGCTGGAGCAGCTGGACATCGCCCTCGACGTCCTGAGCATGACCCGTCCGCCCCAGGCGAGGTAGCCGGCCCGGCCCTCGAGCTTGACGGTTCCGGTCGAGTTGCCCTGTTCCGCGGGGCAAACTCGACCGGAACTGTCAATTTCGGCGGTCAGGAGGGGCCGTTGCCCTCGAGCATCTCGGTGACCAGGGCTGCGATGGCGCTGCGCTCCGAGCGGGTGAGCGTCATGTGGGCGAAGAGCGGATGCCCCTTGAGCGTCTCGATCACGGACGCCACGCCGTCGAAGCGGCCCACCCTCAGGTTGTCGCGCTGGGCGACGTCGTGGGTGAGGATCACCCGCGAGTTCTGCCCGATCCGGCTGAGCACCGTGAGCAGCACGTTCCGCTCCAGGGACTGGGCCTCGTCGACGATCACGAACGCGTCGTGCAGCGAACGGCCCCGGATGTGCGTGAGCGGCAGGACCTCGAGGATGCCACGCTCCACGACCTCCTCCAGCACGTTCTCCGAGACGAGCGCCCCGAGCGTGTCGAAGACCGCCTGGCCCCAGGGGTTCATCTTCTCGCTCGCGTCGCCGGGCAGGTAGCCGAGTTCCTGGCCGCCGACCGCGTAGAGCGGGCGGAACACCATGATCTTGCGGTGCTGCTGGCGCTCGAGCACCGCCTCGAGCCCGGCGCAGAGGGCGAGCGCCGACTTCCCCGTCCCCGCTCGACCTCCCAGGGACAGGATGCCGATGCTCGGGTCGAGCAGCAGATCGATCGCCAGGCGCTGCTCGGCGGAGCGCCCGTGCAGCCCGAACACGTCACGGTCGCCGCGCACGAGCTTCAGCTCGCCGCTGCCGGTCACCCGGCCGAGCGCCGATCCGCGTTCCGAGTGGATGACCAGCCCCGTGTTGACGGGCATGTCCTGCACGAGCCGGGTCGTCATCGCCTCGTTCTCGTAGAGTTCGTTGATCTGGGCCCCGTTGAGGGTGATCTCGTCCATCCCGGTCCAGCCGGAGTCGACGGCGAGTTCGTGCCGGTACTCCTCCGCCGCGAGGCCGAGCGAGGACGCCTTCACCCGGAGCGGGAGGTCCTTGGAGACGACAGTGACGTTCATGCCGTCGTTGGACAGGTTCATCGCCACGGCCAGGATGCGCGAGTCGTTGTCGCCGAGCTGCAACCCGGACGGCAGGACCGACATGTTCGAGTGGTTCAACTCGACGCGGAGGCTCCCGCCGTCGCCGACCGGGATCGGGAAGTCGAGACGCTCGTGCTTCATCCGCAGCTCGTCGAGGTTGCGGAGCGCCTGGCGGGCGAAGTATCCGATCTCGGGGTCGTTGCGTTTTGCCTCCAGTTCGGTGATCACCACGACCGGGAGCACGACGGAGTGTTCGGCGAAGGCGAAGATCGCCTTCGGATCGGACAACAGGACCGAGGTGTCCAGCACGTAGGTGCGCTCGGACTGATTGACGGGTGACGCCGGCTGATCTGCACTGCGCCGGTCGGTCTGATTAGCGGTCACAACCACTCCCCCCCGCGCCCACCACGAGCGCGGATTCCATTGGCGAGCTGGCCACAAGCGGTTCTCGAGCCGTACTTATGTGGCCGTCTCGATCAGGCGCCATACCTGATGGGGATGACGCTACGTCCCCGGGGCCGCAAAAGGAAGAGCGACACGCCTGACGTAACCCACCGGTCACATTCGGGGGGTGCCCCGGTGCTCCACGGATCAGTAACTGGCGGCGGTGGAGTACGACGTGAACGCGGCCTGGAGCATCTCGACCGTGTCCGCCGACAGCGCCGCGTGCACGCTCAGCCGCACCCGCCCGTTCCTCGTCGTCGCCGTCACCCCGTGGTTGTGCAGCGCGATGCTGAGCAGGGTGAGCTGCTCGGCAGGCGGTTCGAGCACGATGATTCCGGCGCGTTCGCGTTCGTCCCTGGACGACGCGACCGGCACGGTGAATTCGTCGGCGAGGTCGATCAGCCGCGTGACGTTCTCGGTGACGGCGGCCTCGATCGTCGCCACGCCCACCGCGGTGATCTCCTCGAGCGCGGCGGCGAAACGGGCCTGGGCCATGCTGTCGGGGTTGCTGATCCGGAACGCGCCCGCGCCGTGGGCCGGAGGGAGGACCTCGTCCCAGGGCAGGTCCGGTGAATCCGTGCCGGCGAAACCGGAGAACACCGGGGTGAGCATCTCGACCGCGCGGTCGCTGAGCGCGAGGAAGCCGGTGCCCCAGCCCGCGCGGGCCCATTTCTGCCCGCCGGACGCGACGACATCGGCGACCTCGTAAGGGGCATCCGCGACGCCGAAGCCCTGGATCGCGTCGACGATGAGCAGGCGGTCCCCGATGACCTGGCGGATGCCCTCGAGATCGGTGCGATAACCGGTGCGGGCGTCGACGAGGCACACGGCGACGGCCGCGGTCGTGGCGGTGAGCTGCTCCCTGACAAGGCCTGGGGTCACGCGATCATGCTCGCTGTCGAGCCAGAGGGGGGTCACCACGTGCAGCGCCTCCGCGGCGCGGACGGCAGCGAAGGGCAGGCTGGGGAAGTCATGCGGGGAGAGCAGCACGTCACCGGTCAGGCCGAACAGGGCGTGCATGAGCCCGGTGCTCGTGTTGGGCTGGGAGACGACCTGGTCGGCCCGGAACCCGGTGGCCGCGGCCACGGCCGTGCGCAGCCGTTCGTCCTGCTCGAAGAGGTGGCCGAGGCTGCCGAACCGGGCGCGCGCGAGCACGTCCGTCTGGCCGAGCGTCTCGGCGACGACGACGGATGCCAGCGGGCCGACCCGGCCGTAGTCCAGGTACCCGGGTTCCTCGCGGAAGCCGTCGATGAAGTGCTGCAGTGAGGTCATCCGGGCTCCGCTCTAACCGCCGAAGCGGCGCTGCCGCTTGGCGAAGTCTCGCAGGGCTCGCAGGAAGTCGACCTCGCGAAGGTCCGGTCCGAGCGCCTCGACGAAGTAGAACTCGCTGTGCGCGCTCTGCCAGAGCATGAAGTCGCTGAGCCGCTGCTCCCCGGAGGTTCGGATCACGAGCTCAGGGTCCGGCTGCCCGCCGGTGTACAGGTGTTGCCCGATCAGCTCGGGGGTGAGCGTCTCGGCCAGGTCCTCGAGCGTGCCGCCATGGGCGTGGTGGGTGGCAACGATGCTGCGCATGGCGTCGGTGATCTCGGTGCGGCCGCCGTAGCCGACGGCGAGGTTGATGTGCAGGCCCTTGTTGCCCGCCGTACGCGCCTCCGCGGCGTCCAGCGCCGTCACGAGCGGCTCGGGGAGCCGGTCCTTGGATCCCACCTGCTGCACGCGCCAGTTGCGGTAGTGGGAGAGCTCCTCGGCCAGTTCAGCGATGATTTGGACCAGGTCGGCGAGTTCCTCGCTCGGTCGCTGGGTGAGGTTGTCGGCCGACAAGAGGTAGAGGGTGACGACGGAGATGCCCAGGTCGTCACACCATTCGAGGAACTCGCGCATCTTGGCGGCGCCGGCCCGGTGCCCGTGCGCGGCGGAATCGAAGCCCAGCTGTTTGGCCCAGCGCCGGTTCCCGTCGATGATCATGGCAACGTGCCGGGGCAGCTGGGCGGGGTCCAGGCTGCGCCGGAGTCGACGCTGGTACACGCTGTAAAGAAAGTCGCGTCCCAAGGGTATTTTCCGGTTCTGCACACAGTCACGCTAGTCCACTCCGCGTCGCCGGCGGAAAGACAGGCCCGTCCGCTGCCGTATTCTGGCTGCATGTCCGCAGAGCATTCCGAAGCCGCAGAGCAGCCCCACGAGGCGGAGCACGACGTCACCAACCTGCCTCTCCTCGAGGAGGACGAACCGCGGCCGGAGGACCTCCGCCCGACCTGGCGCGGCTGGATCCATGCCGGCACGTTCCCGGTGACGATCGTCGCCGGCATCATTCTCCTGGTCCTCGCGGAGGGGACGGCGGCGAAGGTGAGCTCGGCCGTCTTCGTCGCCACGTCCATGCTGCTGTTCGGCAACTCGGCGCTGTACCACCGTTTCGACTGGAACCCGCGCACGAAGGTCATCCTCAAGCGCATCGACCACGCCAACATCTTCCTGCTGATCGCGGGCTCGTACACGCCGATCACCGTCCTCGCCCTGCCGCCGGAGAAGGCGACCCTGCTCCTCTGGCTGGTGTGGGGCGGCGCGATCCTCGGCATCGCGTTCCGGGTCTTCTGGATCCACGCACCGCGCTGGCTCTACGTGCCGCTCTACCTGCTGCTCGGCTACGGAGCGCTCATCTTCATCGGCGACTTCTTCGAGGCCGACCCCGTCATGATGACGCTGATCCTGCTCGGCGGGCTCTGCTACAGCGTCGGGGCCGTGGTCTACGGCCTGAAGAAGCCCAACCCGGTCCCGGGCGTGTTCGGTTTCCACGAGATCTTCCACACGCTCACCGTGGTGGCATTCCTCTGCCACTGGGTGGCCATCCTGATGATCGCCACCCACCCGCTCTACCCCTGAGCCGCGCTCGGGGCGGCCGGAGCGGTTACTCCGGGCGGTGGTCCTCGCCGGCTTCCCTGGCCGCGACCTCGGCTTCCAGCTTCGCCTGGATCTGCGAGCGGTAGGTGGTGCGACGGATGCGCCGGGCCATGTCGAGGGCGAGCAGCACGGTCGCGACGGCGACGAGGAAGATCGCCACGAAGCCCCAGGCGCCGGGGGTGACCGTGTCGGGGTTGAATTCCGGTTTCGGCGTGTTCGCCAGCACGAAGTCCAGCACCCGAGGGCCGATCAGGGCGTTCACGAGGCGTCCTGCACGCCGGCGAAGAGGTCGGATTCGGGCATGTCGGTGTCCACTTTCGATTCGACGAGCTGGAAGTCCTCGAACGGCCAGGCCTCGCGGATGAGGTCGTTGGGCCAGAAGAAGAAGCTGCTGGTGGGGGAAACCTGGCTCGCGTGCGACTTGAGCGCGGCGTCCCTGGTCTCGAGGAAGTCGCCGACCGGCACGTGGGTCGTGGCCAGCTTGGGGTAGTCCTTCATCCAGTCGCGGGCGGCGCCGAGGGGCTCGAGGAGCGGGGAGTCCGGCTCCTTCACGCTGAGCTCCAGGAACATCGCGTCCATGCGTTCGAGGTTGAAGATGCGGTCGTAGTAGAGCTTGTCGACCTGCCAGGCGGCGCCGGCATCCGGGTATCTCGTCGGGTCAGCGGCGGCCCGGTAGGCCTCGAGCGACACGTCGTGGGTGCGGATGTGGTCCGGGTGCGGGTAGCCGCCGTTCTCGTCGTAGGTGATCAGCACCTGCGGACGGAACTCACGGATCACCTGCACGAGCGGCTCCGCGGAGATCTGCACCGGGATGTCGGCGAACGAGCCGGCGGGTACCGACCCGTCCTCGTTCATGCCGGAGTCCTGGTAGCCGAGCCAGCGGTGTTCGACGCCGAGGTGACGCTGGGCCTCGGCCATCTCCAGGCGGCGAAGGCCGGCCATGTCTCGTTCGGCCATCGGGTTGCCCGCCAGCGCCTCATTGAGGATGCTGCCCCGCTCACCGCCGGTGCAGCTCACGACGAGCACCTCCGCGCCCAGGCTTCGGTAATAGGCGTACGTCGCCGCGCCCTTGCTCGACTCGTCGTCGGGATGGGCGTGGACCGCCAACAGTCGCAGCGTCACAAAACTCCTCAGGAATGGCGGATAACCTTGACTCACAAGCCTAATCCTTGAAGTACGAGTGTGGAGTCGCGTGATGGTGGAGTTGCCGTGTCAGTGAGCACCAACCTCGATGCTCGGTACGGCCGGACCCCGAACCGGCGCCTCCGCGACCGCCGCTCGCTCTGGATCGCGGCCGGCGGCTTCGCGCTCGTGCTGGTCGCCTGGGTCGTCTGGGCGGGCCTGGACGGGTCGAAGCCGCTGATCGAAGCGCGCGACACCCGGCACAGCATCATCGACGAGCACAGCGTCAGCGTGACGTTCGAGGTGTCGATGCCGGCCGGCACGGCCGCCAGCTGCGCCGTGGAGGCGCTCAACGAAAACTTCACGATCGTGGGCTGGAAGGTGGTCGATCTGGCGCCCTCCGACCGCTACACGCGGTCGTTCACGGAGATTATACGCACGACGGAATTAAGCAACACGGGTTTGATTTACCGCTGCTGGCTGACCTAGACTGACGTATTCGCCCTGACGGTAATCGTCGGGGCGTCCCCTATATCCGCGGGCGGGCACGAATTTCCGCGATCCGCGGCCGAGTGCACTGAAGGAGAGCAACCGTGACGACCCCCACAACTGTCACCTGGCTGACCCAGGAGGCCCACGACCGCCTCGCTGCGGAGCTGCACACGCTCAGCACCATCGGCCGCGATGACATCGCGAAGAAGATCGAATCCGCGCGCGAGGAGGGCGACCTCAAGGAGAACGCCGGCTACCACGCGGCGAAGGAAGAGCAGGGCAAGATGGAGGCGCGCATCCGCACCCTCACCCTGCTGCTGCGCACGGCCGAGGTCGGCAGCGCCCCGGAGAGCCACGGCGTCGTCGAGCCCGGCACCGTGATCACCGCCGTCATCGCCGGCGACGAGAGCCGGTTCCTGATCGGCAGCCGCGAAATCGCCGGCGACAGCGACCTCGACGTCTACAGCGAGCAGAGCCCCCTGGGCGTGGCGATCATCGGGCTCAGCGTCGGCGCGTCGACGACCTACACGACTCCGAGCGGCAAGGAGATCGCCGTCCAGATCTCCCTCGTCGAAACCTGGACCGGCAACTAGCCCGTCAGTCGGTCCCCGGGTCGTAACCGGCGGATCGCAGCAGATCGAGAACGTGCTGCCCGTGCTCCGGGCCGCGCGTCTCGACGCTGATGTCCAGTTCCACCTCGCTGAGCTGCATGCTCACGCCGTGCCGGGTGTGCAGCACCTCGATCACGTTCGCCTGCGCCTCGGCGAGCAGCTCGGCGATCCGTGCCAGCTGGCCCGGACGGTCGGGAAGCATGATCCGCAGGGTGAGGTAGCGACCGGACGCGGCGAGTCCGTGGCTGATCACACGCTGCATGAGCAGCGGGTCGATGTTGCCGCCGGAGAGGATGGCGACCGTCGAGCCTGACGCGGCGACCTTCCCGGCGAGGATCGCGGCGACCGCGACGGCGCCCGCCGGTTCGACCACCAGCTTCGCGCGCTCCATCAGCACGAGGAGGGCCCGGGCGATGTCGTCCTCGCTCACCGTGACGACCTCGTCAACGACGTCGCGCACGATCTCGAAGTTGAGCAGGCCCGGCCGGGCGACGGCGATCCCGTCGGCGATCGTCGGCAGGATGGTGACCTCGACGGCCTCGCCGGCCTCGAGGGAGGGCGGGTAGGCCGCCGCGTTGGCGGCCTGCACGCCGATGACGCGGATGTGGCGTCCGTCCCGTGCCGCCCGCTGTTTGAGCGCACTGGCGACCCCGGAGATGAGTCCGCCGCCGCCAATCGGGACGATGATCGTGTCGAGGTCTGGAACCTGGTCGAGGATCTCGAGGCCGAGCGTGCCCTGCCCGGTGACGACATCCGGGTGGTCGAAGGGCGGGATCAGGATCGCGCCGGTCTCGGCCGCGTATGCGGCGGCGGCCATCAGCGGCTCGGACACTGTGTGGCCGCGCAGGATGACGTCGGCGCCGTAGTCGCGGGTGGCCTGGAGCTTGGGCAGGGCCACGCCGACGGGCATGAAGATCGTCGCCTTGATGCCGAGTTCCCGGGCCGCGAACGCGACACCCTGGGCGTGGTTGCCGGCCGACGCGGCCACAACACCGCGGGCCTTCTCCTCGTCGGTGAGCTTGGACAACCGGTTGTAGGCGCCGCGGATCTTGTACGAGCCGGTGCGCTGCAGGTTTTCGCACTTGAGGAACACCGGGGCGCCGAGGATGGTCGCCAGGTAGCGTGAGCTCTCCATCGGTGTCACGTCGGCGACGCGGGCGACGACCGCTCGCGCCGCCTCGAAGTCCTCCAGGCTGGGTCCGACGAGGGAAACACTGGTCATTCGGGGCTCTCCGTTCGGCGGAATCCTGGGCGGCGCGGCACGGTCTGCCAGAGCGGCGATCCGAGCAGGTCGCCCGCCGGCGGCTGGACGGTGCGCCAGGCGCCGCTGTGGATGTAGTTGGTCATCACGTTGAGCACTGCGGCGACCGGCACGGCGAAGAGTGCGCCGGGGATGCCGGCGAGCAGCGACCCCGCGCCGACGGCGAGCACGACGGCGAGCGGGTGCACCTTGACGGCGGTTCCCATGATCAGCGGCTGCAGCACGTGCCCTTCGACCTGCTGGACGAGCAGCACGACGCCGAGCATGGCCAGCGCGTAGCCGGGGCCGTTGAAGAGCAGGGCGATGATCACGGCGACGATCCCGGTCGCCACGGCGCCGACGATCGGGATGAACGAGCCGAGGAAGACGAGGATGCCGATCGGGACGGCCAGCGGCACGCCGAGCAGGGCCGCGCCGACGCCGATGCCGACGGCGTCGATCGAGGCCACCAGGATCTGCACCTTCGCGAAATTGCCCAGCGTCGACCAGCCGGCGACGCCTGCCCCGTCGACGGCGGCGCGGGCACGGCGGGGGAAGATCCGCACGATCCAGTCCCAGATGCCTTTCCCGTCGATGAGGATGAACAGCAGGCTGAATACGGTGAGCAGGGCCCCCGTCAGCACGTGCCCCAGCGAGGACCCGAAGGACAACGCACCGGTGATGAAGACCTGGCTGTCTGCCTGAACGGCCTTGGACGCCTCCTGCAGGTAGCCGTTGAGCTCCGCCTCTGAGATCTGCAGCGGAGACGTCAGCAGCGCGGCCTTCAGGCTCTCGATGGACGCCTGGAACTTCGTGCTCAGGTCGGCGGAGCCGGCGGCGATCTGGGTGGCGGCCAGTGTGATCAGTCCCCCGACGACAGCGAGGGTGCCGAGGAGGGTGACCCCGATGGCGAGGCCCTTGGGCCAGCGGTGGCGGACCAGGAAGGACGCGAACGGGACCAGGAGCGCCGACACCAGCACGGCGACGAGCAGCGGGATGACGATGAGCCGCAGCTGGATGATCAGGAAGATGAAGACGGCGGCCGCTCCCGCGATGGCCAGCAGGCGCCACGACCACGCGCCGGCGAGCCGGATGCCGGTGGGAATGTTCTCGTCGACGCCGTTGGGCTCGTGCCTGGGAAAATGCCGGGGCAGGTCGGCGGGGACGCGTCTGGCGCGGCCTCGGAACAGTCCGCCGAGGCCTGGCTTGTCCGTGGGTTCCTTCACGCACCCAGTCTAGGACTGGACTCGACCGACACCGGCGCACCGGTGAAGCGCAGGTGGACCCGCTCGCCGGGGGCCGGCTTCACGCGCACGCTGTGCTGGGTGAACAGGACCGTGCCGTCTTCCAGGCGCACTCCCGTGCGCCGGAGCGAACCAAGGAAACTCGATGCGGTGACCACGCCCGAAACGCCGTCGGTGCCGAACTCGATGTCCTCCGGCCGCAGGTAGACCTGCACCTCCCCGTCGGCGTGGGAGGGATCGACCAGGGGCAGCGCGGTTCCGTAGACCTGCGCGAACCCGTTCCGCACGACGCCGGGAACACGATTGCTCAGGCCCACGAAATCGGCGACGAATGGCGAACCCGGCCTGGCATAGAGGCCTTCCGGGGTGTCGACCTGCTCAATGTTGCCTGCCCGCATCACCGCGACGCGATCGGCGACGGCCAGCGCCTCGTCCTGGTCGTGGGTGACGAAGAGGGTGGTGATGCCGAGCTCCGTCTGGATCCGCCGGATCTCCTCACGCAGCTGCACGCGCACCTTGGCATCCAGGGCGGAGAGGGGTTCGTCGAGCAGCAGCACGCGCGGCTCGGTGACGAGGGCCCTGGCGAGCGCCACGCGCTGCTGCTGCCCGCCGGAGAGCTGGTGGGCGTACCGGTCGTAGTGCGCGTCCAGTCCGACGAGGGCCAGCGCCGACCGCGCGCGGCTCCGACGCTCGGCCGCGTTGACCTTGCGCATCCTCAGGCCGAACTCCACGTTCTCCCCGGCGCTGAGGTGGGGAAACAGCGAGTAGGCCTGGAACACCATCCCCATGTCCCGTTTGCCGGTCGGAAGCCCGGAGACGTCGGCGCCGTTGATCGTGATCGTGCCGACATCCGCCGACTCGAGCCCGGCCAGCACCCGGAGGGCCGTCGTCTTGCCGCTGCCGCTCGGGCCGAGCAGCGCCACGAATTCCCCGGCCTGCAGGGTGAGGTCGAAGCCGGCCAGCGCCCGGTGCCCGGCGAACTCCTTGACGACGCCGCGGAACTCGACAACGGCGCCGGGGCCGCTTTGGCGGGGTGACTGGATCATGACAAGCCTTTCGAGGGGGAACGCCGCCGCGGGGAGCGTGTGCGGGCCGCTCCGAGCCGGCCGATGGACAGCAGGAGCAGGAACGCGAACCCCAGGGCGAGCAGCGACAGGATGACGGCCGTGTACGGGTCGTTCTTGCTCACGACGACGAGCGCCGTCTGGAGGTTGACCCGGTTCAGCAGCGAGGCGATGGTGAACTCGCCGAGCACCACCGCGACCGAGATGAACGCCCCGGCGAGGATGCCGCGGCGCAGGACCGGGAGCAGGACGCGCAGCAGCACCGCGCCCCAGCCGGCCCCGAGCGTGCGCGCCGCCTCGCTGAGCGTGCGGGCGTCGACGGCGTCAAGGCTCGACTGGATGGCCCGGTAGGCGTACGGAAGCACGGTGATGCCGTAGGCGAAGGCGAGGGTCCAGACGCCGCTGCCGAAGACCCCGGCGACCACCGCGTACACCGGCGCCAGGCCGACGACGAGGACGACCGCCGGGATGCTGATCGGCAGGATGCAGGTGATCTCCATGGTGCGGCGCAGCCGCGGGAACCGCAGATGCACGAGGATCATCGTCGGAACCAGCAACAGCAGCACGATCACGACCGTGCCGATTGCCAGCGCGACCGAGTTACCGAGGGCGACGAGCACGGGTCGGTACTGGCCGGCGAATCCGCTCTGTAACAGGGTGACCCAGCGCGAGATGTCGTGGCCTCCGTCGAGCCCCCGGCGCAGCGTGAACTCGAGCATGGCGACGATCGGGACGGCGAAGACCAGTCCGACGACACCGAGGATGACGGTGCGGATGCCCCGCGAGGGAGCGTGCGCGACCCCGCCGGTCGTGCGGAGCCCTGCGCTCATCGCTGCCACCGCACGGCGCGTGACTGCAGCGCCGAGTAGCCCAGCATGACCACCGCCATGACCGCGATCATCCCCAGGGCCAGGGCCCCGGCGAGGTTCTCCCGGCCCAGCAGCGTTTCGCTGGTGAGCGCCGCGCGGATCTGGAGCGGCACGATCTGCGATCCCTGGCTGATCAGCGCCGCGGCGGTCGCGTAGGACGAGAAGGCGTTCGCGAAGAGCAGCAGCAGGCTGCCGAGGAAGGACGGCGCCAGCACGGGGAAGGCGATGCGCAGCCAGTAGCCGGTCGCCGTCCCGCCGAGCGTGGCGTTGGCCTCGGCCCAGGCCGGTTTCAGCGACTCGAGGGCCGGCATGAAGGTGATCATCATCAGGGGTATCTGAAAGTAGAGGTACGGCAGGACCAGGCCGGGCATGGCGTAGATCCAGACGCCGTCCGCGAAGAGGTCGAGGCCGAAGACGTCGCGCAGGAAGAGCGTCACCATGCCCTGGATGCCGATGGTCGCGACGAACGCGAACGCGAGCATGACGCCGCCGAACTGGGCGAGCACCCCGCTGAGCGAATCGACCGTGGAGCGCAGCGCCCCGTCGGCGCGCACCCCGAGCAGCGCGTAGCAGGCCAGCGCTCCGATGACCGCGCCGACCACCGCGGTCAGCGCCGACAGCCAGAACGAATTGCCGAACGTGGCGAGCACGACCGGACTGCCGAGGGCCGCCACCGTGTCCAGCGTGAAGGAGCCCGACTCGTCGAAGAAGCCCGTGCCGACGGCGATGAGGGTCGGCACGGCGAGGAACAGCAGCACGTAAACCGCGAACGGCAGCAGCCCCCAGGCTGCCGCCGTTCCACGGGTCCTACTGGACAGCGGCGGCCCACTTTTCGCCGAGCAGTTTCGCGGCGGCTTCGCTCTGCTTGCCGGTCGGCACGACCGTCGACGTCGGAGCCTTCGGGAGTTCGTCGAACAGGGCGGCGTCGATGGTTCCTGCCGCGGCCATGGCGTCGGCCCGGACGGGACGCGCGCCGCCGGCGAGCCACAGGTTCTGCCCCTCATCGCTGTAGAGGAATTCCTGCCAGAGGCGCGCGGCGGCCGGGTGCGGGGCATCCTTGCTGATGGCCTGGTTGTAGTAGCCGGCATATCCCGTGCCCGGGAGCACGACGACCTTCCAGTCGCGCTGGCCCTCCAGTGTCTTGCCGTAGCCGACGTTGAGGTAGTCCCAGTCGAGGACGACGGGGGTTTCCCCCGAGGCGATCGTTGCCGGGGTGGGGTCGACCTTGAGGAAGTTCCCCGCCTTGTTGAGCTTCTGGAAGAAGTCGATGCCCGGCGTGAAGTCGTCGACGGTTCCCTCGTTCTGCACGGCGGCCATCCCGACGGCGGCGAACGCGGCACCGGACTGGGTGGGGTCCCCGTTGATGGCGACCTTGCCCTTGTACTTCGCGCCGAGCAGGTCGCTCAGCTGCGTGGGCGCCGGCACCGCGGCGGGGTCGTAACCCACGGCCATGTATCCGCCGTAGTCGCCGGTGTAGAGGCCGGTGGATTCCTTGAGGGCATCGGGGATGTCGGCCCAGGTCGCGACCTTGTACGGCGCGAAGCGATCCGTGCTCGTCAGGGCGACGGCCAGGCCGAGGTCGAAGACATCCGGTGCCGTGTCCTGGCCTTTGAGGTTGTCGGCCGCCTGGATCTCCTCGGCGCTCGAGCCGTCCGGAGACGCCTCGGTGATGGCGATGTCCGGGTATTTCTCGGTGAACCTGTCGAGCACGGCGCCATAGTTGGCCCAGTCGCGCGGCAGGGCGATGACGTTGAGCGCGCCTTCGGCCGTGGCGGCCTTTTCCAGTGCGGCCAGATCGCCGAACGCGGTCAGGCTCGTCGCGGTTTCGGCATCAGCGCTTCCGGCGCCGGCGGTCGCGGTGCCTGCGGAGCAGCCCGTGAGGGTGAGGGCGAGGGCCGCTGTGGCGGCGAGCCCGGCGATCATGGTGCGCGTGGTGAACACGTATCCTCCGTGGTGACCGCCAGCCGGCCGCCCGCCGGAAGGGCGAGCAGTTGAATGCCGGATGGTGGTCACGGTGACCATACGGACGCCGGAAGACGGGAAGGCGCCGGGGACTGAACGAGACCTGAACTTCGGATGTCGGCACTACGCTCGAATCGATGCCAGAGTCAGTCTCCCCCGCCCTTGCCCGCCGTGTTGCGCTCGCGGCGCAGGGCTTCGGTCGTCCGCCGGGCGTGACGCCCGGCATCCGCCAGCTCGACGCGCTCGTGAACCGCCTGGGGCTGCTCCAGATCGACTCGGTCAACGTGTTCGAACGCAGCCACTACATGCCGGCCTTCAGCCGACTGGGCGGCTACGACAAGACGCAGCTCGACCGGCTCACGACCGGCAGAGAGGCGCGGTTCACCGAGTATTGGGCGCACGAAGCGTCGTTCCTGCCGCTCGACACCTGGCCGCTGTTCCGCTGGCGGATGCGGGCCTACCGCGACCTCGCGGCGCGCACCCCCGACGCCTGGTCCCAGGCGAACCGGCCGATGCTCGACTGGCTGCTCGCCGAGCTGGCCGAGAACGGGCCCATGCGCGCGAGCGCGATCGAGCACGACGCGAACAAGCGCAGCGGCCCGTGGTGGGGCTGGTCGGACGTGAAGACCGGGCTCGAGACGCTGTTCCGCTGGGGCGACCTGGTCAGCGCCGGCCGGGA
This sequence comes from Cryobacterium tagatosivorans, assembly GCF_004402215.1. GTDB lineage: Bacteria > Actinomycetota > Actinomycetes > Actinomycetales > Microbacteriaceae > Cryobacterium > Cryobacterium tagatosivorans. The sequence goes on from NZ_SOEZ01000046.1 coordinate 79,121, forward strand.
GCGCTTCGAGCGCGTCTACGGCCTGCCGGAGCAGGTGTTCGCGGCCGAGTTGCTTGAGCGGGAGGTGAGCCGCCACGACGCGCACCGCGAGCTGATCAGCCGCTCGGCGCGCGCGCACGGCATCGGCACGGCGAAGGACTTCGCCGACTACTTCCGGCTGAAGACCCCGGCGAGCCTGGCCGCGATCCACGAGCTGGAAGAGGCGGGCGAGCTGATCCCGGTCGAGGTGCCCGGCTGGTCGCAGGGCGCCAGGCCCATTCCGGCCTGGCTGCACCGCGATGCCCGGCTGCCCCGCCGCCTGGACGCCGCGGCCGTGCTCTCGCCGTTCGATCCGGTCGTCTGGAAGCGGCCGCGGGCGCTGCGCCTGTTCGGGTTCCACTACCGGATCGAGATCTACACGCCCGAGCCCCAGCGCGTGTTCGGCTATTACTCCCTGCCGGTGCTGCTCGGCGACACGATCGTCGGCCGGGTCGACCTGAAGAACGACCGCCAGGCCGGGGTGCTCCGCGTGCAGGCGGCCTGGGCGGAGGAGGGCGCGCCGGCCGACACCGCCGCGCGCCTGGCCGTCGTGCTGCGGGCAGCGGCGCGCTGGCAGGGCCTGGGCGAGATCGCGGTCGTGCCGCGCGGCACCCTCG
>NZ_SOEZ01000023.1 GCF_004402215.1 Cryobacterium tagatosivorans
CCCGGAGCGGGCGCGGCGCCGGGGGCGGCGGGCACGGGCACCGCAGCCGTCGGCGGAGGCGGCGCCGGCGCGGCGATGACCGCCGTTCCGCCGGGCGACGCCGAAGCCAGACCGTACCCGGCCCGGCTGTACGGCGAACTGGACCCGCAGCTGTCGAACTGGATGTGGCTGGTCAAGTGGTTCCTCGTCATCCCGCACGTCTTCGTGCTGGTGTTCCTCTGGATCGCGTTCGCCGTGAGCACGATCGTCGCCTGGTTCGCCATCCTCTTCACCGGCCGGTACCCGGCATCCATTTTCGAGTTCAACGTCGGCGTGCTGCGCTGGAGCTGGCGAGTCGCCTTCTACGCCTACTCGGCCCTCGGCACCGACCGCTACCCGCCTTTCACCCTCGCCTCCGCCGATTACCCTGCCGAGCTCGAGGTCGACTACCCACAGCGCCTCTCCCGGGGCCTGGTCCTGGTCAAGTCGTGGCTGCTCGCCATCCCGCACCTCGCGATCGTGGCCGCCTTCACCGGCGGCGGCTGGACCTGGCGGACGCCGTCCAACAACAACCCGAACGTCTACATCACGGACGATTACGTCGTCTACGGCTACCCGGACGACTGGGCACGCCCGAACGCCGGACTGTCCCTGCTCGGGCTGTTGGTGCTCGTCGCTGCCGTCATCCTGCTGTTCACCGGGCGCTACCGGCGGGCGTTGTTCGCCCTGATCCTGGGGATCAACCGGTGGTCCTACCGGGTGATCGTCTACACCTCGCTGATGCGGGACGAGTATCCGCCCTTCCGGCTCGACCAGGGCGGCACCGATCCGGCCGCGGCCCGGCGATACGAGGCCGTGGCGCCGCCCGGGCCCTGATGGCCGTACCCTGGTGACCTCCTCTGCTCGATCGGCTACGCGCAGTGGCTGGAACTGCGCCGCCATCTTCCCCGGAGCGGCCGGTGGGTGGCCGGCACCGCGGCGGCCCGGTGCCTGGGCCTGGCGGTGTTCTTCGCGGTGGCGACCCTGGCAAGAGGGGCAGACGCTATGGCTCACCGTGCTGATCGGAGTGTTCGCCGGGGCCCTGATGGCGGTGAGCATGGCACTCGTCACCGGGCTGGTCCTCGTCCGGATGCTCCGCGCGGCCTCGCGTCCCGCGCCGTCGGCGCCTCCGGCCCGATATGGTGCTGTGTAACGCATTCCACGCGGAAGACGACAGGCGACCATGCAACGCACCTTCACAGAGCGCGACCGCTTGCTGAAAGAGCGCGACCGCCTGCTGCGTCGAGCGGCGCGGGCGACCGGCCTGGCCGGTGCAGCCACGGCGCTGCTCTGCATGCTCGTCCCGGGCGGCCTGGCCCCGGACATCCTCCTCGGTTCCGTGCTGCTCGTGCTGGCCATGGCCGGCTGGCTCTACCTGCTCGGCCGCACCGGCGCGATCCGCTGGGTGGTGATGACGGTGCTGACCGGGATGGCCGCCATCCTGCTGATCGGTTTCGGCAGAGCCCCCGAGCCCCGGATGAACCTCGTCGAGGAGTCGGTCATCGCGGCCGTCGCCGCCGGGGCGATGAGCTCCGTGGCGATCGTCCTCGTGGTGAGCCTGTCCCGGCTGGTGACCCTGGGATCGGTTCTCGGCTTCACGGTGGCCAGCGTCGTCGCGGCCACCGTCACCTCCCACGGAACCATCGTTCCCCTGGCGCTGACGATCTCCGGCTGGTTCGCGACCACCCTGGGCGGGTGGTGGATGGGCCAGAGCATCCCGCGTGCGATGCAGCGCATCGCCGCGATCGGCCGGGCGCACCGCGCCGAACGCCATGCCAGTGAGCTCGAAGCGCAGCGTCGGCAGGACGCCCGGCTGCTGCACGACACCGTCCTGGCCACCCTCACGCTGCTCGCGCACTCCGGCGTCGGGGTGAGCCCGGACGCCCTGCGGGAGCAGGCCGGTGACGACGCCCGGCTGCTGCGCCAGTTGCGCCTCGGCGGGCTGCCCACCCCGCGACGCTCGGGCGTGTACACGCTCGAACCGGCCAGCGAATCCACCCTCGGCAACACGCTCGAGTCGGTCAAGCAGCGCTTCGGCCGGATGGGGCTGGAAGTCGACTGGCACGGCAGCGGGCAGGTCCTGCTGCCCAGCACCGTGCTCGACTCCTTCCTGCTCGCCCTCGGCGAGTGCCTGGAGAACGTGCGCCGCCACTCCGGCGTCAAACGCGCCGATGTGACGATCACGGATGATGACACCACCGTCCGGGCGATGGTCACGGACGCCGGGATCGGCTTCGACCTCGATGGCGTCGGCGCCGAACGCCTCGGCTTCACCGAGTCGGTCGTGGCCAGGCTCCGGGATGTCGGCGGAAACGCGCGCCTGTTCTCGTCGCCTGGGTCCGGCACGACCGTCGTGCTCGAGGTTCCCAAGTGAGCCGTCCGGTCGTCGAGCCGGGGGCTGTGCGGCCGGGCGCGCTGGGTCCGGCCACCGTCACCCCGGACGACGACGCCCTGGCCCCTGCGACCCCCGGGACCACCCGCCCGGACGCCCGCCGCCTGCTGCGCCGGCCCGACCGGATCGTCAAGGCGGCCCGCGCCGACCCCAACGGCATCGGCGGCCGGCACCTCGGCATCGGCCTGGTCTTCAGCGGCGGGTCGATCGCGGTCTTCCTGTTCTGGCGCTTCGTGGTGCAGTGGGCGAGCACGCCGAGCCCGGTGCCGAGCCTCGCCGCCTGGTTCATCCTCGTCATCGCCACGGTCTTCACGGTCGCGGTCGTGCAGCGCTCGTCGACCCGGATGCCGCCCTGGCTGTTCGCCTTCGTGCTGATCGCCGGCGCGGTGGTCGTCATCCTCGACCTCGCCGGGTCGGCCGGCCAGTCCTACGCGGACGTCTACCCGACCGCCGCCCCGGCCGTCGGGGCCATGCTCACCGGCCTGGTCACCCTGCGCGAGCCCCGCGACGTGCTCGCCGCCACCGGGGTGCTCGGCGCGCTGATGGCCTTCGCCGTCCTGATCGAGGACCGCACCAGCCTGCTCAGCCTGGCCCCCGAGATCCTCAGCCTCTCCCTCGGCGTCATCCCGCCGCTTCTCGGCGTGCTCATCGTGCGGTCGTTCCGGCGGATGGTGGAACTGGAGCTTGACCTCGTCCTCGTGCAGAGCACCGTCTCCCAGCCGCGCTACGCGGTCGGCATGCTCGCCTCGGAGGAGCTGGCCCGCCTCGACCTGGACGCCGAGACGCTGCTCGACGACGTCGCGCAGGGGCGCACGCCGCTCCCGCTCGCCCCGGAGACCTCCTCCACCGCGGCCTCCCTCGCCACCCAGCTTCGGCTCCACCTCATCAACGGGCGGACCGAGACCTGGCTGCACCACGCCGTCACGGAGTCGGAGTTCCTCGGCCCGTCCGTGACGGTGCAGGACCCGTCGGGGCTGGCCGGCCTCCTGGCGCCGGGCCAGCGCGATGCCCTCCTGCTCACCATCTGGCTGCTGATCAGCGACACCGCGCGGACCGCGTCGACGGTCTCGCTCACGCTCGGGCCGATTGCGCCCAGTCACGGCGCGGCTTCGCGCAAGAAGATAAGATTCCCGATCGAATTGATAACGACAGGTGTGCCACGACGCCGGGTAGACCCCGAGACGTGGCAAGCTATCCGAATAGTCGGCCCTCACGTCGATACCATTCGGGACGGAAGTCTTCGGGTGGACATCGAGTGCAGCGTCGACAATCCCGCGGACGCCCAGGATTCCCAGGCGGCGCACGGGGTGCAGAGGCAGTTGGAGGAAAAGTGACACACAGCAACGGTCCCATCCGCTTGGCCCTGGTCGACGACCACCGAATGCTCCTCGGTGCCCTCACCGAGTGGATCCGCGGGGCGGCCGACGACATCGACATGGTCGCCGCCGTGACAACCTGGCCCGAGTTGCTCACCCACCCCGCTTTCCCCGTCGACGTCGTGCTGCTCGACCTCGACCTCAAAGACAACATCCCCGTGTCGCTGAAGATCTCGACGCTGAAGACGACGGGCGTCAAGACCGTGCTCATGAGCACGTACTCCGAACCCGCCCTGGTGCGCGAGGCTCTCGCCGCGGGCGCGCTCGGCTACCTCGTCAAGAGCGAAGAAGCCGGCATGATCGTCGAGGCGATCCGCGCCGCCTACAACGGCGAATCGTACATCTCGGCCGAACTCGACCTGGCCCTCAACGCCGGTTCGGACGGGGACTCCCCGCGCCTGAGCGCGCAGGAGCGCCGTGTCATGGCCCTCTATGGGGCCGGCGAGCCGGTGAAGGCCGTCGCCTACCAGCTCGGCATCTCGGAGGAAACGGCCAAGTCGTACCTCAAGCGCATCCGGGAGAAGTACCGCCTGGCCGGCCACGACGTGGGCACGAAGGTCGCCCTGCGCAAGCGCGCCATCCGCGACGGCATCCTGCTCCAGACCGACTGACCGCCCCGCCGGCCGCCCGCCCGCCCGGGCAAGTGCGCCCGTAACGGACATCTGTGGCCGGTGTGCCGGCCACAGATGTCCGCGTGGACAACAGTTGGTGTGGGGGCCTCGCGCTAGTCGGCACGCACGACGGTGATCGCGGCGGTTCCGTAGGGCACGGCTACGCCCAGCCGTCGGCGCGACCGGTCGATGGCGAAGGTCGCGCCCGCGAGCAGGATGCCGATACCGCTCAGCCCCAGCCCGATCCACACCGGCGCGACGTAGCCGAGCCCCGCCGCGATGGCGATGCCGCCGAGGTAGGCGCCGAGCGCGTTTCCGACGTTGAGCGCCGAGTGGTTCAGGGCCGCGGCGATCGACTGGCTGTCGTGGGCGACATCCATGAGCCTGGTCTGGATCGTCGGGCTCAGCGCGGCTGCCGCGGCTCCGATCAGGAAGACACCGACCAGCAGCCCCGCCACGGACTGGGCCGAGAAGGCCAGTGCGGTGAGCGCGACGAGCATGACCCCGAACGCCCCGTACATGGTGCGGCGCACACTGCGGTCGGCGAGCGCGCCGCCGGCGAAATTGCCGATGGTCATGCCCAGGCCGATGACAACCAGCACGATCGGCACGGCCCAGGCGGCCAGGCCGGTGACCTCCATCACCAGCGGGGCGACGTAGGTGTACACGGCGAAGAGGCCGCCGAAGCCGATCGCGCCGATCAGGAGCGCGATCCAGACCTGGAGCCGGCCGAAGGCACGCAGCTCCCGGCGGATGGTGCTGCCCGGGTTCCCGGCCTGGTGGGGAACGACCAGCGCGACGGCGAGAAAGGTCAGGGCGAAGATTCCGGCGACGACCAGGTAGGCGAGGCGCCAGCCCGCCGACTGGCCCAGCCAGGTGATCGCCGGGACGCCGATCACGTTGGCGATCGTCAGCCCGGAGAGCACGATGGCGACGCCGCGGGCCCGTTTGCCCGTACCCATCAGCTCGGCGGCGACGAGCGACGCGATGCCGAAGTAGGCGCCGTGCGGGAGCCCGGCGAGGAACCGGGCCGCGAGCACCAGCTCGAAGCTGGGCAGCAGGGCGGAGGCGACGGTGCCGAGCGTGAACGCGATCAGCAGGGCGAGCAGCAGCTGCTTGCGCGGCCGGCGGGCGGCCGCGGCGGCAATCGTCGGCGCACCGACGACGACGCCGAGGGCGTAGGCGGAGATGAGCCAGCCCGCCCGCGCGTTGGCGGCGTCCGGCTGCGCCCGGTAGAGGCCCGGCAGCAGGTCCTGGGCGAGGTTCGGCAGCAGCCCCATCGCCACAAATTCGGTGGCGCCGATGGCGAAGCCGCCCAGGGCGAGCGCGAAGAGGGCAAGACGAATGCGGGCCGGCGACAGCTGCGTCGGCCCGTGGGTGGTGAGGGGCATGCCCCCAGACTACGTTGTGACGTTTACTCTGTTACGTCCCGCGCCCGTCCGAGCGCTGCCTCCAGGCGTTCGACCTTGCCGGTCAGCTCGCCGGTGCGGCCGGCCCGGATGTCCGCCTTGAGCACGAGGGACACCCGCGGTCCCCACTGGGCCACGGCCTCTGTCGCGGCCTTGACCACGGCGAAGACCTCGTCCCACTCCCCCTCGATGGTGGTGAACATCGAGTCGGTGTGGTTGGGCAGGCCGGAATCGCGCACGACACGCACCGCCGCGGCGACGGCGTTGTGCACGGAGCCCTGCGAATCGTGGGCGCCGGACGGGGCCACGGAGAATGCGACCAACATGGTTACTCCTTCGGATCGGGGGAATGAGGATCGGGCGTGTGTGGATCAGTTTCGAGGATCGGGGTACGAGGGTTCGGGACGGGGCGGGGCAGCCCGGCTCGGCGGTCGGCTGCCGGCGAGCGCCAGACCTCCCGGATCGCCCAGCCGAGCAGGACGAATTCGAGCAGGTTCCGCAGCGTGAGCAGCAGGACCATGAGCGGTTCGGCGGTGAGCAGCCCGTCGTAGAGGGAGGGGTAGAGCAGCTGGGTCATCCCGGCCATGACGGCGACGAGCACGGCCGGCGTCCGCCAGGCCCGGGGGCGAAGGACGAGCCCGAAGATGACCGGCGCCGCCAGCCAGCCGATGAACTGCGGGGAACCGACCTTGTTGACGGCGATCAGGGTCACGACGAGGGCGAGCAGCAGCGGCGGATACAGCCGCTCGAAGGAGGCGCCGTCCCGGATGGCGCGCCAGCCGAGCAGCAGCACGGCGGCGACGGTGAGCGCCAGGAGGGGGGTCATCAGGGCGATGGCGAGATCGATGCCGGGGCCGGTCACCTGGAAGGTCAGGATCTCCCGGTCGTAGTAGAGGAAGCTGCCCGGCAGGTCAAGGGCCGCCTGCCACATCCAGACCAGTCCCACCGGCGACTCGATCTGGATGCCGCGACCCGTCTGCTCGGTGACGAAGCTGAAAACGGTGAGGCCGCTGCCGAGGATGAGGGCGATGAGCACGATCACGGCGCTCGTTCCGGCGGCGGTTGCCAGCACCCGCCCGCGCTGCCGGGAGACGACGACCAGCGCGGCGAGCGCCGCGAACGGCCAGACCTTCAGCCAGGTCCCGATCGTGAGCAACGCCGCCCCCCAGAGCGGGCGTGTGGCGAGCAGCAGCAGGGCAAGGATCACGATCGGGACGGTGACCGCGTCGATCCGGGCCAGGGCGACGGGGCCGAGCAGGGCCAGGAAGCCGAGCCACCACCAGGCGGCTCGCGGCGCCGCCTTCCCCGGGCGTCGGAGCAGCACCGCGAAGGCGACGGCGTCGAGCAGCGTCACCATGCCGAGCCAGGTGGCCGCGTACAGCGCCGGTCCGAAGGCCAGGGCGAGGATGATCGGCACGAAAGCGAGGATCGGGTAAACGAAGGGAGTGTCGATGCCGACCTGGAAGCGGCCGGACGCGCCCCCTTCCGCCCAGGAACGGTAGACCTGCTCCACATCGCCGAGCGGCCAGCCGGGGCCGGTGAAGCAGAGCAGGATGATCAGGCCGTGGACGAGGCCGAAGACCGTCCAGAGCGCGGCCCGGTGCGCGCGGGAGGATGGCGCCGGAGGGGCGGCGGCCATGCTCCCCGGGGCTTCCGGGACGCTCACGCTCACTCTCCCCCTGGCGCGGCCAGCAGCTGGGCGATGGTCGCCGGCACCGCCTCGGCCACGTCGAGGGCGGCGATCGGACCGCCGGCCGACGCCCGGTCGGCGGCCCGGGCCTGGATCAGGGCCGCCGTCGCGGCGAGCGCGGCGACCGAATCGGAATCCGACTCGATGCGCGCGGAGTGGGTCGCGAGCAGGGCGCCCAGGATGCCCCCGAGCACGTCGCCGGACCCGGCGGTCGCCAGCCAGGCCGGCGCGGCGGAGACGGTCAGGAGCGCCCCAGAGGGCGAGGCGATATGGGTCACGGCGCCCTTGAGCAGGATCGTCACGCGCAGCTCCGTGGCCGCGCGGATGGCCCACTCACCCGGGGCGGCCGCGATCTCGGCGGCGGTCACCGGTCGTCCACCCGCGGTGAGCAGTCCGGCCAGTTCGCGGAAGTGGGGCGTGATCACCGTCGGACCCGTCGCCCGGCCGGCCAGGTCGAGGGCCCCGGCGTCGCAGACGGTGGGCAGCCCCTCGGCGAGGGCGTGCTCGAGCGCCGCCGTGGTTGCGGCGTCGCGCGTGGCGGCATTCATGCCGGAGCCGAGCAGCCAGGCCTGCACCCGGCCGGGGACCGTGACGGCCTCCGGCCGGCGCTGGAGCACGAGGGTCGACGCGCGCTCAGGGCCGAGGTAGCGGACCAGGCCGACACCGGTGCGCAGCGCCGCCTCGACGCCGAGAACCGCGGCGCCCGGGTAATCAGCGGAGCCGGTGCGCACCCCCAGGACGCCGCGGGAGTACTTGTCGTCCGAGCGCCCCGGCACGGCGATCCAGTCGCGAGCCTGTTCGGCTCCCCATTCCAGCCATCCCCGCCGTTTTGCCATTCCCCCACGATAGGTTGTTTAGAGATCGATTGGTCGGTCGCGCCCCGCGCCGCACCGTGACCCGCGCGCCCTGAGGATCCTCCGTGACTGCTTCCGCCCTGTTCGAACCCCTCACCCTGCGCGGAATCACCTTCCGCAATCGCCTGTGGGTCGCCCCGATGTGCCAGTACTCGGTCGCGAAGAAGGACGGCGTCCCCGAAGACTGGCACCTCGTGCACCTCGGCGCGATGGCCGCAGGCGGCGCCGGCCTCGTCATCGCGGAGGCCAGCGCGGTCAGCCCCGAGGGGCGCATCTCCGACGTCGACACCGGCATCTGGAACGACGAACAGGCCTCGGCCTGGGCCCGGATCGTGCGCTTCATCCACTCGCAGGGGGCGGCGGCGGGCATCCAGCTGGGCCACGCCGGCCGCAAGGCATCCATCTGGCCCGCGTGGGGCACGGATCGGCGCGGGACGATGGCGGAGGAGGACGGCGGCTGGCCGACCGTGTCGGCCTCGGCGGTGCCGTTCACCGGATACGACGCACCCGGCGCCCTGGACGCGGCCGGGATCGACGCCGTCGTCGGCGACTTCGCTGCGGCGGCCCGCCGGGCCGTTGCGGCCGGCTTCGACGTCGTCGAAATCCATGCCGCCCACGGCTACCTGCTGCACCAGTTCCTCTCCCCCCTGAGCAACCAGCGCACCGACGAGTTCGGCGGGTCGCTGGAGAACCGCGCCCGGCTGCTCCTCACCGTGGTCAAGGCGGTGCGCGCCACGATCCCGGACACGGTTCCGCTGCTGGTCCGGTTCTCCGCGACCGACTACGCGCCGGGCGGCTGGGACGAGCGGCAGACCGCGACCGTGGCCGGCTGGGCGGCAGCGGCCGGGGCCGACTTCTTCGACATTTCCTCCGGCGGAAACGTCTCGGGCGTGCGCATCCCGCTCGCCCCCGGTTACCAGGTGCCCCTGGCGGCATCGGTCAAGGCCGCGGCGGATGTCAGGGTCAGCGCGGTCGGGCTCATCACGACCGCGGAACAGGCCGAGCGGATCGTGGCGTCGGGCCAGGCCGACGCGGTGATGCTCGGCCGCGAACTGTTGCGCGACCCGCACTTCCCGCTGCGGGCCGCGCACGAACTCGGCGTCACACTCGACTACTGGCCGCCGCAGTATCTTCGCGCCCAGTTGCCGGCCGCCTGACCGGCGCGCCGACCCTGCCGGTCAGATCCGTTCGGACAGGCACAGGATGTTGCCCTCGGTGTCGAGGAACCACGCGCCCTTGATGCCCTCGGTCACCGCAATGCCGTTCTCGGTCTTGAGTCCGGGGAAGTCGTAGTCCTCGAAGACGACCCCTTTCTCGCGCAACCGGGCGACTTCGCCCTCGATGTCGTCGGTGATCCAGCACAGCTGGGTGTTCTTCGCGGAGCCGGCGTTGGGTGTCTCGTAGAGCAGGAACGACCCCGCGGACGTCCGATACATCGCTCCGTCTGCGCGCACTTCCACCGGCTCCAGGCCGAGCTTGTCCTTGTAAAACCCTTGCGCCCGCTGCAGATCCTTGGCGGGGAGGACACCAATGACTTCCAAATCACTCAACATGAGCTTTTCCTCTCTCTCTCGATTCCAGCGCATACAGTACGCCGGTCCCCGGGAGAGGGCGAGAGCGGTCTACTCCCGCCGGGTGGCGTCCTGGACCTCGCCGACGAGCTCCTCGATGATGTCCTCGAGGAAGAGCACCCCGGTGGTTTCGCCCGCCGAGGTGAACGTCCTGGCCACGTGCGCTCCCGTGCGTCGCATGGTGGCCAGCGCGTCCTCGAGTTCCGTGCCCTCGAAGATCGAGGCCAGCTGCCGGACGCGCTTGGCCGGGATCGGCTCGGCGTAGCTGCCCTGCCCGGCGACGCTGGAGGCGTCGCCGTCGAGGTCGATGACGTCCTTGAGGTGGATGTACCCGGTGAGGCTCCGGTTCGGGTTGACCAGGACGTACCGGGAGAACCCGTGCTTGGAGACCGCCTTCTCCACGTCGGCGGGGCTCGCCGGCTCGGGCAGGCTGACGAGCTTCGCCAGGGGCACCGCGACATCCTTCACCGTTCGGTTGGTGAATTCGAACGCGGCGCTCAGCGCACCGCTGCCGTCGAAGAGGAGGCCTTCCCTGGTCGACTGGCTGACGATGGTGGCGACCTCGTCCAGCGTGTACGTGCTGGTCGCCTCGTCCTTGGGCTGCACGCCGAACAGGCGCAGGACCGCGTTCGCGGCCCCGTTCAGCGCGACGATGACGGGTTTGACGAGACGCCCGAACAGCACGAGCGGCGGCGCGAAGATGAGCACGGCGCGGTCCGGGACGGAGAACGACAGGTTCTTCGGCACCATCTCGCCGAGCACGACGTGCAGGTACGACACCAGCAGCAGCGTGATCGTGAACGCGAGCACGCCGATGGCTTCGTCCGGCAGCCCGGTCAGGGCCAGCGGCCCCTCGAGCAGGTGGTGAATGGCCGGCTCGGACACATTCAGGATCAGCAGCGAGCAGACCGTGATGCCCAGCTGGGTGGTGGCCAGCATGAGGGTGGCATGTTCCATCGCCCAGAGCGCGGTCTTGGCGCTCCGTTTCCCGGCCTCGGCGAGAGGCTCGATCTGGGAACGGCGCGCGGAGATCACGGCGAATTCCGCCGCGACGAAGAAGGCGTTGGCGGCGAGGAGCACCACCAACCAGACGATTCCCGCCCAGTCGCTCATTCGTCGGCCCCGGCGGACTCGGCGGATTCGGCGGATTCGGCGGATTCGGTGGACCGAGGCTCGGACCCGGCCTCGCGGTCGGGGGTGAAGCGGAGCCGGTCTATTCGGCGCCCGTCCAGGCGTTCCACGGTCAGTTCTCCCCCATCGATCAGCACTGTGTCGCCGACCACTGGCAGCCGGCCGAGTTCGCTCATCACGAAGCCGGCGACGGTTTCGTACGGCCCGTCATCCGGCACGACGATCGCGGTGCGCTCAAGCAGTTCGTCCGGGCGGAGCATGCCCGGGAAGGTGAGCGAGTCCGGCGACCTGACCACGCCCGCGCGGGTGCGGTCATGCTCGTCGGCCACCTCGCCGATGAGTTCCTCGACGAGGTCCTCGAGCGTGGCGACGCCGGCGGTGCCGCCGTATTCGTCGACCACGACCGCCATCTGGTAGCCGCGGCCCCGCAACTCGGCGAGGAGCCCGTCCAGTTTCATCGTCTCCGGCACGCGGAGGGCCTCCGACTGCAGCGCGGAGACGGGAACATCCGCCCGGCGTCGCCTGGGCACGGCCACGGCCTGCTTGACGTGCACGATGCCGATCACGTCGTCGACGCTTTCGTCGACGACGGGGAACCGGGAGTAGCCGGTCTGTTTCGCCAGGTCGATGACCGCCTGGGCCGACGCGGTGCGCTGGATGCTGGCCACCCGCGGCCGCGGCGTCATCACGTCGGAGGCGGTGTGGCTGGAGAACAGCAGGGTGCGGTGCAGCAGGGTCGCGGTGTCCTTCTTCAGCAGCCCGGCGCTGGCCGAGCGGCGAAGCAGCGAGGACAGTTCCTCGGCCGTGCGCGCCCCGGACAGTTCTTCCTTGGGTTCGATGCCGACGAGGCGCAGCAGTCCGTTCGCGCTGCCGTTGAGCACGACAACGGCCGGCTTGAACACGGTGGTGAAGACCGTTTGGAACGGGATGACCAGCTTGGCGGTGTGCCGCGGCAGGGCCAGGGCGAAGTTCTTCGGGACGAGCTCGCCGATGATCATCGAGAGCAGGGTGGCCACGACGATCGCGATGGTCGTCGCGATGACGGGCACCGTGGCATCCGCGAACCCGAGGCTCGTCAGCGGCGGAGTGAGCAGCGAGCTGAGGGCCGGTTCCATGGTGTAACCGGTGAGCAGGGTGGTGAGCGTGATGCCCAGCTGGGCGCTGGACAGGTGGGTCGACGTGATCTTGAGCGCCGAGATGGTCAGGCCCAGGCGTGTCTCACCGCGGTCGCGCCGTGCCTCGAGGTCGGAACGGTCGAGGTTGACCAGGGCGAACTCGCTGGCCACGAACAGGCCCGTGCCGACGGTCAGGATCAGGCCGACGCCGAGCATCAGCCACTCAAACATGGCTTCCACCGCACGTCAGGTCTGACAGCGCGGGGCGCGAGCGCCGGAGGCGAGGAGGTAACGGACAGGGGCTGGGCGAAGCTGCAGGGTGGGGGTCGTCCATTATCTTTCAACTATACCGGCCGGGCGGGGGCCCGGGCGGGACCGTCACCAGGACACGTGCAGGGCCTTGCCCTCCTCGTAGCCGGCCGCCGACTGCACCCCGACGAGGGCACGGTCCTGGAACTCCTCGATCGTGGTCGCCCCGGCGTAGGTGAACGAGCTGCGCAGGCCGGAGCTGATCATGTCGAGCAGGTCCTCCACGGACGGGCGGAGCGGGTCGAGGTAGATCTTCGAACTGGAGATTCCCTCGGCGAACAGCGTCTTCCGGGCCAGCTGGTAGGCGTCGAGCCGGTCGAAGCGCTGGCGGACGGCCTTGGTGGATGCCATGCCCCAGCTCTCCTTGAACAGCGCCCCCGCGGCATCCGCTGAGAGCGTGCCGGGCGCCTCGATCGTGCCGGCGAACCAGGAGCCGATCATGACGGATGCCGCCCCGGCCGCCAGGGCCAGCGCGACATCGCGGGGGTAGCGCACCCCGCCGTCCGCCCAGACGTGGGCGCCGAGTTCCCGCGCCGCGGCGGAGGTCTCGAGGACCGCGGAGAACTGCGGGCGGCCGACCGCGGTCATCATGCGGGTCGTGCACATCGCGCCCGGGCCGACACCGACCTTGACGATGGTGGCGCCGGCCTTGACCAGGTCGGTGACGCCGTCGGCGGTCACGACGTTGCCGGCGACGATGGGGACGCCAAGGTTCAGGTCGGCGACGATCTTGATCGCCTTGAGCATCCCGGCCTGGTGTCCGTGCGCGGTGTCGATCACGAGCACATCGACTCCGGCCGCGGCGAGCGCCCTGGCCTTCGCCGCGATGTCGCCGTTCAGGCCGAGCGCCGCGGCCACCCGGAGCCGACCCTGGGCGTCGACGGCCGGGTCGTACAGGGTGGAGCGCAGGGCGCTCTTGCGGCTGAGGGTGCCGATGATGGAGCCGTGGTGCAGCACCGGTGCGAAGTCGAGGTCCGCGGCGGTCATCAGGTCGAACGCGCTCCGCGGGCCGTCGAGGTCGTCGGCGTCGAGCGAGGCGAAGGTGCCGTGCAGGAGGTCGCCGAGGCGGGCATCCGGGAGCGCGCTCGCCAGCCGGGACGCGACGATGCAGCCCAGGTACTCGCCCCCGGCGTCGTGGATGACGATCCCCTGGCCGTCCGCGGGCGGCACCTGGGTGAGCGCCTGGGCGACGGTGTCTCCGGGAGCGAAGACGAAGGGCGTGTCGAAGCGGACGGGCTGCGCCTTCACCCAGCGGATTGCGGCGTCGAGGTCCTGGAGGTGCATGTCCTGGGGCAGGACCCCGAGCCCGCCGCGGCGAGCGAGCGCGGCGGCCAGGCGCGGACCGGTGACCGAATTCATGTTCGCAGAGACGATGGGCAGGGTGGCGCCCGTGCCGTCTCCCGGCGCCAGTGAGACGTCGAGCCGGCTCGTCACGTCCGACTTGCTCGGCACGAGGAAGACGTCGGAGTAGGTCAGGTCGTTGCTTGGATACGCTCCATAGAACTGCATGGAAATAAAGCTAGCCCTCCGCGCCGATGAACGCAGCAGCCCGCGGGGGGATTAGGCTGGACAGACAGCTTGACCCGGCGATTCTGTCGCACGGGGCGCATTCAGAATCAACGAAGAGAGTGGGCGATCGGCTTGTCTAGCCAGTTGACCGGTGGTGGATCCGACGAAACTACGTCGGGCGAATTCGGAGCTAATGAGTGGCTCGTCGACGAGCTCTACGAGAGGTACCTCGTCGACAAGACGCAGGTCGACGAGTCCTGGTGGCCGATCCTGGAGAGCTACCACCAGACCGCGACCGGCGCGGCTGCGGACACCACGGCTGCGCCCGCCGCGGCGGAACCTGTCGCCGAGTCTCCCGCAGCTGCCGCCGCCGCCACCGCTCCCGCCGCACCGGCGCCGGCACGGGCCGCGGAAAGCGCCGCACCCGCCTCCGCTCCCGGCACCCAGCCGCAGGCGCGCACCACGTCGCTGGCCGCCAAGCCGCTCCCGGTCCCCGCGGACGCGCCGATCACGAGCCCGCAGGCCGTCATCACCGACGGTGAAGCGGCGGAAGCCAAGGACGTCGTCACCCCTCTCCGCGGCATGTCGAAGAGCCTGGCTGCGAACATGGCCACGAGCCTCACCGTCCCGACGGCGACGAGTGTGCGCACGATCCCGGCGAAGCTCTTGATCGACAACCGCATCGTCATGAACAACCACATGAAGCGAGCCCGCGGCGGCAAGGTCTCCTTCACCCACCTCATCGGCTGGGCCCTGATCCGTGCGCTCAAGATGTTCCCGAGCCAGAACGTGTTCTACGACGAGGTCGACGGCAAGCCGTCGGTCATCGCCCCGGCCCATGTCGGCCTTGGAATCGCGATCGACCTCCCGAAGCCCGACGGCACCCGTTCGCTGATGGTCCCCGCGGTCAAGCGCGCCGACACGATGACGTTCGGCGAGTACCTCTCCGCCTACGAAGACCTCGTCACGCGGGCCCGCAAGGGCAAGCTGACGGCCGACGACTTCTCCGGCGCGACGGTGTCGCTGACCAACCCGGGCGGCATCGGCACCGTGCATTCGGTTCCGCGCCTGATGAAGGGCCAGGGCTGCATCATCGGCGCCGGCGCCCTCGACTACCCGGCCGAGTTCCAGGGCGCGAGCGTCAAGACGCTCACCGGCCTGGCCATCTCCAAGACGATCACGCTGACCAGCACCTACGACCACCGGGTGATCCAGGGCGCCGGCTCCGGCGAATTCCTGAAGATCGTGCACGAGCTTTTGATCGGCCAGCACAACTTCTACGAGGACATCTTCTCGGCCCTGCGCATCCCGTACGACCCGATCCACTGGGCCCCGGACATCAGCGTCGACCTGGCCAGCGCCGTCGACAAGACCGCGCGGGTGCAGGAACTGATCAACGCGTACCGGGTGCGCGGCCACCTGATGGCCGACATCGACCCCCTGGAGTACAAGCAGCGCAGCCACCCCGACCTCGACATCGCCAACCACGGGCTCACCTTCTGGGACCTCGACCGCGAATTCGTCACCGGTGGCTTCGGCGACAAGCGCCTCATGCTCCTCCGCGACATCCTCGGAGTGCTCCGCGACTCCTACTGCCGCACGACCGGCATCGAGTACATGCACATCCAGGACCCGGGCCAGCGCAAGTGGGTCCAGGAGAAGATCGAGAAGTCCTACGTCAAGCCCACCCACGACGAGCAGATGCGCATCCTGGGCAAGCTCAACGAGGCCGAGGCCTTCGAGACCTTCCTGCAGACGAAGTACGTCGGCCAGAAGCGGTTCAGCCTCGAGGGCGGCGAATCGACCATCGCGCTGCTCGACTCGATCCTGCAGGGCGCGGCCGACCACAAGCTCGACGAGGTCGCGATCGGCATGGCCCACCGCGGCCGGCTGAACGTGCTGACCAACATCGCCGGCAAGACCTACGGCGAGATCTTCCGCGAGTTCGAGGGAACGCAGGACCCCCGCACCGTGCAGGGTTCCGGCGACGTGAAGTACCACCTCGGCACCGAGGGCGTGTTCCGCGGCGCGGACGGCGAGGAGATCTCGGTCTACCTGGCCGCGAACCCGTCGCACCTCGAGGCCGTCGACGGCGTGCTCGAGGGGATCGTGCGGGCCAAGCAGGACCGCAAGCCGATCGGCACGTTCTCCACCCTGCCGGTCCTCATCCACGGCGACGCCGCGATGGCCGGCCAGGGTGTGGTGCTGGAAACCCTCCAGATGTCCCAGCTGCGCGGCTACCGCACCGGCGGCACGATCCACCTGGTCGTCAACAACCAGGTCGGCTTCACCACGCCTCCCGGCGAGGGCCGCAGCTCGGTGTACTCCACCGATGTCGCCAAGACCATCCAGGCGCCGATCTTCCACGTCAACGGTGATGACCCGGAGGCCGTGGTCCGCGTCGCGGAGCTCGCCTTCGACTACCGCCAGGAATTCAAGCGCGACGTCGTCATCGACCTCGTCTGCTACCGCCGTCGCGGGCACAACGAGGGCGACGACCCCTCGATGACCCAGCCGCTGATGTACAACCTGATCGAGGCGAAGCGCTCGGTCCGGAAGCTGTACACGGAGGGCCTCGTCGGCCGTGGCGACATCACCCAGGAAGAGTACGAAGCGGCGCACCGCGACTTCCAGGACCGCCTCGAGCGCGCGTTCATGGAAACGCACGCCGCGCAGACCTCGTCGACGCCGATCCTCCCCGGGGGCTCGGACGCCGACTCGCTCGGCCTGGCCCAGGACGACTCGGCCGGGGAGCCGGAGACGACCGGGGTTCCCGAGGGCGTCGTGCACCTGATCGGCGACGCCTTCAACAACAAGCCCGCCGGCTTCACCGTGCACAACAAGCTGCAGCAGCTGCTGCAGAAGCGCCTCGACATGAGCCGCAACGGCAACATCGACTGGAGCTTCGGCGAACTGCTCGCGCTCGGCTCCCTGCTGCTGGAGGGCACCCCGGTGCGTTTCGCCGGCCAGGATGCCCGCCGCGGCACGTTCGTCCAGCGCCACGCGGTCCTCCACGACCGGGCCAACGGCCAGGAGTGGCTGCCGCTGGCCAACCTGAGCGAGAAGCAGGGTCGATTCTGGATCTACGACTCCCTCCTCAGCGAATACGCGACCATGGGCTTCGAATACGGCTACTCGGTGGAGCGCGCGGACGCCCTCGTGCTCTGGGAAGCCCAGTTCGGTGACTTCGCCAACGGCGCCCAGACGATCATCGACGAGTTCATCTCGTCGGCCGAGCAGAAGTGGGGCCAGCGGTCCTCCGTCGTGCTGCTGCTCCCGCACGGTTACGAGGGCCAGGGGCCCGACCACTCCTCGGCGCGGATCGAACGCTACCTCCAGCTCTGCGCGGAGAACAACATGACCGTGGCACGGCCGTCGACCCCGGCGTCGTACTTCCACCTGCTGCGTCGCCAGGCCTACATGCGCCCGCGCCGCCCGCTGATCGTGTTCACGCCCAAGTCGATGTTGCGCCTGCGCGGTGCGACCAGCGACGTTGCGGACTTCACGACCGGCAAGTTCGAACCGGTCATCGACGACGCCCGCATCACCGACCGGAGCAAGGTGAAGCGGGTCCTGTTCATGGCGGGCAAGCTCTACTACGACCTGCTGAACGAGCTCGAGAAGAACCCCAACCCGGAGATCGCCCTGGTCCGCCTGGAGCAGTACTACCCGCTGCCCGCGGTCGAGCTCAAGCACGTGGCCGAGTTGTACCCGGACGCCGAGCTGGCCTGGGTGCAGGACGAGCCGGAGAACCAGGGTGCGTGGCCGTTCTTCTACCTGGAGACGAACAAGCTCGGCCCGCGGGCCGTGCGGCTGTTCTCCCGGGTGGCGTCCGCGTCGCCGGCTGCCGGGTCGGCCAAGCGCCATGCCTCCGAGCAGGCCGAGCTGCTGCGCCAGGCGCTCACGCTCTAATCGCGCCAGCGCACACGCAGAAGGGCCGCACCGTCAGGTGCGGCCCTTCTGTTTGTCGTGCGTCTCGTGCCCTGGGGCCAGCGGCCGGGCCGGATGTCCGCCCAGAGTCGCCGTTCCTGCCCAGAATCGCCGGTGCAACGGCGACTCTCGGCAGTTAGGGCGATTGTCGCCGGCCGCTGGCAGCGGGCGAGTGTCTGCCGCGGAGCTACGGGCGGCGGGCCAGCTTGCCGGGCCACCAGATCGCCGGCCCGATGTCGTAGGCGAGCGCCGGCACGAGCAGGGAACGCACCAGGAAGGTGTCGAGCAGCACCCCGAACGCCACGATGAAGGAGATCTGGGCGAGGAAGAGGATCGGCAGCACCCCCAGGGCCGCGAAGGTCGCCGCGAGCACCACCCCGGCCGACGTGATCACCCCGCCGGTCACGACCAGTCCGCGCAGGATACCGGGCCGGGTGCCGTGCGAGATCGATTCCTCCCGCACCCGCGTCATCAGGAAGATGTTGTAGTCGATCCCGAGCGCGACCAGGAAGACGAACCCGTACAACGGCACCGAGGGGTCGGCCCCGGGGAACTGGAACAGTCCGTTGAAGACCCAGGCCGACACGCCGAGGGTGGCCGCGAAGGAGAGCACGACGGTGAGCACGAGCAGCACCGGCGCCAGGATGGACCGCAGCAGCAGCATGAGGATGAGCAGGATCACGCCGAGGATGATCGGGATGATCAGGGTGCGGTCGTGGATCGCCGTGTCGTTGGTGTCGACCGCGATCGCCGTCGTGCCGCCCACCAGAACGCCGGCGTCGACGTCGGCCAGCCCGGTGCGGAGTTCGCGCACGGTCGCCTCGGCCTCCGGGGAGTCTCCGGCGCCGTCGAGCGTCGCCTGGAGCATCACCCGGCCGTCGACGACGGTGGGCTCGCCCACGGAGGTTCCGGGCGGGCCGACCGGCTGCAGCCCCTCCGCGGTGACCGGCAGCGTGCCGCTCACGGAATCCTCGGAAACGACGGCGACCGAGTCGACGCCGGCCGTGCCGAGGATGACGTCGGCCATGGCCTGCAGCTCGTTCTCCGGCCCGATCACGACGGCCGGTGTGCCGGAGCCGCCGGGGAAGTGCTCGGCGAGCACGCCCTGCCCGTCGCGGGCCTCCGACGCACCGAGCACGAAGTCGCTCTGCGGCACCCCGTCTGCCTTGAACTGCAGGGCGCCGATGGAGGCCACGAGGAGCAGCAGCGTGGAGGCGATCCAGACGAGGCGGGCCCGCCGGCTGACCAGGCGGGCGACCGCCGGCCACAGCCCCCTGGCGTCGGTCCCGGCGAGGCTCGGGTGGGCGGAGCCGAAGGCCGGCCGGAGAGGCCAGAACGCGGTCCGCCCGGCCCAGAGCAGCAGCGCGGGCAGCAGGGTCAGCGCCGCGAGCACCGCGAAGGCGATGCCGATCGCGGAGACCGGGCCGAGGGCCTTGTTCGAGTTGAGGTCGCTGAGCAGCAGGCAGAGCAGCCCCGCGATGACGGTCCCACCGGACGCCAGGATTGGCTCCAGCGACCCGCGCAGCGCCACCCAGGTCGCGTCCCACTTGCGCTCGTGGTCCCGGAGCGCCTCCCGGTACCGGGACACGTAGAGCAGGGAGTAGTCGGTTGCGGCGCCGATCACCAGGATGAACAGGATGCCCTGGGTCTGCCCGGTCAGGATCAGCACGTCCGCCCCGGCGAGCGCCACGACGACGAGGACCGATGCGCAGAGCGCGGCGAGGCTCGTGCCGAGCACGATCAGCGGCAGCAGGGGTGACCGGTAGACGATGACCAGGATCACCAGCACGGCGGCGAGCGCGGTCAGCAGCAGGATGCCGTCGATCCCGGCGAAAGCGCCGGACAGGTCCGCGATCAGCCCGGCCGGACCGGTGACGTACACGTCCACCCCGGAGATCGGGTGGGCGGCCAGGTAGTCGCGGATTTCGCCGACGGTGTCGGACGGTTTCACGGCATTGTCCAGGGGCAGGAACGCTTCCGCGGCCTTCCCGTCGTCGGCGAGGATGGCCGGCGACACGGAATCCGACACCACCCCGTCGATGGCCGCGAGTTCGGCAACCTGGCCGTTGATCTCGGCCTGGTCCGCCTCGGTGAGCCCGGCGTCCTTCTGGTAGACCAGCACGCCGGGCAGGGTGTCGCTGCCGCGGAACTCCGCCTGCAGTGCCTTGACCTCCGTGGCATCCGCGCTGGCCGGCAGCTGCTGCGCCTGGTCGTTCGTGGCGACCTGGCTGATTTTGCCGAACGAGGAGCCGCCCGCGCCGAACAGCCCGAACCAGACCAGGATCAGCACGACCGGGATGAGGACGCGGAGCCAGGTGGGCACCCCGGAGCCGGTCCTCCGGTGCGGCGCCTTCCGGGCCGGTTCGGTGGCGGGCGGAGTCGTCTGGGCGGCAGCTGGTTTGGTCACGGTACCGAGATTATCCGGACGGCCCGCGGCTGCGCGTCGTCCGAAAGACTGAAAGTTTCAGTGCCCGGACTGGATCGTGCGCAACCGCAGGAGCACCTGGTCGCGGAGGTCCTCCGGCGCGGTTTCCTTGCACGCGCGCTGCACGGCCTCGGTGAGCGTCTTGCCCACCAGGTGCTCGTAGCTGCAGTCGGAGCAGGCGGCGAGATGGTCGCGAATGTCGGTCGCGTCCTCCCCGCAGAGTTCGTTGTGCAGGTATTCCTCGAGTTCGGCCTTGGCCTTCTCGCATCCACAATCGGTCATTTGATGCTCCCGGATTCCTTCCGGCTCTCTGTCATGGTCTGCCGCGCTGCCTGGCCGGCGTCGAGACCCTGCTCGATCGCATAGCCGGTCAGGAGATCGCGGAGCAGTCGCCTGCCACGGTGCAGGCGGCTCATGACGGTGCCAATCGGTGTTTTCATGATCTCGGCGATCTCCTGATAGGAGAACCCCTCGACGTCGGCGAAGTAGACGGCCAGCCGGAAGTCTTCCGGGATGGACTGCAGCGCGTCCTTGACGGCGCTGTCGGGCAGGTGGTCGATGGCCTCGGCCTCGGCCGACCTGCTGGACATCGCGGTCGTCGATTCCGCGCCGCCGAGCTGCCAGTCTTCGAGGTCGTCGATGGTTCCCTGGTAGGGCTCGCGTTGTTTCTTGCGGTAGGTGTTGATGAAGGTGTTGGTCAGGATGCGATACAGCCAGGCCTTGAGGTTGGTGCCCTGCTCGAATTGCTTGAAGGCGGCGAACGCCTTGACGAACGTTTCCTGGACCAGGTCCTGGGCGTCCGAGGGGTTGCGGGTCATCCGCATCGCCGCAGCGTAAAGCTGGTCGATGAACGGCAGGGCCTGCTCTTCGAAGAGGTCCCGCTTTTCGGCCTTGTCCACATCGGGCTGGCCGGCGCCGGGCCTGTCGGCGCCGAGTGTCGCGTCTGAAGTCATTACCGGCAATCCTAAGCCGTTGGGCTCGGAGATCACCGGTCGGGTCAGAAGCGCTGAGCCTGCCACCCCGACCTCCCTCTCTCGTACGTACGGACTATTCTGATAACCGATGCTGATCTCGAGATATTCCAAGCCGGAGTTCGATCCCTACGGTGACTCCGCTCCTGTCGACGCCGAAGGCGCGTGGCCCGCGCCGACCGCGCCCGGCCCGCTCGCCGCCACGCTGTCGCTGCCGGGTTCGAAATCGCTGACCAATCGCGAGCTGGTCCTGTCCGCGCTGGCCGATTCTCCCTCCCTCCTGCGGGCTCCGCTGCACTCCCGCGACAGCGACCTGATGGTCGCCGCGCTCCGCCAACTCGGCACCACGATCGAGGCCGTCGACGGCGCCGGCGACTACGGCACCGACCTCCGGGTGACCCCGGGCGAGCTGCTCGGCTCGACCACCATCGACTGCGGCCTGGCCGGCACCGTGATGCGCTTCCTCCCGCCGGTCGCCGCCCTCGCGCTCGGCCCGACGACCTTCGACGGCGACGCCGGCGCCAGGCGCCGTCCGATGGCGACCACGATCACCTCCCTGCGTGCCCTCGGCGCCGACATCAATGACGACAGGCGGCTCGCTCTCCCCTTCACCGTGCACGGAACGGGCCGCCTCGCCGGCGGGGAGATCACCATCGACGCGTCCACGTCGAGCCAGTTCGTGTCCGGGCTGCTCCTGGCCGCGGCCCGCTTCGAGGGGGGGCTGCACCTCCGCCACTCCGGCGAGCGCCTGCCCAGCCTCCCGCACATCGAGATGACCATCGAGACCCTCGCCGGACGCGGCGTGCGGGTCGAGAGCCCGGGCGTGGGCGAATGGGTCGTCAGCCCCGGGCCGATCGGCGGCGCAGAGGTCGACATCGAACCCGACCTGTCCAATGCAGCTCCGTTCCTCTGCTCGGCGCTCGTCGCCGGCGGCAGCGTGACCATCACCGGCTGGCCGGCGGAGACCACCCAGGTCGGCGCGCACCTGGCCGACCTCCTCCCGCTGTTCGGGGCATCTGTCAGCCGCGACGGCGACCGCCTGACCGTCACGGGCGGCGACGCCATCCACGGCGTGGACCTCGACCTCGGGGCCGCCGGTGAGCTCGTCCCCGCGCTCGTCGCCCTGGCCGCCCTGGCCGATTCACCGAGCACGTTCACCGGGATCGGCCACATCCGCCACCACGAAACGGACCGCCTTGCGGCCCTGGCCGCCGAGATCAACGGCCTCGGCGGCCAGGTCACCGAGCTCGACGACGGCCTTCGGATCGAACCGCGCCCGCTGCATGGCGGCCCGTGGCGAAGCTATGAGGACCACCGGATGGCCACGGCCGGTGCGATCATCGGCCTCGCCGTGCCCGGTGTGGAGATCGAGGACATCCAGACGACCGCGAAGACGCTCCCCCAGTTCCCCGAGCTGTGGCACGGCCTGCTGGCCGGGACAGTGGACTAGATGACCTGGTGGTCGAGCCCGGAGGACGACGAACCGGAGTTCGACGAATCCAGCGTGCGCGTGCGTCCGAACCGCAAGGGGAACAAACCCCGCACGAAGACGCGGCCGGGCCACGAGGACGCCCTGACCGGGCGGATCCTCTCGGTTGACCGCGGCCGGTACACGGTCATGCTCGATGAGAACCTGCCCACCGAGCGCCGGGTCACCGCCGCCAGGGCGAGCGAGCTGCGCAAGCACGCCGTCGTCACCGGGGACCGCGTCGACATCGTCGGCGACACGACCGGCGCCGAGGGCAGCCTGGCCCGGATCGTGCGGATCGTGCCCCGCACCACGCTGCTGCGCCGCAGCGCCGACGACACGGACGCGGTCGAGCGCGTGATCGTCGCCAACGCCGACCAGATGCTCATCGTCGTGGCCGCCGCCAACCCGGAGCCCCGCATCCGCCTGGTCGACCGGTACCTCGTCGCCGCCTACGACGCCGGCGTCTCCCCCATCCTCTGCATCACCAAGACCGACCTCGCCGACCCGGCCGTCTTCCTCAGCAACTTCGCCGGGCTCGACCTGCCGGTCTTCCAGAGCCGCGACGACGCCATGCCGCTCGAGCAGATCTCCGAGGCCCTGGTCGGGCACGACACGGTCTTCGTCGGGCACTCCGGCGTCGGCAAGTCCACGCTGGTGAACGCGCTCGTGCCCGCAGCCAAACGCGCCGTCGGCGTCGTCAACCTGGTGACCGGCCGGGGCCGGCACACCTCCTCATCGACGATCTCGCTGCGGCTCGAGACGGATGCCGGTCGCGGCTGGGTCATCGACACGCCCGGTGTGCGCTCCTTCGGGCTCGGGCACATCAACACCGACAACATCCTCAAGGCCTTCACCGACCTCAACACGGTGGCCGAGAAGTGCCCGCGGGGCTGCACGCACCTGCCGGATTCCCCGGACTGCGCGATCATCGAGGCCGTCGAGGCCGGCGAGCTCGGCGACACGGGCAAGGCCCGCCTGGACTCCCTGCAGCGCCTGCTCGCCACCTTCGCGGCCGCCCCCTCGCACTGACGCGTCCCTCGTCCATCGAATTCGATGGGCCGAACGCCGCTAGCGTGGGGGGATGACTGATTCCAAGCGCCTCGCAGCGGGCGACACGGCCCCCGGCTTCACCCTGACCGACCAGGACGGCGCGCCCGTCTCGCTCGCCGACTACGCCGGGCGCAAGGTCGTCGTCTACTTCTACCCGGCCGCGATGACCCCGGGCTGCACGACCCAGGCCTGCGACTTCCGCGACAGCCTCGGCTCGCTCTCGGCGGCCGGCTACCAGGTGCTGGGTGTGTCGAAGGATGCCCCGGCCCGGCTGAAGAAGTTCCAGGAGCACGACGCCGTGAACTTCCCGCTGCTGAGCGATGAGAGCCTCGACGTGCACAAGGCCTGGGGCGCCTGGGGCGAGAAGAACCTCTACGGCAAGACCGTCACCGGCGTCCTCCGCTCGACCTTCGTGATCGATGAGGCCGGCGTCATCCAGCTGGCCCTCTACAACGTCAAGGCGACCGGCCACGTCGCGAGCCTGCGCAAAAAGCTCGGCCTCGCCGCTTAGGCGTTGGCAGGCAGCTAGACCGGCCTGGTCGCCTTCAGCACGCGCGGGGTGAAGAGCAGCACGATCACGGCGATCGAGGGCAGGAGCAACGCCCAGCCGAGGTCGGGGCGGGCGTAGAGGCCCTGGAAGCAGCCGAACGCCACGAAGACCTGCAGCAGCTGCCAGGTGAGTGCCGCCCCACGGATCCACGGCCGCCCCCTCAGCGCGCCCCGGGCGATCGCGCTCACCCAGAGCGCCGCGACCAGGACGAGAACGAGGATGGCCACGGCACTTGATACCGAGGCCGGCGTCTCCGTGAGCAGCTCGAAGACGAGCCATCCGGCCGCCACCCAGAGGAGCAGGGCCTCGGCCGCCAGGAGGGCCGCGAGGGCCGTCAGGGAGGGTGGCCGCCGGGTGCGCGCGGGCTCGCTGGCGCGATCCCGCCCCTGATCTGCCTGTTCGTTCACAGCACTATCCCATACAAAACTATTGATTTGACTCCACCATTATGCGACCATAATTGAGGCCCGGTTGACGCTCACAGGGACGTGAGCCGATCTCCCGCGTAGATCCGTACTTTTCCTGCGATCGGGCCCCTGCATCTTCGGCCGATCTGGCCAGGCATCCACACCTGCAATAAAAGGAGCACCCCTATGGACTGGCGCGACAAAGCTGCCTGCCTCACAGCCGACCCGGAACTCTTCTTCCCGGTGGGTAACACTGGTCCCGCCGTGGACCAGATCGAGAAGGCGAAGGCCGTTTGCGGCCGTTGCACCGTCACCGAGGTGTGCCTCCAGTACGCACTGGAGACCGGACAGGACTCCGGAGTCTGGGGTGGCCTCAGCGAAGACGAGCGCCGCGCCCTCAAGCGCCGCGCCGCCCGCGCCCGCCGCGCTTCCTAAGCACCGCTGAATACGGCGCCACTCACTACAGCGCCACCGAAAGCCGGGATCGCTCCTTAGGAGCGCTCCTGGCTTTCTTTCATGAAGCGCAACGGAATCTCGATCGTCACTTCGGTTCCGCTGCCCATCATGGTGTGCCAGTCGATGGTGCCGCTCAGTTCGCCCTGGATCAGGGTGCGCACGATCTGCGTGCCCAGCCCGGAGCCGACCTTGCCCTCCGGCATTCCGGCGCCGTTGTCGCGCACGATCACGGTGAGGGTCTCCTCACTGCGCTCGGCCTGGATCGACACTTCACCCTCACGCCCGGCGAGCCCGTGCTCGACCGCGTTGGTGACCAGCTCGGTCAGGGCCAGGGCCAGCGGGGTTGCGTAGGCGCTCGGCAGGGTGCCGAAGCTGCCGGATGATTTCGGATGCGCCGTCGTATTGTGCGCGGAGGCGACCTCCGCGATGAGCAGCAGAACCCGGTCGAACACGGCATCGAAGTCGACGATCTGGTTCAGCCCCTCCGACAGGGTGTCGTGCACGACGGCGATGGCCGCGACGCGGCGCATGGCCTGGTTGAGCGCCTCGCGGGCCGTGTCCGAGTGGGTTCGCCTGGCCTGGATGCGCAGCAGGGACGCCACCGTCTGCAGGTTGTTCTTCACCCGGTGGTGGATCTCCCGGATGGTGGCATCCTTCGTGATGAGTTCACGCTCCTGGTGCCGCAACTCGGTCACGTCGCGACAGAGCACCATCGCGCCGATCCGCTCGCCGCGGTTGCGGATCGGAATCGCCCGCAGCGAGACCGTGACCCCGCGCGCCTCCACGTCGGTGCGCCACGGCGCCCGGCCGGTCACGACCAGCGGCAGCGACTCGTCGACGACGGCCGTCCCGGTGAGCAGGCGCGCGGTCACTTCGGCCAGGGACTCACCCTCCAGCTCGTCGGCGAAGCCCATCCGGTTGAAGGCGGACAGGGCGTTCGGGCTGGCGAAGGTCGTCATGCCGTCGACGTCGAGCCGGATCAGACCGTCCGAGGCGCGCGGGGCGCCTCGCCGGGGGCCGGTCGGCGCGCCGAGGTCGGGGAAGTCGCCGGAGGCGATCATCGCGAAGAGGTCGTTGGCGCAGTCGTTGAAGGTGAGTTCCTGGCGGCTGGGGGTGCGCGCCTCGCTCAGGTTGGTGTGCCGGGTGAGCACCGCGATCGGGGTGTCGGTGACCTGGGTTCCGGTGGAGCTGAGCCGCCGCATGACCGGGATGGCGCGAACCCGGGTGGGGGTCTCCTCGTACCAGTCCGGGGCCGTGGTGTCGATGATCCTGGCGGTGCCGAAGGCTTCCGTGACCTGCTTGCGCCACTCCTCCTTGAGCTCCTGGCCGACGAAGTCGCGGTAGAAGAGCGTGGCCGCGCTCGACGGTCGCGCGTGCGCGACGGCCACGAAACTCCCCGTCGTCGTCGGCACCCAGACGACCAGGTCCGCGAAGGCGAGGTCGGCGAGGAGCTGGCCGTCGGCGACGAGCATGTGGAGCCAGTCCACGTCCTCCGCGCTGCTGCGGCCCTGGGCAAGTACGAGATCACTAAGCGTCGACACGGTCAATAGCCTACGGCCGCCGGGGTGCCCGCCGACGACGCGCTCGGCCGGATGATAGGCACGCGAGGCGCAATCGGCCAAGATATGCAGTATGAACGCATCGGCACGGCCCGACCG
Organism: Cryobacterium tagatosivorans; assembly: GCF_004402215.1. GTDB lineage: Bacteria > Actinomycetota > Actinomycetes > Actinomycetales > Microbacteriaceae > Cryobacterium > Cryobacterium tagatosivorans. Next base: position 26,904 of record NZ_SOEZ01000023.1, read on the forward strand.
CACGCTCCTGATCATCCTGTCCGTCATCGGAATCCTGGTGATCGTGGCCCTCGCGGTCGTCTTCTCGCGCGGCGAACCCAAGCTCCTCGACGAGGCCACGCCGGCGGGAGTCGTGCAGCGCTACTCCGCGGCGGTCATCGCCGGCGATGAAGCCGCCGCCGTCGAATACCTCACCCCGGAGGCCCAGGAGGCGTGCGAGAGGTTCGAGAACGCGTCCACCGACAACCTCCGGGTCACGCTGGTGTCGACGACCGAACGGGAGGACTCGGCCGACGTGAAGGTCTCCCTCGTCACCTCGTACGAGGGCGGCGGCCCGTTCGATTCCTCGGAGTACGAGACCGAGGAGGTCTTCGACCTCGTGAAGTCCGACGGCGGGTGGCTGATCGATCGGACCCCCTGGCCACTGACCGTGTGCACGAACACGGCGGTGAAGTGATGAGCGTCGCAGCCGCACCACAGGCCCAGGCCGCGGGCGGCGCCCAGCGCACCGTGCGTCGCCTGATCGTCTATGTCCTGCTCTTCGCCCTCGTGGCGATCGGCGCCACCGGCCTCAGCGGCCTGGTCTCGCGCCTGCTCGAGGCCGGGACGGCGCTCGCGTCGGACGACGTCGCCGGCCTGGCCCGGTCCCTGGCCTTCACCCTGATCGGCGGCCCGCTCGCGGCCCTGCTCTGGTGGGCCGTGTGGAAGAGGCTCGACGACCAGGCGGAGCGGTCCTCCGTCGCGTGGGGCCTGTACCTGGCCGCCATGTACACCGTGTCGCTGATCACCTTCAGCTCCGCCCTGCTGGCGACCGCGCTGCAGCTCATCGACGGCGACTGGACGCCGTCCGACTTCGCCACCGGCCTGGTCTGGGCCGGCGTCTGGGCCTGGCACCGGTGGATGTGGCGACACGCGGCCAAGCGCCCGGTGCGCCTGGCCACCGTTCCGATCGTCGTCGGTTCCGTCTACGGCCTGGTGATCGGGGTCGGCGGCGCCGTCAACGCCCTCGGCTCCCTGCTCGACACGGCCATCCGCGGATCGGCCGACCAGGTGTCGGTGGGCCAGCCCTGGTGGGATTCGCCGCTCAAGGCCCTCCTCTGGGCCATCGCGGGCGGTGCGATCTGGTGGTGGCACTGGATCCGCGACGACACCCGGAGGTTGAAGTCCGGCCTCGCCAACGTGGCGCTGGTCGTCGTCGGCATCCTCGGCGCGGGCGTCCTGACCCTCGGCGGGATCGGCACGACGCTGTTCGTCCTGCTCCGGCTGGCCTTCGACCGCACCAACCCGATGGGCGAGCTCCTGGACCCGCTCGGCGAAGCCATCGCCTCGGCGGCCATCGGCGCGCTGGTCTGGTACTACCACCGGCGCATCGCCGCGGGACGCCCGCACGACACCCGGCAGGCTGCCACCCTGGTCACCTCCGGGGTCGGCCTCGTCGCGGCCGCCACGGGCATCGGCATCATCGTGAACTCGCTCCTGGCGACCCTGAGCGGCCCGCTCGCCGGCGCGGACACCCGCACGCTGTTCCTCGGCGGCATCAGCGCCCTGGTCGTCGGCGGCCCGGTCTGGTGGCTGGTCTGGAAGCCCGTCGCCCCGGTGGCGGAGGCCGACATGGCCTCAACCGGCCGCCGGGTGTACCTGATCGCGGTCTTCGGCCTGAGCGCGATCGTGGCCCTGGTCGCCCTGCTGGTCGTCGGCTACGGGATCTTCGAGTTCGCCCTCGACTCGGCGTCGGCCGGGAGCCTGGTCGAGAAAATCCGTGTGCCGCTCGGGCTGCTGGTCGCGACGGCCCTCGTCGCCGGTTACCACTTCAGCGTCTGGCGGCGTGACCGCGCCGTCGTCGGCGCGATGGCCCCGGTCCTGGGCCGACGGATCTCGCGCGTCTTCCTCGTCACCGGTGCGGGAACCGAAGCGCAGACGCAGGCCATCGAGGACGCGACCGGCGCCTCGGTGACCGTGTGGCTGCGGGCGGACGCCGGCGAAGAGCCCGGCACCGCACCGGACGCCGCGCGGCTGGCAGCCGCCCTCGACGGGGTGATCGGCAAGCGCGTCCTGGTGATCACCGGACCGGGCGACCGCCTCGACGTGATTCCCCTGGCCGACTGAGCCGGCCGGCCTGAGCCGGCCAGCCTGGGCCGGCCGCCGCGGTGTCAGCTCGCGGCGACCGCCCGCCGCCAGCGGAACACGGCACGGCGCCGGCGGGAGGGTTCCGGCACGGGCAGCAGCTCCGTGAGCACGAAACGACGGATGCTCGCCCGGGCCGGCGACCTGGCCGCGGCATCGCGAAGGGTGCGCCCGGTGAGCACCGCGGCATCCACCCCCTGCTGGTCGTGCGGCACCAGGACCGGTGACTCGATGCCGCCGAAGCGGCGCAGCGCCTGGGCGACCTGGCCGGCCGGGTCCAGCCCGACCGCGCTGGCGCGCACCCGGTTCATCACCACGCTCACCCGGTCGGTTGTCAGGAGGTCGGCCAGTTCGACCCAGGCGCGCAGGAACCTGGCCATCCCGACCGGGTCGGCGAGGCCGCAGGCCACCACCTGGTCGGCTGCCCGGAGCGCCGTCAGGGTGGCGGCGTTGCGCCTCGGCGCGAACAGGTCGCTGGAGATCTCCTCGTCGCTTTCGAGGCTGAAGCCCGTATCGAGCACGACGTAGTCCACCCACGGCCGCAGCGCATCGATCGTGCGGGACACCCGCTCGGAGGACAGCTCCGGCCAGCGCGAGGGCCGCCCGATCCCGGTGAGCACCCAGAACGCCCCCTGCGGGGAGTTGTAGCGTTGCGCGATCCGCTCGAGCTCGGACTGGGTAAGGCTGTCCGTCCCGGCGAGTCGGCAGGCGGCCGCGAAGCCGGGGGCCTCGTCGAGCATGCCCAGGCTCGGCGCGACGGAACCGCTGTAGGTGTCGACGTCGGCCAGCACGACCGTGTGGCCGGCGGCCGCGATCTCGGCGGCGATGTTGATCGCCAGCGTCGTACGACCCGGAGCCCCGGCGGGGCCCCAGACGGCGATCACCGAGCCCGCCGTGAGGGCGCCGCGGGCCGCCGCCCGGCCGCCGATCCGCAGGGGCACGACGATCCCGGGGCCGAGCAGGGTCTCGATCTCGCCCCAGTCCACCCTGGCATCGAGCACCTCGTAGATTCCGAGCGACGCCGCGTGGCGCCGGTCGAGGTCCGAGGCAGCGAGCGCGATCAGCCGGATGCCCCGCCCGTCGCACGCCGCGATCAGGTCAGCGGTGAGCGTCGCCCGGCCGGCCCCGACGATCACGGCCTCCGGCGGCCGCACGTCCAGTGCGGCGAGGAGGTCCCGGGCGTCGGACACGCGGGCGACGATGGAGTGCCCGTACTCCACGATGTCGGCGAGGAGCCGGTCTTCGGTGTCCCGGTCGAGGGCGAGCGCCAGCGTGACCACGACTACTCCCCCAGCGCCGTGTTGACCGGCACGATCGCGATGGCGTCCCCGTTGGCGACGGACTCGAGCACGGCGGCGACCTTCGCCTTGGGCACGAGGATCTCCACCGACATCCCGCCGTCCGAGGCCATGAAGCCGACCGGTTCGACCAGCCGCACGATCGCCGCGTGCCCGACCAGGACGGCGGGAGGCCCGAAGACGCCGCGGTCGGTCTGCCGGGACGACCACACGTCCACGACCGACCCCGGCCCGATGGCCGCCGCCGGTTTGCCGCTCAGCTCGACGACGATGTTCGTCACCGTCTCCCCGGCCCTCGTGCCCACGGCGGATGCGGGCACCAGCTCGCCGGCGGCGATGGTGCGCGTGACGATCATCCCGTCGGCCGGCAGCCGGCCCGGTGTCAGGTACAGGTTGCCGGCGGAGCCGAGCCTGACCTGGGTCGTGAGCAGATCGGAGCCGTCGATGCGGTCGCCGACCGCGAGCGCGACCCTGGCCGTGTAGACGGCGGTCGTGCGGTCCGCGTTCGTGACGATCGCGGACACTCCCCCGATGGAGGCTGCCACGAGCGCCAGGCCGATCGCGAACCGCGGGTCGAACCGGAATCGGCTGCTCCGGGTGGCCGGCGCGCGGCCGCCGGGTTCGCGGGCGCCCGAGCCCGGGGTGTTCGAGCCGGGGGTGTCCCGCTTTGTCGCCGCCGTGCGTGCCATCCGCCCACCTCGCTGCCCGTGAAAGCCGTGGCCACCATCGTCGTCCCCCTGGCGCGCTCGCGCGGAAGTTATCCACAGCCGCCGCCCGGCAGCCCCGGTGCCGTGGCCGGGGACGGATAATCGGAACCATGACGGATTCCGTGTCCTCCCACTCCGTGGGACGATTCCTGACCCTCGCCGATACGGCCGAGATCCTCAACATCCCGGCCGCCGAGGCGCTGGAACTTGTGCGCGGCGGCGAGCTGCCCGCCATCAGGATCGGCACCCGCGGCGCCTGGCGGGTCGAACGGATCGTGCTCGAGTCCTACATCGAGGCCCGGTACGAGGAGGCCCGGCGGATGTCGCTGTGGCAGCAGTCCGACTTCGCGAACATCCCCGAGATTTCCGGGAGCACGATCATCCGCCCGGATCCTTCAGACAAGACCTGAGTCCCGCCGAGCCCGGCACTCGCCGAACTGACTGACCCGCACCCGCACCCAATTCACTGGCGGAGATATTGACTTGCGGAGAAACAACCTTCGTTGCGGAATTGAAGGTACTTTGTCCGCAAGTGAACTAACTCGCCCACGTGCCAGCGGGGATCACGAGGCTCGTCAGCCATCAGCCATCAGCCCAGCTGCACCAGCTGGATCTGGGCGAGCGGGACGATTCGGTAGTGCCGCACCTCAGTGGCGCGCCGCAGCGTCCCCGCCTCGTGCACGGCGAGATCGACGTGGTCGCGGCCGACCCGGTCGATCGTTCCGCTGAGCCGGCCGGACGGGGTGCGGAGCAGGAGGCTCTTGCGGCGCCGGCAGAGGTCGCGGAGCACGAAGGGCAGGCCGACCCGGTCGACGACCCTGGCCGCCGACTCGGATTCGGCGGTCAGCGAGGGCGCGACCTGGTCGTGCTGCAGGATCACGCCCGCGATCGAGGCGAGGGGCAGCACGCACTGGGCGGCGGCGGCGTGGCGATCGGCGGCGGGGCGGTCCGGGATGCCGAGGTCGGCTGACAGGAGGTCGGCTGACAGGAGGTGCGCTGACAGGTGGTCGGCGGAGAGAAGGTCGGCGGCCAGCCAGTCCCGGCCGAAGGTCGTCGGCCGGATGATGATCGTTTCTCCGTCCATCAGGACGACTTTCAGGATGCCCGCGCCGCCCTCCGACGGCCGTGCCAGGCTCACCAGCCTGCTGCGCAGCGACAGCCGGCCGAGGCGCAACCGTTCCTCTTCCGCACGCAGGTCGATCTCTTCGGCCTGGAGTTCATGCTCGAGCTGGCCCTCGAGGTCGTCGAACAGGTTGTCCCACCGCACACCCCGAAACTAGTCGGCCCGGCCGGGCTCCGCTCCGGTTATCCACAGGCCCTATAAGCGCTAGACAGGCGCCTCGCGCCCTGATTGAGTCACAGCACGGACTCCCCCCGAACAGGGGGTCGGTCCCGTGATCCACCCGAACGCCTGAGCACCCGTCGACGCGCCATCGGAATCACGCACATCGGAGGAGCCATGAGCACCCCTCTCACCCCCGCCGAAGACCCCGCCGCCCAGGAGGAACCGGGCGACAGGTTCAAGGAGGCGGACTTCTTCGGGCACCAGCCCAGCCCGCGCAGCCAGCTCCCCGATCCGGAACCGCTGCTGATCAACCTGACGCGCTGCGTCATCGAGGTGCTCGCCGGTGCCCGGGAGCTCGACCAGCTGGCCCGCTGGGTCACCGACGACGTCTACCGGCACCTGCTCAAGCGCGTGGTGCTGTCGGCCCGGGCGCGCGCGGTCAAGGGGCAGCAGGCGCAACGTCCCACCATCACGATCGGCCGGATCACCATGTCGGAGCCCCGCGACGGCGTCGTCGAGGCCGTCGTCATCGTGCACAGCCGGGTGCGGGTGCGTGCGGTGGCCCTGCGGCTGGAGGGCCTCGACCATCGGTGGCGAGCCAGCGCCATCCACGTGCTGTAGCGCTCCCGGGGGGACGCTCCGGAAACTCGCGAACGCCCGATGCCCGAAGAGGGACTGAGGCGGTGCCCGCACGGGGCACCGCCTCAGCCACGATCGGTGGTTCCGGGTTACTTCTTCTTGCCGCCCTGGGAGCGCCGCTCTGCGCGGTTCACCGGGGTCGTCGGCTGGCCGAAGGCTCCGCGCTGGGCGGGTTCCTCCGCCTCCGGCGCCTCGTCCCCGACGTCGGCGGCCTTACGGGCACGGTCGGTTGCGGCCTGCTGGAGCTGGCCGCGCTGGTTGCGCACCTCGACTCCGCCCGAATCGCTCGGGGCGGTGTAGCTGAGCTTCTCCTCGCCGGCGGAGCTGGGCGTCAGGCCCTTAGCTTCGACGATCGGGCCGGCGACGGAGCCCGGCGCCTGGCTGACCTCGACCTCGAGGTTGAACAGGAAGCCGACGGTCTCCTCGCGGATCTGGCCCATCATCTGCTGGAACATGGCAAAGCCCTCGCGCTGGTACTCCACCAGCGGGTCGCGCTGCGCCATGGCGCGCAGGCCGATGCCGTCCTTGAGGTAGTCCATCTCGTAGAGGTGGTCGCGCCAGCGGCGGTCGATGACCGACAGCACGACCCGGCGCTCGAGTTCGCGCATGGCCGGGGAACCCAGGGATTCCTCGCGACGCTGGTAGGCGAGCTTCGCGTCCGAGATGATTTCGCGGCGCATGAAGTCGCGGTTGATCTTGCCCTTGTTGCCGGCCTCGGCGACGACCTCGTCGATCGTCAGGCCGACCGGGTAGAGCGTCTTGAGCTCGGTCCACAGGGCGTCGAAGTCCCAGTCGTCGCCGTTGCCCTCACCGGTGTGCACGGCGAGGACCTCGTCGATGACGTCTTCGAGGAACTTCTGGGTGCGCTCGTGCAGGTCATCGCCCTCAAGGATGTGGCGGCGGTCGCTGTAGATCGCCTCACGCTGGCGATTCAACACGTCGTCGTACTTGAGCACGTTCTTGCGGATCTCGGCATTCCGGCCCTCGACCTGCGCCTGGGCGCTGCGGATGGCGCGGCTGACGATCTTCGACTCGATGGCCATGTCGTCCGGCACACCCTGGCGGCCCATCAGGCTCTCCGCGGCGCCGGCGTTGAACAGGCGCATGAGGTCGTCGGTGAGCGAGAGGTAGAACCGGCTCTCGCCCGGGTCGCCCTGGCGGCCGCTCCGGCCGCGCAACTGGTTGTCGATCCGGCGCGACTCGTGGCGTTCGGTGCCCAGCACGTAGAGGCCGCCGACGGCGACGACCTTCTCGGCTTCTTCGGTCACCTTCGCCTTGACGTCCGCGAACACGTCGTCCCAGGCGGCTTCGTACTCGTCGGGGGTTTCCACCGGGCTGAGGCCCTTGGCGTTCATCTCGGCCACGGCCAGGAACTCGGCGTTGCCGCCGAGCATGACGTCGGTGCCGCGGCCGGCCATGTTGGTGGCGACGGTCACGGAGCCGAGGCGGCCGGCCTGGGCGACGATCGCGGCCTCCCTGGCGTGGTTCTTCGCGTTCAGCACCTCGTGGCGGACGCCCTTCTTGGCGAGCAGCCGGGAGAGGTATTCGCTCTTCTCGACGCTCGTCGTGCCGACCAGGACCGGCTGGCCCTTCTCGTGGCGTTCGAGGATGTCTTCGACGACCTGGCCGAACTTGGCTTCTTCGTTCTTGTAGACGAGGTCGGCCTGGTCGATCCGCTTCATCGGCTTGTTCGTGGGGATGAGGACCACGCCGAGCTTGTAGGTGCTCATGAACTCGGCGGCCTCGGTCTCGGCCGTTCCGGTCATGCCGGAGAGCTTCGAGTACAGGCGGAAGTAGTTCTGCAGAGTGACGGTCGCGAGGGTCTGGTTCTCGGCCTTGACCGCGACGCCTTCCTTGGCCTCGATCGCCTGGTGGATGCCCTCGTTGTAGCGGCGGCCCATCAGGATGCGCCCGGTGTGCTCGTCGACGATGAGCACTTCGCCGTTCATGACGACGTAGTCCTTGTCCTTCTTGAACAGGGCGTTCGCCTTGATCGAGTTGTTCAGGAAAGAGATGAGCGGGGTGTTCGCCGACTCGTAGAGATTGTCGATGCCGAGGTAGTCTTCGACCTTTTCGATCCCGGGTTCGAGCACGCCGACGGTGCGCTTCTTCTCGTCGACCTCGAAATCGACGTTCGGAACGAGTCGCTTGGCGAGGCTGGCGAACTCGTTGAACCACCGGTTGGCCTCGCCGGAGGCCGGGCCGGAGATGATCAGCGGCGTGCGGGCCTCGTCGATGAGGATCGAGTCGACCTCGTCGACGATCGCGTAGTAGTGGCCGCGCTGGACCATGTCGGACGCCTGCCAGGCCATGTTGTCGCGCAGGTAGTCGAAGCCGAACTCATTGTTCGTGCCGTAGGTGATGTCGGCCTGGTACTGGTCGCGGCGCTGCTCGGGTGTCTGGCCGGACAGGATGCAGCCGGTGGTCATCCCGAGCGCGCGGAAGACGCGGCCCATGAGCTCGCTCTGGTAGCTGGCGAGGTAGTCGTTGACCGTGATGACGTGCACGCCGCGGCTGGTGATCGCGTTGAGGTACGCGGCCGTGGTCGCGACGAGGGTCTTGCCCTCACCGGTCTTCATCTCGGCGATGTTGCCGAGGTGCAGGGCCGCCCCGCCCATCAGCTGCACGTCGAAGTGCCGCAGGCCCAGCGTGCGGGTGGAGGCCTCGCGGACCGCGGCGAAGGCCTCGGGCAGCAGGTCGTCCAGCGATTCGCCGTTCGAGTATCGCTCGCGCAGCTGCACGGTCTCGTTCTTCAGCTCCTCGTCGGTGAGGTGGCGGAAGTCTTCTTCCAGCGCATTGATCGCCTTGGCGTAGTTCTCGAGGCGGCGCAGAACGCGCCCCTCGCCTACACGAAGAACCTTTTCCAGAATTGAGGCCACGAATGCACTCCACTAGTCGTCACGGCGCGCGGACGCGCCTGTCGTCCGGTCGGACGCACGTAGCGCCGACCCAGCCGGCAACTATAGCAATGCTAGTTGGTTGCGAGCTGGGTCGGCGGGCGGCTGGCCTACGCCTCGCGCAGTTCCTCGGCCTTGTCGTCGAGTTCGATGACGCCGTAGTCCCAGCCCTTGCGGCGGTAGACGACGCTCGGACGCCTGGTTTCCGCGTCCTGGAAGAGGTAGAAGTCGTGGCCGACGAGCTCCATGAAGTAGAGGGCGTCGTCCACGGTCATCGGGGCCGCGGCGAAGACCTTGCGCCGGATGACGACCGGGCAGTATTCCTCTTCGACCGGCTCCGCCGGGTGTTCCTCGGTCACGATCGGGATGGCTCCCGTGCGCACGCGTTCGAGGGTTTCGACATCCGCCGGTGTGATGTCGACCACGCTGAAGCCTGCGGCGCTGGCTTCCTGCAGCGAGGTGGGGCGGTGGGCGCCCCCGCGGTGCACCTTCTTGCGGTCCTTCGCGCGACGCACGCGCTCCAGGAGCCGGCCGAGGGCGACGTCGAACGCGGCGTACTTGTCGGAGCCGTCGGCCTCGGCCCGCACGAGGGGGCCCTTGCCGATCAGGGTCAGTTCGACCCGGTCCTTGCCGGCCGCGCCGGTGCGTTCGTTCTTCTCGCGGTGACGGCTGACCCTGATTTCGAGGGCGAGCGCCTTGTCGGCGAGAACCGCGACTTTCTCGGACTTGTCGAGGGCGTATTGCCGGAACCGATCTGTGATGCCCAGGTTACGTCCAACGATGTTAGTTTCCATGACGACCTCCAGATCCGGCGGACCGCCCTGATTCTGGGCGATCGTAGCGCGCCGTTAAGAACACCGTAGCCCGGTGGCGGGGATAAGTCACCCGTTTGACCTGCCAGTTCCCGGGGAGTGTTCGGCCGCCGGCCGGAGCCGCCGTGTTTCCGCGAGAGTGGCCAGTCCGAGCACCTCGCCGCCGGCCTCCAGCACGGCGCGCCGCGCCTCCAGGATCGTGGCGCCGGTGGTCAGGATGTCGTCGACGACGACGCAGCGGAAGCCGGGAAGCGGCCTCCGGGCGGCCAGCGAACCGTGCCGGTTCCGGGTACGGGCCTCGCGCCCCAGGCCCACCTGGTCCAGGGGGTCGCCGACCTGCCGGAGCATCGGCGCCCCGGCGAGTCCGGCCCGGGCCAGGAGAAGTTCGACGGGGTGGAAGCCGCGGGCGCGCCACGCTCGGCGGGACGACGGGATCGTCACCAGGTGCACGCCGCCCTGGTCGTCCGCGCCGAGGTCGGCGAGCGCCGCGGCGACGGCGAGGCGCAGTGGCCCCGCGAGAGCGAGGGCGGCGTCGGTGCGGCCGCCGTCCTTGTACGCGCCGAGGACGCGCCTGGCCACACCCGAGTAGTCCAGTCCCGACCAGACCGGCAGGCCGCCACGGAGGCTCTGGTGGACGGCGGGACGCAGCGCCGCCCGGCAGGCCGCGCAGAGGGCCCGGTCGGGGGCCCCGCAGCCGCTGCACTCGATCGGGAGCAGCACGGCCCAGGCGTCGAGCACGGCGCGGCGGATGGCGTCCTGGTCGCCCATCCGGCCATTCTGCGCCCGGCGCGCCGATCCGCGGCGGGCACGGCCCGGTCGGTGCGGGCGGGCGCCGGCGCCGGCCGGGTGAGGAGGAGTCGCTAGCCCACGATGCCCTGCTGCGTGGCGATGAGCACGACCTCGTCGATGCGCTCCTGCCAGCCGACCCCCCGCTGCATCTGCAGGGCTCCCCCGGCCGAGAGGGCGCGCAGCTCACGCAGGGTGTTGCTTCCGGCCAGGGAGACGCTGCCGGGCGCCGACTCGAGCACGGTGGTCCCGCCGCCGATCTGCTGGGCGACGATGCGCTCCTCGCCGCTGGGCAGCCGGATCAACGATCCCACGGTCAGCTCGTCGATCCAGGTCGCGTCGAGCGGGACACCCGCGCCCGAGGACAGCACGATGGGCTCGCCGATACCGACCGGAACGTTGTTGTTGTCGCGCTTGATCGCCGCGACGACGAAGTGGGAGTCGGTCCCATTTCGCAGCAGGGCCAGCAGCCGGGTGCCGTCGCGGGACACATCCAGGGACACGATCGCCGAGGCCTCCTGCCACGGCGTCGGCACGGCAATCGACTTGCCGGCGAGGGTGTGCACGAACAACTCTCCCGGCCGCGCCGACGGCACCGACCAGACGAAACCGTCGGAGTCGACCGAGGGCGCGATCAGGCCGGAGCGGGGATCGAGCCGCACGGGGTCGTCGCCGACCCGGACGCCGTACAGGCCCGCGCCGGTGAGTACCGCCGCCATGGTCTGGCCGGGAGAGAGCGCGACGGCCGTCGGTTTGAGCGCGGCGACGGGGTCCGAAATGCCCGCGATCGGCGCCAGCGCGGTCCCGCTGGCCGCGAGGAAGCCGAACTTCCCGTCCCGGAGGACCAGCGCCCGGGCGTCGACGCGCGTCGCGCGCGGGGCGTTCGAGCCCATGTCGCCGATGTCCTGCGAGTTCTGGTTGATGGTGATCGTGGCGGTCAGCCCGGGCGGGAGGCTGCGGGACAGTTGCGCCTCCATCCGTTGCAGGGAGACCCGATCGGCGTTCAGGGCCTCGCTGTTGAGGTCGACCTTGGCGTCGCGGGCCACCACCCGGACGGCGTCGGCGGTGAGTTTCGTGCCCTCGGGGAACGCCGTGACGACCGCGCCGGTCAGCCACGGGCTCGGGCCGGCGAGCACACCCTTGACGATCTTCGTGGGGGCGGAAGCCCCCCGGGGGAACCACCTGAGGTCCGGCACGAGGTAGCGGAAGCTGGGATCGAAGAAGTAGAGGGCCTGGGCGCTGAAGACGTCGCGGAAGGTGTTGCGGTCGATCACCGTGCCGTTAGGCGCCTGGTTGATCCGCCACTGCCCGCCGACCCGGGCGAATTCGTAGCGCAGCGGGACCGGGGACGAGGAATCGACGGTCTGGTACTGCCCGCTGGCGTCGACCTCGGCGACCGGGGTGACCGAGAACTGCATGGTGGTCTCGTCGACGACCGTCGTGCTGCGTCCGGAGAAGTCGTCAACGGTGACGCCAGCGTCGGGCTCCCACGCGCCGCTGTAGTCCGGGGTGAGGAACTCCCGGGCGATGGCGTAGTTGCTCTCCGGGCTCGACGCCGCGTCGATGAAACCCCGGAGGATGGCATCCGGGGTGGCATCCTTCCGGGGCTTGGACGGCAGGAAGACGGGCGCCGGGTTGTCGTCGGGCAGGGCGGCCTGGCCGTCCTGCACTCCCCCGTCCCGCGGAATCCCCGAGCAGCCGGCGAGCAGGACGCCGGCGGCCAGGAGAACGGCCAGGAGCCTCCGGGTGCCACCCTCCCGATTACGCATAGTGGCCCCCCCGGGTTCCCGCGGCGAAGTCGGCGACGGTGGCCTGGGCATCCGCGGGCGGCAGCGGCAGCGGGAAATTCACGAGTTCGCCGATCGCTGCCGTGCCGCGCGGCAGCGTCAGCCGGAAGCAGGACCCCTGGCCGGGGCGGGACCAGACCTGGAGCAAACCTCGGTGCGCGGTCGCGTCCTCGAGCGAGATCGCCAGCCCGAGGCCGGTCCCGCCGATGGTGCGCCGGCGGGACGGGTCCGCCCGCCAGAACCGGTCGAACACATGCGCGACCTCCGCCTCTGTCATTCCCATGCCGTAGTCCCGCACCGACAGGGCAACCGCTCCGGCGTTGCTGTCGACGGACACGACGACGGGTTTCCCCTCACCGTGCTCGATCGCGTTGCCGATCAGGTTGTGCAGGATGCGGCGGATCCGGCGTGGGTCGACGTCGGCGTCCAGGTGGCCGCCCGGCGCGACCAGGCGGAGGTCGGTCCCCTTGGACTCGCCGAGGGAGCGCATCCCCTCGATCGTGTCCTGCACGAGGTGCACGAGGTTCGTCGGCTCCGATTCGAGTTCGACGGACCCGGCGTCGTACCTGCTGATCTCCAGGAGGTCGCTGAGCAGCAGCTCGAAGCGCTCGACCTGGGTGTGCAGCAGCTCCGCGGTGCGCCCGGTTGCCGGCGGGAAGCTCGAACGCTGGTCGTAGAGCACGTCGCCGGCCAGCCGGATCGTCGTCAGCGGGGTGCGGAGCTCATGCGAGACGTCGGAGACGAACCGCTGTTGCATCTCGGACAGGTCGGCGAGTTCCTTGATCTGGCTTTGCAGGCTGTCCGCCATGCCGTTGAACGACCGGGCAAGCGTCGCGATGACGTCCTGCCCCTTCTCCGGAATGCGTACGGCCAGGTCGCCGGAGGCGAGCTTCTGGCTCGTCTCCGCCGCGACGCGGATCGGGGTGACGACGAACCGCACGACGATCCAGGTGACGCCGCCGATCAGTAGCATGAGCGTGATCCCCGCGACGCCGAGGGTCTGCTGCACGAACAACAGGGTGGACTCGGCGTCCTGGAGGCTGTAGCCGATGTAGAGCTCGTACTGGCCGGCCACGGGCACGGTGAGCTGGGAGCCGACGACGATCCCGGGGAACTGCGCGCCCTCCTCGGTCGAGAGCGTCACTGACTGCCAGAACTGTTCGCCGGGGTTCTCGCGCACCTCGCCGCGCAACTCGCTGGAGATGACCCCGGTCGAGGCCCCGAAGGTCGAGAAGTCCTGCGGGGCGACCGTCGACGAGTCCTGCCCCGGCACGCGGAACACGGCGATGAGGCGGCTCGACGAGGCCGCGGTGATCTGGGTGCGCGCGGAACCGAGCAGGGTCTGCACCTGCACTCGGTCGGCGGCGTCGGAGGAGTTCAGGATGCCCTGGGCCGCGGTGGTCGCCCTGTTCGATTCGAGCAGAACCTGGCTCAGCCGAGACTGGAACAGGTCGTTGCCGATGCTCACGGACATGTACACCCCGACCATGGCGATCGCCAGCCCGGAGAGCACCACCGTGATGCCCACCGTGCGGAATTGCAGCGAAGAGCGCCACCTGGCGGCGATCTGGCCGGGCCAGGACCGCCAGGACCGCCAGCCGAAGCCGGCCATGCCCGAAGCCACGGGGGACCTACCCGGCCGCGCCGGCCCGGTAACCCACGCCGCGCACCGTCATGACGATGCGAGGGTTGTCCGGGTCGTCTTCGACCTTGGCGCGCAGCCGCTGCACGTGCACATTGACGAGGCGCGTGTCCGCCTTGTAGTGGTAGCCCCACACCTGTTCCAGGAGCATCTCCCGGGTGAAGACCTGCTGCGGTTTGGACGCGAGGGCCAGGAGCAGGTCGAATTCGAGCGGGGTGAGGTTGATCCGCAGCTCGCCGCGCCTGACCTCGTGGCCGGCGGCATCCACGACGAGGTCGCCGATCTGCAGGCTGCCGGAGGCGCCCGCCGGCGTCGGGCGGAGGCGCGTCTTGATGCGGGCCACCAGCTCCTTCGGGTTGAAGGGCTTGACCATATAGTCGTCGGCGCCCGACTCGAGGCCCTTGACGACGTCGGTCGTGTCCGACTTGGCGGTCAGCATGATGATGGGCGTTCCGGACTCGGCACGGATGAGACGGCACACCTCGATCCCGTCGAGGCCCGGCAGCATGAGGTCAAGCAGCACCAGGTCGGGCTTGCCGGCGTGGAACGCGTCGAGCGCGAGGGCGCCGTCGGCACAGAACGAGGGCTCGAAACCCTCGCCGTGCAGCACGATGCCAATCATCTCGGCCAGCGCAATGTCGTCGTCGACGACCAAAATGCGTGCGTTCATACTTCCGTTCCGCTTAGCTCGCACGTGGATTCCACGTCGAGTCGTACAATCTCTGGCACAAGAGTAGCGGAGGGTGCCGCAAGTAGCCTGATCATCGTGATTTCGGCAGCGGGTATGCCAGCATGATGGTGTGACGGACCCTCAGAGCTGGCTCCCCCCGACGAGCGCCGACGCTCCGGCGCCGGCCTTCGGCGCGTACGGGCCGCCACCCGGCGGCGGGCAGCCGCCCGGCTGGACCCCGCCCCCCAGGCCCGGCCTCATCCCGCTGCGCCCGCTCGGGTTCGGCACGCTGCTCTGGGCGCCGTTCCAGGTCCTGCGGCGGAATCCCAAAGCGACCTTCGGCAGTGCCCTGATCGTCCAGGCCGCCATCACCCTGGTCACCCTCGTCGTCGTTGGCCTCGTCACGTTCTTCGCCCTCGGCCGGATCGACAGTGCCTCCGCGTCCGAGCGCGACGCCGTCGAGGCCGGCTCGATCGCCGCGATCGTGTTGTCGGCGATCGTCCCCGTCGCCCTGTCGGTGATCGCGTCAGCGCTGCTGCAGGGAATCATCGTCGTCGAGGTGGCCAGGGGGACGCTCGGCGAGAAGCTCAGCCTGGGTCGGCTCTGGCGGGCCGCCGGCCGCCGCCTGTGGCCGCTCGTCCTCTGGGCCGTGCTGCTCAGCGCCGCGGTGCTGCTGCCCGCGGGAATCCTGGTCGGCGGCGTAGCGCTGCTCGTCGCGCTCGGCGGCCCGTGGCTGGGGCTGGGCGTTGCCCTCGGCATCCTCGGCGGCCTGGCCCTCGTCGCCGGGTGGATCTGGCTTTTCACGAAGACGTCACTGGCGCCGAGCCTGATCGTGCTGGAACGGCTCGGAATCCGACGCGCGGTGAGCCGGTCCTGGTCCCTGACCGGCGGCTACTTCTGGCGCACCCTCGGCGTCCAGTTCCTCGTCGCGACCATCGTGAACGTCGTCGCGCAGATCGTGACCACGCCCCTGAGCCTGCTGTTCGGGGTCGCCGTGTCCCTGGTCGACCCGAACGCCGCGTTCGAGGCCTGGATTCCCTCCATCTTCCTGTACGTGCTCACCATCTTCACCGCGCTCGGGCTCGGCGCGGTGACCGCGGTCATCCAATCCGCCACGACCGCCCTGATCTACATCGACCTGCGGATGCGCAAAGAGGGCCTGGACCTGGACCTGCAGCGCTACGTCGAGGCGGCGGGGGCCGGCCGGGGCGAGGGCCTCGCCGACCCCTACCTGGCACCAGGGGCATGATCGATCCCGACGCGCCGGAAGCGCGGCAGTGGCTGCGCGAGGAGTTGGCGAAGGCCCCGTACCAGGCCGCCAGGCCGACCTGGTTCGACCGGCTCTCGAAGGCGGTCCTCGACTGGCTCGGCTCGCTCGGGGCACCGTCCGACAACCTGCTGGCACCCTGGGTTCCGCTCCTTGTGACCGTGCTGCTGGTGGCCGCGCTGGTGGCCGCGTACTTCATTTTCGGCCCGCCCCGGCCGGCTCGTCGCGCCGGCGTCCCCGCTCGTCTGTTCGGCACCGACGACCGGCGCGGCGCGGATGACCTGCGCCGCGCGGCCGCCGCGGCGGCCGCCGCCGGGGACTGGACCCTCGCCGCCCAGGAGATGTTCCGGGCCCTGGCCAGGGGACTGATCGAGCGCTCCGTGCTGCTGGTGACGCCGGGCACGACGGCGCACGCCTTCGCCGCACGGGCGGCCGACGCCTTCCCCGAGCATGCCGCGGGCCTGGCCGAGGCCGCCGACTGCTTCGACCGCGTGCGCTACCTCGGCAACCCAGGGACGGAGCACGAGTACCTGCAGGTCCGGGCCCTCGAGCTCGACCTGCGCGACCGGCGTCCGCGCCGGCTGGACCCCCTCTTCGAGAAGGCCGCGCCGTGACGGCCGCGCTGCGGGAGCGGCCGCCCGCGGCGAACGCGCCCGCGCTGACGCCAACGCTCCGCGTCGCCGGACGGCGGTGGCTGTTCTGGATCCTGGCCGGGGCGGCCGCCATCCTCGTGTCGGTCGCCGCCGCGCTGGTGGCCGGCGGCAGCACGGCGGGCGGGACGCCGCTCGCCGCCGACAACGCGGCGGAGGCAGGCAGCCGGGCGCTGGTCGAGGTGCTGCGGAGCCATGGAGTGAGCGTGGTCGCGGCCGACACCCTCGAGGAGGCGCGAAGCGCGGCCCGGGCGGCGGCCGATCCGACGGTGTTCTTCTCGGACGCGGAGGACTACCTGGACGCCACCCGGCTGGCCGAGATGGCGGCGCTCGCGCCGCGGACCGTCCTGGCCGATCCGCACTTCGCGGTCCTGCAGGCCCTGGCGCCGGAGGTCGCGTTCGGCGGCGTGTCCGGGTCGGAGTCGCCCGCGGCCGGCTGCGACCTGCCGGCCGCCGTCAAGGCGGGCGAGCTCTCGCCCGGCGGCAACACGCTCACGCTGGTCGGACCGGAGGGCCCGGCGGCGCTGACCGGGTGTTTCCCGGCCGACGGCGACCGGTTCGGGCTGATCGAGCGCCGGCAGGACGACCGCACCCTCACCCTGCTCGTCGACGACTCCTGGCTCAGCAACGGATCGATCGACACCTTCGGTAATGCGGCGCTCGCGCTCAACCTCCTCGGCCAGGGCGACACGGTCGTCTGGTACCTGCCGACGCTCGCCGATCTGGCCGACACCGGCCCGCCCTCGCTCGGGGAGCTGACGCCGGTCTGGGTCACTCCCACGCTTCTCCTCCTGGCACTCACCGCCGTGGCCTCCTTCCTCTGGCGCGGCCGCCGGTTCGGGCCGCTGGTGGCCGAGAACCTGCCCGTGACGGTGCGGGCCGGCGAGACCATGGAGGGCCGGGCCCGGCTGTACGCGCGCGGAGACGCCCGGCTGCACGCCATCGACGCGCTGCGGATGGGTGCGACCCTGCGCCTCGCCACCCGGCTCGGCCTGCCTCGGACCGTCGGTGTCGACGAGGTCGTGCTCGCCGTCGCGGAGATCACCGGCCGGACGACCGAAGAGGTCGGAGCCGTCCTCGTCGATGCGATTCCGGCCAACGACCGCGAGCTCGTCGACCTCGCCGGCCGGCTGGCAGATCTCGAACACGCGGCCGGCCGCCAGGCCGCGCCCCCGCCACACGGAAGAATGAGCCCATGACCACTCCCGCCCCGGCCATCGACACGCTGCGCCAGTCCCTCGCCCAGGTGCGCACCGAAGTCGGCAAGGCCGTCGTCGGCCAGGACGGCGCGGTGACCGGACTGATCATCGCTTTGCTCGCCCGCGGACACGTGCTGCTCGAGGGGGTACCCGGCGTCGCCAAGACGCTGCTTGTGCGCGCGCTCAGCCATGCCCTCAGCCTCGACACGAAACGGGTGCAGTTCACCCCCGACCTGATGCCCGGCGACGTGACCGGCTCACTCGTCTACGACACCGCCGAAGGCGAATTCGAGTTCCGTCGCGGACCGGTGTTCACCAACATCCTGCTCGCGGACGAGATCAACCGGACACCGCCGAAGACCCAGTCGGCCCTGCTCGAGGCGATGGAGGAACGGCAGGTGAGCGTCGACGGCGTCTCCCTGCCGCTGCCCGAGCCGTTCATCGTGGCCGCGACGATGAATCCGATCGAATACGAGGGCACGTACACGCTCCCGGAGGCCCAGCTCGACCGCTTCCTGCTCAAACTCGTGCTCGACATCCCCGAACGCGACGCCGAATTCGAAGTGCTGCGCCGGCACGCGACCGGCTTCAACCCGCGCGACCTGGCCGGCGCCGGCGTCAGCGCCGTGCTCGGCTCGGCCGAGCTGGCCGCGGCGCAGGCGTCCGTGGCCTCCGTCGGTTCCAGCCCGGATGTCCTCGCCTACATCGTCGACCTGGCCCGAGCCACCCGCAGCAGCCCATCCGTGCGGCTGGGCGTGAGCCCGCGCGGGACCACGGCCCTCCTCGCCTCCGCGAAGGCCTGGGCGTGGCTGGGCGGGTACGAGTCGATCACCCCGGACCACGTGCAGGCGATGGTGCTGCCCGTCTGGCGGCACCGAATCCAGCTGCGCCCGGAAGCAGAACTCGAGGGGGTCTCGGTCGACGCCATCCTGCGCGGGATCGTGCAGCAGCTCCAGGTTCCGATCTAACCCCCTGATGGCTCTCACCGGACGGTTCGTCGCACTCGTCGCCCTCGGCGCCCTGCCGATCGTGCTGCTCGGGCGGACGGTGCCGGAGGCGCTCGGCGTGCTCGGGGTGTGGCTCGGGCTCGTGCTGGCGCTCGGCCTGCTCGACCTGTCGCTGGCGGCGTCGCCGCGGAGCCTCGCCCTCGAGCGCGACCTGCCCGGCCGGGTGCGGCTCGGCGAGACGGTGACCAGCAGCCTCGCCCTGACAAACACCGGCCGGCGTGCGCTGCACGGGGTCGTGCGGGACGCCTGGCAGCCGTCCGCCGGAGCCGGCAACAACCGCACGCCGGTCGCCATCCCACCCGGGGAGCGCCGCGTGGTCTCCCTGCTGCTGACGCCGTTCCGCCGCGGCGAACGCCGGGCCCTGCATGTGACGGTTCGGTCGATCGGCCCCCTCGGACTCTGGGCGCGGCAGGCGACCCTGGGCGCGCCCGGGCGCATCCGGGTGCTGCCGCCGTTCACCGCGCGGGCGCACCTTCCCTCCCGGCTGACCCGGCTGAAGGAACTCGACGGACGGACCAGCCTCCTCGTGCGCGGGCAGGGCACGGAGTTCGATTCCCTCCGCGAGTACGTGCGCGGCGACGACGTGCGCTCCATCGACTGGCGCGCCACGGCCCGCCGGAACGACGTCATGGTGCGCACCTGGCGGCCGGAGCGCGACCGCCGCGTCGTCATCGTCATCGACACCGGGCGCACCTCCGCGGCGCGCGTCGACGACGAGCCGCGCCTCGACACGGCCTTCGAGGCCGCCCTGCTGCTGGCCGCCCTGGCCTCGCGGGCCGGCGACCGGGTCGACTTCGTGGCCTGGGACCGGCGGGTTCGGGGCCGCGTGCACGGCGCCCAGGGCGCGGAGCTGCTCTCCCGCATGGTCGACGCGATGGCTCTGATCGAGCCGGAGCTGATCGAGGTGGACTGGTCGGCGGTCCCCGGCCAGGTTCGCGCGGTGACGAGCCAGCGCGCCCTCGTCGTGATCCTCACCTCGGTCGATGCCGCCGGGGCGGCGACCGGCCTGCTGTCGGTGTTGCCGGAGCTGACCCGCCGGCACACGGTCCTGGTCGCCTCCGTCACCGACCCGGCCCTGGCCGAAGCCGCCGGGGAACGCGGCAACCGGGAACAGGTGTACCGCGCGGCGGCGGCCGAGCGGGCCATCCTCGACATCGGCCGCGTCTCGGCGGCGATCCGCCAACTGGGCGCCGACGTCGTCACCGGCTCCCCCGCGGCGGTGCCCCCGGCCCTGGCCGACCGGTACATCGCGCTCAAGGCTGCCGGCCGGCTCTAGGCACGGGCAAGTGTGGCCCAGTCGGACAACTGTGGCTGGTACGCCGGCAACAGTTGTCCGACTGGGGAACAGTCGCCGTCGACGAGGGGCTAGCCTCGGATCAGCTCCAGGACCTCGTCTCGCACCCGGGCCATCGCGGCGGGGGTGGCCGCCTCGACGTTCAGGCGCAGCAGCGGTTCGGTGTTGGACGGGCGCACGCTGAACCACCAGAACGGCTCATCCGCGCTGGTCAGGCCGGTGACGGTGAGCCCGTCGAACTCATCGAAATCGGCCCTGCCGGTGTAGGCCTCAACGATGCGCGAGTACGCCGCCGGCACGTCCTCGACGGTCGAGTTGAGCTCGCCGGACAGCGCGTAGGGAGTGAAGCGGGCCGACAGCTCCGACAGCGGGCGGTCCTGGTTGCCGTACTCGGCCAGCACGTGCATCGCGGCGAGCATGCCGTTGTCGGCGCCCCAGAAGTCCCGGAAGTAGTAGTGCGCCGAGTGTTCGCCGCCGAAGATGGCCCCGGTCTCGCGCATCTCGTCCTTGATCAGCGAGTGCCCGACCCGCGTGCGCACGGGGACGGCGCCGGCGGCCGCGATCGTCTCTTCCACGACCCGCGAGGTGATCAGGTTGTGCAGGACGACGATCTCCCCGTCGGGCTGGGCGGCGCGAACGCGGGTGATCTCGCGCAGGGCGACAATCGCGGCCACGGCGGACGGGTTGACCGCCCCGCCGGTCTCGTCGACAACAAAGCAGCGGTCGGCGTCGCCGTCGAAGGCCAGGCCGAGGTCGGCGCCATGCCGGACGACCGCCCGCTGCAGGTCGACGATGTTGGCCGGATCGAGCGGGTTGGCCTCGTGGTTGGGGAACGTGCCGTCGAGCTCGAAGAAGAGCGGGATGATCTCGATCGGCAGCCCGGCCAGGCCGACGGCCTCGCCGAGCACGGCCGGGACGGTCAGCCCGCCCATCCCGTTGCCGGCGTCGACCACGATCCTGATCGGCCGGATGTCCGACAGGTCCACGAGCGCGCGCAGGTACGCCGCGTAGTCGGCGAGCACATCCAGGTCACGGACTCCGCCGGGCTCGGCCACCTCGGGGATGCCCTCGGCCAGGTAGACCGCGGCCCGGTCGCGGATCGCGCCGAGGCCCGTGTCCATGCTGATGCCCTGCGCGCCGGCGCGGGAGAACTTTATACCGTTGTAGCTGGCCGGGTTGTGGCTGGCCGTGAACATGGCCGCGGGCGCGTTCAGGCTGCCGGAGGCGAAGTAGCTCTCATCGGTGGAGCAGAGCCCGACCGAGACGACGTCGGCCCCGCGGGCGCGGGCGCCGCGGGTGAAGGCGGCGGCGAACTCCGGCGAGGAATCGCGCATGTCGTGCCCGACGACGACCTCGGCCCCGGCCGCGCCGACCTCGTCGACGAATCCGGCCGCCAGCGCGGCGACGATGTCGGTCGTCAGCGTGCTGCCGACGAGACCGCGAACGTCATAGGCCTTGACGATGGTGTTGAGGTGGGAAAGGTCATCGTTCAGGGCGGAACTCATGCCCCAAAACCTACCTCACCCGCCGGATCCCCCATCACGCGGTGGCGCACGACCTGCCAGCCCTGGGGCGCGGAGGTGCGCGCGGCATGGCGGTCGCAGAGGTCGTAGGCGTGCGGTTCGTGCGCGGCCGAGAGCGGGCCGAGCACTGCCATCGCGTCGGCGTAGACGAAGGTCAGCGTGGCTACGGCCGGATCGGTGCAGGTGATTCGGGAACACGGCCGGTTTGACATAGTGCTTCAGGGTACCGCCGGCGCAGCCGGAAGTAGGATGGCAACATGCCCCGATCACGCCGTTCCGCAGATCCGGCATCGGCCCCCACCGTTCGCGGGCGAGGCCGGGACCGGCACGGGCGCGGAATCCGCAGCTCGGCGACCGGGCCGTACCTGCCGCCGCTGCGCACGCGGATCGACCTGTTCGACATGACCATCGCCTCGACCGTCGACTACCTGCGCGGGGTCTGGCCGGAACTGGCCGACGTGATCTTCGAGGTCGCCCCCGGGCCGAACGCCGTGATCCCGGGGGTCGGGGTCGAGCGCTACCGGGTCAACGCGGCCGAGCGCCGCATCGTTTTCTACCGGCTGCCGATCCAGCGGCTGAGCCGGCTGCACCGCAACGACGAGTTCCACCAGCGGATGGTGATCGAGAGTTGCGTGTTCCGCGCCATCGCCGAGCTTCTGGGCAAGGACCCCTGGGACCTCGCACCCGACCGGTTCCGCCACCTCTGATCCGGCCGGCACGTCGCCGACAGCCGCGGAACGGTCAGCGCGGGTAGACCCGGATCGGCGCCGCCAGGGGGCCGGACGGGGTGAGCGTGAATCCGGACAGCATTCCGGGGCCCGCATAGCTCACCGAGGCCACGAGGGACGTGCCGCCCGCGACGACGTAGCGCTCACCGGCGCCCAGCGGCCGTGACGCCGTCGCACCGGGGCCGACCGGGAGGGTGTCCGACGACCCGTTTTCGGCCGTGACGGTGACGGATGCCTCGCCCGGGCCGGTGTTCACCAGGTGCAGGGTGGGCGCGGGGCCGGGCGCGACACTGACCATGAAGTCGCCCGGGAACGGGACGGAGGCCGCAAACCAGGCGAAGTCCTTGCCTGCGCCGTCGGCGGCCGAGGCGCGTGCGGCGGCCACGATCGGCTGGTCGGAGACCAGTCGCACCGCGTAGCTTCCGACGGCCAGGCCGGGCAACGGGATCTCGGCGACGATGCCCGGCTGGACGTCGACCTTGATCGGGGTGCCAGGGCCGGCCGCGCCGACGACGACGACCTCCACCTGCGCGGGCTCTTCGCCGGGGGCCAGGATGCGGACGGAGGGGATCTCGTCGGGCACGTGGTCGGCGTCGGTCTCCGCGGCGGCCGGCGCCTGGGCCGCGACGACCAGGCCGGCGATGACCTGCGTGAGCGACGGGGAGGCCGCCGGTTCGAGCAGCTCGACGCCGCCGGGCTCGATCCCCTGGATGAGGCTCTGCTCGAGGGATGCGGCGACCTGGCCGCCGTGTGCCTCCACGTGCACGACGGGCGACTGGAGGTTCGGGGCCAGGCCCGCGAGCGACACGATCCGCTGCGAGCCGGGTTGCACCAGGATTCCGTTGGCGCCGGGCGCATCCACGATGCCGGTCTCGCCGATGACGGTCAGGTCCACGCTCGCGACGACGGTGGTCGGGTTGCTGAGCAGCACCAGGCTGGTTCGTCCGATGTCGGTCGAACCGCCAACGAGCCACGCGTCGGCGACCGCTTCGCCGCAGGCGGCCGCCGCGAATCCGCCGACGGTTTCGCCCTCGGCCGTCTGGGACTGGCTTCCGGCCACGAGCGAGGGCACCGTGGCGCCTTCCGGGGCGGGAACGCGGAGGAGCAGGGGGCCGCCGTCGCGTGCTCCGCGCGCGTTGTCGCCGGCGACGAGCGGGGTGACGTCGTCGATCTCGCCGGGCGCATTCGCCCCGTAGGTGGTGCCGTAGACGGCGGTCGCCGATCCGATGGAGGTGGCCGACTGGGCCTGGCCCGAATCCTCGGCGAGCGTGAGCAGCGGGCCGGGGCAGACCCGCAGCTGCTCGCTGGGGATCGGCTCGACCTCCGCGGACGGTGGGGTGACCGTCACGGTCGGCCACGGAATGAGCGCCGCCGCGCCCGCGGCGCTGACGGCGAGGGTGAGGCCGACGAGTCCGGCGGCGATCCGGGAGCCCACCCGGACTGCGCTGCTACTGGGCACGGTCGCCCTCCTCCGGGGTCGTGGATCGGTCGGCCGGCTCGGCGGTGCCGCGCGGTTCCGCGGCGGAGCCCGGTTCGGGTGCACGGGCGGCTTTCGCCCCGCGGGGCGGTTTCGCCGCGCGGTCCGGCTTCGCCGCGCGGTCCGGCTTCGCCCTGGCCAGGCGCTTCTGCCTGGCGTTCGCCTTCGCCGCGCGCCGAATCGCGTCCCGGTTGGCCTGGCGGACGGCTTCGGGTCCCGCCCCGGTGGGAATGGACAGGAGCACGGTCGCCCCGATGACCACGGCCGCCACGAGGAAGGCGACCAGGCCGAGCACTCCGCCGGCGTGCGCCGGGATCGCGACGTCACCCAGGTCGGCGGCCTCGGCGTCGTGCCGCCAGAGGCGGCCGAAGGTCGTGTCGCCCACCGGCGCCAGCGCGGCGTTGCCGTCGATCGCCGTCGTCGTGCGGGTGAGGGTCTCGGCCGCCTCCGGGGTGACCGGGGCGAATCGGCCCGCCCCGACCGGAGTCACCGCGGCCGGGCGGAGCAGCACGAAGCGGATGCCGAATTCGTTCAGGCCCGCCGATGCGTCCAGGCCGCTGCGCGAGGCGAGGTTGCCGGCCAGGACGGCCAGTTCGCGCTCCCGGGCGTCCAGGCTCCGGTCGGTGCTCGACAGCGTGGATTGCTCCTCGAGGGTCACGCCGGCCCCGCGGACCACGGTGGCCTGGATGCCGCCGTCGGGCTGCGGAGTGATCTGCAGCGTCCCGACGCGCGAGTTCGTCTGCGCCTCGGCGCTCACGAAGGCGGGCTGGGTGCGGTCGCCGCCGGAGGCAACGGCGGACGTTCCGAGGTACAGCGCCCCGGTCAGCGGGGCGACGACGATGAGGAGGGCGATGCCGGCCGTCACCGCGGGCGCGATGGCGTACATCCGCAGGCCGCGGAGCGCGCAGAGCACGGCGCCGACGATGCCCAGCCAGTAGAGGCTGAGTCCGGACCCGACCCAGACGCCGACCGGCTGCGCCCCGACCGAGGCGAGGAAGAGGTTTCCGGCAATGATGGCGGTCGCCAGCCCGAGGACCGCGGCCAGCACGGCGAAGCCGGCGGCCCGGGCCCCGGGCAGGAACAGGGCTGCGGCGGCCAGCACGGCGAGCGGCGCGAGCAGGATCGGGACGAGGAGTTCGGCATCCACGCCGGGGATGCCGAGCGTGTCGAGGAGCGGAGTCCAGCCGCCGAACTCGCCGGAGGGGAACCCCAGCACCAGCTGCCACACGGAGACCGGGTGGCTCGGGAGCGGAACCCCGGGGTCGGCCAGCAGCGACAGCCAGGCTCCGCGGAGCCCCTGGTCCCAGACCAGGGCCGCGGCCAGGGCGAGGGCGGGGATCGGGATGCCGATGAACCGCGTGACGCTGCGGCCGCTCAGCGCGGCGGACACGATCCAGCCGATCAGCAGCGCCGGCGTGAGCGACGGTGCGCAGGCGATGATGGCGGCGAACAGGAGCGCGGCCGAGGCCGACGCCGACCAGGACCGGGCGGCGGCGTAGCCGGCGAAGAAGAGCCAGGGCAGGAGCAGGTGCACGAGGATCGCGGCGGGGCGACCGGCCGCGAGGGCGGTCAGGAAGGGCGGCGCCAGCACCCAGAGCACGGCCGCGACCGCCCGCAGGGATCCGCGTTCGGTCAGGCGCGAGGCGGCCATCCAGGCGCCGAAGGCGGCGAGCGGGAAGGCCAGGAAGTACAGGGCGACCAGGGCGAAGGACGGCGCCCAGAAGAAGATCGAGCCGAGCACGGCGAGCACGGCGGCGAACGGGTCGGCGGCACCGACGAAGCCGAGGCCGATGTCACGCCAGCCGTAACCGGTTGCCAGCCACAGCTCGGCGGGGGTCTTCGCCAGCGGCAGGAGCCCGCCGCCGGTGAGCGTGCGCGCACCGAGCAGCGGGGCGAGGGCGGCGACTCCGGCCGCGGCCGCGGCGATGACGCTCCAGCCGCCGCCGGCCGCCAGGAAGCGGATCTCCGGCCGGTCGCCGCGCACGCCGGTCAGGCTGGCCTCGCGCTTGAGCGCCTGGCGGCGGCGCACCTCGACCGTGGGCACCCGCAGTCCGGCGATCGAGGCCCAGCCGAGCTTGCGCGTCGCGGCGAAGCGACGGCGCGCTCGGATCACCCGCATCCCGCGGAGGGCCGCCCCGAACGCGGCGGAGAACTCGCCCGGGATCGCCCCGGGCTCCTTCCTCAGCAGCTGGAAAATCGAGCGCAGGAAGGCGAGGGGAATGAGCGACAACCAGTGGAACGGCACGGCCCAGGCGGGGGCGTAGACCAGGCGGCGGTGCAGGGCGGCCGCGCGCTCCATCCGCAGGCGCTTGCGGCGCGGGCGTCCCCGGGAGGACCCGTCCGGGCCGGCGACGCCGTCGCCCGCGGAGGCGACCCGGGCCGCGGCGACGACGGACACGCGATAGCCGGCCATCCTTACGCGCACGCAGAAGTCGAGGGAGTCGTCGACGGCGGGCAGGCCCGGGTCAAAGCCGCCCAGTTCGTTCCAGACGGTGTGCCGCACGAGCATCCCGCCGGCGCTGACGGCGAGCACATCGCTCATGCCGTCGCGCTGCCCCTGGTCGAGCTCGCTTTCGACCAGGGTGACCGTGGCGCCGAAGGACGTCATCGACTCGCCGAAGTCGTGGATGTAGTCGCCGGCGTCCCATTCCATGACCTTGGGCCCCGCCACGGCGACGGATGGCGCGATCTCGAGTCCGCCGAGCAGCGCGGCGAGCGCGCCGGGCTCCGGCGCGCTGTCCTGGGCGAGCAGCCACAGCATTTCGTGGGCGGACTCCGGCGGGGCCGTGACCTTCACCCCGGCGGCGATGGCCTGCCCGAAACTGAGGTCCGCTTCGGCGGAGATGAAGTGGGTGGGGCCGAATCCGGCGAGCAGCGACGCCGTGGCATCCGTCGACCCGCAGTCGACCGTGACCACGATGTCGGGACGCCGGGTCTGGGCCGCGAGGGCCTCGAGAGTTCGCTCAAGGTGATTCGCGCCGTTACGGGCGACAAGGATGGCGGTGACTCGCGGTTGCATATCGGGAACAGCCTAGGTCGGGGATCGCCCGCCGTCCCGGAGCCCGGGGGGCGCGCCCTAAATCGGCACGGACAAACGAGCCCCTGGGCCCAGGGCCCAGGAGCGCGACGTCGTCAGGCTCGCTTGCGCAATTTGCGGCGCTCGCGCTCCGACAGTCCGCCCCAGATCCCGAACCGCTCGTCGTTGGCGAGCGCGTACTGCAGGCACTGCGTCCGAACCTCGCAGGATGCGCAGATCTTCTTCGCATCGCGCGTCGAGCCGCCCTTTTCGGGGAAGAACGCCTCAGGATCGGTCTGGGCGCAGAGCGAATCCGTCTGCCACCCCAGGGGATTGTCATCTCCCGTTTCCTTGCGCACTCCGGGTACTCCCAAGCGAACTGGATCGACAAACCAGTCCTCAGGAACCCCGTTACGATACCCAGATATTGACATATCGTCTCCCACCCCTTGTGCGACGCGCATTCCTTGCGTGTCTTGAACTAATTACATCGGTGTAGTTCCCCGTACGTCAAGTCGCAAATCGTAAACCCTCGATATTGGCTCTAGGGTTTCGACTCGCCCAAGGATCGAAAACCTGTCACCCATTCGGGGCGGAAGCCGCCTGCTGGGACTCCCAGGCGCTCCGCACCATGTCGTCCAGGCTGTGCCGCATGCTCCAGCGCAGGTCCCGGGCGGCGAGTTCGCCGGATGCGACGATGCGGTCGGGGTCGCCAGGACGGCGCGGTTCGCGGGTGGGCGTGAAGTCGATCCCGGTGACCGCGGCCACGGTGGTCATGATCTCGCCGACCGAGACGCCCTCGCCGCTGCCGAGGTTGTAGACGGGCTCGATCGGCTC
This sequence comes from Cryobacterium tagatosivorans, assembly GCF_004402215.1. Lineage (GTDB taxonomy): Bacteria > Actinomycetota > Actinomycetes > Actinomycetales > Microbacteriaceae > Cryobacterium > Cryobacterium tagatosivorans. The sequence goes on from NZ_SOEZ01000023.1 coordinate 54,528, forward strand.
CCCGGCATCCAGCCGGCCGGCCGCCGCCACGTGGGAGATCGCCAGGTCGGACACGTGGATGTAGTCGCGCACGCAGGTTCCGTCCGGGGTGGCATAGTCGTCACCGAAGATCCGCGGGGTGCGTCCGGCGGCGAGCGCGTCGAAGACAAGGGGGAAGAGATTGTGCGGGCTGGTGTCGCGCAGGTCAGTCGCACCGGAGCCGACGACATTGAAATAGCGCAGGGACGTGTGCCGGAGCCCGGCCGCCACTCCCTGGTCGCGGAGCAGCCATTCGCCGATGAGTTTCGACTCCCCGTAGGGCGACTCCGGGTTCTTGGGTGTCGCCTCGGTGACGAGATCGGTGTGCGGGGTGCCGTAAACCGCGGCGCTCGAGGAGAAGACGATCCGGTTCACCCCGGCCTCTTCCATCACCCCGAGGAGGGTGGCCGTCGCGGTGACGTTCTGCTCGTAGGTGTGCAGCGGGCGCCGGACGGACACGCCGGCGTACTTGTAGCCGGCCACGTGCACGACGCCGCCCAGGTCGTGCTCGGCGAAGGTCCGGCGCAGCAGCCCGGCGTCGAGGATGCTGCCGCGAACGAAGGGCACTCCGTCCGGAACGAACTCGGCGTGGCCGCTGGAGAGGTCGTCGATCACGACGACGTCGATGCCCTCCGCCAGGAAGGCCCGAACAACATGGGCGCCGATATATCCGGCTCCCCCGGTGACTAACCAAGCCATGTGTGCCCTCACTGCTCCGGCCGGCAACCGAACGCTGCCGCTTCGAACAGCCTAACGTCAGGGCGTCAGGTGCTTCCGGCCTCGGTTGCGGTCACGGATTTCGGGGCGGCCGTAGCCGTCGCCGTCGAGCCCGAAGGCGGTGGCCAGCACGCCCCAGAGGGCGAGCGCGCCGAGGATCAGCAGGAAGATGGTCATGGCAGAAAATCTATGCATTGCGACTTACTGCCGCGAGTGGCAGAATCGCCAGCAATCGACACATTCCCGCCAATTCGGCCAAGGAGCCCGTCATGCTCAGCAAAATCGTCTGCGTCACCCTGCCCGGAATGTCCCCGTTCGAGTTCGGGGTCATCTGCGAGGTCTTCGGCATCGACCGGAGCGAGCACGGCGGCCCGGTCTTCGACTTCCACGTCACCGCCGCGGAACCCGGTCCGATCCGCACCAAGCTCGGCTTCGACATCCTCGTGCACGAGGACCTCGCCGCCGCCGCCGACGCCGACCTGATCGCGATCCCCGCCTACGAGGCGGGCGCCCGGATCCACCCGGAGATCCTGCGGGTCGTGCGCGACGCGGAGGCGCGAGGCGCCTGGGTGCTCAGCGTCTGCAGCGGGGCGTTCGTGCTCGGCGAGGCGGGCATCCTGAACGGGCGCCGCAGCACGACGCACTGGATGTATGCGGAGGACCTCGCCCGGGCCTACCCGGAGACCGACGTCGACCCCGACGTGTTGTTCGTCGAGGACTGCCGGGTCGTCACCGGGGCCGGAACCGCGGCCGGGATCGACGCCGCGCTGCACATCGTGCGCAAGGAGCTCGGCGCGGCCGCGGCGAACATCATCGCCCGGCGGATGGTCGTCCCTCCCCAGCGCGACGGCGGGCAGTCCCAGTTCATCCAGTCGCCGGTGGCGGAGAGCCGCAGTGACTCCTTCGCCGTCGTCACCGAATGGATGATGCTAAACCTCGACCGGGAGCTCACGGTCGACCAGCTCGCCCGCAAGGCGCTGATGTCGCCCCGCACCTTCGCCCGCCGGTTCCGCGCCGACCTCGGGACGACGCCGACAGCGTGGCTCAACCGCCAACGGCTGCTCCGGGCGCAGCAGCTGCTCGAGGAGACCGACCGGAGCCTGGAGGCCATCGCCGGCGACACCGGCTTCGGCGGGGCCGCTGTGATGCGCCACCACTTCCTCAAGGTGCTGCAGACCACGCCGACGGCCTACCGCCGGGCCTTCGGCAGCCGCCGCGCGGGCTGAGCGCGTCGTGCGCTCCAGGCCCGTGCCGGGAACTGAATTGCGGGACAACGCACCTTCGTTCGGCCGGGGAAGGTACTTTTTCCGCATCTCAGCGGCGGCTGTCGAGGGAGGCGCCTGGCGAGGGGCTAGGGCGTGTTCGTGGTGGCGAGGAAGACCTCGCCGGCGCCGGCGAAGGTGACGGCGCCCTCGTCGGGGGTGATGTAGACCGCCTCGCCGCGCTTGACGCTCGCGGATGACGCGGTGCCGGCCACGAGGAACCCGCCCGCCGTGCAGATGGCGATCGCCGGCCCCGTCAGCGTGACCTGCCGCATGGGCACCTCGCCGGTGCCGGCGGCATCCGCGTCGATCCGGACGAGCCGGAAGTCGGGCACGTCGGGACGGTACACCGACACCCCGGGCGCGTCGGGCGACGCGGGCAGGTACGGCACCGGCAGCGGGGTGAAGTCGAGCACGTCGAGCAGCTCGTCGATGTCGATGTGCTTGGGCGTGAGCCCGCCGCGCAGCACGTTGTCCGAGGCGGCCATCACCTCGACCCCGAGCCCGGAGAGGTAGGCGTGGATGTTGCCCGACGGCAGGTAGAGCACCTCGCCGCGCCGGAGGGACACGTGGTTGAGCAGCAGGGAGAGCACGATGCCCGGGTCGCCCGGGTAGGTTTCGGCCAGGTCCCGGACGCAGGCCAGCTCCGCCGCGAAGCCGACGTCGGCGCCGCCCTCGGCCAGGTAGGCGGCATGCCGGGCGAGCTCGACCACGCGCTCGACGAGCCAGGCGACCTCCCCGGTGTCGCCGCCGTGTCCGTCGCGCAGCAGCCAGTCGACGACGTCGTGGAGCGCGTCGGGCCCGAGCAGCCGGGTCTCGAGCGCGTCCAGGGCCCCGGCCTGCGGCTCGTCGCTCGCGGCGTCCAGGGCGCGCAGCTCGGCCAGGATCCGTCGGATCTCGCCGAGCTCGCGGAAGCCGCAGAGCGCCTCGAAGGTCTCACTGAGCGCGTAGATGAGTTCGGGCTTGTGGAACGGGTCGCGGTAGTTCCGGTCGGCCGCATCGACCGGGATGCCGGCCTCGTTCTCCAGCGCGAACCCGGCACGGGCTCGCTCCGGCGAGGGGTGCGCCTGCAGCGACAGCGGGCCGCCGGCCGCCAGGATCTTCAGCAGGAACGGCAGCCGGGGAGGCGTGGAGCTCCCCGCGATCTCGGCGCCGAGCGCGGTCTCCGGTGCCGCGGCGATCCACTCGGCAAGGTCCGCGGCTCCGCCGGTGAGGCTCGGATCGACGATCTTCGACGGCGATCCGGCGTGCGCGCCCAGCCACAGCTCGGCCTCGGGCTTTCCCGATGGCTCGTTCCCGAGCAGGGTCGCAATGGCGGTCGGGGAACCCCATGCGTAATCCCGCGGTGTGTTGCTTATGCCCACAAACATGGCTGGCTCCTGCCTCGCTCCGTGGGACCAAACTACCAATGGCGCCTCGGTGCGGCCGCATTCGCCCGGGCGCCGCGCCACTACCCTTGGTCATATGCCCGCCGTCCGCAGCCGTCTCGTCGTCCGCGCCTTCGCGACGCTCCTGCTGTTCACGCTGCTCGCCGGCCAGTTCTGGCGCAACCTCGGCGACTGGTGGGGGTGGGGCGCGATCGCGTTGGTGCTCGTCGTCGGCTGCGTCGTCGGCCTGGCCAGCCTGAAGCCCGACTGGATGTGGCGCAGTTTCCCGAAATCGCTCGTCGCCGTCCTCGGCCTCGCGACCCTGTCGCTCGCCTGGTCGTTCTACCCGGGGGCGAGCGCGATCGGCCTCACGCTCCAGTGGGCGACGACGCTGACCGCGCTCTTCCTGGCGCTGACCTTGACCTGGGCCGAACTGCTGCGCACGTTCTCGGTCGCCCTGCGCTGGGTGCTGGGGCTCTCCCTGCTCTTCGAGCTCTGGGTCGGGCTATTCGTGCGCCACGCGGTGCTCCCCTTCTGGGTCGACTACGGCACGGACAAGGTGCCGCAGGCGTTCTACTGGTCCCGCGGCCTGCTGCTGCAGGGCGGGCCGATCGAAGGCATCGTGGCCAGCCGAAACCTGCTCGGCTTCATCGCCCTGCTCGCCGTCATCGTCTGCGCCGTGCAGCTGGCCGCCGGAACCGTGCGGCGCGGCTGGGGGATCGCCTGGCTGGCCCTCGCCGTGCTGATGCTCGTGCTCACCCGTTCGGCGACCGTCACGCTGGCCGCCGCCGTGGTGGGCCTGACCCTGCTGTTGGCCCTGTGGGCGCGCCGGGTGGGCGCCGACGGACGCCGGCCGGTGTACCTGACGGCCGGGGCATCCGTCGTCGCCGTCGTGGGGGCGCTGATCGCCTTCATGCCGCAGCTTCTCGGCCTGTTCGGCAAGAGCTCCGACCTGACCGGCCGGTTCGACATCTGGGCGAGCGTGACCGACCTGGCGGCCCAGCGCCCGGTGCAGGGCTGGGGCTGGGTGAGCTACTGGGCACCCTGGGTGGAGCCCTTCGACGGGCTCGCCGTGCGCAAGGGAGTCACCTACCTGCAGGCGCACAACGCGTGGCTGGACGTCTGGCTGCAATTGGGCATCCTCGGCCTCCTCGTGTTCTCCGCACTCGTGCTGTCCACGCTCTGGCGGTCCTGGTTCCTGGCGGTCGACCGCCCGCGCCTCGGCCTGGCCGACAACGCCCCGTACACCGCGTCCGCGCTGCTGCCGCTGCTGCTGATGGCCGCGCTGGTGGCGCAGAGCGTGGCCGAAAGCCGGATGCTCGTCGAATTCGGCTGGGTCCTGCTCTGCGTGCTGGCCTTGATGACGAAACGTCAGCGGGCGTCCATCACGCCGATGCCGTAGGCGATAGCGTGGAATAGCCATGATCCCCCGCGCGAACAATTCCGACGTTCCGACGGCTCTCGCGCGCATCCTGGCCTCGCCCCGGTTCGCGACCTCGCTCACCCACGTGGCCCTGGGCGTCGCGTTCTCGATCACGCTGCTGCGCAGCGTGATGGGCTGGCCCGGGCTCGTCGCCGTGCTCGTCGGCCTCGTGGCCCTGGCCGCGTTCTCGCTCTACGCCCGGCGCGCGAGCATCGAGTGGCACGGTCTGCTGCCGATTTCGATCCTCGTCTTCCTGGCCTGGTGCGCCCTGACGACGGTGTGGAGCGGGTACACCCTGGTCACCCTCGCCGGGGTCGGCTACCAGCTGGCTTTCGCGTTCCTGGCCGTGTATATCGCCCTGGCCAGGGACACCATCCAGATCGTGCGCGCCACCGGCGATGTGCTCCGGGTGCTGCTCGGGCTCTCCCTCGCCCTCGAGGTGCTCTCCGGTTTGCTGCTCGACCTTCCGATCACCTTCCTCGGCATCCAGGGCAACCTGGCCCGGTTCGGTCCGATCCAGGGCATCTTCGGCTCGCGGAACGTGCTCGGCCTGGTCGCGCTCCTCGCGTTCATCACCTTCGCCGTGGAGCTTCGGTCCCGGTCGCTGCGCCGGGGACCGGCAATCGGTTCGCTCGTGCTGGCCGGGCTCTGCATCCTGCTCGCCGGCTCCCCCGTGATCGTGCTCGTCGCACTGTTCGTCGGCGTCTCGGCCCTCGCCCTGTACTGGCTGCGCCGCACGCCGGCCGAAGGACGCTGGATGCTCCAGCTCGGCCTCCTGGGCGCGACCATCATCGGCCTGATCGGCGCCTGGATCGCGCGCGGCCGGATCATCGAGCTGCTCAACGCGGGCAGTGAATTCGAGGTGCGCTACACCCTGTGGCGCGAAATGTGGCGCCTGATCAGCCTGCACCCGCTCGAGGGCTGGGGCTGGGCCGGGTACTGGCCGAACAACGTCACCCCCTACGGCTGGCTCGACTTCGTCACCGGCCGCGACCAGTCATCCGGGCTGAACGCATTCCTCGACGTGTATTTCCAGGCCGGCCTGGTCGGCTTCCTCGCCTTCGTCGCCCTCGTCGGGCTGGCCTTCGTGCGGTCCTGGCTGCTCGCCTCGAACAAGCGCACCTTCGTTCATGTCTGGCCGGCGCTGATCCTCGCGGTGCTGCTGGTCATCTCCGCCGCGGAAAGCACGATCCTGGTCGAGTTCGGCTGGCTGCTCCTGCTGGTCTGCTCGGTGAAGGCGGCCCAGGGCATGAGCTGGCGGAGCGCCCTGGCGCGGCAGCCGCACCGGTATGAGGGTTAGCGTGAATCGTCGGCTGCTGAGGTTCACCGGCGGCTACGGCCTGTCCGTCGTGATCAGCGGGGTGATCAGCATCGCCGTCATCCCGGCCGTGATCATCTTCGCCGGGACGGAAGCCTGGGCGACGATCGCCGTCGCGCAGGCCGTCGCCGGTTTCGCCTTCGTCGTCGCCGTGTTCGGCTGGGGCGTCACCGGCCCGACGACGGTCGCCGTGATGGACGACCGGGAACGGGGGCGCTTCTACCTCGACTCCCTGCTCAGCCGGCTGTGGCTCTGCGTGCCGATCCTGCCGGTGGCCGTCATCATCGCCATCCCGGTCTCCCGCGGCGACCCGGCGCTGGCGGCCGTGACCGTCCTGACCGGCGTGCTCGCGGCCCTGGGCGGCGGCTGGTTCTACGTCGGGGAGTCCAGCCCGATTCGCTTCCTGCTCCTCGACTCCCTCCCCCGCAACGTGGGCACCGTCATCGGCGCCCTGGCCCTGATGGCGACCGGGGACGCGCTGTGGTTCGCCCTGCTACAGGGTGTCGGTGTCGTGGCCGCGACCGTGCTCACGACCTGGGACATCCTGCGCCGCTACCCCGGCTGGACGCTGTCCCTGTCGCCCCGGCCCGCGTTCGGCAACCTCCGCGGCCACTCGGCATCCGTGACGATGTCGGTCACCTCGTCGCTCTACGTGAACGTCCCGGTCATCCTCGTCGGGATCTTCATCCCGCAGGCGACGGCGAGCTACGCCCTCGCCGAGCGGATCGTGCGCCTCGCGCTGTACTCGACCCGGCCCATCGTGCAGGTGGCCCAGGGCTACGTGCCGTCCAGGGACATGGACATCCAGGTCTTCCGGGCCCGGCGGGTCGCCTGGGTCTCGCTGCTGCTCGGCGGGGTCGGCGCGCTCGGCTACGCGCTGCTCGGCCCCTGGGCCGGCTCGATCCTGTCGGGCGGGACCCTGAGCATCCCGTTGCCGCTCGCGGTGGCGATGGGGATCAACCTGGGCGCCCTGCTGGCCTCCCAGCTGACCGGCTTCGCCTGCATGAACGCGTTCGGGCTGACCAAGGCGCTCGCCGTCAGCACGATCGTCGGCGCGGTCGTGGGAAGCGCCCTGATGATCCCGCTGACGCTTTTGTTCGGGGTCTCCGGGCTCGCGTTCGGGCTCGCCGCCGCGGAGGTGAGCGTCCTGGCGGTGCAACTCATCGTGCTGCGCCCGTTCCTGCGGGTCCCGCGGCTGCCGCGCACCGAAGCGGTGCCCGGAGGGCTGCCCGACGCCGGACGGTAGGCTCGTAGTCGGACGCGACGTCCGGCGCAGCTGAACGGAGTACGAACGATTGACTGACTGGACAACGATTCAGAACGTGGTTTTCCCGCTGGAGAACGACCCCGATGTGCTCTCGCTGTACCTCGACGCGGACATCTGGGCGCGATTCGGCGACACCGAGACCCGGGTGAGCGACAACGCGCACATCGATGACCTGATCTCGCGGGAGAGCATCCGGATCGAAGCCGGCCAGCGCGTCTCCTTCGCCAGCTACTTCAACGCGTTCCCCGCGTCCTACTGGCAGCACTGGACGACGGTGCGCTCGGTTCGCCTGAGCCTTACAACCGAGGGCGCCGGGACGCTGATGATCTACCGGTCGACCGCGCACGGCATCGCCCAGCGCGTCGAGTCGCACACCCTGGCCGGCACACTGAGCACCAGCGTCGACCTCCCCGTCGTCACCTTCGGCGACGGCGGCTGGTACTGGTTCGACATCGTCGCCGGCACCGAGCCCCTCGTGCTCCGCGGAGGCAGCTGGGCCACCCCGGACCGGCCCGTCCGGACCGGCAAGGTGTCCCTCGGGATCACCACCTTCAACAAGCCCGACTACTGCGTCGCAACGCTCGACGCCCTCGCCGGCAGCGGTGCGCTGCTGGGCGAGATCGACCGGGTGTTCCTCGTCGACCAGGGCAACGACAAGGTCAGCGCCCAGGGCGCCTACCCGGATGTCGCGGCCAGGCTCGGCGCCCAGCTCGAGGTCATCGAGCAGCCCAACCTCGGCGGCTCGGGCGGTTTCGCCCGGTCGATGGCCGAAACGCTCGACCGGCCGGAGAGCGACTTCGTGCTGCTGCTCGACGACGACGTCAAGGTCGAGCCCGAGAGCATCTTCCGCGCCCTGCAGTTCGGCCGGTTCAGCCGGCGTCCCGTGCTCGTCGGCGGCCACATGTTCGACCTGCTCGACCGTCCGGTGCTGCACGCCTTCGCCGAGACCGTCGACCTCAAGCCGTTCGTCTGGCACTCGCAGCCGCACGACAAGGTCCCCCACGACTTCCGCTTCAGCAATCTGCGCCAGACCCGCTGGATGCACGCCCGGATGGACGCCGACTACAACGGCTGGTGGTTCTGCCTCATCCCGACCGAGGTGCTCCGGACCGTCGGGCTGTCCCTGCCCGCCTTCATCAAGTGGGACGACGCGGAGTACTGCCTCCGGGCAGGCGCGGCCGGCTTCGCGACCGTCAGCCTGCCGGGCGCCGCACTCTGGCACGTGTCCTGGCTGGACAAGGACGACTCCATCGACTGGCAGGCCTACTTCCACGCCCGCAACCGGTTCGTGGCCGCGCTGCTGCACTCGCCGTTCGCCGGCGGCGGGGACCTCCTGCGCGACAGCCGCATCTGGGACATCAAGCACCTCCTCTCGATGCAGTACTACCCGGTCGCCCTGCGCCAGCAGGCCATGCGCGACGTGCTGAGCGGCCCCGCGCACATGCACGCGACGTTGCCGACCAAGCTCGCGGAGCTCCGCGCGCAGGCCGCCGACTTCCGTGAGAAGCGCGTGCTGAAATCGGATGCCGAGACCCCCGTGACCAACGAAGGCAAGCGCGTCTACCCGATCCCGGCCGGCACCCAGCAGGCCAAGGGACCCCGCGGCCTGGCGCTGGTCCTCTTCACCGCCCAGATGGTGGCCAGACACTGGCTGGTCAAGCCGGCCCCGGCCAATGTCGAGCGGCCGCAGGTGGAGCTCTCCAAGCGCGACGGCGTGTGGTTCCGGCTGCCCTACTTCGACAGCGCCCTGGTCTCCACCGCCGACGGCGCCGGCAAGACCTGGTACACCCGGGACCGGCGCCAGTTCCGACGGATGCTGCGCGAGAGCTGGCGCCTGCACCGGGAAATCGGTCGCCGCTGGCCCGAGCTGGCCCGCCAGTACCGGGACGCGCTGCCCGAGATCACCTCGGTCGAGGAGTGGAACAAGACGCTCGGTCGCTGAGCCGCTGCGTCGGCGAGGGCGGCCGCTACGCGCGGGCGCGGAAGGCGGGTTCGAGCTTGTTGCTGAACATGCTCAGCGCGGAGCCGATCGCCATGTGCATGTCGAGGTACTGGTAGGTACCGAGGCGTCCGCCGAAGTACACGTCCGGCTCCCCCGCCTGCAGCTCGCGGTAGGCGAGCAGCCTGGCGCGGTCCTGGGGCGTGTTGACCGGGTAGTACGGTTCGTCGTCGCGGGTCGCGAAGCGCGAGAACTCGCGCATGATGACGGTCTTGTCGGTGGGGTAGTGGCCCCGCTCCGGGTGGAAGTGACGGAACTCGTGGATGCGGGTGAACGGCGCGGAGGCATCCGCGTAGTTCATCACGGATGTTCCCTGGTAATCGCCGACCGGGACCACCTCCTGCTCGAAATCCAGCGTGCGCCAGGACAACTCCCCTTCCGCATAGTCGAAGTAGCGGTCGATGGCACCGGTGTAGATCACGGGGACCTGGCCGACCGTGGCTGCCTTGTTGATCGCCTGGCTCTCATCGAAGAAGTCGGTGTCGAGGCGAACCTCGATGTTCGGGTGGTCGGCCATGCGCTCGAGCCAGGCCGTGTACCCGTCGACGGGCAGCCCCTCGAACGTGTCGTTGAAGTAGCGGTTGTCGTAGTTGTAGCGAACGGGAAGCCGGCTGATGATCTCCGCCTGGAGCTCCGTCGGGTCGGTCTGCCACTGCTTCGCCGTGTAGTCGCGGATGAAGGCCTCGTACAGCGGACGCCCGATCAGGCTGATCGCCTTCTCCTCGAGGTTCGCGGCGGTCTTCGTGTCGAACTCGGCCGCCTGGCCCGCGATCAGTTCCCGAGCCTCGGTGGGCGAATAGGCCGCCCCGAAGAACTGGTTGATCGTGCCGAGGTTGACCGGCAGCGGGAACACGACCCCGTTGTGGTTCGTGTAGACCTTGTGCTGGTAGTTCGTGAACGCGGTGAACCGGTTGACGTACTCCCACACGGGCACGTTGGAGGTGTGGAAGAGGTGCGACCCGTACTGGTGCACCTCGATCCCGGTCTCCGGGTCGTTCGCGCTGTAGGCGTTCCCGCCGATGTGTGGACGACGGTCGATGACGACGACCTTGCGGCCGAGCTCGGTCGCGGCTCGCTCCGCGATGGTCAGCCCGTAAAAGCCTGACCCGACGACGACGAGATCCATTAGCTCGCACCTCCGGCGCCGATGACCAGGCGCGGAACGCCTGCCCACTTCTCCGGGGACGTCGCGTTGCGCCCGTCGACGAGTAGCCGGATGCCCGGGAAGTCGGCCGGGGTGAGGTCACGGTATTCGGCGTGGTCGGCCTGCAGGATCGCCAGGTCGACGCCCTGGCCCTGGACGTAGGGGGTGAAGCCGAACCGGCCCAGTTCCTCGTCGGTGTAGAGCGGGTCCTGCACGACGACGTGTGCGCCGCGCGCAGTGAGGGCCTCGACGGTCGGGAAGACGCCGGAGAACGCCGTCTCCTTGACGCCGCCGCGGTAGGCAGCGCCGAGGACGAGCGCGGTGAGTCCGGTCAGGTTGCCCAGCAGGCCTGCGGCCTGCTCGACGACCCGGCCGGGCATCGACGCGTTGAGCGTGCGCGCGGTGCGGACGATCTCAGCGTCTGGATCGGTCGAGAGGTACAGTCGCGGATAAACCGGGATGCAGTGCCCGCCGACGGCGATCCCGGGCCGGTGGATGTGGCTGAATGGCTGGGAGTTGCAGGCTTCGATGACGGCGTACACGTCGACCCCGGCCTTGTCCGCGAACAGGGCGAACTGGTTCGCGAGCCCGATGTTGACGTCGCGATAGGTGGTCTCGGCCAGCTTCGACATCTCGGCGGCCTCCGCGGTGCCCATGTCCCAGACGCCGTTCGGGCGTGCGAGGTCGGGGCGTTCGTCGAAGGTCAGCACCTGCTCGTAGAAGTCGATGGCGCGGCGCGCGCCGGCCTCCGACAGTCCGCCGACGAGTTTCGGGTACTTGCGCAGGTCGGCGAAGACCCGGCCGGTGAGCACGCGTTCCGGAGAGAACACCAGGTCGAAGTCGGTGCCCTCGACGAGTCCGGAGCCCTCTTCGATCATCGGCTTCCAGCGGGTACGGGTGGTGCCGACCGGGAGGGTCGTCTCGTAGGAGACCAGGGTTCCCGGTGTGAGGTGTTCGGAGAAGGAGCGGGTCGCCGCATCCATCCAGCCGAAGTCCGGCGCCCAGGTCTCGTCGTTGACGAAGAGCGGCACGACGATGACGACCGCATCGGCGCCGGGGATGGCCTCCGCATAGTCGGTGGTCGCGCGCAGTCGGCCCGCGGGCACGAGGACGCTGAGCTTGTCCTGCAGCTCGGCCTCGCCCGGGAACGGCTCGACGCCCGCGTTGACCAGGTCAACGAGTGCGGGGTTGACGTCGACTCCAACGACATCATGACCCTGATCAGCAAACTGGACGGCGAGGGGCAAACCGATCTTGCCCAGCGCGACAACGGCAATACGCATGGGGTCCAGTCTACCCGGGCGGAGCAGCGGCGGCCGCCGGGGGCGGGCTGCGACCCCGCCCGAGTGGCGCCGACCCCCTCCCGCGGGTCACGGGGGAGGGCGCGGAGCCAGCCCTAAAGCCCGGCGCGCACGAGCGCAGAAGCGACGGCGAAGCGCAGCGGCGCCTCCCGCGCGAGGAGCAGGAGGGGATTCCTCGGCACCAGTGACGGCGGCGAGAGGTAGCGGCGCCGGCCGGCGGCGGCCGCGAGCAGGTCGTCGGCAGGGGCCCCGACATCGCGGATGACGTCTATGAGGGCGCGGTCGGACCGCGACAGCACCTCCACGGCATGCGGGGCGGCGCCCACGCATCCTTCGAGGCCGGCGGCCAGCGTGGCCCGTTCGGCCGGGGTCCAGAGTGCGGGGTCCTGGCGGTTGTGCACGGTGCCGAAGATGTGCACCCGGATGAGCTTCACGACGAGGGCCTCGCACTGCTGGGGCGTGAGGGCCCTGAGCAGCTCGCTGGCGAGCAGTCGGTTCAGGAAGATGAAGTCGTCGGCGACTGGCTTGGGCGCGAGGGTGACGCGGTCGGATGCGTCGTTGTGGATGCGATAGGCCGGCCCCCTGCGGTCGCGGCTGATCCGGGCCCCGGAGAACCAGAGCGCCGTCGAGTACTCCACATCTCCCCCGGTGCCGGGAACGGACATTAGCCGCAGCGCACCGAACCGTTCGCGGGAGACGAGCCCGAGCGGGGCGCTCCGGTAGGAGAGCCGGTCGCGGACCCCGTCCAGGGCGGCCGCCCGGAAGGGTCGGCTCGGCGGCGTCGGCACGTTGGCCGCCCCGGCGTGCGCGAGGCGCGGGATGACGACATCGGCCCCGTCGCGCCGCTGCACGGCGAGCCAGGAGTCGATGGCACCGGGCTCGAGTTCGTCGTCGGAGCCCATGATCGACGTGAACGGAGCCGTCGCGGCATCCATGCCGGCGTTGAAGGGACCGCTGGGGCTGCGCACGCCGTCCTGCAGTTCGAGGAGGCGCAGCCGCGGATCGTCGGCCAGCTCGCCGAGGACGCGGCGGATCTCGCCGGGGTCGGTGTTGTGACAGACAACGCTCACCCGGATGGGTGCCGCGGTGTGCTTCAGCACCGACTCGACGGCGCGGTAGATCGGCCTTCGGGGGTTGTGCACGGCGATGATGTGGTCGACACGTGGTTCAGGCACGGCAGGGCGCTTCCAGCCGGGCCGGGCTAGCGGCCCGGGCTGGGGACCCGGGCGGTGAGGAGGTCGGCGATGGCCGTGTCCCACACCTTGACCTCCGCCGCGGCGTTGAGCGTCGACGCCGCCGTGTCGGATGCCGCCTTGAACCGGGCGGTTGCCTCCGGCGTCAGGGCGTCGATGACGTCGGCCAGGGACTGGGCGGTGAAGTCGCCGGTGACCACGCCGAGCTCGTAGTCCCGAACGATGCTCGCCATCTCCGGCGACGGGCCGACGATGATGCCGAGGCGAGCCTGGACGTAGTCGAAGATCTTGTTCGGAAGCGCCCATTCGTAGCTGAAGTTGACGGGCGGCAGGACGAACACGCCGACATCGAACGCGTTGAGCGTCGGGATCAGTTCCGAGTAGCTAACCGGGTCGTGGACGGTGACCCCGTCGAGTTCGGCCGCGCGCTTGCGGAGCTGCACGATGAAGTCGGGGTGGTTGGGCGTGAGATAGAGGTCGAGGGTGGGGTTGGTGGTGCAGAGGGCGACAGCCTCGAGCATGATGTCCAGATGGCGGTTGCGCAGCCCGGCTCCGCTGTGCACGAGACGCAGGCGCTCTGCCGGCTCGCTCGGGGTCAGCGGCCACTCGGGCGTCGCGTTTTTGACGACGCCGGGCGCGAAACCGAAGTCCGCTGCGTACTGGCGGGCCAGTCCCGCGCCGACGGTGGTCGACGAGTTTACGTGGCGCACGTACTTGCGGGCCATCCAGCGGTAGTAGGGCGACAGCCAGCGCATCCAGCCCTTGTTCTCCGACCGGAGCTTCGGCGTGTATTCGTGGAGGTCGGCGTGCACTCCGGATGGCGCGTCCAGGGACAGGGCCAGCGGAACGGTTTCGAAGTCGTTGGCCAGCACGACGTCCCAGGAGCCCGGCTGCAGTTCCTTGCGGCACCATGCGACGGCGCTGGTTCTCCAGTACACGCGCTCGTACAGGCGCAGGGCCAGGTACCGGGGGTACAGGTCGTTTTGCGGCTGGTCGTCCGGGATCCGGATGTGCCTGGCGACCCCCTCCGGGGCTGCGCCGTAGCCGCAGGTGGTGACGTCGTACTGCTCGGAGAACAGGGTGACCTGCTTGAGCACTCTCGCGTCGCCCTCGATGGGCGAAAACGACAGGATGAGCAATCGCGGGCGCTCGGTCATGGGGAGTCCTCCTCCGGGTTGGTCAGGAATGGTCGAAGAACATCGGCGGAACGGCGGCCGTCGTGGACGCCCTGCACGAACTCGACCCCTGACCTCGCGATCGTTCGGTAGCGCTCACGATTCTCACACATGTCGCTGATGATTCTCTCGAGGGTGGCCGCCGTGGCCTCGACGATGGGCAGGTCGCGGCCGGTCTCCGCCTTCACCCGGGCGCGGACATCCGTCGTCACATGGCCGACGACGACGCGGCCGGCGGCGAGTGCCTCGCAGGCGGCGACCCCGTAGTCTCCGAGCCGGAATTGGTCGAGCACGACGTCGGCATGTCGGTAGACCGCCGGCATCTCCCCCGCCGGAACGCCCTCGATCCGCACGTACTCGATCAGGCCGTCGTCGTGCAGGCGGCGCATGACCGGGTCGATCAGCTCCGAGCCCTTCATCGAGGCCCGGCTCGGCGCGTGCGCGACCACGGGTCGTTCGCGGGTGAACGGAACGGACTCGGTCGCCCACAGCGACGGGTCGACCACGACGGGAAGCCAGCTCGCCTCCGGAACGTCGCTCAGCAGTCCGAGCGTCGAAACGAAGACCGGGAGGCGCAGGGTGTCGAGCAGCGCCTTGTTCTCCAGCGCCTGCTTCTCGAGCCGGGCGGTGAGGTCCCCGAGCGCGCCGAGGAAGGGCGAGTACTCGTTTCCGGCGGCGTGGCGGCTGGGCAGGCGGATGTCGCTGCCGTGGCAGAGGAAGGCGGCACGAACGCCGGCTCCCAGCAGTTCGCGCACCTGCTGCTCGACGGTCTGGTCGTACACGCGGCCGAAGATGTGCCGTTCGGCTTCGATGATGACGTGGGTGAACCCGGTCAGCACCGCGTCGCGCTGTCGCCGCTGCCAGCCGCTCGAGAGCACATAGCCCGTGGCGGGGATGACGAGGTCGGCGGGGTGGCCGAACTCGCCGCCCACCCGGTAGGCCATCGTCACCGCGCCGACCCCGTCGATGTTCTGCTCGGCGGCCCTGGCCCAGCGCCAGGCCTGACCCGCCCAGTTCACCGGGGCGATGAAGAGGCGAATGGGGGTGCTGGGCGGCACGGCGACGTGGAGCTCGGCGGGGTCGTACCGGTAGCGATGCGGAAGGATCCGGTTGAGGACCCCGTCCGGGACCAGGCGCAGCAGGCGCCCGGCCACCTTGGTCAGGCCCTGGGGAAGAATGGGATTCTCCCTTTTCGTCCGGTTGACGCGGACGCGGGCCGGCCTCGGGGCGCGGCCCGTTTGCCGGGGTCGACCGCGTAGAGGAGGTAGCGCACGAGCACTCCCTCACGGTCGAACAACCGGGTGGCCGTGCGGGGAAGGAGCCGGGCAGCACGGCCCCCGGCCGCGTGCCGGGTTACGGCGGCCGCGATGTCGCTCGGACCGGTTCGGCGATCGAGAAGGACGTCGAGCAGGTCGCGATCCACTCGCGGGAACGGTTCGAGGGCATCGGGGGCCAGGCGGAGCAGGGCGGCCAGGCAGCCGCGGACGGCGTCAACCGAGGCCGCGTCCCACTGGTCGGCCGTCGGTCGCGCGAGCACGGCGCCCAGCAGGTGCACCCGGATCAGCTTGATCGACAGCGCTCGGCGCACCGGAGCAGGCGATGCGGCGAGCCAGTCGCGTCGGGCGAGGTCGTTCACCGCAGTGAGGGCCACGGCCGCCGACATCGGCGCCGTCGTCACGCGGGTGTCCGCGTCGGCCCCGATCACGTAGCAGGCGGTATCCGAGGCGAGGTCGATCCTGGCTCCGCTCGCCCAGAGGCGCGAACTGATGGCCAGGTCGCCTCCGGAGCGCACGCCCTCGGTGAACCGCAGCCCGAGCTCGTTCACCAGGCTGCGGCGCAGCAGCCCGAGCGGGGACGAACGATAGAAGAGGCGGTCCTTGACCGGTTCGAGCCGGTGGCGGCGCCACGCCCGCACGAGCGGGTTGCGAAGAACACTGGCCCCCTGGTGACGGAGGGCGGCCAGGAGCACGTCGGGGTTGTTGCGGCGCACCTCGCTGGTCCAGGCATCCATCGCGCCGGGTTCCAGGAAATCGTCGGATCCCATGACCCCGACGTATTCGCCGGTCGCCAGGTCGAGGCCGTGATTGAACGGGCCGGTGGGAGCGGCGATGCCGTCGGCGAATTCGACGACCCGCAGCCCGCGGCCGGCCAGCCCCTCGAACTGCCCCATCACGGCGTCCCGGCTGATGCCGTGGCAGACGACGGTGACCCGAACGCCGTCCGGGTTGCCGGCGAGCACGGAGCGCACCGCCCGGCCGACGGGACGGCCCGGGTCGTGAACCGGGATGACGAGGTCGACCAGCGGCTCGCTGGGACCCGCTCCTGGGCCGCTGGTCACGCCGTTACCGGGTCAGACCGGCAAGCGCGGCCTGCACGGCGAAGTCGGGCACGGCCGCGACGACCTCGCTGAAGGTGCCGTTGGCCACGATCTTGCCGTCGCGCATGAAGCAGACCTGGTCGCTGTCCATGACGGTCGACAACCGGTGCGCGACGGCGACAACGGTCACCTGTCCGCGAAGTTCCCTGATCGCGGTGGCGACATCGGACTCGGTCTTGGTGTCGAGCGCGCTCGTGGCCTCGTCCATGACGAGGATGAGCGGGTCGCTGTACAGCGCCCTGGCGATCCCGAGCCTCTGGCGCTGCCCGCCGGAGAGGGACATCCCCCGGTCGCCGACCCGTGAGTCGATTCCCCCGGCGCGCGCTTCGATCGTCGGCCAGAGCTGTGCGCGCTCGAGCGCCTGCTTGACCTTGTCGCGGTCGAAGTCATTGTTCCAGGTGAGCGCGACGTTCTGCGCGACGGTCCCGTCGAAGAGCGAGACGTCCTGGGGGACGTAGCCGACGCGCGAGCGCCACGCCGCCAGGACGGTGTCGAGCGGTACGCCATCGATGGAGATTTCGCCGCTGGAGGGAATGAGCAGGCCCAGGATGAGGTCGACGAGCGTGGACTTGCCGGCGCCCGACGATCCGACCAGGCCGACGGTGCTGCCCATCGGGATCGTGAGGTCGACGCCGGAGAGCGAGGATTCCTTGGTCCCAGGGTAGGTGAACTCGACACCGCGCAGCACGATAAGCTTCGGTTCCTCCGCGAGGGGATCGTGCCCGATGCGCTCGGCGTGCTCGATGTAGCCGCGGGCCGCGTGGATGTCCTTGATGACGGCCTGGACCTGCGGGATGTTGGCGTGGGTCTGGGTGATGATCGACTGGAACCCGGTGAGGGAGGGCACAAGCCGGAAACCGGCCACCCCGAAGAGCGCGACGGCCGCGAAGGCCGCGGTCATCCCGCCGCCCACGTATGCGACCCCGCCGACGAGGAGGAAGCCGCCAACGAGCGCCGATTCGAGGACGAACTTGGGGACACCGCCGAGGAAGCTGAGGTTGGCGCGAGCCCTGGTCGTGTGGATGCGGTTGGCGTGCACCACGGCGGCGACCTCGCCGGCCTTGTTGCGCAGGGTGATTTCCTTGAGCGCGGCCACCATATCCGTCATCAGCGATGCCACGCGGAAGGAGTAGTCGCGGTTGACGCGGCCGGCCTCAATCGACTTCCGCGCCACCCAGTAGTAGAGCATCCCGGCAATCAGGCCGAGGTAGCCGATTGTGACCAGTGCCGTGATCGGCTGGGCGATGACGATGACGACGATCACGGACACGCAGGTGGTGAGCAGCGTCGGCAGGGCCAGGACGGGCAGCAGGAACCCGGCGGTCGCGTTCGCGATTCCGACATCGGCCAGCCGCACCAGCTGGGATGTGTTGCGCTTCAGGCGTTCCGTCCACGGTGCCTTGATGTACGCGTCGAAGAGCTGGTCGCCGATCTGCAGTTCGTACACGGCGAACCGCCTCGTCGCGAACCACTGCAGCCCGACGCTGAGGGCGGACTTCAGGATGATGAGACCGGACACGGCCACAAGGATCCAGACGTAGCCGTCGACGGAGATCGTGCCGACCACCGGGAGCGAGACCGGGCTGTTCTGCACCATCTGGGTCAGCGATACGGCCAAGAGGCCCAGTGCGGCGATATCCAGGAGAGCGAGGGCGCCCGAAATGAGGACGTAGGTCCAGAGGAAAACGACTGCGCGGCTCGGGAGAAGGGGCATGAGCTGCTTCAGCGTGCGCCAGATGAGCTTCAAATCAGTGCCGTCCTTCGTCGAAGTGCCAACACCTATGTTCCCACACAACGTTCTGGGCGCTTGCTGGGCGCCACAGCGCTGCGGTCAGCGGCGGTCAGCGGCGGTCAGCGGCGTCGTGCGCGCGGCTGCGGCGATGGCGGCGACGGCCCGCTGGGCAACGGCGGCCGAACCGACGTTCGCCGCGGCCCATTCCCTGATCCCAGCGCGACGCGCGGGCGTTGGCCCCGCGTCGAGGGCGCGCACCATCGCGGCCGCGACCGCTTCGACGTCGTAGTCGACGGATTCCCCGACGCCGCCGAGCCGCGTGAAGGCCGTCCCCGGCCCGACGCCGGCGTAGATGACCGGGGTGCCACAGGCGACGGCCGCGTACATCTTGGTGGGGAAGGAGAAGTCATACCCCTGGCCCGGTCGTACGCTGGCGAGCGAGGCGGATGCCCCGCCCAGCCAGTCGGCGACGGCCTCCGGTGCCAGTCGCGGCTCGAAGTGCACCGAACCGGGCGGGAGCGCGGCGGCGGCCCGTTCAATCGCTTCGCGTTCGGCGCCCTGGCCGATGTAGACCAGGCGCGTTCCGGGCCTCTCGGAAACGGCCAGGGCGAAGGCATCGAGGAAGATCCCGGCGCCGTGCACCTCCGACGCGGTTCCGGCGTAGACGAGGTAGGGCGCGTCGCCCTCTGCGCGGCCGGACCCCAGCCCGAAGAGGTCGGTGTCGACGCCGTTGCCAATCAGGGTGACCCTGTCCCGGATTCCGAGTTCGGCCAGCCGCAGGGACACGCCTTCCGACACGGAGAGCACTGCGGAGGCCCCGCGCAGGGCGAAGAGTTCCAGCATCCGGACCGCACGGACCACCCAGCGGGGGGCGCCGGTCGACTCGGACGCGTCAGACCAGATATCGGCCGCGTAGTACACGTACGGCGTCCGGCGCAGCCGGCAGACGAGCCGCACGACCGCCCCGGTCGTTGGCGGCGGCTCGGTGACCACGACGTCGGCCCGCCGGGAGGCGAGCAGCCGGAAGAGCAGGGGCGTGTCGAAGCTCATGTATTGCGCGTACCCGCGCACGTACCCCGCGGCATCCCGGAGCACCGGGAAGCGCTTCACCGTGACCGCGGGCCGGGTCGACGGGGCGCCTCCTCCGGGCACGGTCGACGTGAGCACCGTCACCTCGTGGCCGGCATCGGCCAGCGCGTCGGCCAGGGCCGCGAGCCGGAAGGAGGCGGCGGCGGGTTCCGGTGAGAAGATCCGGCTCGTCAGGATGACGCGCATCGGGCTAGAACTCGACTACCTGTCCCGTTCGCGCGGACTCGATGACACCCTCGACGACGGCGAGCGTGCGCAGGCCTTCCTCCATCGTGACCACGTCGCTGCTCTTACCCAGGACGGCGTCGCGGAAGGCTTCGTGTTCGGCTCGCAGCGGCTCGCGCTTGGGGAACGAGAAGCGAGTCACGTCGCCCTCGCTGACCCCGCGGAAGTTGGAGACCGACTCCCATTCGAGCGGGAAGGTGCCGTTCGCGTAGAACGTGAGGTCCCCGCTCGACGTGTCGGCGACGAATGCTCCGCGCTCCCCCGTGACGACCGTAAGACGCTCCTTCATCGGGCTCAGCCAGTTCACGACGTGGTTGACGATGACGCCGTTGTGCAGCCGGCCGGTGGCCAGCATCATGTCTTCGTACTCGCGGCCGCTCTTGTGCACGGTCTGGGCGAAGATCGTCTTGTAGGTGCTCTGGGCGACCCAGGCCGTGAGGTCGATGTCGTGCGAGCCCAGGTCCTTGCCGACGCCGACGTCGGCGATGCGGGACGGGAACGGGCCCTGGCGCCGGGTGATGATCTGGTACACGTCGCCGAGGTCGCCGTTCTCGATGCGGCGGCGGAGCTCCTGCAGGGCGGGGTTGTACCGCTCGATGTGCCCGACCGCGCCGACGAGGCCTCGTTCGGCGAAGGCATCCACCATGCGCCGCCCCTCGGTGACGGACTGTGCGATGGGCTTCTCGACCAGGGTGTGCACGCCGGCCGCGGCGAGCTTGAGCGCTGCGTCCTCGTGGAACCGGGTCGGGATCGCAACGACGGCCATGTCGAGGCCGACGGCGATGAGCGACTCAACGTCGGGCAGCACCTCGAGGGCGCCGGCGACGCCGTGCGGGTCGCCGCCCGGGTCGGCGATGGCCACAAGGTCGACCCCGGAGAGTTCGCGGAGGACGCGGGCGTGGTGACGGCCCATCGCTCCGATGCCGATGAGGCCGATGCGCAGCTCAGCCATTATGCGCCCGCTCCGGCGAGGGCGTTCACGGCTTCGACGATGCGGTCGAGGTCGTCCTGACTGAGCGAGGGGTGCACGGGCAGCGAAACCACCTCGGCGGCGGCCTTCTCCGTCTCCGGCAGGTCGAGCCCTGGCGCGAAGTGCTTGAGCGAGTCGAGTCGGTGGTTCGGCACCGGGTAGTACACGCCGCTGCCGACGCCATACTCCTCCTTCAGCGCGGCGACGAAGCGATCGCGGTCCTCCCGGACTCGGATCGTGTACTGGTGGTAGACGTGCACGGCGTCCGCGGCGACGGGGGGAATGACCACACCGGTCAGGTTCGCGTTCAGGAACGCCGCGTTCGAGCGGCGCTGCTCGGTCCAGGCTCCGACCTTGGTCAGCTGCACCCGGCCGATGGCCGCGTGGATGTCCGTCATCCGGGCGTTGAAGCCGACGATTTCGTTCTTGTACTGCGCCTCCATGCCCTGGTTGCGCAGAAGCTTCATGTTGCGCACGATCTCGGGGGTGGCACAGCTGACCATGCCGCCCTCGCCGCTGGTCATGTTCTTGGTCGGGTACAGGCTGAACATCGCGAATTCGCCGAAGGTTCCGACTTTCCGGCCGCCCAGTTCGGCGCCGTGGGCCTGGGCCGCGTCCTCGTAGAGCGCGATGCCGTGGCGTGTGGCGATCTCGGCGAGTTCCCGCATCATCGCGGGATGGCCGTACAGGTGGACCGGCATAATCGCCTTGGTGCGCGGAGTGATGGCGGCCTCGACGGCTGCCGGGTCGAGGCCGAAGTAGTCTGGCTCGATGTCGGCGAAGACGGGAGTAGCGCCGGCCAGGGCGACGGAGTTGGCGGTGGCGGCGAAGGTGAAGGATGGCACGATGACCTCGTCGCCCTGGCGCACACCGGCTGCCAGGAGACCGAGGTGCAACCCTGACGTGCCCGAGTTGACGGCGACGCAGCTGCGGCCGGCCACCATCACGTCGGCGAATTCGCTTTCGAAAGCGGCGACCTCCGGACCCTGGGCGATCATTCCCGACCGGAGTACCCGGTCGACGGCGGCTCGCTCGTCGTCGCCGATGATGGGCTTCGCGGGGGGAATGAAAGCTTTAGTCATTGGTGGCCTCTCTCAATGCGCCGTCTGTTTCTATGTATCGTGTGGATGTCTGTGGGCAGAGCCAACCGCCGTCCGCCTCGACCAGGCGCACGCCGGCTTTGCCGACCCAGCCGATTCGCTTGGCGGGCACGCCGGCGACCAGGGCGAAGTCCGGGACGTCCCTGGTGACGACGGCTCCCGCCGCGACCGTGGCCCAGGCGCCGATGGTGACCGGTGCGACGCACACCGCTCGCGCGCCGATCGCGGCACCCTCGAGGATGGTCACGCCGACCGGTTCCCAGTCGTGGGCGCTCTTGAGCGACCCGTCCGGGTTGATCGCCCTGGGGTAGGTGTCGTTGGTAAGCACCACTGCCGGGCCGATGAAGACCCCGTGGCCAAGAACGGCCGGCTCGTAGACGAGGGCGTAGTTCTGCACCTTGCAGTTGTCACCCAGGACAACGCCGGTGCCGATGTAGGCGCCCCGTCCGATGATGCAGTTGCTGCCGAGCCGCGCGTTTTCGCGGACCTGGGCGAGGTGCCAGATCGAGCTGCCTCCACCGATATCGACGTGGTCCGAAACGTCCGCGGAGGGTGCGACACGCACGGTGACATGAATACTCAATTAGGCTCCTTGCACCGCGTGGGACGCCGTCGGGTGCTCACCAACACTATCGCCTTCTGTCAGAATGGCCATATGGACGAGACCGGCTGGCTTGAGTCGCAGGACGACGTGGCGCGCGAGCCGGACACCTGGATCGTGATGCCGCTCTACAACGAGGCGACGGTTGTCGGGAAGGTCATCCAGGATCTGGCCGTGCATTTCGACCACATCGTCTGCATCGACGACGGCAGCAACGACGGCTCGGTGGACATCGCCAGGGCCGCCGGGGCCAGGGTGCTGCGTCACCCGGTGAACCTCGGCCAGGGCGCAGCGCTGCAGACGGGCTTCGCGTACGTCACCGAGCAGCCCGGTGCGCGGTACATCGTGACGTTCGATGCCGACGGCCAGCACCGCATCGAGGATGCCCTCGGGATGCTGAAAACGGCTCGTGAACGCGACCTGGCGATCGTCTTCGGCTCCCGTTTCCTGGACGACCGCACGCAGCCGGGCTGGATGAAGAAGGTCGTGCTGAAAACGGCGGTCGCCGTGACCAACCGCACCACCGGCCTGCGCCTCACCGATGCGCACAACGGGCTGCGCGTCATCCGTGTCGATGCGGCGCGCCGGCTCGACCTCAAGCAGGACGGCATGGCACACGCCACCGAGATCGTGCTTCAGCTCGGTCGTACCAAACTTCCCTGGACGGAGTACCCGGTCGAACTTCTCTATACCGACTATTCGAAGTCGAAGGGCCAGTCGATCCTGAACGCGGTCAACATCCTCGTCGACCTGCTGGTGCGCTGATGGGCGTCTCGAACGTTCTCTGGATCCAAGTCATCCTGGTCACCGCGGTCATCCTGATCGGTTTGTTCCTCACCCGGCCGTCCGGCCGAGACAGCCACCTGGCCCTGCGCCGTTTGTTCCTGGCCGCCTTCGTTCTCGTCGCGATCCTCTCGATCCTCTTTCCCCAGTGGCTGTCGCTGGTGGCACGGTTCCTTGGCGTCGGCCGCGGCACCGACCTTCTGTTGTACGGCCTGGTGCTCGCGTTCCTGATCTACGTGTCGACCGCGTATCGGCGCAATGTGCAGCTCGACCGCAAACTAACGAGGCTTGCCCGCGAGATCACGCTAGCCGAGGCCCGCACAGAGGACCTTGCCGGCGATATCGCCGACGAGCACCGCACCAACTCCTAGCCGCGGGGCCGCGCCCCGTCTGGTCGCCTGACCGGTGCCTAGCCGGTGTTATGCACAAGTGCTGGTCAGCGTCATTTTCCGGTCACAGGAATGTCGCCGGTTCGCCGTAACATTGGAGTATGGACACCACTCAGGAGCCATCCGGTCAGGCCCTCCCGGCGGGCGCGAGCCCGGACTTGGGTCCGGGTGCTTATCCAGATTCTGGCCCCGGTTCTGCCCCCAATCCTGGCCCGCCGCGCACGACCGGGCGATGGCGGTGTGGGCGCCGATTCCGGTACGGGGTCTGTGGTGACTGTAACTATGGATCCAGCCCTGGTATGTGTCAGCGCGGGCTTGGCCTGAGTTGAAGTGCCGGGCGTAGGCCCACTCGTCGGCAGTCCGACTAGCTGATGTTGGCGGCGACCAGCACGGCTAAGGCGAGCACGTCAGATCGCTGCTTAGATGTTCTTCCCACTGACGTTGTGAACACGGTCGATGGGTGATTTGCCGCCGATGCCGCCCATAGTGGTCGTCGATCGCGGAGTGCAAGGAGGAACGTCCGACCCCGGAGCGATTCTTCTTCCCGGCCTGCCGGCCGAGGGTGCGGTGCCCGCCACCGTCGGGGATGCGGCCGAGTTTCTTCACGTCGACGTGCACGAAATCGCCGGGATCTCCCGTTCGTAGCGGACCGCCTTTTGGTTTTCAGACCGGCAGGCCGGTGTTCAGATCGATATGGCCCAGGCGAGGCATGTGATATCGGTTGAGTACCTTCGAGATCGTCGCCTGCGGCAGACCCAGGTGGTAGCCGATCCGGTGTGGTCCCCACCGCCTGGTGGAGCGGAGCGCGACGACCCGCCGCTCGGTGCGGCAATCCGTCCGACACGGTGATGCGTGCGGGCGCGACGAGCGGTCTTCGAGGCCGTCGCGGCCGTCGCGGCCGTGGGAAGAACGGGTAGTCCCGCAGGCGCACCTGCGGGCTCAACCCATTACGCATCCGCGGGTGAAACCCATGAACGGTGCTCAACCCATCAACGGCGAAAGAGCGGATCGACAACCGACAGATAACTCCGGGGCGTACGTGCGGGAAAAAACAGGGCGAGCAAGCCCGGCGCGCCAGGTCGCGCCTAGCCTCGCCTGACTGTGTCCAGCTCTACCCACAGGCAGTGATCTTGTAGAGCACAGCCGTGCCCTCCGAGTCGACGGGCGTGACGATGCCGGTGTCGGCGAGGTCGAGCAGCCCGACATACCCGCTCACCCCGTCGAACCTCACGTCGGTCTTCCCGGCGTCGCGCGAGTAGGTGCCGAAGTCGAGGACGTAATCGACGTTCAGCGAGCGAACGACATCGCAGACCTCTGGCTCGGAGAGGGCATTCCTCAGCCGCTTGTTGATGAGGTCTGCGCCCGGATCGGTGTGCGAATTGAAGTTGGGGTTGAGCACCTCCCGGCCCGAAATCGCGTAGGCGAAGGATGTACCTGTCCACGGGTTGCCGGCGATCACGGACCCCTCCGGGACATCCTCGCGGAGGCGCTCCAGGAGCGCGAGTTCGTCGATGGACACGAGGGGGGAACTCGCTTCGAGCGCATGGGTGCGGGAAATGGAATGCACAGCCTCGCGCATCGCGGCCCCCTGCGTGGCGACAATGAGAATGGCGAGCGAGGCCGCCACGCCGACGCGCGCCGCTACCGCACGTGACCTGCCCTGGAACTTCGCGGCCACCGGGGGCCACACGCGCAGGAGCAGGAACGACCACAGGGAGACAAGTCCGATCACGGCGATGGGGAGGGCGACGACGGCGAGCAGGGAGGCCAGCCGCGGCGGGTCCCGGTAGAACAACCCGACGGTGAGCGCGCGGAGGCTCCAGGACGGGAGCGAAGCAGACGACATGAACAGGAGCGCGGCAACGGCCCACATCCCGGCGATCCACCACTTTTCGCGGTGCCTGGACAGGTGAATCAGGCCGATGATCGTGAGGGCGCCCAGCGCGACCGCGATCGGCTTGCCGTCCACCGCGTAGGTGAGGGTCTCGTAAAGCGCGCCGAAGACGTTCGTGTAGTCCGGCCACGGCGAGTTGGCGCCGATGCGTCCGAACCAGACCCAGGCCGCGGCGAAGACGAGCAGGCCGCCACCGATCACGACCGAGACGATGACCGCCCTGGTCCTCCCCGGACGCGCCCGCATGTACTCGAGGTAGCGGGTGATCACGAGGGGAATGGTGCAGGCGAACCAGGCGAAGACGACGGCGGGCTGCGCGAGACCGATGGCGGTGAGCACGGTCGCGAGCAGGATGATCCGTTCGACCACCTGCGCGGCGGTTCCTCGTTTCGATCCGAGCAGCATGAACCCGAGGGCGAAGGCGATCGGGAGGAATACGAGCGCCAGGAAATAGGGGTAGAGCACGCCGTAGCTGAGCATGCGAAGCGGGAAGCCGGGGAGCGCCGCGCTGAGCACTCCGACACCGACCAGGGCGACCCGGCTGCCTGGCACGAGCACGCGGATGAGCAGCACGGTCGCGGCGGGCCACGCGATCGCGGCAACGGCGAGGTTCCCCAGATTGACGGCGACCGGAACGCTCACGCCGGTGAGAGTGGCGCCGAGCGCGATGTAGTCGTGCCAGGCCGCGGGGTAGAAGCTGGTCCGGCCGGGCGGCAGGATCAGGTCGCTGATGTGCATCGACGATGCGTCGCCGTGGTCGAGGATGTAGCGCACGGCGTTGAGATGGAAGGCCGCGTCGAAGGTCTGGGAGATGCGCTCCGGCGCTCCGAGCGCCCCGCAGAATTGCACCGCGATGATGATCGCGCCGATGGCGATGGCGCCGGCGACCCACCAGCCGTCACCGCTCGGCACCCGGGGTTCGCGAGCGGGCGAGCGGCGGATGAGCGCCCAGCGTAGAAGCCCAAGCACGACCGCCGTCACCAGGGCGGCCACCGCGACGGGCAGGACCTGCCAGGGAATCCCCGGGAACGGGAATAGGATCGCGGCCACGGCCAGAAACGCGACGGTGACCGCCGGCGCGACGGCGACGAGCAGGAACCGCCGGGCGCCGACGGCCGCGGCCAGCGCAAGGCCGGGCATGTAGAGCAGGGCTGTGATCAGCGCAAAGGCCGGCAACACGGTGGACCAGGACATCGGGGAGGGTGCCTAGGCGCGTTCTGGCGCCACGGGGACGCCGGCCAGACCGGCGCGCTCGTGCAGGTGGGCCGACCAGGCCGATTCGACCATGTCGGCCACTCCGCGCTCGGCCCGCCAGCTCAGCTCCTGGGTGATGCGCGTGATGTCGGCGACGACAGTTGCGGGGTCACCGGCTCGACGGGCGGTTATTCGAGGTTCACGATCTTCTCCGGAGACCCGCTGGAGCTCCGCCAGGATTTCGCGCACGCTCGCGCCTGTTCCCGTGCCGACGTTGAACACGTCGTGCTCCAGGCCGCCTGCGAGTCCGTCGAGGGCGACCAGGTGCGCGGCGGCGAGATCAGACACGTGCACATAGTCGCGCACTCCCGTGCCGTCCTGGGTGGGGAAATCGTCGCCGAAGATCACCGGTTGGTCGCCGCGTTCAATGGCAGCGATGGCCAGGGTAAGCAGGTTCAGCGGCTTGGAATCGCCGAGGTCGGGCCAGCCGGCGCCCGCCACATTGAAGTAGCGCAGGCTGACGGTTTTGATGCCGAGGGAGTGCGCCGCGGCGCGCACCAGCCACTCGCCGGCGAGCTTGGTTTCCCCATACGGGTTCACCGGCTGCGTCGCATCCATTTCCCGCACGGTGGACGACGCCGGGCTGCCGTAGACGGCGGCGGACGACGAGAACACGAAGCGGTCAACGGGTGTGCCTTCGATGCCGAGGAACAGGTTGGCCAGGCCGCCGACGTTCTCCCGGTAGTAGAAGCCGGGACGTTCGACTGACTCCCCCACCTGCTTCTTGGCGGCGAGGTGGATGACGGCGGTGACGCCGTACGCGGCGATGACCTGCGCGATGAGGTCGGGAGAATCGTCGGCTGCCAGGTTGATCGTGACGCAGGGTACGTCGCCGATCCGCTCCAGCCTGCCGGTGGAGAGATCGTCGATGACGACCACATCGTCGCCCCTGTCCCTGAGGAGTCGGAGAACGTGCGAACCGATGTATCCGGCGCCGCCGGTGACGAGAATTGACACAGGAACAGCCTACCGGGCCCCGCCGAGGGACCGGGCGGCTCAGCGGGGGGTGACCGTCGCCGAGCGGGCGGAGCGAGCCCCGGCGCCGGCGGAGTTCACCGCGACGACGTCGAAGCTGTACGGGGTGCCGTTCGTGAGCCCGGTCACCACGACCGATGAGACGTTGCCGGTGACCGCCTGGGTCAGCGCCACGACCGCTCCGCCGCCGGTGAGCGCGCGCACCCTGTACCCGGTGATGACCGACCCGCCGTTGGAGGCGGGGATGGCCCAGCGAACTGTCGCCGACGTGCTGGCCGCCGTCGGCGTGCCGATGATAGGCGCTGACGGAATTGTAGCCGGAGTGACGGTGGCCGAGCGGGTGGAGCGCATTCCGACACCCATTGCGTTTACCGCTACGACATCGAAGCTATACGCCGTCCCATTCTTCAGTCCGGTCACGACGACCGATGAGACGTTGCCCGTGACCGCCTGGGTCAGTGCGACGACGGCGCCGCCGCCGGTCAGCGCCCGCACGCGGTATCCCGTGATGGCCTTGCCGCCGTCGGAAACAGGAGCCATCCAGCGTACGGTCACCGAGGCCTTGCCGGCCGTCGGTTGACCGATTGTTGGCGCCCCCGGGGCCGTTGCGGCTGAGGGCGTCACGCTGGCGGAGCGGGCGGAGCGGGCCCCGGCGCCGCTGGAGTTCACCGCGACGACGTCGAAGCTGTACGCCGTCTCGTTGGTGAGTCCGGTGACGACGACGGATGCGACGTTGCCGGTGACCGTCTGCGTCAGCGCCACGACCGCTCCGCCGCCGGTGAGCGCGCGCACCTTGTAGCCGGTGATCGCGGGGCCGCCGTTCGGGGCCGGCGCGGTCCAGCGGACGGTTGCCGAGGCGTTGCCGCCCGTCGGCTTTCCGATGGTGGGCGCACCGGGTTTCGGAGGCAGGACGGGGGTCACACTGGCGGAGCGAGCCGAGCGCGTCCCCACGCCGACGGCGTTCACCGCGGCGACGTCGAAGCTGTACGCCGTGCCGTTGGCCAGCCCGGTGACGACAACGGATGCGACATTGCCGGTGACGGTCTGGGTCAGCGCCACGGCCGCACCGCCGCCGGTCAGCGCGCGCACCCGGTAGCCGGTGATCGCCGAGCCGCCGTTGGAGGTGGGGATGGACCAGCGGACGGTCGCCGAGGCGTTACCTGCCGTCGGCTTGCCGATGGTTGCCGCGCCGGGAGCCGTCGGGGCGACCGGGGTGACGACGGCCGAACGAGCGGAGCGCGCTCCTGTACCGATCGCGTTCACCGCGGCGACGTCGAAGCTGTAGGCCTTCCCGTTCGCGAGTCCGGTCACCACGGCGGATCCGACGGCGCCGGCCACGTCCCGCGTCAGCGCGACCACTCCGGTCGAGGTGAAGGCACGCACGCGGTATCCGGTGATGTCCGAGTTGCCGTCGAAGGCGGGGGCGGTCCA
The DNA here is from genome assembly GCF_004402215.1 of Cryobacterium tagatosivorans. GTDB lineage: Bacteria > Actinomycetota > Actinomycetes > Actinomycetales > Microbacteriaceae > Cryobacterium > Cryobacterium tagatosivorans. Next base: position 83,532 of record NZ_SOEZ01000023.1, read on the forward strand.
GCGAACCGTCGCCGACGCGTCTCCCGCCGTCATCTTTCCTATGCCGGGCTCTCCTGGAGGAGTGGGGGCGACCGGGGTCACCGTGGCCGAGAGTGCCGACCCTGGCCCGGTGCCGAGCGCGTTGACTGCTGCGACATCGAAGCTGTATGCCGTTCCATTGGTGAGACCGAGCACGACCGACGTGGCGTCGCCGGCCACGTTCTGCGTCAGCGCGACCTGTCCCGGCGCGGTCAGGGCACGCACGCGGTATCCGGTGATCGCCGAACCACCGTTGGAGGCCGGAGGTGCCCAGCGAACGGTTGCAAAGGCGTCGCCGGCCGTCGCCGTGCCGATCGCGGGCGCATCCGGAACCGCGAGGGGAGTCACCGTAGCCGAGCGCTTCGAGACGGCCCCGGTGCCTATCTCGTTGACCGCGGCGACGTCGAAGCTGTACGGCGTTCCGTTGGCGAGCCCGGTGACGACCACGGTCTCGACGTTGCCGGTCACAGCCTGGGTCCGCGCCACGACAGCTCCGCCTTCGATGAGCGCCCGAACTCGGTAGCCGGTGATGGGCGCGCCGTCGGTCGCGATGGCGGGGGCGGTCCAGGCGAGCGCCGCCGAGGCTGCTGCGGCCCCTGCCGTGCCGATCTCGGGTGCTGCCGCCACGGTCTTCGCTGAGGGAGTCACCGTTATCGAGCGGGATGAGCGGGTCACGGTGCTTCCGGGGTCGGTCGCGGTGACCACTGCGACGTCAAAGCTGTATGGCGTTTCGTTGGTGAGCCCGGTCATGACTGCCGACGTGACATTGCCGGCGACAGCCTGCGTGCGGGCCAGCACGGATCCGGACGAGGTCAATGCTCGCACCGTGTACCCGGTGATCGTCGAGAGCGTGGAGGCAGGAGGTGACCAGCGGACCGTCGCAGACTCATTCCCGCCGGTCGGCGTACCGATCGTGACAAGGTAGGATGCGACGGTTGCCGCCGAGGAGGAGGTCGATCCGAACCAGTCGGTGAACAGGCGCCAGAAGTTGCGGTTGCCGTAGGCAGAGCAGGAGTTGCCGGTGCCGTACATGTTCGCCAGCGCCGCGGCGTTCGGACGATACGGCGTGTAGATGTAGAGGCCGGCGGTGGCCTGGTTCTGGATGTACACCGAGGAGCTGCCGCAGGCGGAGTTCGGGTTCCAGAGGATGGTGTTGTACCGGCCGGCGACGTAGCCGCGGGACGCGGGACGGGCCTGGTACTTCTTGAACATGTAGGCCGCCTGGTACACCTGGTTGAAGAACCCGTAGTACAACGAGTCGCAGACGGAGGTGTCGGGGCAGCCGAAGCCGGTGGCCTTGCGATAGATGCTGGCGGTCGGGTGCGTCCCGGTGACCAGGCCCTGCTCCTTCTCGAGGAGAACGAGGAGGGCCTTGGGGTTGATGCCGCAGGCCATGCCGACCTTGTAGATGATCGCGGCCGCGGTTTCGCTCGCCTGCCCGGTGTAGGCCGCGCAGCCCTCGCTCTTGGCCGACTGGCTCTTCGTGGACTCGCGGTAGCTCTTCAGGCAGGTGTAGCCGCTCCAGCAGCTGGGAACCTTCCCGTTCAGGAAGGTCTGCACCTGGGCCGCGGTCATGGTCCGGCCGTTGTAGAAGATCGCGTCGCTGATGATCATGCCGGGGTTGAAGTCGGCGCCGTTGGCCGCCTCGGCGGGCTGCGCGGGCGTGGCGACGAGGCCGATGGTGACCATCAGTGACACCGCGACAACGAGGCCGATCGACTTGGCCGCGACGCGTCGCAATGTGGTTCGCATGATGGTCGGTTCCCCCCGAAGGTCGATTGTCGCAGGGTTGCGCGCAATGACTGATCCTATGAAGCATCACAGAGATCGGCGGGATCGCCCCACCCGAGGGCCAAAAAGACGCGGTTAGGGTCTACCCCCAGTTCGGGGAGAACGCTGATTATTCGCTGAGAGCGCCGCCGCGGGCGATGAATCTGCGGTAGGCGATGCGACGCACCGGCTCCGGCACATAGCGGTACAGGCCTCGCACGGCGACGTTGCGCAGGTACTGGCCGCGGCTGGTGAAACGGATGCGGCGCAGCGCCTTCTGCAGCAGGAGCTCGCTGTCCCACTGGGCGCGCCCGCCGCGCCGCGCGTAGGCCCCGGCGCCGACGCGGTACATCACCAGCGGGTCGGGAATATTGTCGACCCGGGCGCCGGCGGCGATCATCCGGGCGAACAGCCAGTAGTCCTCCATCATGCCCAGCGGCCGGTAGCCGCCCGCCGCGGCGACCGCCGACCGCCGGTAGACGACGGTCGGGTGGCTGAACGGATCGTGGAAGCGCGCGTACCGCTCGATCTCGGCCTGTCCGGTCCTCGGCACCCTCCGGCCGACGATCCGGCCGGCCTCGTCGAGGAACTCGAGCATTCCGGTGCCGACGAGGTCGAGACCCCCGTCGATGAGCGGAACCTGCGCCGCGAACCTGCCGGGCAGGGAGATGTCGTCGGCGTCCATCCGGGCGACGATGTCGTGCGCGCAGAGCGCGAGGCCCTCGGTCAGCGCCTTCGCGAGGCCAACGTTGCGCTCAAGGACGTGGTGCACGACCGGCACCGGGCTCGCGGCGACGACGCGGCCGATCTCCTCGGCCAGGGACGCGTCGATCGGGCCGTCCTGGACGATGACGACCTCGCTCGGCGGCAGCGTCTGGCCCTGGACGCTCGTGGTGAACGCCTTCGCGAAATGCGCGGCCGTGTCGCCGCGGTAGACGGGCAGCAGGAGCGAGAAGGGGATTCCGGGCGCCGGGGCGCCGGCCAGAGGGGCGTCAGTCATGGGGCCCCTCGACCGCGCGCACGGCATCCGTCACGACGCCCAGCCCGGCAAGGGAGACCGCGTTCGGGCGCGGCCGGGTGCGCAGGCCGTCGGCCAGTCCGCGCGCGAGCCCGTCCCTGAGCACGGCGCGGTCGGCCGAGCGGATGAAGGTGCGGAGCCATCGGCGCAGCGTCGACGCCCCGTAGACGAGCTTCTCCCCCGGGTTGAGGCTCCGCGACGCGCGCTGCATCCAGAGCTTGTTGCGCACCTCGTAGTAGAAGCGCGGGCCGGGGTCGATGTCGGTGGCGGCGAGCGCCTTGGTCTTGTGCACGACGACGCTGCCGGGCACGAAGACCCCCCGGCGCCCACGCAGCAGCCGGGTCGAGTATTCGAAGTCGTCGTTCCAGATGAAGTAGTCGGCCAGGGGCAGGCCTTCCGCGCGCACGATGTCGGCGCGCACCAGCATCGACACGAAGGAGGTGCTGCGAACGGCGAGGAGTCCCCGGTCGGCCGCGGCCCGGCGCTCCGCGCGCGAGACGAACGGTTTTTCGCGGGGCGTGTTCATCGGGTGGTCGGTGCCGTCGGTCCAGATCACGCGGGACCCGGCGACGACCGCCTCCGTGCCCGACACGGCCGCGAGCAGTTCGGTCAGCGCCGACGTGGTCGGAATCGTGTCGTCGTCCATCATCCAGACCCAGTCCGGGCTGTGGCGTTCGAGGGCGAGGGCGAGGCCCGCCGCGAACCCGCCGGCGCCGCCGGTGTTCCGATCGAGCACGACGAGGTCGACGAGGGGGCCGGCGGCCAGGGCGACGGCGGCGGAGTCATCCGTTGATGCGTTGTCGATGACGACGATCCTGGCCGGCGCCGTGTCCTGCCGGGCGAGGGCGTCCAGCACTTCGAGGAGCAGGTCGCGCCGGTTGTAGGCGACGACGACCGCGACGACGCGCGGGTGGGTGGGTGCTGGAGGCATGTGCTCTCGGAGAGGAACTCGGGGTGAACTCGCGGTGAACTCGGGGCGGGGGACCCCTCTATCTTGCCGTGCAATGCTGGGTGCCCGCTCCCGCGCCGTGGCAGGGGCCCGGCCTGCGGCTGCAGCCACGCAGCCCCAGGCCCGTTTTCGAGCCATCCTCTGGCGACGGTCAGGTGTCCAGCAGGCCGGTGAGGTACCGCCCGTAGCCACTCTTGACCAGCGGTTCGGCGAGCATCCGTAGATGCGCGTCGTCGATCCAGCCGGCTCGCCAGGCGATCTCCTCGACGCAACCGATCTTGAAACCCTGTCGGTCTTCGATGACGCGAACGTACTCGGACGCCTGCATCATCGACTCGACGGTCCCGGTATCGAGCCACGCCGTCCCTCGGTCGAGCACCTGCACGTGCAGCTTCCCCTGCTCCAGGTAGCGCTCATTGACCGCGGTAATCTCGAGTTCGCCGCGCGCACTCGGCGTGATCGACTTGGCGATGTCGACCACGGAGTTGTCGTAGAAGTACAGGCCGGGCACCGCGTAGTTGCTCTTCGGGTTCTCGGGCTTCTCCTCGATCGACAGGGCGGTCATGGTGTCGTCGAATTCGACGACACCATAGGCGCTGGGGTTACTGACGTGGTAGGCGAAGATCTTCGCACCAGTGAGGTTCCGGTTGCCGCTGAGCGACGAGCCCAGCCCCGCGCCGTGGAAGATGTTGTCACCCAGCACGAGGGCGACGGTCTCGCCGCCGATGAACTTCTCGCCGATGATGAACGCCTGGGCGAGCCCCTCAGGCGCGGGCTGCGCCGCGTACTCGATCCGGATGCCGAGCTGGGAGCCGCCGCCGAACAGCGCCCGGAACTGGGCTTGGTACTCCGGCGTCGTGATGATCAGGATCTCGTTGATGCCGGCCATCATCAGCGTCGACAGCGGGTAGTAGATCATCGGCTTGTCGTAGATCGGCATCAGCTGTTTGGAAATGCCCCGGGTGATCGGCCACAGCCGCGTGCCTGAACCGCCGGCGAGAATGATGCCGCGCATGGGGTTAGTTCCTCTCGGTGAGGGAGTCGTAGAGGGCACGGGAGGCTCCCCAGCCGGGCAGCAGGCCGCTCGCGGCCGCCTCGGCCAGGCTCGGCGCGGCCGTGTCCTTGGGCGAGAGCAGCGGCCGACCGGCCTCGGCCGGGAAGACGAGAGCGATCTCCGGGTCCAGCGGGTTGATGCCGTGCTCGGCGGACTGGTTGAAGACATCGCTGACGAGGTAGCTCACGGTGGCGTTGTCGGTCAGCGCCACGAAGCAGTGGCCGAGGCCCTCGGCCAGGTAGACGGCCCTGCGGTCCACGTCGTCGAGGAGAACGGAGTCCCACCGGCCGAAGGTGGGCGACCCCACGCGGATGTCGATGACGAAGTCGAGCACGGCCCCGTGCATGGCCGTCACATACTTCGCCTGCCCACGCGGGACATCCGCGAAGTGGATGCCGCGCACGACGCCCTTTTTCGAGACTGAGGTGTTGGCCTGGCGCAGGTCGAGCCGGTGTCCGATCGCCTGCTCGAGCCGGTCGAAGCGATACCACTCCAGGAATACTCCGCGGTCGTCACCGTGCTGTTTGGGCGTGATCTCGTACGAATCGGGGATCGACAGCTCTCGGACCTGCACGAGGGCAGTCTATGACTGCGGCCTCTTTGGCGGGAGTGGCCCGTTCTGGTGTCATCAGCTTGCCCCGGAACCGGCCAGCTAGAATCGGCGAAAACGTCCTCCCGAAAGAGAGCAGCCTTCCCCGTGAAGATTCTCGTCACCGGCGGAGCCGGGTTCATCGGCTCCAACTTCGTCCGGCGGACCCTCGAGGACGCCTACCCCGGCCTCGAGGGAGCCGATGTGGTCGTGCTCGACGCCCTGACCTACTCGGGCAACCTGGCCAACCTCGCCCCGGTCGCCGGATCTTCCCGGTATTCCTTCGTGCACGGCGACATCCGCGACGCCGCCCTGCTCGAGCGCCTCTTCCCCGGCCTCGACGCCGTCGTGCACTTCGCCGCCGAATCCCACGTCGACCGGTCCGTGCTCGACTCCTCGATTTTCGTCGAGACCAACGTGCTCGGCACCCAGCGGCTGCTCGACACCGCCCTCCGCCATGGAGTGGGGCGGTTCGTGCACGTCTCCACCGACGAGGTCTACGGCTCGATCGCGGAGGGCTCCTGGGACGAGGAACGCGCCCTCGAGCCCAACTCCCCGTACTCCGCGTCGAAGGCCGCCAGCGACCTGCTCGCCCGCAGCTACCACCGCACCCACGGGCTGAACGTGTCGATCACCCGCTGCTCGAACAACTACGGCCCCTACCACTTCCCGGAAAAAGTCATCCCGCTCTTCGTCACCAACCTGCTCGACGACCTCCACGTTCCCCTCTACGGCGAGGGCCTCAACATCCGCGACTGGCTGCACGTCGACGACCACACCCGCGCCATCGCACTGGTGCTCGCCGGCGGCCGCGCCGGCGAGATCTACAACATCGGCGGCGGCACCGAACTGACCAACCGCGAACTCACCCAGCTGCTGCTCGACGCCGCCGGAAAAGACTGGTCCTCCGTCGACCGGGCGCCAGACCGCAAGGGCCACGACCTGCGCTACTCCGTCGACATCAATAAGATCCAGGCCGAGCTCGGCTACCGGCCCGAGGTCCCGTTCGAGCAGGGCCTCGCGGACGTCATCGAGTGGTACCGGCAGAACCGCGCCTGGTGGGAACCGCTCAAGGCCCGCGCGGCGCTGGACTGAGCGGCGCCATCAGATGACTTCGTACCTCATCACCGGGGCATCCGGGATGCTCGGCCGCGACCTGCAGGCCGCCCTCGCCGGCCGCGCGGTCACCGCGCTGAATCGTGCCGACCTCGACGTCACCGACCTCGCCGCCGTCCGGGACGCCGCGGCCGGGCACGACGTGGTCATCAACGCCGCCGCCTACACGAAGGTCGACGACGCCGAGGCCCACGAAGCCGCCGCGTACGCCGTGAACGCGGTCGGCGCCAGGAACCTCGCGGCCGCGGCATCCGCCGGTTCGGCGCGGCTGGTGCAGGTGTCGACGGACTATGTCTTCAACGGCGGCGCCCGGGCGCCGTACCGGGAAGACACCCCGCTCGACCCGATCTCGGCGTACGGACGCACGAAGGCCGCCGGCGAGCGGTTCGTGCTCGAGGAACACGCGGCGGGCAGCTTCATCGTCCGCACCGCCTGGCTCTACGGCGCGCACGGGCCGAACTTCGCCAAGACGATGCTGCGCCTGGCCGGCGCCCACGACACCGTCAGCGTCGTCGACGACCAGCGCGGCCAGCCCACCTGGACCGCCGACCTGGCCCGGCAGATCGTCGCCCTGCTCGACGCCGAGGCGCCGCCGGGCATCTACCACGGCACGAACTCGGGCGAGGCGACCTGGTACGACTTCGCCAGGGCCGTCTTCGCGGCCGCGGGCCTGGACCCGGCCCGGGCCACCCCCACCGACAGCTCACACTTCGTTCGACCGGCACCCCGGCCGTCCTACTCCGTGCTCGGACACGACGCCTGGGCCGACGCCGGGCTCCCCCCGATGCGCGCCTGGGCCGACGCCCTCGCCGACGCGGCCCGCCAAGACACCTTTGGAGAAAAATGATCACCCTCCGCGTAATCGTCGACCAGATGGTCGCGCCGGTCCCCGGCGGCATCGGCCGCTACACCGAGGAGCTCACCCGGCAGCTGATCGCGACCGCGCCGGCGGACTGCTTCGTCGAGGGCGTCGTGTCCTCCTCGCCTCCCGACCAGTACGAGTACCTCGAGCGGACGCTGCCCGGACTGTCCGGCCTGTACAAGACCACCCTCGCCCGGCGCGAGCTGGCGGCCGCGTGGCAGCTCGGCGTGACAACCTCGCCCGGCCCCGGCCTGATCCACGCGACCGGCCTCCTGGCGCCGCTGCGCCGGCACGACCTGGCGGGCGGCACCCAGGTGGCCGTGACCATCCACGACGTGCTCGCCTGGACGCATCCGGAGGCGCTCACGCCGACGACCGTCGCCTGGACCAAGGCGATGCTGAAGCGCGCCCGCAAGCACGCCGACGCGGTCGTCGTGCCCAGCCACGCGGTCGCCGACCAGCTGTCGGAGATCGCCGACTTCGGCGACCGGGTGCGGGTCATCGGCGGCGCCGTGGCGAGCGGACTGCGGCTGCCCACCGACTACCTCGTCTCCGGCACACTGTCGTCCGGGGTGTCGGCCACCGAGGCCCTCGGCCTCCCGGCGGAGTACATCCTCGCCGCCGGCACGCTCGAACCGCGCAAGGCGATCACCGCGCTGATCACCGCGCTCGGGCTGCCCGGCGCCCCCGATCTGCCCCTCATCGTGCTCGGGCCCGATTCCTGGGGTGAGCTCGACATCGCCTCGGTGGCGGACGAGGCCGGCCTCGCGCCGGGCCGGGTGCGGGCGATGACCGGGCTGAGCGACGAGGAGCTGGCCGTCGTGATCTCCCGCGCCTCGGTCTTCGTCTTCCCGAGTCTCGAGGAGGGCTTCTCCACGCCGATCATCCAGGCGTTCCACTTCGGCACCCCGGTCGTGCACTCGGATGCCCCCGCCAACGTCGAAGCGGCCGGAGACGCCGGGTTCGTCGTCGAGCGGGAGGACGCGTCCGGCTACCCCGAACGACTCGCCGCCGCGGTGTCCCGGGTGCTCGGCGACGCCGAGCTCGCCCGCCGGCTGAGCATCGCCGGCAGCGACCGCGCCCGGGCGTTCAGCTGGCGCGACTCGGCCGAGCGCGTCTGGCAGCTGCACGCCGACCTGTAGGCCGCCGCCGCGCTCACGGTAACCTGTAACCTATGCATTCGCCCCCGACCGAGGCCCCGCGCACACGGCGCCTGGACTCCCTGACCGGACTGCGCTGGTGGGCCGCTTTCGGCGTCTTCCTGTTCCACATGAACAACCTGGCGCCGCTGCCCATCTTCCCGATCCTCCGGTTCGGCAACTACGGGGTCATGTTCTTCTTCCTGCTGTCCGGGTTCGTCCTGACCTGGTCGGCCAGCGCGAAGGTCTCGCCCGCGACGTTCTGGTGGCGCCGCTTCGCCCGGATCTACCCTGCCTACCTCGTGGCGTTGATCGTCGCGATCCCCGTCTTCTACAGCTTCAACCCGGACCCGGCGGACTGGTGGGTCAAGCCGGTCGACGTGGGCATCCTGCTGCTGTCCGTCGTTCTCCTCCAGGGCTGGTCGAAGGATCCCGTGGTGCTGTTCTCGGGCAACCCGGCCGGCTGGACGCTGACCTTCGAGGCGTTCTTCTACGCCCTGCACCCGGCCCTGAACACGTTCCTGCGCATGCTCCGGCTGCGCGGGACGCTGATCGCCGCGCTGGCCATCGTGGTGCTCTGCTTCGGCTACCGGGCGGCGAGCCTGGCCTGGCCGGAATCGTTCGTGGCCGACGTCCCGTGGCCGGTCGTCCGGCTGAGCGAATTCGCGCTCGGCATGACCGCCGCGCACGCCATGCGGCTCGGCTGGACCACCCGGCTCTCCCCCGTGGTCATGTACCTCGCCGGCGGGCTCTTCATCGCCTGGTACGTGCTTCCCCCCATCCTGCTCAGCCCGGCCGCCGCGGAGGTCGTCGGCGGCGGGGCCGTCGGCCAGCTGGTGCGCAGCAGCACCAACGAGTGGATGCTGCTGCTCTGCGCCCTGCTCGTGGTGACGGTCGCCTCCCGCGACGTCCGCGGCGGACGATCGATCCTCCGCAGCAAGCCCCTCGTGAAGCTCGGCGAGTGGTCGTACACGTTCTACCTCGTGCACGCCACCGGGATCTACATCGTGCTGGCGATCGTCGGCCCGCAGCCCTACAGCCGGTGGAGCATCCTCTGGTACGTCGGCCTGCTCACCCTGGCCCTCGTGATGTCGGCGGCCCTGCACTACTTCGTCGAGAAGCCCTGCGAACGGTTCCTGCGCAGCCGCTGGGACGCCCGCCTCGCGCGCAAGGAGGCGGCCAGGACCGCCCTCCTCGCCCCCGAGCCCGATCCCGTCAGATCCTGACCCGCGAAACCGCAGTTGTGCACGTTATTCGGGGGTTTTAGCGCGCACAACTGCGGTTTCGCGGGGAGGAATCAGGGCGCGGGAGTCGCGGGGGGCGCCAGGGCGGTGTCGATCAGCGAGCGGATGTAGTCGTAGTCGGGGTCTTCCGGGTTGACGTCGTTCTCCGGCACGAGTTCGACCGACTTGATCGGCAGCTTCTTCGTTTTCGAGGCCAGGTCGACGAAGTAGCCCAGCATGCCCTGCGGGACATCCGTCTTGACAACCTGCGCGCCGGCCTGGGCGACGGCCTGGAACTTGGTCAGCACGTTGGCCGGGTTGAACTGCTTGAGGATCGCCTCCTGCAGCACCCGCTGGCGGGCCATCCGGTCGTAGTCGCTCGTGCCGTGGCGGGCCCGCCCGTACCAGAGCGCGGTGTACCCGTTCATGTGCTGCTGCCCGGGCTCGACCCAGCCGTCGACGCCGTTGAACTGCTCGTCACCGCCGATCGGCAGGCGTTCCTTGACGTTGATGTCCACGCCGCCGAGCGCGTCGATGAGGTCGGTGAAGCCCTGCATGTCGATGAGGACGTAGTACTGGATGCTCAGCCCGGTGACGCCCTGGGCGGCATCCCGCATCGCCTCGATCCCGGGCGAGCTGGCCTGGGCCGCCGCGTCTGGGTAGAGCTCGGGGCGCTTGAGCTCCATTTCGGTGTAGATCGAGTTGAGCATGCAGGCGGAGACGTCGCAGCCGTCGATGGCGCCGTAGCCCTCCGGGTAGATGTCCGCGAGCGGGGAATCCGCCGGGAAGGGCACGTCCGCCAGGTCGCGGGGCAGGCCGATCATCGTGGCCTGGCCGGTCTTGGCGTCGATACTGACCACGGAGATGCTGTCGGGGCGGAGGCCGTCGCGCCCCGGCCCGGCGTCGCCGCCGAGGAGGAGGATGTTGTACCGGCCGTCGACGGGCGGCTCGGACGGCCCGGCGGAGAACACGGACGAGAGGAAGCCGCTCGCTGTGGTGGCCAGGTAGGCGCCGTACGCGGCCGTGCCGCTGGTGAGGAACATCAGCACCACGGCGAGGCCGGCGATGACCGGCCGGGCCTTCGGCGAGGCACGCACGAGGCGCGCGAGGCGGATGGTGTCGATGCTGAGGATCGCCCAGGCAACCGCGCAGAGCGCGAGGGCGAGGGCTGCGACCCACAGTCCGATGGTGCTGGTGAAGACCGTGAGCACGACCTGCGGCCAGGCCAGGTAGGCGACTCCGGCGACGATACCGAGCGTGAGCACGGCCAGCGTCAGGCGGAGGCCGAAGCGGCCGAGCCGGCGGTTGCCGGCCAGGACCTGGGGCGAACCGGGCAGCAGCGTGTTGAGCACGACGAGCCACCAGGCCCGTTTGGTCATCACCGGTGCGGATCGGGCATCCGGGTAGCGGATGGGGCTGCTGGCGCTGCTCATAGCCGGGCTTGCAGGTCCCGGTTCTTCTGCTCGACCTGCTCGGCGAGCGCCTCCGCGTAGCCGGCCAGCTTGAGGCGCAGGGAGTCATCGGCGGTGGCAAGGATCTTGACGGCGATCAGCCCGGCGTTGCGCGCGCCGCCGATCGACACCGTCGCGACGGGAACACCGGCGGGCATCTGCACGATGGAGAGCAGCGAATCGAGGCCGTCGAGCCGGGACAGCGGCACGGGCACGCCCACGACGGGCAGGGTGGTGACCGAGGCGAGCATGCCGGGCAGGTGCGCGGCGCCGCCGGCGCCGGCGATGATGACCTTCAGGCCACGCTCGTGGGCGCTCTTGCCGTAGGCGAGCATCTTCTCCGGGGTGCGGTGCGCGGAGACGACCTGCACCTCATGCGGCACGCCGAAGTCACGCAGCAGCTGGGCCGCGTCGCTCATCACCGGCCAATCCGAGTCGGAGCCCATGACGACCCCAACCAAGGGCTTCGCGGCGTTTTCCGACGGGGAGGCCTCATCTACGGGGTTCTCTGGCACGGAGACGATCTTATGTCTCCGTCCTGTGAAAGGCCGAAGTGGCACGCCTACTCCGGTCCGGCCCCCGCGGCGGTTTCCTGGAACTTCCGGGCGCCATCCACGATGACGCGGGCGGGGACACCCACGATGAGACTGTACGGCGGCGCGTCCGTGTACTCGCGGACGACGGCGCCGGCGGCCACAATGGAATGGTCGCCGATCGTCGTTCCCATCAGCACGATCGCGTTTGCGCCGATGTGCACGTTGCGGCCGATTGTCGTCGCGGCGCGCTCGATGGGGCTCGCCCGATCGGTGACGCAGCGGGCGACCGTTGAGTGCGTATAGATCTGCACACCGGTCGACACGTCGCAGCCGAAGCCGATCGTGAGTCCGCCGCTGCCGTCGATGACAGTGAACGCCCCGATCCACACGTCCTCGTCGATGGCGGGCTCCCCGATCACCCACGCGTGCGGGTTGTAGCGATTGCCGGGGATGCCGTGATCAAAGCCGTCCTGCGTCACAGTTGTGGTCTCCAAATCTCCTGGGCCGCCGAAAATCACCTTGTTAGAATGGTGCGGCTAACGTGGATTTCCGCGTGCAATCCTGTGAAACTCTACGCGTTGGGAATTCGGTATGTCAGTTAGGTCCAAGTCCATCCTGGTCACGGGCGGCGCCGGTTTCATCGGCAGCCACCTCGTCGACCGGCTCATCCGGGACGAGCCGAGCCGGATCACCGTCGTTGACAACTTCTTCCTCGGCAACCTGGACAACCTGGCGGATGCCCTCACTGTGCGCCCGGACCTGGAGATCATCCGGGTCGACGCATCCGACCTGGCCGCCATGCAGGACGTCGTCACCGCGAACAAGGTCGACACGGTCTTCGACCTCGCCATGGTTCCGCTGCCGACATCGCTCACCTACCCGGACTGGACCATCCGGACCAACGTCGGCATTGCCACGACCTTCTGCGAGATCGCCAGGCGGGGCCTGGTCGATCGGCTCATCCACGTGTCGAGCTCCGAGGCCTACGGTTCGGCTCGCTATGTTCCGATGGACGAGAACCACCCGCACGATGCGATCACCCCGTACGCGGCCAGCAAGTCGGCCGCCGACCACATCATCGAGTCGTACGTGCAGACGTTCAACATCGACGCGACCGTGATCCGCCCGTTCAACAACATCGGGCCGCGTCAGAACCCCGGCACCTACGCCGGAATCGTGCCGATCATCGTGCGCCGCGTGCTCGCCGGGCAGCCGGTCGAGATCTACGGCGACGGCGAACAGACGCGCGACCTCAGCTACGTGGGCGACACCGTCGAGCTGATGGCGCAGATCCAGGAATCGGCCGAATGCCGCGGCAAGGTGCTCAACGTCGCCACCGGCGTCGAAACCTCCGTCAACGAGCTGGTGCGGCGCATCCTGGGCCTGCTCGGCCGCGAAGACCACCCGGTGGTCCACACCGACGCTCGCCCCGGCGACGTGCGCCGTCACTGCGCGGATGTCACCCGGCTCACCGCGCTCATCGGCCACCAGCCGTCCGCGCTCAGCGACGAGTCGCTGAAGAAGACCGTCGACTGGTACGTCGAGGTCCTCTCGTGAGGCTCAATGTCCCGATCACGGATGCCGCCGAAATCGCTGCGGTCACTGCCGTCTTGGAGTCAGGCTTCCTGACCCAGGGGCCGCGGGCCGCCGAGTTCGAGAACCTGGTCGGCTCCTGGGTGGGCACGAGCAGGGCCTACGCCGTGAGCTCGGCGACGACGGGCCTGCACCTGGCCCTCCACGCCGTCGGCGTCAAGCCGGGCGACGAGGTCATCATCCCGGACTTCAGCTTCCCGGCGACGGCGAACGCCGTCATCCAGCAGGGCGCGATCCCGGTGTTCGTCGACATCGACATCGACACCTTCAACCTCGACCCGAGCAGGCTTGAGGCCGCGATCACCTCACGCACCACCGCGATCATGCCGGTGCACGCCTTCGGCCTCTGCGCCGACATGGATCCGATCAACGAGATCGCCGCCCGCCACAGCCTGCCCGTGATCGAGGACGCCGCCTGTGCGCTCGCCGGCACCTACAAGGGCCGCCAGGCCGGCTCGCTGGCCACCGCCGGGGTGTTCTCCTTCCACCCGCGCAAGATCATCACCACCGGCGAGGGCGGGATGATCATGACCGATGACGAGGAACTCGGGAACAAGATCCAGGTTCTGCGCACCCACGGCGCCGTCCGCGGTGAACTGTTCATGAGCTTCATCGACGCCGGGTACAACTACCGCCTGAGCGACGTGCACGCGGCGATCGGGGTCGCCCAGATGGCCAAGCTCGCCGGCATCACCGAGGGGCGCCACGAGCGCGCAGACAGCCTCACGGAGCGTCTGGCGGGCCTGGACGGCGTGCGGACCCCCGTCGTCCCCGAGGGAACCCGCCACGCGTACCAGTCCTACGTCGTGCTCCTCGATGACGACATCGACCGCGACGCCGTCATCCGCGCAATGAAGTCGCGCGACATCGAGACCACGCTCGGCACCTACGGGATGCACTTGCAGCCCTACTTCCGTGACCGCTTCGGCATCGAGGATGCCGCGCTCCCCGTGTCGACCAGGGCCCACAACCAGGCCCTGACCCTTCCCCTCTACCCGCAACTGACCGACTCCGACCTGGACCTCATCGCGGAGAAGCTCGCCGAAAGCATCGTCGCGGTCCGGTCGTGACGGTGACGAACCCGTCGAACCTCGTTTTCGAACGCCAGAAGCGTCTCCTCACGGCGGCTTACTGGCTGCTGAGACCAGTGTCGCTGCTGCGGCGGCCCATTTCCTGGGTGGTCGGCACAGAGGAGATCGCCCTCATGGTGTCGCATGTCTCCGGAGCGATCCCAGGGTCGTACTCGGTGGTGCACAAGGAACACGCGTTCTACAGCGTCGATTACGACCTCACCATCCAGCGCGAATCCAGCCGCATCGCGAAATACCGGCGGCTGTTCGGCGGTCCGCTGGTGCTGGCCTGGCTGCTGAACCGCGCGCGGGGCTTCATCTACGTGGGGTCCGCTGGGTTCCTGCAGGACCAGGTCGACCAGCGCGAGTTCGAGTTCGAGTTCGTGAAGAAGCACGGCGGCAAAATCGTCTGTTACTTCACCGGCAACGACATCCGTTCCCCCCGGCTGATGAAGGAACTCGAGCGCGAGATGGGCACGCCCAACATCGCCACGCACCTCGTGGAGATGAACCCGGTCTTCGGCCAGGAGGAGTACGAGACGGCCAGGCTGGAGCGTGCCCGCGTCGCCGACCGCTTCGCCGACGCGATCTTCTCCGTCCGGATGGACCAGCTCTCCTACCTCGAGCGTCCCACCGAACCGTTCCTGTACTTCTACCCCGATGAGGGCTTCAAACGCCTGACGGACAAGTTCGAGAACATGGACCGCCCGATCATCGTGCATGCACCGTCGAAGCCGCTGCTCAAGGGAACCCCGCATGTGCGGAGCGCCATCGAGCGGCTGCGGGCCGCGGGATTCGAGTTCGACTACCGCGAGCTCACCGGCGTATCCAACACCGAGGTCGTTGCGGCTCTCTCGGAGGCCCACATCGTGCTGAACCAGTTCTACGCCTTCGTGCCGGGTGTACTCGGAATCGAATCCATGGCCCGGTGCTGCGCGCTGCTGACCAGCGCGGACGAACTCATCGAGACAGACCTCGATGCCGGCGCGAACGAGGCCTGGGTGGTCACTCGGGCCGACGAGGTCTACGACAACCTCCGTCACCTGCTCGAGCACCCCGAGCTGATCCGCGAGCAGGCCCTACGCGGCTACGAGTGGGCGCTCCGGAACGCGTCAGCGTCGGCGGACGGTCGGCGGATGAGGGCCATCCTCGACCGGCTCTGACAGGCCTGGCCCGTCAGTCCTGAAAGAGCGCCGCAGTGGCACGCGCCTGGTAGGCGACTTCGTCCAAATCGTGACCGCTCGCGGTGACGTGGCCGACCTTGCGGCCGGGCCGCGGATCCTTGCCGTAGTTGTGCATCTTGACTCCCGGATGCGCCGCGAACGCGTTCTCGTAGCGGTCGTCGAGCGAGCCCGTCGCCGGGCCGCCGAGGATGTTCACCATGACCGACCAGGGTTCGCGGGACTCCGTGGAGCCGAGCGGGAGGTCGAGCACGGCCCGGAGGTGCTGCTCGAACTGGCTCGTCGTCGAGCCCTCCATCGACCAGTGACCGCTGTTGTGCGGGCGCATGGCCAGTTCGTTGATCAGCACCCGTCCATCCGTCGTCTCGAACAGTTCGACGGCGAGCACGCCCGTGACGCCGAGGCCGTTCGCGACGGCCATGCCGATCTCGGCCGCCACCTCGATGAGCCGCCCGGGCGCCTGCGGGGCCGGGGAGATGACCTCGGCGCAGACGCCGTCCCGCTGCACGGTCTCGACCACCGGCCAGGCCCTGGTCTCGCCCGACGGCCGCCGGGCCACCAGCTGGGCGAGCTCGCGGCGGAAGTCGACGAGTTCCTCGACGAGCAGCGCGCCGTCGTTGGCGTCTTCGGCGAGCGCCGTGAACCAGTCGTCGGCCTCGTGTTCGTGGGTGATCATCCGCACGCCCTTGCCGTCGTAGCCGCCGCGGGCGGTCTTGAGCACCGCACGGCCGCCGTGCTCGGCCAGGAACGCGGCGAGCTGTTCGCTGTTCTCCACCCGCGCCCAGTCGGGCACCGGCAGCCCGAGCTCGGTCAGCCGCTCACGCATCAGCAGCTTGTCCTGCGCGTAGAGGAGGGCGTCCGGCCCGGGGTGCACGGCCACGCCGCGCGCCACGAGCTCCCGCAGGATCTCCTGGGGCACGTGCTCGTGGTCGAAGGTGACGACATCGACGGTGTCGGCGAAGGCGATCACCACGTCCCGGTCCCGGTAGTCGCCGATCTGGACCGCGGCGAGCCCGGCCGCCATGCCCTCGTTCTCGGCGAGCACGCGAATGTCGATGCCGAGGTTCACCGCGGCGGGGATCATCATCCGGGCCAGCTGGCCACCACCAATGACGCCAACAATCCTAGCCATAATCTCCACCAATTCCTGTGCGAACCCATATGCGGCCTTGAGTCAACTCTCAGCCTGTGATCCCGACCTCGACATAGACTTCGGGTCTCGGAGTTCTATCCTCGCTCACGGTTCCATCTTCCTATACCCAGCCCGGACGGACACATGTCGACAAACGCGGTGAGCAGAAGTCGCCTCCTGGCCTTCGCCGGCCAGGTCGGCAAGTTCGGCGCCGTCGGGCTCGTCGGATTCGTGGTGGACGTCACGGTCTTCAATCTGCTCCGCGGCACGGTCTTCGCACCGGACCTCGTGCATGCCGGACCGCTGTACGCGAAGATCGTGTCCACGGTGCTGGCCATCCTCACCAACTGGATCGGCAACCGCTACTGGACCTTCGGCACGTCCCGCCGGCCGCGAGCGCTCCGCGAGGGCCTGGAGTTCTTCGCCGTCAGCCTGGTCGGCATGGGCATCGGCCTGCTCTGCCTGTGGCTCAGCCACTACGTGCTCGGCTACACGAGCGTGCTCGCCGACAACATCTCGTCGAACGTGATCGGCCTCGGCCTCGGCGCCGTCTTCCGGTTCACGCTCTACCGCTTCTGGGTCTTCGCCCCCGGGCGCGCCGACACAACGCCGGCGGCCCCGGTCCCGGATCGGCTAGCGGCCCGCCCCCGGGGGCTGGTCGGCGAGCGCTGACTGCTCCTGGCGCCGTGACCCGATCACGGTCTGCGACTCCTGCATCAGGTCGTGCAACACCTGCTGGACCAGGTCGGCGCTCGGCACGTCCTTGAGCACCAGCGGATGCTCCAGCCCCGAGTTGACGAGCACGTCGCCGGAGCGGAAGGCGGATTGCAGCCACGTCTGGCGCACGGTCACGTCGTAGCCGCGACCGTGCAGCAGCTCCTGGCGGCTGCGCACGAAGAACCCGTGCCGAAAGATGATCCGCCGGGTCGTGATCGTGTACCGCCGGTTCAGCCAGGAGGCCAGCGGCAGGAGCCAGACCAGCACGATGGCGGCCAGGGCGGCAACGACCAAGGCGGTGTTCTGCCAGTCTTCCCGCAGGTTCCCGAAGAAGTAACCGGTGGCGCCGCAGACGAGGAAGAGCGCCAGGGTCGGCCAGACGAGGCGCCGGGCGTGCGGGCGGAGGCGGGCGACGACGCGTTCGGCCGGGGGCGCCGCCGCGGCGGGCGCGG
>NZ_SOEZ01000078.1 GCF_004402215.1 Cryobacterium tagatosivorans
CGCCGCAGCGGCCGCAGCGGCCGCAGCGAAGGCGGCCGCGGCGAAGGCGGCCGCGGCGAAGGCCGCCGCGACGCAATCCGCCGCGCCCGCTGCCTCCTCCCGCCCGTCCGCTCCGACCAACCCCAGCGGCGCGCAGGCCATCGCCCGGGACCTGATGGCGGCCAAGTACGGTTGGGGCGCCGACCAGTTCGGCTGCCTCGTCCCCCTGTGGGACCGGGAATCGGGCTGGGACGTCAATGCCTACAACTCCTCGAGCGGAGCCACGGGCATCCCGCAGGCGCTGCCCGGCAGCAAGATGGCCACGGCCGGCGCCGACTGGCAGACCAGCGCCGCCACCCAGATCACCTGGGGACTCGGCTACATCGCTGACCGCTACGGCACGCCCTGCGCAGCCTGGGACCACTCCGAATCGGTGGGCTGGTACTAGCCGCTTGGTCGGGGCCGGCCGCTAGGTTCGGGTCCGGCCTCGTCGGGCGACCGCGTCGATGGTCACCGCTGCGACGAGCACCAGCGCGGTGACCACGTACTTGGCCGGCGCGCTGTAACCCTGCAGGCCCATGCCGTTGTCGATCGCCGCGATCACCAGTCCACCGAGCACGCCGTGCAGCACCTTGCCTCGACCGCCGAAGAGGCTGGTGCCGCCGATGACGGCCGCCGCCACCGCGTAGAGCACCAGCGTGCCGCCGTCGTACGAGGTGGACACGGAGCGGAGCCGGGATGCGTAGACGATGCCGGCAATACCGGCGGTGAACGACGCGAGCATGAAGGCGAGCGTGCGGATCCTTGCCAGGTTCACGCCGCCGCGCCGGGCTGCCTCGGAGTTGCCGCCGATGGCGTAGACGTAGCGGCCGAACCGGGTGCGGCCGAGAAGGAGCGTCCAGGCGGCGAGGACCCCGAGCACCACGAGTAGCACCCACGGGACGCCGCGGATTTCGACCAGGGTGCCGCGGTTGGTGTTGCAGAGCAGCACGATGGCCACGCCGGCGGCGAGCGCCCCCGCGATCTTCAGGGCGCTCACGCTGGCCGGTGGTGCGACGAGCCCGCTCCTGCGCCGTCTTGCGTCGCGCAGCCAGGTCCAGGCGCTGAACAGGCCCGCGATGACGAGCATCACGATCCAGCTCGTGATCGGGCTGAGGTTGCCGCTGGCGATGTTGTTAATGACGTCGTCGTTGATGGTCACCACGCCGCCGCTGCCGAGGATCATCAGCATCACGCCGAGCCAGCCGAGCTGCCCGGCGAGCGTCACGACGAACGACGGCAGCCCGAGCCGGGTGATGATCGTGCCGTGCAGCACCCCGATCCCCGCGCAGGTGAACAGCCCCATGGCGATCGCCGCCCACCACGGCCAACCGGTCGACTCTTGAACGAGTTCGGCCATGATGACGCCCCCCACCCCGCCGACATAACCGATGGACAGGTCGATCTCGCCGAGCAGCAGCACGAAGACCTGGCCCATCGCCAGCAGCATGAACACGGAGCCCTGGATGAGCAGGTTCACCATGTTGCCGGGGGTGAGGAAATTCGGGTTGAGCGACTGGAACAGGATGGAGATCAGCATCAGGCCGCCGAGCACCGGCAGCACGCCGCTCTCGCCGCCGCGAACCCGCGCGATCGCCCCGCGGAAGTAGTCGGGCAGGGACGTGGCGATATCCGGATTCAGGACGAGCGTGGCCTTCTGGGCCGCGGCCCGCGCCGCCGCGGTCGTCGGCTCCTCCTGGGGGAGACCGTCGGCCGACGGTGCCGCCTGCGTCGGTGACGGCAGCGAGTGCTCGGGCAGCGCCCGCGGAGCGGCTTCCGGCCGCACCCGGTCCGAGACGCCCGTGGTCATCAGGTCGACCACGATCTGCCGGTCGAGTTGCGCCGCGGGTTGCACCTCGACCAGCCGGCCGAGGCGGAGCACGGCGATGCGATCGGCGACCCGGAAGACGTCGTTCATGTTGTGCGAGATGACGATGACGGCGAGCCCGCGGTCGGCGAGCTGGCGAATCAGCTTGAGCACGACCTCGGTCTGGGCGACGCCGAGGGCCGCGGTCGGCTCGTCCATGATGACGAGCTTCGAGTTCCACAGCACCGACTTCGCGATCGCCACGGACTGGCGCTGCCCGCCCGACAGCGACGCGACGGGCTGCCTGATCGACCGCACGCTGGTCACGGCCAGGCTGCTGAGGGTCTCGCGGGCGGCGATCTCCATGCTTTCCTCGTCGAGCAGGAAGTGCCGCAGGCGCTCTCGACCGAGGAACATGTTCTGGACGATGTCGAGGTTGTCGCACAGGGCCAGGTCCTGGTACACCGTCTCGATGCCGAGTTCGGCGGCCTCGTGCGGCGAGCTCAACCGCACGGCCTTGCCCTCCCAGAAGAGCGAGCCGTCGTCGGGAGCGTAGATGCCGGCGATGCACTTGATCAGCACCGACTTGCCTGCGCCGTTGTCGCCGGCCAGTGCCGTCACCAGCCCGGCCGGAACCTCGAGCGTGACATCGAAGAGCGCCTGCACCGGTCCGAAGTTCTTGTCGATGTCGACGAGGCGAAGCAGCGCGCCGTCGCCGGGCAGGTCCGCGCCCGCCGGCTGCGACTGCAGGTCAGGAATCACGATCGGTCCTCTCGCGGGCAACGTCGACGGGGCAGTTCAGGCCGGCGGCCCGGCCGTTCCCTGGTCGGAACCAGGGGCGGGCCGGGTCGTCGGCCGGTATGTTACTTGATGCCCGCCTCCGTGCAGGCATCCTTCACCTGTTCGATGCAGAGATCGGAGACCTTCACCGCGCCGTCCTTGACGACCGTGTCGGCCATGTTCTCCGCGGTAACCCAGACCGGGGTCAGCAGCACCGAGGAGACGTCGGTCTTGGCCGAATCGTCCACGGTGGTGCCGTTCACCAGGCCCTCGGGAACATCCTTGCCTGCCCGCAGGTAGATCGCCGCGGCGGCAGCGGCCTGGGCTTCCAGGTAGATCGGCTTGTACACCGTGCCGCACTGGTAGCCCTTGAGGATGTTCTGCAGGCCGGACAGGGACGCATCCTGCCCCGTCGTCGGGAACGTCTTGGCGGGGATCTTCTTGCTCTGCAGGTACGCGATCACCGCGTTGGCGTTGTCGTCGTTGGGTGTGACGACGGCGTTGATCTTCGGGTTGGCGGTGTACTGCTGGGCGAAGGTGGTCTGGGCCACCGACGGCGTCCAGGTTCCGGCGGGTTCACCGGCCTTGACGTAGTCCCCGCTGTCGAATTTTTCCTTCAGCACGCCGTTGTACCCCTCGGCGAACAGTTTCGCGTTGTTGTCGGTCGGGTCGCCGTTCATGATCAGGATGTTCGGGGTCGCCACCTTCCAATCTTCGATGCAGCTCACCTCGCCCTCGCCGATCAGCTGGCCGACCTTGACGTTGTCGAAGCTGACATAGATGCGGTCCTCCGCGCCGCCCTTGACCAGGCGGTCGTAGTCGATCACCTTGACGCCGCGCGCCGTGGCGGCGGCCTCGATGGCCGCGCCGGAACCGGAGTCGAGCGCGTCAACGAGCAGAACCGATGCCCCGGCGGTGATGTCCGCCTCGGCCTGCGTCTGCATGGTGGCCGCGCTGCCCTGCGCGTTGTCGATCTTGAACTGGGAGGAGTCCAGTCCCGCGGCCTCGAAGGCCTGCTTCAGGTAGGGGGCGTCGAATGTCACGTAGCGTGCCGAGGTCGTGGTGTCGGGCAGGAGCACGCCGATCAGGCCCTTGCCCTCCGCGGCCAGGTCCTTGAGTTCTTCCATGGCGGAGAAGTCGGGTGTGAACGACTCGGCGTTCAGTTCCGGAACGTTTCCGCCGCCGCCCGTTGCGCTCGGCGAGGGCGACGTGCTCGGGGTGGTACACGCGGCCAGCGCCGCAATGCTCAGCGCCGCGACGAAGGTGGTTCCGACGCGCCGTGCTGTGGTCTTGTTGCGTTTCAACATCATCTTTCCTTCCTCTGGTTGCGATTGCAGGGGCGGAGAGGACGGCGCTTGTATGCAGGTTCCGTCGGCGCGGACGCGTCAGAATCCCGTCGACTGGCTGGTGTCGACCAGTGATTCGGCATCACGGGGTCCCTTCCTGGACACCTCGTTCAGGGACATGTCAGGCATTTCAGGCATGCTCGTCAACGTTGTCCTATGACCTACGGTCTAGACCCGAAGTCACGAGTTCGCAAGGAGATTGCGCGCGGGCTGGAGGGCGCGCTGACGGAATCGGCCGGGGCCCAGCGGCCGGGGCCCAGCGGCCGGGGCTCAGCGACCGGGGCTCAGGCGCCGTGGCGTCAGCCGGTCAGTTCGACAGGAGTGACCGCATCTGCGAGTAGATGATCTTCGCGGCGCGCTCCGGCATGATCCGGGAGAGCTTGTCCATCATCTTCGAGTCCGAGCCGATGAAGGCGTGATACGACTTCTTCTCGATCGCGCGGACCACCAGGTCGGCGGCGAGCGGCGAGGGGGTCATCTTGATCTTCATCGTGCTCGGCTGTTTGCTCTGCTCGACGGTCATCGCCCCTGAGTTGACGGCGATGTTCGTGCCGACCGCCCCGGGGAATGCCACGGTGACGCGCACGTTGGTGTCCAGGAGCTCGGAGTTCAGGCCTTCCATCAGCAGCTTGACGGCGGCCTTGGAGGCGCCGTACGCGGTCTGTCCGGGCACCGGAACGAATGCTCCCATGCTGGACACCGTCGCAATGTGCCCCTCCGGGCGCTTCAGCAAGTGCGGCAGAAAGGTCTTCGTCATGTTCAGCACGCCATAGAAGTTCACGTTCATCACCTTGTCGATCTCGTCGAACGTGAGGTCGTTCACGCGGGCGAATCGATGGATGATGCCGGCGACGTTGACGAGACCGTCGACCGCTCCGTGCGCCTCCATGACTGCGTCCGGAAGCGCCTCGACGGCCGCCCGGTCGGCGATGTTCACGACATGGCTGGAGACGTGATCGCCGAACGCGCCGGCGAGGGACATCGTCTCGGCCAGTCCGGCCTCGCTCAGGTCGACGGCCGCCACGCGTGCGCCCTTCCTGACCAGGGCGAGGACGACGTCGCGGCCGATGCCGTTCCCGCCGCCGGTGACGACGAAGACCTTGTTGCTGATGATCATGGGTGCTCTTCCGTACAGGCGAAGGGGAGGGAGGGTCCAGCTGGTCTTCAGGCTAGTGCCTGACGTCCTCGATTCCGGGTGGCAGCCGTCAGAACGTCGGCGGGTCGGCCGGGAGCTCGGTCGCCGGTTCGCTGTTGAAGCTGCGGCCGGTGGGAGAGGTCCATTCGAGACGTCCGTCGCCCAGGTGTTTCAGGCTCCAGCCGGTCTCGCTCTTGAGGGCGTGGCATCCGGGGCAGAGGTGGGCGAGGTTGTCGTGGGCCGTGATGCCCTGGAACTGCCAGTCGAGCGAATGGTCGAGATCGGAGTGGGCGGCGGGCTGGTTGCAGCCGGGGAATCTGCAGGTTTCGTCTCGGATGCGAAGCCAGCGCTTGAGATCCTTCGGGACCTTGTAGCGCGTGCGGCCGACCGAGAGCACCACCCCCGTCTCCGGATGGACGAGTAACCGGGTGAAGCTCGGTGCTCCCGCGGCCAGCCGCCGGGCCGTGTCCGGATCGATCGGCCCGTAGCCTTCGAGGTGACCGGCCTCTTCGGACAGGCCCATCAGCGTGAGCACCGGGACGGTGACGTTGACCGTTGCGCGGATCCCCGTGCCGAGGCCGGAGGGGGTGACGCCGTCGATCAGGAGGTCGGTGAGGACGTCCGTGCGCAGCTGAGTGAGCGTGCGGGGCTCGCCGGGGCCCTGGGGCTGTGTGTGCTGGAGGCTCAGGGCCGCATTCGAGACCCGGTCGTACGCGGCCTGTACCCGGTCGACACTGCCGCCTGCGCGATCTCCCGGTCGGCGGCGGCGATGGCGTCGAAACGCACACCACGGGCCTCCTGCTGGGCGATCAACGAAGCTGTCATGACAGTCACATTACGGTCACCCACCGACACTATGAGGCCTGCTGCTAAAACAGTGAATAGCCCGGTCAAATCCACTATGTGGAGGAGTGGCGCCGAGCCAGGATCGAAGTCAGCCCCTCGGCTCATCGGGCCGGAAGCGGTAGCCCATTCCCGCCTCGGTGAGGAGATATCGAGGGCTCGAGGGGTCCGCTTCGAGCTTCTTCCGAAGTTGCGCGACGTAGAGCCGGAGGTAGCCGGTGTCACTGGTGTGGTGGGGCCCCCAGATCTCCGTCAGGAGTGTTTGCCGGGTGACGAGTTTGCCGGGATTCCTGAGCAGAGTCTCCAGGATGCGCCACTCGGTCGGAGTGAGGCGAATCGTCGCCGCATCGCCCGACATGGTTCGGACGACGTGCTTCGCGGACAAGTCGACGCGCACGCCTCCGAGAACGACCACGGGTTCGTCGTCGGCGGCGGGAACCCGGCGGGTCAAGGCGCGGATACGGGCCAGCAGCTCGTCGATGGAGAAGGGTTTCGTGACGTAGTCGTCTGCCCCAATGTCGAGAGCTTCGACCTTGTCCGATGCCCCGGTGCGTCCCGAGACGACCAGGATTGGCACCTGGCTCCACCCGCGGAGGCCCTGGATCACGGCCAGTCCGTCGAGACGGGGCATGCCCAGGTCGAGCATGACGAGATCGGGGTGGTGTTCGATGGCGGCCTCGCCGTCCTCTGCCGTGACGATCTCGTAGCCCCTGGCGCCGAGGGTGATGCGGAGGGCGCGAAGGATCTGGGGGTCATCGTCGGCGATCAGGATCTTCATGCGGTTTTCTCCGGTTGGGGGCGCTGGGTTGCTGCAGGGAGGGAGACGACCATGGTGAGCCCGCCGCCCGGGGTGTCATCGGCCTCCAGCGTGCCGCCCATGCCTTCGACGAATCCCTTCGAGAGCGCGAGTCCGAGTCCGAGGCCGGTGAGGTTGTCTGTGTCGCCGAGGCGTTGGAAGGGGACGAAGATGTCGTTGCGCCGGTCGGCCGGGATGCCCGGCCCGCGGTCGGCGACGCGCACCTGCACGGTACCCGCGAACTGGCTCGCCGAGACCCGGACGGGCGTGCCGACCGGCGTGAAGCGTGTCGCGTTGGTCAGCAGGTTGACCATGACGCGTTGCACGAGACCGGCGTCCGCGAGCAAGGGCGCGAGGTCTGGGGGAAGGTCGAGTTCGACGCTCTGCGGGCCAAGGCCCAGCTCGTCGAGTGCGGGCAGGATGACGTCGGGCACGTCGACCGGGCCGAGGGACACCGCGAGCGCCCCCGCCTGCACGCGGCTGACGTCGAGGAGATTGGTGACGAGGGACGAGAGCACCTGCAGGCTCTCCTCCGCTGTGGCGAGGAGTTCCTCGCGGTCGTGGGCGGAGAGATCCACGTCGGTGGAGCGAAGCCCGCTGATCGCGGCGGTCGCGGCGGACAACGGGCGGCGAAGGTCGTGGCCGACGGCCGCCAGGAGTGCGCTGCGCATCCGGTCCGCCTCCGCGAGCGGGCCGATTTCCTCTGCGGTGCGCTCGAGGGCGCTATGTTCGAGCGCGGCGTCGATTTGGGTCACGATGACGGTGAGTAGTCGCCGCTCGGAGGCTTCGAGGTCCCGCCCCTGCAGCTCGAGCACCCCGCGGGTCCCGACGGGCATCGTGGTGACGCGTTCGTCTCCGACCGGGTCACCATCGGAGTAGAGCACGTCCGTGCCGACGCGGAGCCGGACGCTGGTGAGGTGGAACGCTTCTCTCGTGCGGGTGACGAGCGCCTGCAGGGCGTCCTCGCCACGGAGGACGCTGCCGGCGACGGTTGCCAGGAGCGCGGATTCAGCCGCCGCGCGCTGGGCAACCCGGGAGCGTCTGGCCGCCTGGTCGACCACGTAACTGACGAGCACGGCGATGAGCACGTAGAGAACCAGCGCGATCAGATGAAGGGGCTCCGCGACGGTCACGGTGTACAGAGGTTCAACGAAGAAAAAGTCCAGGGTGAGCCCAGACAACAGCGCGGCGAACAGGGCCGGCCAGATACCGCCGACCAGGGCAACGAGCACGACGAGGAGCTGATAGCTGAGGACTTCGCTCGTGATGGACTCGGCGCTTCGGAGGGTGACGAGCAGCCAGGTCAGGAGCGGGCCGCCGAGCAGCGCCAGCACGAACCCGGCCAGCTGACGTTTCGGGGTCAGTGCTCCGCCGAGCCGGGGGAGCGCCAGCCTTCCGCCCGCGGCGGAGTGGGTCACAATGTGCACGTCAATGTCGCCGGACTCACGGACCACTGTCGCACCGATACCCGGACCGGACAGCGCGGCCGCGAGCTTGCCACGTCGGCTGACACCGATGACGAGCTGGGTGGCGTTGACCGCCCGGGCGAACTCGACGAGCGCGCGCGGGATGTCTTCGCCGACGACCTGGTGGTAGCTTCCGCCGAGTTTTTCGACCAGGGCGCGCTGGCTGGCCAGGGCGCCGGGGTGAGGGGCGCTGAGGCCGTCCTGGCTGATCACGTGCGCGGCGATCAGTTCGCCGCCGGCCGAACGCGCGGCGATCCTGGCGCCGCGCCTGATGAGCGTCTCGCCCTCGGGGCCGCCAGTCAAGGCGACGACGACGCGTTCCCTGGCCTCCCACTTGTTGGAGATGCCGTGCTCGGCCCGGTACGCCTTGAGGGCGCTGTCGACTTCGTCGGCGAGCCAGAGCAGGGCCAGTTCGCGCAACGCGGTGAGGTTGCCGAGCCGGAAGTAGTTCGACAAGGCCGCGTCGATGCGCGCCGCCGGGTACACGTGCCCCTCGGCGAGCCGGTCCCGGAGGGCCTGGGGGGCGAGGTCGACCACCTCGATCTGTTCGGCTGCGCGGAGGACGGCATCGGGGAGGGTTTCCCGCTGCGGGACGCCCGTGATCGTCTGCACGACGTCGTTGAGCGATTCGATGTGCTGGATGTTGACGGTCGAGATGACGTCGATGCCGGCGTCGAGGATTGCCTGGACGTCCTGCCAGCGCTTCTCATGCAGCGACCCAGGCGCATTGGTGTGGGCGAGTTCGTCGACGAGGGCGATCTCCGGCGCGCGGGCGATCACCGCCGGCAGGTCCATCTCCGTCAGCTCGACGCCCCGGTGCCGGACTGTGACCCGGGGGACCACGTCGAGCCCGTCGAGCAACCCGGCGGTGGCCGCGCGGCCGTGGGTCTCGACGACCGCGACGGCGACATCCTTGCCTTCGCCCTGCAGTCGGCGGCCTTCCTCGAGCATGGAATAGGTTTTGCCGACACCGGGGGCCGCACCGAGCAGCACCCGCAGCCGGCCTCGTTTCATGAGCTAGCCGTCCATTTCCGCCAGGGCGCGATTGAGATCGAGCACGTTCACCGTCGGGTCGCCGAGGTAGCCGAGATCCCGCGTCGCAATCTTAGACTCGACGAGACGGCGCACGTCGGCCGCCGGGAGGTTCCGCGCCTTCGCCACGCGGCCAACCTGGAGCCGGGCGTAGTCGGGGCTGATTTGGGGATCGAGTCCGGAGGCGGATGCGGTGAGCGCGTCGACCGGGACGTCGCCCGGCGATACGCCGTTGAAGGCGGCGATGGCGCCTCGCCGGTCGGCGATTGCCGTGATCAGGTCGGGGTTTTCCGGGCCCCAGTTGCTTCCGCTCGACGCGGCGGCGTCGTATCCGTCGCCGGCGGCCGAAGGGCGAGGCTGGAACCACGCCGGCAGGGGTTCGCCCTCGGCGTCCGAGAACGACTGGCCGATCAGGGCGGAGCCGACCGTGCGGCCACCCGAGGTGACGGGCGAGCCGTTCGCCTGCCAGGGGAAGGCGAGCTGCCCGATTCCGGTGATCACGAGGGGGTAGGCCAGGCCGAGGACCGCGGTGAAGACAAGCATGGCGCGTAGGGCGACCCAGTAGTGGCGCGTGGCCGTGCGAGCTGAACTCATGATTGTTGTCCGTTTCCTAGAAGCCGGGGATGAGGCTGATCAAGAGGTCAATCAGCTTGATGCCGATGAAGGGGGCAATGACCCCGCCGAGTCCGTAGATCAGCAGGTTGCGGCTGAGGATGCGGGATGCGGAGGCCGCGCGGTACTTCACGCCGCGCAGCGCGAGCGGTATCAGCACGACGATGATGATCGCGTTGAAGATGATCGCGGACATGATCGCCGAGGCCGGCGAGTGCAGCTGCATAATGTTGAGCACGGCCAGGCCGGGGAACACCCCGGTGAACATGGCCGGGATGATCGCGAAGTACTTGGCGACGTCGTTGGCGATCGAGAACGTCGTAAGGGCGCCACGGGTGATCAGCAGCTGTTTGCCGATCCGCACGATGTCGATGAGCTTGGTCGGGTCGGAATCCAGGTCGACCATGTTTCCCGCCTCCTTGGCGGCGGAGGTCCCGGTGTTCATGGCCACGCCGACATCCGCTTGCGCGAGGGCGGGGGCGTCGTTGGTGCCGTCGCCGGTCATCGCGACGAGGTTCCCGCCCTCCTGCTCGCGGCGGATGAGCGCGAGTTTGTCCTCCGGTGTGGCCTCCGCGAGGAAGTCGTCGACTCCCGCCTCCGCGGCGATGGTCTTCGCGGTGAGGGGGTTGTCGCCGGTGATCATGATCGTTCGGATGCCCATGGCCCGCAGCTCCGCGAACCGCTCCGCGATGCCCTCCTTCACGACGTCCTTGAGGTAGATGACGCCGAGGATGTTTCGGGAGCCGCCGGCCGAACTCATCGCGACCACCAGCGGCGTTCCACCCGCGCGCGAAATCCGCTCCACGTGGCCATCCAGTTCGGTCCGCACGGCGTCCGTGACGTGCCCGAATTCCTCGACCCAGGCGGTGAGGGTTGATCCCGCGCCCTTGCGGATGTTCGAGCCGCCGACCAGGTCGATGCCGCTCATCCTGGTCTGGGCGCTGAACGGAACAATGTCGCCGGCGAGTTCTCCCGGGTTGCGGAACCCGTTCGCCTCGGCGAGGACGACGATGGACTTGCCCTCCGGGGTGGGGTCGCTCAGCGAGGCGAGCGCGGCCACGCGCGTCAGCTCCTCGAGGCTGACTCCGGCGAGTGGAGTGAACTCGGTGGCGCGCCGGTTGCCGTAGGTGATCGTTCCGGTCTTGTCCAGGAGCAGGGTGGTCACGTCGCCGGCGGCCTCGACCGCGCGGCCGGACATGGCGAGCACGTTGCGCTGCACGAGCCGATCCATCCCCGCGATTCCAATGGCGGAGAGCAGCGCGCCGATCGTGGTCGGGATGAGGCAGACCAACAGTGCAACGAGAACCGGCACGCTCACGGCCGCCTCCGAATACCCGGCGATCGGGTTGATCGTCAGGGTGACGACGACGAAGACGATGGAGAGGCAGGCGAGAAGGATGTTCAACGCGATCTCGTTCGGAGTCTTCTGGCGCGACGCGCCCTCGACCAGCGCGATCATCCGGTCGACAAAGGTTTCCCCCGGCCTGCTCGTGATGCGCACGACGATGCGGTCCGACAGTACCCGGGTGCCGCCGGTCACGGCGCTGCGGTCGCCGCCGGACTCCCGAACGACCGGCGCGGATTCGCCCGTGATCGCGGATTCGTCGACGGAGGCGATGCCCCACACGATGTCGCCATCGCCCGGGATCAGCTCACCCGCCACGACGATGACGACGTTCCCAAGTTCGAGGTCGGCTGACGAGACTTCAACGATCGGTGCCCGCTCGGCCGCGGGATCCGTGTCCGGGTCGTACTCGGCGACGCGGTTGGCCATCGTCGTGGTGCGGGTCTGGCGGAGGCTGTCCGCCTGGGCCTTGCCGCGTCCTTCGGCCACCGACTCGGCCAGGTTGGCGAACACCACGGTGAGCCAGAGCCAGACGGTGATTCCCCATGTGAACGACGCCGGCACGCCGGCTCCTCCCGACTCGGCCGGACCGCCGAGGAACGGTTCGGCGATTGCCAGGACCGTCGTCAGGGCGGCGCCGACCTCCACAAGGAACATGACGGGATTTCGCCACATTTGCCGGGGGTCGAGCTTGCGGAACGCGCCGGGGAGGGCGACCGCCAGCTGCGCGAGGCTGATCGCCCTCTTCTGGGGCGGACGGCCATGCCCACGCTGTGGTTGCTGCGAGGAT
This sequence comes from Cryobacterium tagatosivorans, assembly GCF_004402215.1. GTDB lineage: Bacteria > Actinomycetota > Actinomycetes > Actinomycetales > Microbacteriaceae > Cryobacterium > Cryobacterium tagatosivorans. The sequence continues at coordinate 11,971 of NZ_SOEZ01000078.1, forward strand.
GCGGATGTCTCGGTGAGAGTAGTCATGGTGGTTACTGCAGCCCTTCCGCCAGGGGTCCGAGCGCGAGTACGGGGAAATAGGTCAGCGCGGTGATGATGATCGTGACTCCGACGAGCAGACCCACAAACAGTGACCGGTTGGTGGGCAGGGTGCCCGCGGTGGCGGGGACCTTGTCCTGGGCGGCAAGAGAGCCAGCCAGGGCCAGCACGAACACGATCGGGATGAATCGGCCGAGGAGCATCGCGACGCCGAGCGCGGTGTTGAACCAGGGCGTGTTCGCGGTCAGCCCGGCGAAGGCGGAGCCGTTGTTGTTCGCTGCGGAGGTGAACGCATAGAGCACCTCGGAGAGGCCGTGGAGCCCCGGGTTCCAGATCGAGGTTCCCTCGACATCGGCCCGGACGGCGGGGATCGCGAAGCTGAGGGCTGTGCCGGTGAGCACGAGGGTCGGCGTCACGAGGATGTACAGGCTGGCGAGCTTGATTTCGCGCGGCCCGATCTTCTTGCCCAGGTACTCCGGGGTTCGGCCGACCAGCAGCCCGGCGACGAACACGGCGATCACGGCGAGGATGAGCATCCCGTAGAGCCCGGAACCCACACCGCCGGGAGCGACCTCGCCGAGCATCATGTTCAGCATCGGCATCATTCCGCCGAGCGCCGTGAAGGAGTCGTGCATCGAGTTGACGGCGCCGGTGGAGGTCAGGGTGCTGGTCGTGGCGAACAGCGTCGACCCGGCGATACCGAACCGCGTTTCCTTGCCCTCCATCGCGCCGCCGGCCGCCGCAGGGGCCGTGCCGGCTCCGACCAGCTCGAGGATCGTCAGTGCGGTCAGGGACACCAGGAAGATCGAAGCCATCGTCGCGAGGATCGCGTAGCCCTGTTTCTTGTCGCCGACGATCGCGCCGAACGTGCGGGGCAGGCTGAACGGGATCGCGAGCATCAGGACAATCTCGAACAGGTTCGCCCACGCCGTCGGGTTCTCGAACGGATGCGCCGAGTTCGCGTTGAAGAAACCGCCGCCGTTGGTGCCGAGGAGCTTGATCGCCTCCTGCGATGCGGTCGGCCCGCCCGGGATGGACTGTGCCCCGCCGCCGAGCGTGGTCAGGTCGGTGAATCCATTGAAGTTCTGGATCACACCGCCGGCAATCAGCACGACCGCTCCGACAACCGAAATCGGCAGCAGCAACCGCAGAGTGCCGCGGGTGAGGTCGACCCAGAAGTTGCCGATCGTGCCCGATCGGCGGAGCGCGAACGCTCGCACGAGGGCGATCGCGACTGCGATCCCGACAGCGGCGGAGACGAAGTTCTGCACGGCCAGGCCGGCGAGTTGCACCGTGTAGCCCATCGTCACGTCGGGCGAGTACGACTGCCAGTTCGTGTTCGTCACGAACGATACGGCCGTGTTGAAGGAGAGGCCTTCCGGGATGCCGGGGAATCCGAGCGAGTAGGGCAGAACTGCCTGCGCGCGCTGGATGAGATAGACGAACAGCACCCCGACCGCGGAGAACGCGAGGACGCCGCGCAGGTACGACTGCCAGGTCTGGTCAGAGCGTGCATCCACTCCGATCAGACGATAGAAACCCCGTTCGATCTTCAGATCCTTGCCTGAGGTGTAGATCGTCGCCATGTAGTCGCCCAGGGGACGGTGCAACGCGGCGAGGATGACCACGAGGGTGGCGACTTGCGCGACGGCCAGCCACACGTCCATCAGAATCGCTCCGGCTTCACCAGGGCGATCACGAGGTACACAATTGCCCCGATCGCCAGGGCCACGGCAATGAGGTCGAAGATGATCACAGCTTCTGGGCCCCCCACGCGACGAATCCGATCAGTGCGAAGACGGCGATCACGCCGAGCACGTACACAATGTCCAGCACGGAGAACTCCATTCGAAGGCCGGCGACGCGTCACCCGATCGGCGCGCGTGTACCGAGGGGTACTGCACGATTACACTCCTGCGGGAACGGGCAGCATACGGCTCTAACGATTCCCTAACGGGCAGGTTGGGGAATCTAACGGTATTCCCCGCTGCGGCGCAGTACCCGGCACAATGGCTGCACCGCCGGGTCCTGTCGCGGGACCGGTGGGAGAGGGAGGCGGCAATGACGGAGGTGGCGCCGCAGTCGTGGCTGACCGGGCTCTCCGCGGCCGAGGCCGGGCGGCGGCTGGCGGCCGACGGCCCGAACGAGTTGCCGACGGCCGCGCCGCGCAACCTGCTGCAGCAGGCCTGGTCGGTTGTCCGGCAGCCGATGCTCCTGCTGCTGCTCGTTGCCGGCACCATCAACTTCGCCCTCGCCGAGCCGCTCGACGGCGCCATCCTGATGTCATTCGTCGTCGTGGTGATCGGCATCTCCATCTACCAGGAGCGCAAGACCGAGAACGCGCTCGCCGCGTTGCGCGACCTCTCCTCGCCGCGTGCGCTGGTCATCCGCGATGGCGAGCAGACCCGCATCGCCGGGCGCGACGTGGTGCGCGGGGATGTCGTGCTGCTCGTGGAAGGTGACCGGGTGCCCGCCGACGCGGTGCTGATCGAGCGCGTCAACCTGTCGGTCGATGAATCCGCCCTCACCGGCGAGTCCGTGCCCGTGGGGAAGTCGGCCGTCGATGCCGACCCGGCGGCCGAGGCGATGGGACCGCCGGGCGGAGACGGCACCCCGTGGGTGTTCTCCGGGACGCTCGTGCTGAAGGGCCGTGCGATCGCGTTGGTCAAGGGCATCGGGGCCGATACCGAGCTGGGCCGGATCGGGACCGCCCTGCGGACGATCGAGACGGAGCGCACCCCGCTGCAGAAGGAGATCGACCGGCTCGTGCGGGTGATCGCCGTGGTTGGACTCCTCGCCGCCGCGACCGTTGCCGTCATCTACGGCCTCACCCGCGGCGTCTGGCTCGAAGGCATCCTGGCCGGGATCGCGACGGCGATGGCGATGCTCCCGGAGGAGTTCCCGGTCGTGCTCACGATCTTCCTGGCGCTCGGCGCCTGGCGCATGTCGAGGAAGCGGGTGCTCGCTCGCCGGTCGGCCGTGATCGAGACCCTCGGCTCGGCGACCGTCATCTGCGTCGACAAGACGGGCACGCTCACCATGAACACCATGACCGTCCGTGAGCTCGTCGTGGACGGGACCGGCCACGTGCTCGACGGGTCGATGCTTCCCGAACGGTTCCACGCGCTGGCGGAGTTCGCGGAGCTCGCCTCGCCCATCGACCCGTTCGACCCGATGGATCGCGCCTTCCACCAGCTGGCCGGCACGTACCTGGCCGACACGGAGCACAGCCATGCGGGCTGGGAGCTGGTGCGGGAGTACCCGCTGTCGGAGGAGCTCCTCGCGCTCGTCCACGTGTGGCGGTCGCCCGCCGAAGCCACGGGCCCCGGCGCCGGAAGCACGAACTACGTCGTCGCGGCGAAGGGCGCGCCGGAGGCGATCGCGGACCTGTGCCACTTCGACGCGGAGCGGCTGGCCGCCCTCGTCTCCCAGGTCGAGGGTGCGACCGCCAATGGCCAGCGAGTGCTGGCCGTGGCCCGCGCACACTTCAGCGGCGGGCGCGGGCTCCCGAACGTCCAGCACGACTTCGAGTTCGAGTACCTGGGCCTCGCCGGCCTGCACGACCCGGTTCGACCGGGAGTTCCGGATGCCGTCGCCGAGCTCGCCAGGGCGGGTGTGCGCACCGTCATGATCACCGGGGATTACCCGGGCACCGCGTTGGCGATCGCGCGGGAGATCGGCCTGGACCATGCGGAGGGCTGCATCACCGGCCCGGAGCTCCGGGAGCTGGACGAGGACGAGCTGGCCCGGCGCATCCGCACCGTCAGCGTTTTCGCCCGGATGGTGCCAGAGCAGAAACTCCGGCTGATCCGCGCGCTCAAGGCCAACGGGGAGGTCGTCGGGATGACCGGCGACGGCGTCAACGACGCACCTGCGCTGCGCGCCGCCGACGTCGGGATCGCCATGGGCGCCCGCGGGACGGATGTTGCCCGCGAGTCGGCGGCGCTGGTGATCACCGACGACGACTTCGGCTCCATCGCCGCCGGCATCCGCCAGGGCCGGGGCATCTTCGACAACCTGCGCAAGGCGATGTCGTACATCATCGCCGTGCACGTGCCGATCATCGGGATGTCGCTGGTTCCCGTCTTCGTCGTCGAATGGCCGCTGGTACTCCTTCCCGTGCTGATCGCCTTCCTCGAACTGATCATCGATCCCGCCTGTTCCGTGGTCTTCGAGGCGGAGCAGGCTGACCCGGCGGTGATGGAGCAGAGGCCGCGTGGCCTCGATGAACCCATGTTCGGCCGGCGCGTGCTCACGATCGCCGCCCTGCAGGGCGTCTCCTCCCTGCTGATGGTGCTGGCCGTGTACCTCTGGGCGGTCCTGGGGGGCCGGCCCGACGACGTCGTGCGCTCCGTGACCTTCGCCACGCTGGTCATCGGCAACGTGGCGCTCATCCTGGTCAACCGCTCGTGGACCCTTCCCGTCTGGCGCACCTTCCGCGAGCGCCGCAACCGCGCGGTGAAGTGGATCGTGCTGGGCGCCGGCACCCTCCTCCTGCTGGTGCTGCTCGTGCCGGGACTGCGGGAAGCCTTCAACCTCGGCCCGATCGGGCCGGGGGAGTGGGCGGTGGCCATCTTCGCCGGCTTCGCGGGAGTCGCCTGGTTCGAGGTGTACAAGGCTCGCCGCAGGTCACCTCGTGTTCACGCCCGCGCCACGTGATGGCCCCTCACCGACCCCGGCGCGAAAGATTGCGCGAATAGCTTCGAGGGCGTTGCATCCATCCCCTCTCAAAGGAGTAGCGCCTTGCGCAAGAAGATTGCCATCAGTGCCCTCGCGACCGCCGCCGTCATCGGATTCGCCGCCCCCGCCGCGTTCGCCGCGACCGGCCCCATCGATTTCACCCCCATCGCCGGATCCGCCTACGGCAAGGCCAGCAGCGACTGGACCGAGCCCTACGTGGTGCCGGAGGGCTACAGCCAGAGCCTCGTCAGCGACGAGACCGGGCTCGACGTCTACCCCGGCGTGGACGACCTGCACGACATGAACACCCAGAACGAGACCGGCCCCGAGGCCGGCCGCTACCTCTTCAACACCTACGAGGTGAGCGCCAACGGCGCGGTCGGGGTGACCGACCTCACGACCGGCAAGTCGAAGGTCATCGCCCAGCGCGCGGACTGGAACCGCCTCGACGGCATCGTCTGGACCCCCTGGGGCAGCCTGCTCGTCACCGAGGAGACCGAGGGCGGCAGGGTCTTCGAGGTGTTCCTCGACAAGGAAGACCCGACCACGGTCGATCGAATCGAAGAGCGCGGCGAACTCGGTGCCCTGCGTCACGAGGGCATCGGCGTCGCGCCCGACGGCTCGGTCTTCGTCATCGACGAACTCAACGGCGGGTCGATCTACAAGTTCGTGCCCACCACCCGCGGCGACCTCTCGCAGGGCCGCCTGTACGCGCTCAAGCTCACCGGCTTGACGGATGCGGCCCAGAAGTGGAACTCGGCGACCTTCGCCGACAAGGTGGGCGCGTTCGAATGGGTCGCGCTCGACCAGAACCTGGTCCGCGCCGACGGGGATGCCGCGTCGAACGCCGCGAACGCAACCGAGTTCGGCCGTCCGGAAGACGTGCAGGTCATCGGCCAGACCCTGTACGTGGCGAACACGTCCGAGGACCGCGTGGTCGCGATCGACCTGAAGAAGCTCACCGTGAGCAGCTTCGTGCAGTCCGGCGTCAACGTCCCGGTCGAGGACAAGGCAGCCGGCGTGACCGGGCTCAACAGCCCCGACAACCTGGCCGCCGGCCCCGACGGTGCGCTGTGGATCGTCGAGGACAACGATTTCAGCGACGTCTACCGGGCCGGCAAGGACCTGGACAAGGACGGTTCGGCCGACAGCGTCGAACTCTTCGCCTCGCTGAAGGATGAGCACGCCGAGACCACCGGCATCTACTTCGGGAAGAACCCGAAGGAGCTGTTCGTGACGGTGCAGCACCCCGACAAGGACCTGGCCGACGGTATCTGGAAGATCACGCGCGACTAGTCCCAGCACTATCCGCTGACAGGGGCGGCGGGCCGTCGGCCCGCCGCCCTTGTCGTCCGGAACCGTCGCACTAGACTGCCGGTGCGATTCGCCGGGCGAACGGAGGCTGCGGATGACGCGAGCCCACGCTCGGTGGACGGCCTGGCAGGTCGTGATCGGTTTTGGCGCGGTCAGTCTCTCGGTCGACCTGGTCGCTGACGGCGCTCGCTCGATCGCCGGCCCTCTGCTGGGCGAGCTCGGCGCCACAGCGCTCGTGGTGGGGCTGGTGACCGGCACGGCCGATGCGCTCGGGTTCATCCTGCGCCTGGTCTCCGGGCCCCTGGTCGATCGCACCCGTCGCTACTGGGGCTTCACGATCGGCGGATACGCCCTCACCGGGCTGAGCGTGCCGCTGCTCGCGTTCACTCCCTTCCTGGGCGCAATGGGGCTCACGGTGGCCGCCGCGCTCATCCTGTTCGAACGCACCGGCAAGGCGGTGCGCACCCCGGCGAAGACGGTGCTCCTGGCCTACGCCGCCGGCGCGGTGGGCCGCGGGCGTGGGTTCGCCGTGCACAAGTTGTTCGACCAGGTCGGCGCTTTCAGCGGTCCTCTCCTCATGGCCGCCATCATCGCGGCGACCGGCGCGCTCTGGCCCGCGTTAGCCATCCTCGCGGTTCCCGCGCTGGTCGCCATGGGGCTATTGCTCTGGATGCGAAGCCGCGTGCCGGATCCGAGCGTCTACGAACCCGAGGTGGGGCCGGGGGAGGAACAGCCCTCCGCCGGGTCGAACGGCCGGGCAGAGGCCGGGCAGGGTGGGCTGCCGCCGACCTTCCTGCTGTTCTCGCTCTCGACCGGTCTGAGCATGTTCGGGCTGGTCGGCTTCGGTGTGATCTCGTTCCACCTCGCCGAGGCGGGCCTGGTCCAGCTGGCAGCGGTCCCGCTGGTCTTCGCGGTCGGTATGCTCGTGGCCGCGGTGGCCGCGCTCGGCAGCGGCTGGGTCTACGACCACGTCGGGGGCGCCGTGCTGCTCGCGGTCCCGCTGCTCACAGCGGCTGTCCCTGCGCTCACCCTGTCGCCGTCGCTGGCCGGAGTGCTGGCCGGCATTGTGCTGTGGGGCGCGGCCACCGGCATCCAGGACTCGACGGTGAAGGCCCTCGTGGCCGACCTCGTCGCGCCGCCTCGGCGTGGAACGGCCTACGGGGTGTTGGCGGTTTTCCAGGGCGCGGGCGCCTTCGCGGGCGCCGCGCTCGCGGGCGCACTGTATCCGGATGCGGCACTGCTCAGCCTGGTGACCGTGCCGGCGCAGGCGATCGCACTCGTGCTCCTGCTCACGGTGGTCCGGCGCGGGCGCCCGACCACGCGGACCCCCGCCGCCGCCTGATTCCGACCATTTCGGCGCAGTAGGATCGGGTGAGACCCACCGATGAGACGAAGATGACCGCCGCCGATGACCGCCGCCCTGCCTCCCCTCCAGCGAATCGTCGATGAAGGCCTGCTGATCGCGATTTCCGCGGTCCGCATGGCAGTGAAGAACGACATCATCGTGGGCGCGCTCCGGGAGCACAGCGACTACGATCCGGCCAGGTATGCCGTCACCGCGAAGCGCGAGCTGGGTGTGCTGGCACGGCAGAACGACGAGTACGGCAAACGCGTGCACGGGCTCGGGAAGGTCCTCAGGCGGTCAGGGCGGGTTCACCTGCTCACCGAGGACGAGCGAGGCGATATCAGCCAGTTCGCGCTGCGGCGGCGCGTGCACAAGAAACTCGCCCTGGCCCTCGACGCCCTGGCCGAGGATGACGCCCAGGTGGCCCGCATCGTCGAGGACGCCCAACAGGCCGCGAGCGCGGAGATCCGCGACGCCGTGTCGAGCCGGCTCATCCGCCTGGCCATCGACCCGCGCGACCCCGACTACGAAGAGCGCCGTGCCGAGCGCATCGAGGTATTCAAACTCGTGAACCTGGCCATGCTCAAGGCGGCTCGAGACGTCGCGAACGGCACGGCCCTCAACGAGTACTGACGACGGCCGGATGCCGGCCCCGGGGGATCGTGTCGGGGGGCTTGCGGGTCCCGTCAACCGAGAGAATGCTGGTTGTGTTCCCCAAAAATATGCACGAAATCCATCGTGGTTGATAGGAGGCACCCCATGTTAAACTCCCCGAACCGACTCGTCGGAATGATCTTCGGAGCGATCTATATCGTGGTCGGTCTGCTGGGCTTTACGGTGACAAGTACCGTCGCCTTCACGACTACGTCAGGCGAATTGCTCATCGGGGTCTTCGAGGTCAACCCGATGCTGAATGTGGCCCACCTGATCATCGGCGTGGCCCTGCTCATGGCCGGGCTGGCCAGCGTGATGGCGGCGAAGATCACCAACGGCGCCGTGGGCGCGGTGTTCCTGCTGCTTGGCATCGTCGGGTTCTTCATCGAGGACACGACGCTGAACGTCCTCGCACTGAACGCCGCCGACCACTACCTGCACCTCGTCAGCGCCGTCGTGCTCATCGCGGTCGCCCTGGCCGCCGACAGGAACCTGTCGAACGAGGCGCCGGCCACGGTCCGGCAGCAGCAGCGCACCACCACGAGCGACACCGACTGAGACCGCTCTTCGACCTGGCTGTTGCCGGCAACGGCAACAGTCAGCGGCGGAGCCCAGTCAGGGGCGGAGCAGGCGCAGGCCGACCGATGTCCTGATCGGCTCTCGTTGCCCGCCGGAGTGCACCATGTCTGAACCGTGCACGGTGAGTTGGCTCGTGTGGCAGTGCAGCGCGGCCGTCACCGCGTCGATCCGCGCGTCGAGGTCGAACCACTCGGCATCCGGCGTCGGCGCCTGCACGATCTCGGCGAACGGCGTGTCCCGGGCTCGGCCGGCCGACCGCGCTGCTTCGTGCATGCGCACGTGGTCGGGGTGCCCGTAGCCGCCGCCGCTGTCATAGCTCACGACGAGCGAGGGCCGCAGTTGCGCAATGAGCGCGGCAACGTCGGCCGTGACCTCGGGCAACGGCGCCGGCGCGAGCGCGTCCTCGTCGACGTCGTCGGCGGGGCCGGCGAGACCCGGCCGGAGCCAGGTCATTCCCGAATCGCGGTAGCGGCGGGGGCGGAGCCCCTTCGCGCGCGCCGGCCCCTGGCCCAGCCAGAACCGCTCGGAGATTCCCAGGGCGTCCGCAGCGCGCTGCAGCTCCGATTCTCGCGCCTGCGCCAGCGCGTCCGTTCCCTCGAGGCCCGAGAGCGGCCCAGGGACCACCTCGCCCCGTTCGCCGCGGGTGGCGGTGAGGAGGAAGACCCGGCTGCCGCGCGCACTGAGCTCGGCGATCAACGCGCCGGTCGAAATCGTCTCGTCGTCGGGATGCGCGTGAACGAAGAGCACCGATGGCTTCCCCTGGAGGATGCTCATGCGCTGGCGAGTTGCGGCAGCACGCCGGCCGTGCCCGGCCGCAGGAGAGCGGCGTACACGGCCAGCAGGCCCACGGACGAACGCGGCCAGTCGAAGTGCTCGGCGCGCTCGCGGGCGGCCAGGGACAGCCGCCGCGCCAGCCCCGGGTCGGCCAGGATCGTCGTGATGGCCTCGGCCCAGTCGGCGGGGTCCCGCGAGTCGACGACCAGGCCCGTCTCGCCGTGCACGACCGCTTCGCGCAGGCCCCCGGCTGCCGCGGCGACGACGGGCACTCCGCTCGCCGCGGCTTCCAGGGCGACCAGCCCGAACGTTTCCGAGTGGGAGGGAATGAGCACCACGCGGGCCCCGCGCAGCAGCGTCGCCAGGTTCGCCCGCGACTGCGGGCCGACGAAACGCACGCCGGCCTCGATCCCGTGGCCGGCGGCGAGCGTCCGGAGCTCCTCGACGTAGCCGTCGAAGTCGGACGAGGCGTCGCCGGCGACGACCAGGTCGGGCCTGAGCGGTCCCGGCACGGCCGCGATCGCTTCGATCGCCAGGTCCAGGCCCTTCAACGGTTGCAGGCGGGCCGCGACGACGGCGTAGCCGCGGCCCTGCGGCGCTTCGGCCGCGGGATGGAACAGCGCCCCGTCGACGCCGGGCGGAACGACCGCGATGCGATCCGGCCGCCCGCCGAGGCGTTCCGCGACGGTGTCGGCTTCCGCCTCGCTGATCGCGACGACGGCATCCGACTCCCGGGCCAGCCACGCCTCCCCGGCCATGCGCCCCGCGGATTCCGCGCGTTCGCCGGCGGACAGCGGCGTCGACTCGTCGGCTGCGATGCTGTGAAAGCTCTGCACATGCGGAATCCCGCGTTGCCGGGCGAGGGGGAGCGCGGCCATGCCCGAGAACCAGTGGTGCGAGTGGATGAGGTCGTACGGTCCCAGGGCGGCCAGGCGCATCCGGAACTCATCGATGAACGCCTCATGGTCGCCCTTGGCCACCGGCTCGGCCGGCCCCGCGTCGAGGAAGCGCAGGGTGACCCCGGGCGTGAGCTGCTGGTCGTCCGGCGCCTCGAACGACGAACGGCGGGTCAGGATGTCGACGGTATGACCCAGCGACGCCATCGCCTCCGCCTGGTGGCGCACGACCACGTTCATGCCCCCGGCGTCGCCCGAGCCGGGTTCGGCACCCGGCGAGGTGTGCAGGCTGACGAGCGCGATGCGCAGGGGAGTGGAGGCGTGGGGCACCCGGGAATCTTAACCGATGGGGGTGTGAATCACCCCGGCAGCAGAGGAGCTGTCCCGGGTGCGGCGAGAAGGCGAGTAAACTCAAAGGTTGGATTTGAAGGGGTGTGTGAGTGGTCGACCAGGAACTGCAGCGGGAACAGGACTACGTTGCGACGCTGTACGCGCGACTGGACGCGCTGCAGCGCGAGGCCGAGCAGCAGCTCACGGCCGTGCGGATGCTCAATGTCGGCGGCAACCACCAGTCGCGTTCCGAGCGCGACACGTTCGCCCGCCTGTACGAAGACCGCATTGTCCAGCTTCGCGAGGTGGACGACCGCCTCGCCTTCGGCCGGCTGGAGACCGCACCGGACGAGGGCGGCGAGCCGGTCTACCGCTACATCGGTCGTGTCGGCCTGCGCGACGAAGACCTGAGCCCCCTGCTCCTCGACTGGCGCGTGCCGCAGGCGAGCGCGTTCTACCAGGCCACCGCCGCGACGCCGCTCGGGGCGCGGGCCCGCCGCCACCTGCTGTCCAAGGGGCGCCGGATCATCCGGATCGAAGACGAGATCCTCGACGTTGAACTCCTGGACGGCGATGCGGCTTCGCACCACCAGGGCGAGGGAGCCCTGCTCGCCGCCCTGACCGCGCAGCGCACCGGCCACATGTCCGACATCGTCTCCACCATCCAGGCCGAGCAGGACCGCATCATCCGCTCGGACCTCAAGGGCGTCCTCGTCGTGCAGGGCGGGCCCGGCACCGGCAAGACCGCCGTGGCCCTGCACCGCGCGGCCTACCTGCTCTACACCCACCGCGACCGGCTGAAGAACTCCGGTGTGCTGATCATCGGCCCGTCCCCGTCCTTCCTGCAGTACATCGAGGCCGTGCTCCCGTCGCTGGGCGAGACCGGCGTCGTGCTCGCGTCGGTCGGCCAGCTCTATCCCGGCGTCGAGGCGACCCGCGAGGATGCCCCGGCCGTCGCCGCGCTCAAGGGCCAGACCTTCATGGCTGATCTCATCGCACGCGCGGTGAGGTCCCGCCAGCGTGTGCCCGCCGCCCCGCAGCAGCTGATTGTCAACGGCGACCGGCTCACCCTGCAGCCCCAGCTGGTCGAGAACGCCATCCACCGCGCCCGGGTGGGCGGCAAGTCCCACAACGAAGCACGCGTCACGTTCGTCAAGAGCGCGCTGAACGCCCTCTCGCGCGAGTGGCTCGCGCAGCTGCAGGCCCAGGGCCGGTCGATGGACGACACCGACCTGCCCATGCTGCGCGAGGACCTTCGCCTGGCCGACGACGTGCGGGTGGCCCTGAACACTGCCTGGCTGCCCCTCACGCCCGAAAAGCTGCTGCAGGACCTGTACGCCCGCCCGCAGTGGCTCACCCAGCTGACCCCGCGCTGGAAGCCCGAGCAGCGGGCCCTCCTTCTGCGCCCCCGCGACGCCGAGTTCACGATCGCCGACATCCCCCTGCTCGACGAGGCGGCCGAGTACCTCGGCGAGTACAACGTCGTCGACGCGGCCCTGAAGCGCGCACAGAAGGAACAGCGGAAGCGCGACATCGAGAACGCCGAACTGGCCATCTCGAACATGGAGGTGAAGGGGCTCGTCAACGCGAAGGCCCTCGCCGACAACTTCGCCGAACTGGGCGACCGGGCGACCACTTCGGAACGCGCCGCCGTCGACCGCAGCTGGACCTACGGCCATGTCGTCATCGACGAGGCCCAGGAGCTCTCACCGATGCAGTGGCGGCTGGTCTTGCGCCGCGGTCCGCTCCGGTCGTTCACGATCGTCGGCGACATCGCCCAGGCGGCGTCGGCGGCGTCGGCGGCCAGCTGGAAGGACGCGCTCAAACCCATCCTCGAGTCGTCGCTCGAGGCCGATCGGTGGCGCCTCGAAGAGCTGACCGTGAACTATCGGACCCCCAGTCAGATCGCCAGGGTCGCCGAGACCGTGGCTCTGGCGCACGACCTGCCGATCACGCAGTCACGCGCGGTGCGAGCGAGCGAATGGCCGGTGGAGACGGTGACGGATGTCGCCGCGGCCATCCGTCGCGACCGCGCCCTCGAGGCCGGCGGGACCCTCGCCGTGATCGTCGTCGACGACGCCATCGACGCCCTGCACGCCACGCTGGCCGCCGAATTCGACGGCCTGGTCGGTCGCGGTCCGGCCGGCCTCACACGCGACATCGCGCTGCTCACCCCGCAGGACGCCAAGGGTCTCGAGTTCGATGCGGTGATCGTGGTCGATCCGACGGCCATCGTCGCGGCGTCCGAGCGCGGGGCCGGCGCCCTGTACGTGGCGATGACCCGGTCGACGCAGCGCCTGTACCTGGTCTCCGACGGGCCGCTGCCGGCCGGGTTCGAACCGGCCCGGTTCGAGTAGGTCCGGTTCGACTGGTTGCCGACCGGGCGACAGAATGGGCCCATGTCCACTTCCCCCGGCACCGTCGCCTTTCGCCATGCTCGTGACCAGTTGATCGCCCTGCGCGAGGATGGCGCCCGCGCCGCGGCATCGTGGCGCTGGCCGGATGTCGGTGACTCATTCAACTGGGCCAGGGACTGGTTCGACGTGGTCGCCGAGGCCAATGAGAAGACCGCGCTCTGGATCGTGGAGGAGGACGGCAGCGAGCGCAAGTACAGCTTCGCCGAGCTGCGACGCCGCTCGAACCAGGTCGCGAACTGGCTGCGCGAGCGTGGCGTGGGCCGAGGGGACCCGGTGATGTTGATGCTCGGCAACCAGGTCGAGCTGTGGGTGTCGATGCTCGCCGTGATGAAGCTCGGTGCCGTCATCCTGCCCACCTCGGCCGTGCTCGTCCCGCACGAACTCGCCGACCGCGTCGAGAGGGCGCAGGTGCGCCAGGTGATCGCGAACACCGAGGACGCCCACAAGTTCGACACCGTGCCGGGCGACTACCTGAGGATCAGCGTGGGAGCACGGGTCGACGGCTGGCTGCCGTTCGCGGACGCGTCCGACTCCTCGGCGGCCGACGTGGAGGCATCGGTGTCCACGGATGACCCGTCCCTGGTCTATTTCACGTCGGGCACGACGAGCAGGCCCAAGATCGTCGTGCACACCTACCGCGCCTACCCGGTCGGCCACCTGACCACCATGTACTGGATCGGCGTTCGGCCGGGGGACGTGCACCTGGCCATCAGTTCACCGGGCTGGGGCAAGCACGCCTGGAGCAGCTTCTTCGCCCCGTGGATCGCCGAGGCGACCGTCTTCGTCTACAACTACGTGCGGTTCGACCCCGAGGCTCTGATGAAGCAGCTTGACCGGGCTGCGGTGACCTCCTTCTGCGCCCCGCCGACGGTGTGGCGCATGCTCATCCAGCACGACATCGAGAGGCGGCCGGGGGCGCTGCGGGAGATTCTCTCGGCCGGCGAACCGCTGAACCCCGAGGTCATCGCGCGGATCAAGCAGTGGTGGGGACTCGAGATCCGCGACGGCTACGGCCAGACCGAGACGACGGCGCTGATCGGGAACGCCCCGGGGGCGGCGGTGGTGCCCGGAGCGATGGGTCGACCGCTGCCCGGCGTCGAGATCGCCCTCATCGACCCGATCACCGGGGCCCCGGCGAGCGAGGGGGAGATCTGCCTCGATCTCGCCGCGGTTCCCCTCAACCTGATGGCCGGCTACCTCGGCAGCCCCGAGGCGACCGCGGAGTCGATGCGCGGCGGATACTTCCACACCGGGGACGTCGCCGTGCGGGACGACGACGGCTGCATCACCTTCGTCGGACGCACCGACGACATCTTCAAGTCGTCCGACTTCAAGGTGTCGCCGTTCGAGGTCGAAAGCATCCTGATCGAGCACCCGGCCGTTCATGAGGCCGCCGTCGTCGGCGCTCCCGATGAGACGCGGCTGAACGTCACGAAGGCATACGTCGCGCTGGCCGCTGGCTGGGCGCCCAGCCAGGAGACCGCATTCGCCCTGCTCAGCCACGCCCGCGCCTCGCTCCCGCCGTACATGCGGGTACGGCGGATCGAATTCTTCGAGCTGCCGAAGACCGCGTCTGGCAAAATCCGGCGGGTCGAACTGCGTCAGCGCGAGGTCGAGGCGGCGACGTCGGGCATCCGGATCGCCGTCGAATGGCGCGAGGAGGACTTCCCGGGCCTCAAGCGCGGCTGAGATCAGCGCAGCGGATCGAACGCGCGGATCTCGGCCGGCACGGTCCCGGTGACGATCTGCCGGGCCAGCAGCTTGCCCGACGCCGGGCCCAGCACCATGCCCCACATCCCGTGCCCGCCGTTCACGAAGATCCCCGGCGTGCGTGTCGCGCCCAGCACAGGCAGGCCGTCGGGAGTCATCGGGCGGGACCCGACCCAGACATCCTGAAGGTCGTCCAGGTCCACGCCGGACAGCAGCGGCCGGACGGAGGCCACGATCGCGTCGACGCGGCGGCGCTGCAGCGGCTCGTCCGGGCGGCGGAACTCCATCGTGCCGGCGACACGCAGGCGTCCCCGGTAGGGCGTGCAGGCCACCCGGCTTGCCGGGAAGTAGATCGGGGAATCGGCCGGGCGGTCCGTGGCCACGCTGAACGAATAGCCGCGTCCGGCCTGGACCATGGTGCGCACGCCGAGCCCGCGAGACAGCTCGGGCAGCCAGGCTCCCGCCGCCAGGACGGCCACGTCGGCCCGGATCCGCTCCTGACCGGCAATCTCCACGACCACACCGGCGGACTCCTTGTGCACGGACGTGACCCGCGCGCCCGACACGATCCTGCCGCCGCGGGCACGAACCAAATCGGCCAGAGACTCCACGTACGGCCCCGGTTCGATGAAGCGCTGTCCCTCGACGGTGTAGACGGTCGACAGCCTGTCGGAGAGCTGCGGGATCGTGCGGGGGTCCGCGAGCCGGTTCACCGGCACGACCTGGCCCGCCTTCTCGACCAGTCGCAGTTCGTGCAGGAAGTGGTGACTCTCCTTCTCGCCCTCGAAGGCGACGACGAAGGAACCCTCGCGGGTCGGCGCGGTCACCCCGTTGCTGCCGAGCTCGTCGAACGCGGCCAGCGCCATCTTGTCGATGGGGGTCAGGGCGGCCATGGAGCCGGCCCACGCCTTGTTGGTGGCCCGCAGGCCGAATCGGGCCAGGAACGCCCACAGCCGAGGGTCGAAGCGCGCCGGAATGAGCAGCGGAGCCGAGGGATCCATCAGGGCCTTGGGGCCGTAGGTCAACAGGCTCGGATCGGCCAGCGGCATGGCCATGCCGGGGGTGAGCCAGCCCGCGTTGCCCCAGGACGAGCCCGCGGCGACTCCCTCCCGGTCGAGCACCGTCACCTCGACGCCGTGATACTGCAGGTGCCACGCCGTGGCCAGGCCGGTCATGCCGGCGCCCACGATCACTGCGGTGCGCGGTTTGGTGATGCCTGTTGACACGTGGAGCTCCCTTGGCCGTTCGGTGAATAGTGCTGGCGTTCGTGTTCGCGCAAGGCGCAATCGTTCCCGGGAATGCCCGGACGCGATTCCCCGTCCCCAGGGAACCGTGATCAGGTGGCGCTTGCGTCCACGGCGGGCGGAGCAAGGGGCCTGGAGTGGCGCGAAATCAGCGGCAGCGGTTTCCAGTCCTGCTGCCGGGCGGTGATGTCCAGCCGCTGGATGAGGCTGGGCTGGGTCTCCGTCATCTCGATGGCGCACTCGAGATAACCCGAGCGGCCCGGGATCGTCCACGCGACCTGCGCCGCCGACACCGACCAGGCCAGGCGCTCCGCGAGCGGCGGCACAGCGGCCTCGAGGCCACCGACGGCGGCGACGGCTGCCTGCAACCGGGAGAAGCGCACGTCCTCGGGCACATCGCTCAGCAGGTTGCCGCTGAAGAGGCGCTCCGCGTCGACCACGTTGCCCGAACCTCGGATCGCGGTCTCGAGTTCCTCGGCCGCGGAGAATGTCGCCGGCCACAGCGGGATCGTCTTCGCGGGTACGGCCCGGTCCTCGAGCACGATACGCAGCAGCCTGGCCGACCAGATCGCGATGTCGTCGAGACTGTTCGTGTTGCCGAAGAGGGCAACGCCGAGGCCCGAGGACAGGTGCCACCGCATGTGGGTTGAGAAGCCGGGCAGGCCGCCCGAGTGCTGGGCAAAGGAGCCGAACCGCTCGTCGTGTTCGACGATGAGTGCGAGACCGTAGCCGACATTCTCGATCTCCGGAATCAGCGTCCGGTCGAGGTCGTGCTTCGGCGTGAAGATGCGTTGCATCAGTCGGCGTGACGCCCGGGACAGGATGGCGTCATCCGTGTTGGCGGGGTCGAAGGCGCTCGAGAGCCAGCCGCTCCAGCGCGCGATATCCGGCAGCGTGCTGAACAGGCTGCCGGCGGCACCCATGGCGCCCGTCTCGGTGAACGGCCGCCGGAACCAGGATTCGCCGCCATCGAAGGATTCGAAGCCATAGGCGATTCCGCCGCCCCCTTCGCCGGCGTCGTCGTAGTCGCCCAGGTCGAAGCGGCTGCGCGTCAGCCCGAGCGGTTCGAGCAGCGTGGCGGTGGCGAACTTGTCAAAGGGCATCCCGGAGACTGCTTCGACCACCAGCCCGAGCACCGCGAAGCCGATGTTCGCGTACTGGTATCCGCTGTCGGGGAAGTCCGAGAAGTTGAGTCCGGCCGCGAGCGTCTCACGCAGGCCCTCGCGCGTGATCGACAGGTTGAAGTCGGCCCACCCGTTGTCCTCCGGCAGGCCGGACGAATTGGTCATCAGCATCCGCAGGGTGATCGGGACCCTGGCACCGCTGTCGTCGACGAAGTCGGGGAATTCCGGCACAGTGGCGGAGACCGGGTCTTCAAGCGAGAGCAGCCCGCGGTCGCGGAGGATCAGCACTGTGGCGATCAGGAAGCTCTTGGTCATCGAGCAGATGCGATAGATCGTGTCGACCTCAGGGCGGCGCCCGTCGCGCTGGAAATCGCCGAGGCCGTGGTGGAAGAGGATTCCCGAACGGTCGTAGATCGCGTAGTTCAGGGACGGGGCCACGACCCCCTGGTCGTCGAACCAGTGGGTGAGCCGGTCGATCACATCAGCGGACAACTCAATCTGCGCAGTCATGGACATGCCCTCTCTCCGGCTTTTGCCAACCAAATGGCTTACTGTCCACGGTACGGATGCGCGCGGCGATGGCTCTAGTCCGGACGGGCAATGTGCGACCCGATCTCCTGTGCGATTCTCCAAGCGAGGGGGAGTCCTCAGTCGCCGCGCGCGGCGAGCTCGGCCTCCAACCGCTCGACGTCGTCCCGGCGACACAGCTCGGTGCCCGGCGTCATCGTGGTGGCCGTTCCGGCGGCGACGGCGGCGCGGAAGGCCTCCTCGGGGTCACGGCCCTGCGCGACCCGCAGCACGAAAGCGCCGACGAAGCTGTCCCCGGCCCCTACCGTGCTTCGCACATGCACACGCGGCACGGGGAGGCGGATGATCCCGGTCCGGGAGGCGAGCACGGCTCCCGCCGCGCCCAGCGAGAGGGCGACGAATTCGGCCGCTCCCTGGGCGACGAGGGCGGATGCCGCAGCGACCTGGCTCTGCTCGGTGTCGAGCTCCGCGCCGACATGCTCCGCCAGCTCCCGCCGGCTCGGTTTGACCAGGAAGACCCCCTCAGCGAGCGCTTCGGCGAGGGCCGGTCCGGAGGCATCCACCAGGCAGCGCGCATCGCGGGCGCGCGTCAGGCGGGCGACTCGCGCGTAGAAGTCAGACGGAACCCCCGGCGGCAGGCTGCCGCTGGCGACCACGTAGCCACCGACCGGGATGGACTGCTCGACGGCGGCCAGGCAGGCGCGCCACTCGGCCTCGCTCAGCTCGGGGCCCTGCAGCACGAACCGGTACTGCTTCTCCGTCGACGTCTCATCGACGGTGAAGCTCTCGCGTGTGCTCCCGGCGATCGGCACCGCCACGGCCGGCAGGCGTTCGGCTTCGATCAGCTGTCGATACGCGTCCCCGGAGGGACCGCCGACGGCATAGACAGCGAGGGCCTGCCCGCCGAGTCGCTGCACCACGCGTGCCACGTTGACCCCGCCGCCGCCCGGGCCCCGGCGGGTCGGTCCGCAGCGCAGCTTCCGATCCGTGGTCACCCGGTCGATTGAGCTGCTGATGTCGAGGGCCGGATTCACCGTGACCGTGAGAATCGGCCTCATCGAGGTCGGCCTGGATGCGTCCATGGCCCCCAGACTAGGAGCTTTCCGGTCTGGCGAATACGCCCCGGAAGGCCCGTCGGGCGCGCGAGGAAACCTCACCTTGCGTGATCGTGCCGCAGGCGTCAAGCCCCTTGATGGCCCAATCGGCATCTTGTGTACTTGAATTCACCAACAAACCGGAGGCGTCATGAACAACGCAGTTGCAGACAACGGATCCTCGCTTGAAATCCTCGAGCTCTCTTCCACCGAGTGGCGAGTGAGCACTCATGGTGTCGCACAGGGGAATCCACTGGCGATTCTCGGATTCATCCGACAGGTTGGCGCCTTCTTCGAGGTGATGAGCCTGGACCGCTGGCGAGAACGGACCTACTTCTCCTCGTTCGCCCGCGCGGCAGAGACCCTTGCCGTCGGCGCTCGCAACCCGGTCATGGTCTAGCCCGCATCGCATCCGCGAAGTCGCTCCCGAGAAGGCTCGGGAGCGATTTCTCGTGCCCAGTGCGGGTGGGCCAATTCACAGGATCTTCGGGGAATGAAACGCCGGCCTCCACGTTAACTTGAGTCAAGGCAACTCAAGTTTCAAGTCCCAGGAGGTCAGATGCCCATATTCTTCGGTCCGGCAGGTTCCGGCGAGGGTTCGTTCGACGAATTCCTCGCCCGCTACCTCCAGGGTCAGCGCGCGGCCCAGTCCGGGCGCCCGATCGACATCACCCGGCTGCTCAGCCGCCGCACGCACGAGGTGCTCGCCCACGCCGCCCGATTCGCGGTTGAGCTCGGCCATGCCGACGTCGACGCGCTCCACATCCTCAGGGTGATGGCCGAGCAGGCACCTGCCTCCGACGCCATCAGGCACACCGGCACCGACCCCGCCGCTGTCGCGAAGGCAGCGGAGCAGCGACTGCCTGAGAAGTCGGCCCAACTGCTTTCGGCCGCGCCGTCACTCACCCTTTCGGCGCAGCGCGCCCTGCTCGACGCCTACCAGGTCGCACGGGCCTTCGGCTCGACCTACATCGACCCCGAGCACCTGTTCTACGCCTTTGTCGTCAATCAGGATGCGCCCGCCGGGCAACTCCTGGCCGCGGCCGGAGTGACGCCGGAATCGCTGCAGGCGGGCGTGGGGGAGGAGCAGGGGGCTGCGCCTGTCCCGAGCCGGCCGGAATCAGCCGACCCCTCCGGGACGCCCATGCTCGACACCTACGGCACCGATCTGACCGCACTGGCTCGCGAAGGCGGACTGGACCCGGTGATCGGCCGGTCGGACGAGATCGAGCAGACGATCGAGATCCTCTCGCGGCGTACCAAGAACAACCCGGTGCTGATCGGCGAGGCCGGCGTGGGCAAGACTGCCATCGTCGACGGGCTCGCGCAGGCGATCGTCGACGGCAACGTTCCCGAGCAGCTGCGCGGCAAGCGCGTGATCGCGCTCGACCTGCCCGCTCTGGTCGCCGGCACCCGGTACCGTGGCGACTTCGAGGAACGCCTGACCACCCTGATGGACGAGATCAGTGCGCGCACCGACGAGCTCATCGTGTTCATCGACGAGCTGCACACCGTCATCGGCAGCGGCGGCGCCGAGGGCGGAATGGACGCCGGCAACATCCTGAAGCCGCGCCTTGCCAGGGGGGAACTGCACGTCGTAGGTGCGACCACGCTCAAGGAATACCGAAAGGTCGAGAAGGACCCGGCGCTGGAACGCCGCTTCCAGCCGGTGCGGGTGGGGGAGCCGAGCATCGAGGATGCCGTGCGGATCCTCGCCGGGCTGCAGGGGCGGTACGAGGAACACCACGGCGTCGAGTACACGGACGAGGCGCTCCGAGCCGCCGTCGAGATGTCGGCCCGCTACGTGACCGACCGCTTCCTGCCCGACAAGGCCATCGACCTCATCGACCAGGCCGGCGCCCGGCTGCGCCTGAGGCTCGGCGTGAGGCCGGACCTGGCGGCGCTTCGCGCGCAGCTTGCCTCGCTCGAGGGCGCGAAGACCGCGGCGGTCGCGGCGGAGCAGTATGAGGAGGCCTCGCGGCTGCGGGACGAGGTCGAGGCCGTGCAGCAGAAGATCGCCTCGGCGGATTCTCTTCCTGACCCGGCCGCGCCCGCGGTGGTCGACGAGGCGGAGATTGCGGAGATCATCGCCAGGGCCACCGGGATCCCCGCCAGCCGGCTCACCTCCGGCGACCGCGAACGCCTGGGCCGACTCGAAGGCGACCTGCACGAGCGGGTCATCGGGCAGGATGACGCCGTGACGGTGATCGCCAGGGCTGTGCGGCGCAACCGCACCGGCATGGGCGACCAGCGCCGGCCGGTCGGCAGCTTCCTGTTCCTCGGGCCGACGGGTGTCGGCAAGACCGAGCTCGCCAAGGCACTCGCCGAATCGTTGTTCGGCGACGAGCAGGCGATGCTGCGCTTCGATATGAGCGAGTTCGGCGAACGGCACACCGTCAGCAGGCTCGTCGGCGCCCCTCCCGGCTACGTCGGGTACGACGAGGCCGGGCAGCTCACCGAACGCGTGCGGCGGAACCCGTACTCGGTCGTGCTGCTCGATGAGATCGAGAAGGCGCACCCCGACGTGTTCAACCTGCTGCTGCAGGTGCTCGACGACGGGCGCCTGACCGACGGGCAGGGCCGCACCGTCGACTTCCGCAACACGGTCATCATCATGACCTCGAACATCGGCTCTGAGTTCCTGGCAAGCCGTAGCGGCGCGCTGGGCTTCACCGCCGATCACGACGGATCCGGGAACGGCTTCGGGTCCGACAAGGCGCTGCGCGACCGGGTCATGGGCAAGCTCCGCGAGGCCATGCGTCCGGAGTTCCTCAACCGGATCGATGAGGTCGTGCTGTTCCAGAAGCTCGACCGGGCGCAGCTGCGCCGGATCGTGCGGCTGATGCTGGCCCAGACCGAGGCACGCCTGCGGTCCCAGGACATCGGACTCATGGTGAGCGACGAGGCGGTCGACTGGATCGCCGACCGCGGCTACGAACCCGAATACGGGGCGAGGCCGCTGCGCCGGGTGATCCAGCGGGAGCTGGATGATCGGATCGCCGATCTCCTCGTCGATTCCGAGCTGACCGGCGGCGGGCAGGTCACCGTGTCCGTCGACGGCGAAGCACTGAGCATCGACGCCCGCACGGAACGGATGCCCCTGGCGGCGTAGGCCGCGAGGAAAAACGAAAAGCCGGGAACCTGCCTTGAAGGCAAGTTCCCGGCTTTGCGCTGTCCTCGACCGCTTGGGCGGTCGGAGATTCAGCGGGAGAAGAGCCGGGTGAAGAAGTTGCCGGCGGGGGCTGGGTCGTTTTCGTGGCCGCGGCACTTCTGGGCGCTCGGCACGCCTCGCATGACCTGGTCGACATGCTGACCGCAGCCTGCCCACGTCGTCTTCCCACACTTCTTACACGTCACTGCTCGGCACATTGGTGTTCCCTTTCGTCAAGCTGTCTCGGCCGACTATACCCCATGGGGTATCGAGATTGCTGCGGAGGGGAGATCAGCAGCCAGAGTTGGTCTGGGCCTGGTCGAGCTGGAGCACGGCAACGATGTTCTTCACGGTGGCGGAATTCGGATCGTAGCCGACGGGTCGGTAGCAGCTGACGAGCACCAGGCGGTTCGGGATCGCATCCGTCAACTCGTCGTTGTGCTTGTATTCGGCCTTGTCCAGCGTCAGTGTCTTCTGCGTGACGTAACAGAGGGTGCCGTTGGCGGTGTCGATGCCCGCAACGTCACCGGCCTTCATTACCCTGATGCCGTTGAAGACGGCTTCGTCGACCCAGGAGTGCCCGTACAGGTAGACCGTGTTGATCGAGTCCGTTCCCGCGGTCCCACCCTGGATCGTCGTGTCCCACGAGATGGTCGACAGCTCGGGCGGATCGAAGCCCCCGCGGGCGTTGATCATCTGCTGGGAGTACTCCGACACGGCGCCGTCCACTCCGATGACGGGGACGCGGAGGCGCAGGGGAGCCGACGCGGCGATGACGAGGTCGGCGGCGGGGCCGGGCGTTGCCGCGGTGGGCGACGCCGAGGGGGCCGCCGCGAGTGGGGTCCGGCGGACGGGGGCGGGAGTTCCGGCGCCCGTGTCCGCCAGGGTCAAACCAAGCCAGCCGACGGCTACCGCAGAGAGCAGGGCAGCCGTGCCGACGAGCAGGGCTTTTCTAGCGACGGGCGCCAGCCTTGCGGGTTGCGAACGCCGCGGTGAGCAGGCCGCCGGCGAGCAGCATGAGGACGCCCGCGCCGAGGAACATCGTTCCGTCGTCGCCGGTGCCGGCCAGGCCGAAGCCGTCCGTCTTCGAGTCGTGCAGCACGTTTTTCACCGGGGCGGTCGTCCCGGGGGTATTCGCCACGGGCGTCGTGCCGGCGGTGAGGAAGTTGTTCGTCAGCGTCGCGTCGCAGGTGACGCTGGCGCCGCCGCCGTTGGCGGAGTTGTTGCACTGGTTGATCGTGACCGGGAGCAGCGCACTCTGGGTGGACGGGTGCACGGTGCAGATGACACCAGTTGCGCCGCCGCCGCCGATTGCGGAATCGTTGCACTGCGTGATGGTTGCGCCGGAGGTTGCGGCCGGGAACGGGTCGCAGATCAGAGCCGTGCCGCCGCCGGTTGCGGATCCAACACACTGGTCCACCGTTGCGCCGGTCGGCGCCTTGTCCTTATCGGCCGCACCGGTGATGTTGTTCACCACGGTCACTGTGCAGTCCAGGTTGCCGCCGCCGCCGTTCAGGGCGTAGTTGCACTGGCTGACCTTGCTCGTGAGCGTGTTGAAGGACTCGGTCGACGGAGTGCCGCAGGTGGATGCCCCGTTGGCCCCTTCACAGACCGTGGTTGTGACGGTGGAGCTCTCCACCCCGGTGGTCAGGTTCAGCGTGTTCTGCACGGTCACATCGCAGATGAGTTCCAGGCCCGGGGTGTTGTTGACGCTGTCGCACTGGGCGAAGTCCTGCGCGGACGCGCTGTCGGAAGGGGCCAGGGTAAGGCCCACGGCCGCGATCGCTAGCGCCGCGACCAGAACAGTGGCCCTCATCAGCGAGGACTTGAAGAGGGTGCTTGCGGGCACAGGGGTTGACGAAGCTGTGAGCACAGGACTCCTAAGGTAGGCCTCGACGCTAACACGCGGACCGCCCTCGGAGGACCAGGCAGGCCGTCACGCTGGCTATTTGATACCCCTGGGGGTATAGTTGTCCTTACCGTTAGACCACTGAAGGAGAAACCCATGTGCAGTCCCGTCCGTTGTAATGTTTGTGCGAAAATCACCTGGGCCGGATGCGGCGAGCACGTCGCCAGCGTCATGGCTGACGTCCCGCCCGCCCAGCGCTGCACCTGCAACTAAGCAGCAAGGGGATGCTCAGCGCATCCATCCGCGCCCGCGAAAGCGAGGCGCTCCAGCGACTGGCCGCCACCACCGGCGGCCAGTCGCTTTGCTCTGTCTCGAGGGGTGCGCCGGTCCCCGCCGCGAAGTACTACGAGGGCATGGCGGCGGCCCTGGCCGAGGTGCGACGGGCCATCCGTCGCCTGTCCCTCCTTCCGGATGACGACGCCGGCAGCCGGCTGGTCCTCGGCGACATCCGTGCGCGCTGGGCGGCGGAGGCCGGCGCGCCTGGCCGCACCGGCCCCGGCTGGGCCGGCTACCTCGCCGGCGGGCTTGAGGCCCTGGATCAGCTGGCCGCTGACCATGCCGGTGATGCCGAACGCCCGGGTACTGGCGCCGATCCCTCGGACTAGACCCAACGACCGGCTGGACCCACGGACCGGGGATTCAGCCCACGCCAGAAGGGGCGCCCACTGTGGGTGCCCCTTCTGGTCTCGGCGCTCCCGATCGGGAGCGACGCTGTGTCAGCCGCCGAAGGCGACGAGGTGGTGCTCTGAACCGGCCAGCAGGCGCTCGTACACCTTCAGCACGTCGGGAGCGGTGACTCCTTCGGTTGCGGCCGTGAGGTCGGCGATGTCGGTCTTCTCCACGGTTCGCGCGGCCGCCAGGGCGGCGTCGAGACTGGCCGAGCCCTGGGCGAGCAGCGAGTCGTACATCTCCTGTGCGGCTTCAGTGGAGAACTCCCCGGCGTCCAGTCCGACGGTCGGGTCGGTGATGTCGTAGCGGTCAAGCAGGGTGCGTACCGCATCCTGGTGCCTGGCTTCGGCTTGGGCGACTCGGCTGAAGACCGCCTCGTCGTACTTTTCCGCGAAGGCAATGTACAGGTCGTACGCGACCTTCTCCTCCGCAGCCATCTCGGTCAGCACCGTCTTCTGCTCGGCGGTCAGGGTTCCGCTCGCGACCTCGCTCAGCCCATGGTCCTTTTCGGAGCCCCTCTCGGAACTCTTCCCAGAACCCTTTCCGTGGCCCATTTCGGAGCCCTTCCCAGAACCCTTTCCGTGACGCATTTCCGCGCCCTTCTCAGCGCCCTTTTCGTGGCCCCTTTCCGCACCCTTGCCCATCCCCTTGCCCATTGCTTCGTCGGAGGGGGAACTGCTGTGCGAAAGCGACGCGGCGCTGGGCGCGTCGGCGAGGTGGGCGATTGCGGCGAAGCTCGGCGTGACGATGAGGGCGGTAGCCACGACTCCGCCGGCGATGGCCGTGGCAATGATGGTTCTCTTACGCATGGTGTGCTCCTTGGTTTCGAGTGCGTTGATTCCTACACAATGCGTCCCCGGAATGAAGGCCCTCTGGCGAGTGTGTGGAGATTGGATGGAGATCCGCGGCGGTGACGCCCGGGCGCGCGGGGCCGGGAGTTAGGGTTAGGCATGCCTACGGTGCTGGTCGTTGAGGATGAACGCGACATTCGCGAAGTGCTGCGCCGCTACTTGGAACGGGCCGGATTCTCCGTGCTCACGACCGCGTCGGGCAGTGAGGCGCTCCGCTTGCTCCCGTCAGCCGACCTCGTGATCCTCGACCTCGGTCTGCCGGACATCGACGGGACCGACGTCCTCCGGGAGATCCACGCCCTCGGGAATCTCCCGGTCATCGTCCTGACCGCGCGCAGCACGACCGAAGACCGCATCCGCGGCCTCGAACTGGGCGCTGACGACTACGTGACCAAGCCGTTCAGCCCCCACGAAGTGGTCCTGCGGGTGCAGGCCGTTCTCCACCGGTTCAGCGGGCTGCCCGCCGAGGCCGGCCCGGTCACCTACGGACACAAGCGGCTGCGGATCGACGAGAGCGCGCACCGGGCCTGGCTGGACGACGCCGCGCTCGACCTGACGCCTACCGAGTGGGCGCTCCTGGCCGCCGTGGCTGCTTCGCCGGGGCGGGTGTACTCGCGCTATGAACTGGTGAACCGGGTTCGCGGCTACGAATATGCCGGCTATGAGCGAACGATCGATTCACACATCAAGAACCTCCGACGGAAACTCGGCGCCTCGGGGGCTGACGTGGTGGAGACGGTGCTCGGGGTCGGCTACCGCCTGGGGCTGCGCCGGGACGACGAGCTGTGAGAGCCCTCCGTTTCGGGTTGGGCCCGCTGGGGCGGCGCCTCCTGCTCGCCTTCCTCCTGGTCGCCGGATCCTCGGTGCTCGTCCTCACCGGGGCCGCGCTGATCGGTGTCGATCGCGGGGTCCAGGTCGCGCAGCAGGCCGACCGGGAGCGGATCGCGGAGTCCGCTGCCGCTGCCGCCGCCGACGCCTATCGGCAGGCGGACGACTGGGGACAGGCCGACCTGGGCCGGGCCATTGCGATTGCGGACGCCGCGTCCGCCCGGCTGGCCGTCCTGGACGCCGACGGGACAACGGTCGAGGCCACTGGAACCTCAGGCGGGCCTGGAACAGGATCGGGCAAGGGCCAGGGCGTTGTCACCGCGCCGATCATCCTCGACGCGGTGCAGGTCGGAACGATTCGGATGAACTTCGGCGGAACCGCCGGAACCAGGGTCCTCGACATCGCCTGGACCTGGATCGCCGTCGCCGCGGTGGTCGCGCTCCTCGTGGCGCTCGGCGCGAGCTGGCTGGTCACGCGCCTGCTCGTCCGTCCGATCCGGGCGATGACGGATGCCGCACGCTCGTTCACGGCCGGCGACCGGGAGGCGCGCGCCACCCTTGCGGCCCCGGGGGAGCTCGGTGAGCTGGCCGTCGCCTTCAATGCGATGGCGGACGACGTCGTCCGGTCCGATCGCGATCGCCGCAATCTGACGGCCGACGTGGCCCACGAGCTCCGCACCCCGCTCGCGGCGCTCCAGGCCGGGCTGGAGGAATTGCGTGACGGACTGGTGCTCCCGACGCTGCAAGGCCTGGCCGGCCTGCACGACCAATCCCTTCGACTCGGACGCGTGGTGACGGACCTCGCCGAGCTCTCAGCGGCCGAAACGGCCGGTCCGTCGTTGCGCCTGTCCCGGGTCGATCTCGTGCAGGTCGCCCGGGATGCCCTGGCGCTGCAAGAACCCCAGCTGCGGGCGGCCGGGCTGAACGTGCTCGTCGACCTCAGCGGTCCGGCCTTCGTGCTGGCCGACGCCGACCGCTTACACCAGGCGATCGGCAACCTGCTGGCGAACGCGGCGCGATATTGTCGACCGGGTGATCGTGTGACGCTGGCGGTGGCCCGTGACGAGCGGCAGACGGTTCTCCGGGTTGCCGACAGCGGTCCAGGCATCCCGGAGGACGAGCTCCCGCACATCTTCGACCGGCTCTGGCGGGGCCGGGCGGCAGGGGAGGTCGCCGGCTCGGGCATCGGCCTGGCCCTCGTTCGCGAAATCGTGACCAGCCACGGTGGCAGCGTAGAGGCGGAATCCGCCCCCGGCGAGGGCGCGACGATCATCATCCGTTTGCCCGTGGCGTCGGCCCCTGCGGTCGAAAGCTAGTCGGCCCTGGGCCTCACGATCAGCACCGAGCACGGCGCATGGTGTGCGACCTGGGATGACACCGACCCGAGCCTGAGGCCGGCGAACGCGCCGTGTCCGCGTGAGCCCACGACCACGAGGTCCGCGTCCCCGGCCGCGTGCAGCAGCGCGGTCGCCGGAGAATTCTCCACAACCCGCCCGGTGACCGGCACACCGGCGTCGGTGGCGGCCGAGAGCGCAGCGGCCTGAACCCGTTCGGCGGCCAGGCGGAACGAGTCGTCGATGACTCCGTCCCCGACTTCCGAGGCCAGCGGCGGGTAGAACCAGGCGGTGATGACGTGAATGCGGCCCCGCCGCAGCCGCGCCTCGGTGATTGCCCAGTCGAGGGCGGCCAGCGACTGCCCCGAGCCGTCCACCCCGACCACGATCGCAAACGAGTCACTGCCGGTCATCGCCCCGCCCTTTCCCGAAACCGCGGCCGGTTGCCCGCTGCTGCCTCATCCTCCGGTGGTTCGATCCATCGGTCAAGTCTCCGCGGCGGGCCGGGCGGCGGGCACTCCGTCGCCGAAGGTGGCCGTCACGGCATATCGGTCGCCGAGGATGTGGCTGCAGCGCAGTTCGATCGCGGTTCCCTGGTGGTAGCCGATCCTCTGGATGCGAAACAGCGGGGCGCCGACGGCGCAGCCGAGGCGTTCGGCGTCAGCCGCCGTGGCGGTGTCCGCGCGGAGCTCTTCCTGGCCGCCGTCCAGGGTGATGCCACACCGTTCCCGCAATTCCTTGTACAGCGCGGTGTCGGCGAAGTCGACCTCGAGCAGGGGAGCGACCCGCCGGGCGGGGAGCCACACGTTGTCGACCGCGAGAGGCTCCTCGTCGGCGAGTCGCAAACGCGACAAGAAGAGCAGCTTCTCGGTTGGCGGCAGGGACAGGAGCGTGGCGGTGGCCGGATCGGTGACGACGCGGCGCGCGAGCACAATGCTCCGCTGGGTCATTCCGGATGCCTGCACCGACGCGAACAGGCTGGAGACGGGTCCGAAGGCGCTCCCGTGCCCACCCATCACCACCCGAGGCTTCCTGCCGCGCTGGGCGGTGACCGACCCTGTCTCCCGCAGGGGCCGGAGGGCGTTCCGGATCGTGCCGCGACTGACGCCGTAGGTCTCGGCGAGCTCGTATTCGCCGGGGAAACCGTCGCCGTACTCTCCTTCGGCAACGCGAGCCGCGAGATCGGCGCTGATCCTCTGCCAGAGCGGCCGCCGCCGGCCGCCGTCGCGCGGGCCGTCCTCGGGGAGGAGCATGGCTGCCGCCTCACGCTGTCCTGGCACGGTTGTCCTTTCCCGTGAAATGTATATACATTGTAATTGTCCCGTCGAATAACCGGAAGGCGCAAGCCATGGAGTCTGAGCAGCCTGATCAACCACAGCGCACGTCGTCAGGCAGGTCCCGGCGCCGCGGTCTGATCTACCTCATCCTCGCAGTTGTCGGGTTGGCGGTCGTGGTCGGAGTCGGCTTTGCGGCGCAGTCCGGCACGGCGGAGACGGGTCCGGCCGCGAGGGACGCGAGTGGGCAGGGCTCGGACGAACCGCTGATCGACATGTCGCGTCGGATCGAGGGTGATCCGACCGCGCTCGGGGCCACCGACGCACCCGTCGTCATAGTGGAGTATTCGGACTATCGCTGCCCCTTCTGCGCCGTGTTCGCGCGCGACACCATGCCGCTTCTCGTCGACGAGTACGTGACGTCGGGGCAGGTGCGCTTCGAATGGCGCGATCTCACCGTGTTCGGGCAGCAATCCATCGACGCGGCCGTTGCCGGCCGGGCGGCCGGCAACCAGGGTCTCTTCTGGGAGTACACCGACGCCATCTTCAAGGACGCCCCGGAGAGGGCCCATATCGACCTTCCGCGCGAGCGCCTGCTCCAAATCGGCCGGGACGTCGGCGTTCCCGACATGGCTCGCTTCGAGAGCGACCTGGGCGACCCCGCACTCCTGAAGCTCGTCACCGATGACACCGCCGAGGCGCAGTCGATCGGCGCGACCGGCACGCCCCTTTTCCTCGTCAACGACACACCCATCACCGGCGCACAACCCCTGGAAGCCTTCCGCCAGGCCATAGACCGCGAACTCGAGGAAGCGGCCAGGTAGTGGATATCGGCTACGCGGGGGCCCTGGTCGGCGGTGTCCTGACCCTGCTCAGTCCGTGCTCGGTCATGCTCCTTCCCGCGTTCTTCGCCTACGCATTTTCAACACCCGCAAAACTCCTGGGCCGCACGGGCCTGTTCTACCTCGGGCTGATCACCACACTCGTGCCGATCGGCGTCCTGGCCGGGACGCTCGGTGCTTTCCTGTTCCAGCACCGCTCCGAGATGGTGGTGGTCGCTGCCTCCCTGATCATCGGACTGGGCATCATCCAGGTCATCGGCATCAGGATTCCTGCGTTCACCCGAGGTGCAACGGCAGAGGGGACGTCATCCGCCTCCGTCTTCCTGCTCGGAGCGGTCTACGGTGTCGCCGGGGTGTGTGCCGGCCCCATCCTCGGGTCGGTCCTCACTGTCGCCGCCGTGGGCGGAAATGCCGCGTATGGGGGGATCCTGCTGGCCGTCTACGGGCTCGGCATGACCGTCCCCCTGTTCCTGCTCGCGCTCGTCTGGGACCGCCTGAAGATCACCGAGCGCGGCTGGTTGAGGCCGCGCATGCTCCAGGTCGGACGATGGCAGAACTCGTGGTTGCTGATCGTGTCGGGTCTGCTGTCCATCGGGATTGGACTGCTGCTGCTGCTCACCGACGGCACGGCGAGCCTCGGCGGCTTCCTGACCATCGGCGATCAGTTCGTCGCCGAATCCTTCGTCCTGACCGCGTCATCGGGGATGTCCAACCTGCTCTTCGGCTTGGCGGCGATCGCCCTTCTGGTCATCGTCGCCGGGATCTACTACCTGCGCACCCGTGCGCGCCCTGGGCAGGACCGTCGATGAACGACAAGGGAATTCTCCTGCACGTCAGCGGCGCGGACGCGGCGGGTGTCGAGGCCGGGATCCGGGCCGCGCAGAACGCCGGAGCCTGCCTGCCGAACGTGCGGATTGACCTCGTGGTCCAAGGCCCGTGCGTCGCCTTCCTGCGGGCCGGATCGGTCCTCGAAGCAGAACTGGCGGCCCTCCCCGAGCAGGCCGGGCAGGGGCGGCACGTGCATGTGCTGGCCTGCGGCAACAGCATGAGGTCGGCGGGGATGGAAGCCGATGATCTGTGCCGGGATGTTTCGATGGTCCCGGCTGCCGTCGCTCATCTGGCCGTGCGGCAGTTCGACGGCTGGGCCTACGTTCGCGTCTGAGTGCGCGCCGGCGGGTGCCGTGAGTAGGCTGCAAGAAATGTCGGTGCCCGCTGGGGTCCGGATGTCGGTGGGCGTGAAGTGACGAAGCCGCCCTGAGCAAGGAGCAGGATGAGCCTGGAGAACGTGAGAAACCCGGGCGAGAGCGCCCACGAGCTGCCGGCGTGGAAATCGGTCCTGGTGGTTGTGGCGCACCCCGACGACGAATCCTTCGGCCTGGGCGCCGTTCTGGCCGCGTTCACCCGCGCGGGGGCCAGGGTCGAGGTGCTCTGCCTCACCCAGGGCGAGGCATCCACCCTGCGGGGTGTCCCGGACGACCTGTCCGCCGTGCGCGCCGAGGAACTCGACGCGGCGGCCGCGGCGCTCGGCGTCGCCCGAACGACTCTCTTCCAGTATCCGGATGGCGCCCTGGGCGAGGTCGCCCGCACCGAGCTGGCGGCGGACGTGGTCGGTGCCGCCGAAGGCGCCAACGCCGACGGGGTCCTGGTCTTCGATTCGAGCGGAGTCACCGGGCACCCTGACCACGCGGCGGCAACGGCGGCGGCACTGGCGGCGGCGGAGATCCTGGACCTGCCGGTCCTGGGCTGGACCCTGCCGGCCGCCCTGGCGGAGCGACTGAATGAGGAGCTCGGCGCCGCCTTCGTCGGCCACGGCGACGCGGAGATCGACCTCCGGGTCGGCGTCGACCGCCAACGACAGCAGGTGGCCATCCGGGCTCATGCAAGCCAGGCGGTGCCCGGCAGCGTTCTCTGGCGCCGGCTGGAACTCCTGGGTGACGTGGAGAGCCTGCGCTGGCTGCATCGTGCTCGGGGCGCGGCCCCGGTCGCCGCCCCGGCTGCTTCGGCTGCGCCGGCGCACGCCGCCGCGCGAACACTGCGCGTGGAACACCGCGGCGAGGATAAGTTCGACATCCGCATTCGCGGGCATGTCGTGCGCGTCGATCAACCCCATGAAGACGGCGGGGAAGACACCGCCCCCACGCCGACCGAGCTGTTCGTCGCGAGCCTCGCGTCGTGCGTGGCGTTCTATGCACGCCGCTACCTGGCCCGGCATGACCTTTCGACCGAAGGGCTGGCCGTGGAGACCAGTTTCGAGATGGGGTCGCGGCCCGCACGCGTGTCCGGGATCGAGGTGCGGCTGGTCGTCCCCGACGGTGTGCCCGAGGAGAGACGGGATGCGCTGCTGGCCGTCGCCGGGCACTGCACGGTGCACAACACCCTGATGACCACGCCGCAGGTCACGATCGTGCTCTGCGGCCCCGCGGGCGGCCGGTAGCCGTCGACGGGATCTCGCGTCTCGTGTTCCGGCCGACTTCGGTCGATAATCGGACCACACCGCCAGCGAACATCGAATGAGGAGTCTCGATCATGACCAACACCGTTCTCAATCCCTACCTCAGCTTTCGCGACACTGCCAGGCAGACCGGCGACTTCTACCAGACGGTCTTCGGCGGGGAGTTGACCCGTAGCACCTTCGCCGAGTACCACGCCAGCGAAGACCCGGCCGAGCAGGACAAGATCATGCACTCGCAGCTCAAGACGGACGGCGGCCTGACGCTGATGCTGGCCGACACCCCGAACAGCATGGAGTACACGCCCGGCAACAACTACTCCGTGTCGCTCAGCGGCGACGACGAGACCGAGCTGCGCGGCTACTGGGACAAGCTCGTCGATGGCGGCACGGCCGCCATGCCGCTCGAAAAGGCGCCCTGGGGCGACACCTTCGGTATGTGCACCGACAAGTTCGGCGTGAGCTGGCTGGTCAACATCGCCGGCGCGCCGGCCTAAGAGCGGACCGCCCCGGCCTCAGGACGAGGGGAAGACCCGGGCGCCGCACCGCCAGCATGGGGCGGGAAGTTCGGCCGCGATCAGCGCGCCGCACTGCCCGCACACCTGCTCCAGCCAGCAGGCGAGGTCGCCGCCTGCCTCCGGTGGTTGTGGATGCTCGCCCACGTTCGTCAGACCACGATCCGCATCGGCTCTTCAAGGAGCCGGGTGAGATCGCGCAGGAACGCCGCGGCCGTGGCCCCGTCGAGCACGCGGTGATCGACCGTCAGGGTCATCTTGAGCTTCGGCACGGACACCAACACCCCGTCGCGCACGGCCGGGACGTCCGCCGCCGCACCCACGGCCAGGATCGCGGCCTCGGGCGGATTGAGTACCGCCGTGAACTGGTCGATGCCGAACATCCCGAGGTTGCTGATCGTGAAGGTGCCGCCGGACATCTGGGCCAGGCCGAGTCCGCCGGTTCGTGCCAGCCGTGCGAGCTCGACCGTTTCGGCCGCGATCGTTCCGAGTGACTTCCTGTCGGCGTCGGCGACCACGGGAACGAGCAGCCCGTCGTCGGTGGCGACGGCGACGCCCACGTTGATCCGGTCATGGTGAAGGATCGAGTCCCCGCCCCAGGACGCGTTGACGCCCGGATGCCGCCGCAACACGACCGCGCAGGCCCGCACGAATAGGTCGTTCAGGCTCACCTTGGTCCCCAGCTCGGCGAGGGAAGCGTTCACCTCGGCACGGAAGGCGACCAGGCGTCCCACGTCGACGACGCTCGTGAGGAAGAAGTGCGGCACGGCCTGGCTCTCGGTGAGCCGACGGGCCGTGACCTTGCGAATCTTGCTGACCGGGATGGACTGCGTGCCGGCGCCCGCCGGAGTCGCCGCGGCCGCGGGCGTGGGTGCAGCGGGCTCGGTCGGAGTCGGAGTCGGGCCCGGGGCGGCCTCGGCCGCGGCGATGGCAGCCTCCACATCGGCGCGCGTGATGCGCCCCTGCGGGCCACTGCCGACGACCTGGCCGAGGTCGATGTCATGCTCTCGGGCGGTCTTCCGGGCCAGGGGAGAGGTGCGCTGCTTGTCGGCCACGGGGATGGGTGCGGGCGCGGGCACGGATGTCGCAGGTGCGGCCGCCGCGGGTGCCTGCGCCTCGGCCCGGGCTACCGCCGGAGCTACCGGAGCCGGGGCGCTCCCTGCGACGATGTTGCTGCCGTCCCCGATCACCGCGACGGACTGGCCGATGGGCACGAGCGTGCCGTCCGGCACAAGGAGGCGTTCGAGGATCCCGTCGTCGAAGGCTTCGAGGTCCATCGTCGCCTTGTCGGTCTCGATCTCGGCGAGCACGTCGCCTTTCTTGACCGGATCGCCGACCTTCTTCATCCATCGGGTCAGTTCGCCCTCCTCCATCGTGTCGGAGAGGCGAGGCATGATCACTTCGGGCATTATCGGCTCCTACTTGTCGAGCGGTGCAACGTTGAGAACCTCACGTACGACCCGGCTCAGGGCGGCGGCGCTGGGCAGCGCGGCGAGCTCCAGGGACTTCGCGTAGGGAAGCGGAACCTCCGCGGCGGCAACACGGCGCACCGGGGCATCAAGGAAGTCGAAGACACCCTCGCCGATGGTGGCCGAGATCTCCGCGCCGATCCCGTAGCTGAGCCAGTCGTCTTCGAAGACGACGGCATGGCCGGTCTTGCGCACGGATGCGCAGATCGTGTCGCGGTCGAGCGGGCGCAGGCTGCGCAGGTCGACGACTTCGATCGAGAGCCCCTCCGCCTCGAGCTGCCGCGCGACCTCGAGGGCCGTCGTCGTGCCGCGGGAGTAGCTGACGATGCTGAGGTCGGTCCCGGTCCTGACGATCGCGGCCTTGCCGATCTCGGCGACCTGCTCCCCGTCGGGCACCTCGCCCTTGGCGCTGTACAGCGACAGGTTCTCGAGGAAGATGACGGGGTCGTCGTCGCGGATGGCCGCCGTCAGGAGCGCCTTGGCGTCGGCGGGGGTCGACGGAGCGACGACCTTGAGGCCCGGGATGTGGGCGTACCAGACCTCGAGGTTCTGGGAATGGGTGGCTGCGAGCTGCTGCCCGCCGCCGCCGGGCATCCGGATTACCATCGGGACCGCCACCTGGCCGCCGTACATCGACCGCATCTTGGCCGCGTGGTTCACGATCTGGTCGATCGCGATGAGGCTGAAGTTGATCGTCATGATCTCGACGACGGGTCGCATTCCGACCATCGCTGCGCCGATTGCGGCGCCGACGAATCCTTCCTCGGCGATCGGGGCGTCCACGACGCGCTGCGGGCCGAACTCCGCGAGCAGGCCGGCCGTGATCTTGTAGGACCCCTCGAAGACCCCGATTTCCTCCCCGATCAGGAAGACGTTCTCATCGCGGAGCAGCTCGGCGCGGAGTGTCTCGTTCAGCGCCTGGCGGTAGGTGATGGTGCGAATTGCGGGGGTTGTACGCATCTCGGTCGTCATAGCGCGTCCGTTACGGGGTCTCCAGGCAGGGCCGATGGGGCGTTCGCCACCGGGGTTGCGTACACGTACGCGAAGAGGTCGTCGGGACTGGGATCCGGGCTCTTCTCGGCGAACTCGACCGCTGCCGTGACCCGGGCGTCGGCCTCGGCGTCGATGGCGTCCGCGGCGGCTTCGTCCAGGACTCCGGCGGCGATCAGCGTCGCGCGGAACGCGGGAACCGGGTCGGCCTTCTGGGCGACCGCGGTGTCGTCGGCCGAACGGTAGCGGGCCGGGTCAACGACCGAGTGGCCGCGGAGCCGGTAGCACATCACCTCGAGCAGCACGGGCCGGCGCAGCGTGCGAGCCTGGTCGAGCGCCGCGCGTGCGGCATCCCGAACGGCGATCACATCGTCGCCATCGACCCGCACACCGGGAATCCGGTAGGAAGCGCCCCGCTTGTGCAGTTCGGGTTCGGCCGACGACCGTTCAACCGTGGTGCCCATGCCGAGCTTGTTGTTCACGACGACGAAGACGATGGGCAGGTTCCACAGCCCGGCCAGGTTCAGCGACTCGTGGAACGCGCCGATGTTCGTGGTGCCGTCTCCGAGCAGGCACATCACGGCCTCGGCCTCCGCGCCGGGCTTCTGCCGGTAGGTCAGCGCGAGGGCCACCCCGGTCGCCGGGGGAATCTGGCCGCCGACGATGCCGTACCCGCCGAACAGCCGGGTCTCGGTGTCGTACATGTGCATCGAGCCGCCGCGACCGCCGGACACCCCGGTGGTCTTGCCGAAGAGTTCAGCCATGACCCGCTCGGGGGAGAGGCCGCGCATCAACGCGTATCCGTGATCGCGGTAGCCGACGAACAGGTAGTCGCGGGCCTGGAGCGCCTCCATCAGACCGACGACGGTGGCTTCCTCGCCGAGGTTGAGGTGGCAGTAGCCGCCGATTTTGGCGCGAGCATACATTTCGCTGGAGCGCAGTTCGAACGCCCGGATCAGCGACATCCGTTCGTAGTAGCTCCGCAGCTGGCCGGCCGGTTCGCCCCGTTGCTCCCGCGGTTCCGCAGCCTGCGGTTCGGCCTGCTCAACGCTGTCAGCCGTGCGCGGCCTGGTATTGGTCGCCATGTTCCGCCTCGCTCCCCAACGCCGTTGTGCGGCGTTACACCCAACCCTACGACTTAAACGGATGATACTGCGTTCAATTGACGCGCCCGAGGCCTCGGCTAGTCTGGGACCGTGACTGAAACCCTGCCTCCGTGTCCTGAATGTTCCAGTGAACTCACCTACGAAATGGGTGCTCTCCTGGTGTGCCCCCTCTGCGGACACGAGTGGGCCGAAGCCCAGGCGCAGGCGGAGGAGACCGAGGACACCGTCATCACGGATGCCTACGGCACCCCACTCGCCGACGGCGACAACGTGACCGTGATCAAGGACCTCAAGCCCAAGGGAAGCTCGACCGTGATCAAGGTCGGCACGAAGGTGCGCGGCATCCGTCTCGTCAATGGCGTGGGCGACCACGACATCGACTGCCGCATCGAGGGTGTCGCCATGCAGCTGAAGTCCAGCGTGGTGAAAAAGGCCTAGACCCGCAGGCCGCTGTCCCGGGCCCGCATCCGCGCCCGGGGGTGACGCGGCGGACGCCGCTGGGTAGGGTGTCGGCATGGCGAGCGAAGCGGAGGTGCTGTCCGTGGGCGGCCCCCACGGGCAGCGCGAGGTGCGGATCTCGAGCCCCGGGCGCGTTCTCTGGCCGGAGCGCGGGATCACCAAGCTCGACCTCGCCCGCTACCTGGTGGACGTGGGGGAGCCCTTCGTCGCCGCGAACGGCGATCGTCCCCTCTCCCTCCAGCGGTTCCCGGAGGGCATCGACGGCGAGCAGTACTTCTCGAAGAACCCGCCGAAGGGCGCGCCGGAGTATGTGCGGTCGGTGATGGTCGTCTACCCGAGCGGCCGGTCGCATCCGCAGCTCGTCATCGACGAACCCGCGGGCGCCGTCTGGGCGGTGCAGATGAACACCGTCGTGTTCCACCCGTGGGCGTCCCGCGCCGGCAACACCGACAACCCGGACCAGCTGCGCATCGACCTCGACCCGCAGCCCGGCACCGACTTCGACGATGCCGTGCCGGCCGCGCTCGAGCTGCGCGCGGTGCTCGCGGAGGCCGGTCTCACGGCCTTCGTCAAGACGTCCGGGAGCCGCGGCCTGCACGTGTTCGCGCCGATCGAGCCGACCCGTGAGTTCCTCGAGGTGCGTCACGGAGTGATCGCGGCCGCCCGCGAACTCGAGCGACGGATGCCCGACCGGGTCACGACGTCCTGGTGGAAGGAGGAGCGCGGCGAGCGGGTGTTCGTCGACTTCAACCAGGCCAACCGGGACCGCACGATGGCGGGCGCGTACAGCCCGCGCGCCCTCGCTCACGCGCCCGTCTCCTGCCCGCTGGAGTGGGAGGAACTCGAGCGCACCGATCCGAAGACCCTCACGATCGGCACCGTGCCCGGGCGGCTGGCCGCCACCGGCGACCCGTGGGCGAACATGCACGCCCATCCCGGCACGATCGACGAGCTGCTCCGCTGGTGGGAGCGGGACGCGGCCGCCGGGCTCGGCGAGCTGCCCTTCCCGCCCGACTTCCCTAAGATGCCGGGGGAGCCGACCCGCGTGCAGCCCAGCCGGGCCCGAAAGGACGGTTAGCGGCGCACGGAACCCGTCAGGCCGGCGAGCGAACTGAGGATCGCCGGCTTCGCGGCGATCCAGGCGACCGCCATCACGATGAGGGAGAGCGCGAAGATGCCGAAGCCCCACCAGCTCAGGTCATCCCGGGCGGCGTACATGTGGTTGAGGTTGCGCAGGGCGCCCGTTGCGAGCACGAGCGTGACGTGCACGACGATGAATCCCGCGAACCACAGCATCACCGGGAAGTGCACGGCCCGCGCGAGCGGCAACGGGAATACCCGGTCGAGGCGGGCGAAGCGAGCTGCCAGGCCCGGAGCCATCCGGAGGCCGGTGATCAGGGCAAGCGGCGCCGCGATGAACACCGTGATGAAGTAGGCCAGCAGTTGCAGGGAGTTGTAGTTGACCCAGCCGTTCTCGGTCGGCCAGTTGAGCGACGCGTACTGGATGGCCACGGAGACGGCGTTGGGGAAGACGTCCCAGCTGAGCGGGACGATCCGCATCCACTGCCCGGTCGCGAAGATCAGCACGTAGAAGATCACCCCGTTGAGC
Source organism: Cryobacterium tagatosivorans (assembly GCF_004402215.1). GTDB lineage: Bacteria > Actinomycetota > Actinomycetes > Actinomycetales > Microbacteriaceae > Cryobacterium > Cryobacterium tagatosivorans. The sequence goes on from NZ_SOEZ01000078.1 coordinate 50,153, forward strand.
ACCCAGAGGGTGTCCAGGCTGAGGTGGAACCAGACGTGGAGCCCAATCCGCACGGGCGGGTTCTTCGTGCGGAGCAGACCGGTGTTGTTCCGGGTCCAGTACGCGGCGGTGCGCTTCGTGGTGCGGATCTGCAAGCCGGTGCGGATGATCAGCAGGATGAAGAACGCGTTCAGGAAGTGCTGCCAGCCGAGCCAGGCCGGGAAGCCGACCGGGGCGGATTCGGGCAGCTCGGAGCTGCCGGGATAGTCCGTCATGAACGACTGGACTGCGGGCAGTTCCCGAATCATCCTGGCGGCCAGGACCACCAGGAAGAGTCCGAGGAGGATCGCAGGCACGATCCAGACGAGTTTGAACCACCGGCTCTTCGTGAAGCCGGCCAGGACTTGGGCCACTTAGCTCTTCCTCGCCTTGACGGCTTCGATGAGCTGCGGCACGACGGTGAAGAGGTCACCCACGACTCCGAAGTCCGCTACGTCGAAGATGGGGGAGTCGGCGTCCTTGTTGATCGCGACGATGGTCTTGGCGCTCTGCATGCCGGCGCGGTGCTGGATCGCGCCGGAAATGCCGACCGCGATGTACAGGTTGGGCGACACGGTCACGCCGGTCTGGCCGACCTGCATGTTGTGCTCGCAGTAGCCGGCGTCGACGGCTGCGCGCGACGCGCCGACGGCTGCGCCCAGCGCGTCGGCCAGTTCCTCGACGAGCACGAACTTCTCCCGCGAGCCGAGGCCGCGGCCGCCGGAGACCACGATGTCCGCGGTCTGCAGCGACGGGCGCTCGGAAGCCTGGGTCTGCTCGTGGCGCGCGGTGATCTCGGCGCCGACGGCGGTGTCGGCATCCAGATCGAGTTCGCGGATGGTGCCAGCGGCCGCCGGTGCGGTGCCGTCGACCGAGCCCTGTCGAAGCGAGATGACCGGGATGCCCCTGGCGGCGCGGGCGGTCACGGTGAACGAGCCACCGAATGCCTGCTGCGTGACCAGGATGCCGGCGGCTCCGGCCGTGACGTCGACCGCGTCGCTCTGGAAGGCGCCGTCGATTCGCACAGCGAGCCGGGCGGCCGCCTCGCGGCTGTCGATCGAGTTGCCGACGATGACGGCCGACACCTCACCGGCGGCCAGGACCGCTGCGTGCAGGGCCGCGACCTGCGGGGTCACGAGCCGGGAGTCGGCGTCTGCCGAAGAGGCAACGAAGACGGTGGCGGCGCCGAGTGCGCCGAGGCTCGAGGCGATTTCTGCCGCGGTCCCCGGTTCGGTGACGACGACGGCGGCAGGCTCGCCGAGGCGGGCCGCCGCGACGAGCAGTTCGCCGGTGCTGGCGGCCGGGCGGCCGTTCGCGAGGTCTACAAGAACGAGTACGTGTGCCATGGCTCTCTTCCTAGATCAGTTTCGCCTGGGCGAGGAAGTCGGCGAGCTGGGTTCCAGCCGTGCCGTCGTCCTTCACGATGGTGCCGCCGGACCTGGCCGGTCGGGGGGTGACGTCCTCGACGACGGACCAGGAGTTCGCGGCGCCCGTCTCCTCGGCCGGCAGGCCGAGGGCGGCCAGCCCCAGGGACTCGACCTTCTTCTTTTTTGCGGCCATGATGCCGCGGAAATTCGGGAAGCGCGCCTCGGCGATCTGTTCGGTGACCGATACCAGGGCGGGCAGCGACGCCCGAACGTCCAGGTGACCGTCGTCGGTCATCCGCTCGCCGGTGACGACGTCGCCGGTGACGTCGAGCGTGCGCAGGAAGGTGAGCTGGGCCAGGCCGAGGCGCTCGGCGAGCATCGCGGGAACGGCCGCGGTGCGCCCGTCCGTCGACTCGTTGCCGGTGATGACGAGGTCGAAGCCGCCCGGGCGGAGGGCCGCGGCCAGCGCGGCGGAGGTCTGCATGGCGTCGGAGCCGACCAGGCCATCGTCGACGACGTGGATGCCGTTGTCGGCGCCCATGGCCAGTGCCTTGCGAATCGCGGCGAGGGCGCTCGAGGGGCCCATGGTGACGACGGTCACTTCGCTGCCGGGGTTCGCTTCCTTGACGAGGAGCGCGGCCTCGACGGACTTCTCGTTGATCTCGTCAATGACGACTTCACCCTTGCGGTCCACCCGCTTCGTCGACGCGTCGATGCGGCGATCTCCCCAGGTATCGGGAACTTCTTTGACGAGCACTGCGATCTTCATCACACTCTCCGTTTTCTTCATTGAAAGTGGGCGGAACTGTCCAAGCCTAGCTTGTCGGAGATTTGGTAGGAGGCGCGTGAGATGTCCGACTAAGTTGAGTCCCGCAGGGCAACGGAGGGGCTGACAATGTACGCGGTGACCGAGGATCAACGATCGATTGTGCAGATGGTCCGCCAATTCGCGGCCGAGTCACTGGCGCCGAACGCGGCCGAATGGGATGAAACCCACCACTTCCCGGTCGATGTCCTGCGCCGGGCCGGCGACCTCGGCATGGGCGGCATTTACGCGAGCGAGGAGTACGGCGGTTCCGGCCTGAGCCGGGCGGATGCCGTGCTGATCTTCGAGGAACTGGCCAAGGGCGACACCACGATCGCCGCGTACATCTCGATCCACAACATGGTCACCTGGATGATCGACAGCTTCGGAAACGACGTGCAGCGCGCGGACTGGGTGCCGCGGCTCGCATCCATGGAGGCGCTCGGTAGTTACTGCCTGACCGAGCCGGGCGCGGGATCCGACGCGGCCGCGCTCACCACCCGGGCGGAGCGGGACGGCGCTGACTACGTCATCAACGGGGTCAAGCAGTTCATCTCCGGCGCGGGAGTGTCCAGTATCTACATCGTCATGGCTCGCACCGGTGACAACGGCAGCCAGGGCATCAGCGCCATCGTCGTGCCGGCCGGGACGGCCGGATTGTCCTTCGGCCCGCTCGAGAAGAAGATGGGCTGGCACGCGCAGCCGACCAGGCAGGTCATCTTCGAGGATGTCCGCGTTCCGACCGGGAACCTCCTCGCCCAGGAGGGCGACGGCTTCGGCATCGCGATGAGCGGCCTGAACGGCGGGCGCCTCAACATCGGCGCGTGCTCGCTCGGCGGCGGACAGGCGGCGCTGGACCAGAGCGTCGCCTACCTCAAGGACCGCACGGCCTTCGGCGGGCCGCTGATCAAGCAGGAGGCGCTTCTCTTCGAGCTCGCCGACATGGACACCCAACTCGAGACGGCGCGCACGCTGCTGGCCCGGGCGGCCGAGTCCCTCGATCGCGGTGACGCCGACAGCGTGAAGCTGTGCGCGATGGCGAAGCGCGTCGCAACCGATGCGGGGTTCACGGTGGCCAACTCGGCCCTGCAGCTCCACGGCGGCTACGGCTACCTGGCCGACTACGGACTCGAACGCATCGTGCGCGACCTGCGCGTGCACCAGATCCTCGAGGGCACGAACGAGATCATGCGCCTCATCATCGGCCGCAGCCTGGCCGAAGCATGATGACGGGCACCGACGAGATCATCGTCACGCGCGCCGGGATTCTCGGGCACATCGTGCTCAACCGGCCGAAGACACTGAACGCCCTGAGCCACGCCATGATCACGGCCATCACCGGGGCGCTGCGGGAATGGGAAGCCGACGACGACCTGCGGACCGTGCTGATTTCCGGCGCGGGCGAACGCGGACTCTGCGCCGGGGGCGACATCGTCGCGATCTACAACGACGCGAAGGCCGGCACCGGCGAGGCCGCACGCTTCTGGGCCGATGAGTACGCCCTCAACGCGAAGATCGCGAGCTACCCGAAGCCGTTCGTGGCGTTCATGGACGGCCTCGTGCTCGGCGGGGGAGTCGGCGTGTCCGCGCACGGCTCCGTGCGGATCGTCACCGAGCGCACCAGGATCGGAATGCCCGAAGTGGCCATCGGCTTCACCCCCGACGTGGGCGGCAGCTATCTGCTCTCCCGCGCCCCCGGCGAACTGGGCACACACGCCGCGCTGACCGGGGGAATGTTCACCGGGCCGGACGCCATCGAACTCGGCCTGGCCGATCACTTCGTGCCGAGCGAGGACCTCGGACGGCTGGCGCTGGCCCTCGAATCGATTCCCGCGAGCCGCGCGGTTGCCGAATACCAGCGCGCCGCCCCTGCGTCGACGCTGGCCGGGCAGCGCACCTGGATCGACGAGTGCTATTCCGCCGACGACGCCTCGGAGATCGTCGCCCGCCTGCAGGCGTCGGACGTCCCGGAGGCCCGGGCCGCGGCAGCCACGGTGCTCGCCAAATCGCCGACGGCCGTCTGCGTTGCCCTCGAGTCGCTGCGCCGGGCCCGCCGGCTCGACAGCCTCGAGGAGACGCTGAACCAGGAATACCGGGTGTCCCTGCGGCTCGCGGCCGGTGCCGAGTTCAGCGAGGGCGTTCGGGCGCAGGTCATCGACAAGGACAGGAACCCGCACTGGTCGCCGCCCCTCCTCCGTGACGTGGAGCAGTCGGCCGTCGAGGGATACTTCGAGAGCCTCGGCTCCCGGGAGCTCGGACTCTCCCCGGGCACAGCAGCCCCATCGGGCACGGCAGACAGGAGCAGGGCATGACGAAGATCGCATTCATCGGACTGGGCAATATGGGCGGCCCGATGGCCGCCAACCTGGCCAGGGCCGGCCACCAGGTGTCCGGCTACGACGTCGTGCCTGCGGCCCTCGCGCACGCCAGGGAGAACGGCGTCGACGCACTGGGCTCCGCGGCCGAGTCGGTGGCCGGGGCCGAGGTCGTCATCACCATGTTGCCGAGCGGCGCGCACGTGCTGGGCGCCTACCGCGACGGACTCCTCGCCGCGGCGCAGCCGGGAACCCTGTTCATCGACTCGTCCACGATCGACGTGGACGACGCCCGCGCGGCACGCGAACTCGCGCGGGACGCCGGGCACCGCGGCCTCGACGCCCCGGTCTCCGGAGGCGTCGGAGGGGCAGAGGCCGGCACACTGACCTTCATGGTCGGCGCCGACGACCCGGACTTCGCGGCGGCCGAGCCGATTCTCGCCGTCATGGGTGCCCGGGTCGTGCATTGTGGTGGCTCCGGGGCGGGCCAGGCCGCGAAGATCTGCAACAACCTGATCCTCGGCGTTTCGATGATCGCCGTGAGCGAGGCCTTCGTGCTGGGGGAGAAGCTGGGACTCACGCACCAGGCGCTCTTCGATGTCGCCTCAGCGGCATCCGGACAGTGCTGGGCGCTCACCACGAACTGCCCGGTGCCCGGGCCCGTGCCGTCGAGCCCGGCCAACCGCGATTACCAGCCAGGGTTCGCCGGCGCTCTGATGGCCAAGGACCTCGGGCTCGCGCTGAACGCGCTCGAAGCCACCGGGACCGCAGCCCAGCTCGGCCCGCTCGCCGCCTCGATCTACCGCCGCTTCGCCGACGAGGGCGGGGCCGGCCTCGACTTCTCGGCCATCATCAACACGATTCGTCACAATTCCAACCTGGAGGTCTCGGCATGACAGAGTACGAAAACATCATCCTCGAGCGCCGAGGGCGAGTGGGCCTGATCACGCTCAACCGGCCCGAGGCACTCAACGCCCTCAATCTCGGCATGCTGCAGGATGTCGTCGCCGCCGCGACCGAGTTCGACCGCGACCCGGAGATCGGCGCCATCGTGCTCACCGGCTCGGCACGGGCATTCGCGGCCGGGGCGGACATCAAGGAGATGGCGACCAGGTCCTTCGTCGAGATGTACCTCGTCGACTGGTTCGCCGGCTGGGATCGGTTCACGGCCGTCAGGACACCCGTGGTGGCCGCGGTCGCCGGGCACGCGCTCGGCGGCGGCTGCGAACTCGCGATGATGTGCGACTTCATCCTCGCCGCCGACACCGCGAAGTTCGGCCAGCCCGAGATCAAGCTGGGCGTCATTCCCGGCATCGGGGGCTCGCAGCGGCTGACGCGCGCCGTCGGCAAGGCCAAGGCGATGGAGATGATCCTCACCGGCCGCACCATCGACGCCGTGGAGGCGGAGCGCGCCGGCCTGGTGGCGCGGATCATCCCCGCCGACGACCTCCTCGCAGAGGCCATGGCGACCGCGACGACCATCGCGGGCATGTCCCTCCCGGTGGCGATGATGGCCAAGGAAGTCGTCAACGCGGCCTACGAGACCCTCCTCGAGGGAGGCATCCGCTTCGAGCGCCGGGTGTTCCACTCCGGCTTCGCCACCGAGGACCAGAAGGAGGGCATGAACGCCTTCATTGAGAAGCGCGCCCCCCGCTTCTCACACCGGTAGAAAGCGAATCCCACGTTCGCGCTTCCCTGAGGTAGTATTGCCAATAAGTGAATTCAGAATCACAATTGGAGTCGACGTGGATTTTTCTCTCTCAGATGAGCATGCAGACCTGAAGGCGGCGGTCGCCAGCATCGTCAGGCCCTACGGCGGCACCTACTACGCCGAGCACTCCAAGAACCGCGAGCCCTGCGACGAGGTCTGGCAGGCACTCGGTGAGGCCGGGCTCATCGGCGTCAACATCCCCGAAGCGTTCGGCGGCGGCGGAGCCGGAATGCTCGAACTCGCCCTCGTCGCCGAGGAGAGCGCCGCCCAGGGTGTCCCGCTGCTCCTCATCCTCGTCTCGGCGGCCATCTCCGCCGAGGTCATCACGGCCTTCGGCACGGATGACCAGCGCCAGGCCTGGCTTCCCGGCCTCGCGGCCGGCACATCGAAGATGGCCTTCGCCATCACGGAGCCCGACGCCGGCTCCAACACGCACCTGATCGCCACCACGGCTCGCCGCGATGGCGACGACTGGGTTCTCTCCGGCTCCAAGTACTACATCTCCGGCGTCGACGAGTCCGACGCGGTGCTCGTCGTTGCCCGCACCGGCCGCAAGGACGACGGCAAGCCGCTGATGTCGCTCTTCATCGTGCCGGTCGGCACGCCGGGACTCGAGAAGACGCGGATCGAGATGGACGTCATGCTTCCGGAGAAGCAGTACACCCTCTTCTTCGACGATGTGCGCGTGCCAGCGGACGCCCTCGTCGGCGAGGAGGGGAAGGGCTTCCAGCAGGTCTTCCACGGACTCAACCCCGAGCGCATCACCGGCGCGGCCCTGTGCATCGGCATCGCACGGTTCGCCCTCGCCCAGGCTGCGAAGTACGCCAGCGAGCGGGAGGTGTGGGGCGTTCCGCTCGGAACCCACCAGGGCCTCGCGCATCCCCTCGCGAAGGCGAGCATGGAGACCGAGCTCGCCGCCCTGATGATGCGCAAGGCCGCCTGGCTGCACGACGCCGGGCTGCCGGCCGGCGAGGCGTCGAACACGGCCAAGTACGCGGCGGCCGAGGCGGCCTTGGCCGCCATCGACGCGGCCATCCAGACCATGGGCGGCAACGGCCTGGCCCAGGAATACGGACTCCTGCCCTACTGGGGCCTGGCCCGCCTGCTGCGCATCGCCCCGGTGAGCCGGGAGATGATCCTCAACTACATCGCGCAGCACAGCCTGGGACTGCCGAAGTCCTACTGATTGCAACTCCCGGTTGGGAGAAAACACCTTCGTCACGAAATTGAAGGTTCCTTCTCCGCAACTCAAACTGTCAGGGGACGGTGACGCCCGTCCTGAGCGCCGAACTCGCCATCTCGGTGATCGCGGCGATGATCTGGGGGGCGGGCAGCCGATTGTCATAGGTGCAGATCGAGTTGATCAGGGCGAGCACGCCCTGGACGACCATGCGCAGTTCCGGCTCGCTCGACCCGGGCGAGATCTCCGCGCAGACGCGCATCCATTCGCCGATCAGTTCGCGCTGCTGCCTGCGGAGCCGGCGCAGTTCCTCGGCCGGCAGGTTGCCGGAGTCGCGGAGATAGACGGCGACGAGTGAGCGGTTCTCGATCACGATTTCGGTCTGTTTGCGGATCATCGCATCCAGCCGGGCCGGCCCGGCCTCCGTCGTGGCGATGATGTCGCGCGTGCCCGAGTGCATCGCGTCGATCACGCGCTCGAGGAGGACGCCGAGGATCGTCGCCTTGGAATCGAAGTGGCGGTACACGCCCGAACCGACGATCCCCGCGGCCGCCCCGATCTGTGCCATGCTGACGGCCGAGTAGCCGGCCTCCGCCATGAGGTCCGCGGCTGACCGCAGGATCAGCTCGCGCCGGTCGGCGCCCTTGGCTGACTTGGGCCCGGTGTCTGTCATTGCGAGCCTTCGTCCTCGGTCAGTTGGCCGGTGAGTTGGCCGGTGGGCTGGCCGGCCTGCCGGCCGCTGAATTGTCCCGGCAGGCGCCCGCCGCCCGGAGCGCCGGCGAAGGCCTGGGCCACTCCGAGCCAGTCCTCGGCCGCGCCCGGCGTCGCCCGGAGGGCTGTGTCCGCACGGTGTCGCCGCTGGGTCACGACCAGCGCGAAGTCGTTGGCGCTGCCGGTGATCCGGTCCGCGGCATCGGCCGGACCCCAGGCCCACCGGCCTCCGCCCGGGGCCAAGAGCTCGACCCGCACGTCTTCCGGGGGAGCGCCCCGCCCGCGCAGTTCGTAGGCGAAGCCTCGGGTGATGACCCCGAGGTGGCACACGTGCCGCACCCGGTCCGTGGCCTGGTGCTCCAGTCCCAGCGCGTCGTAGACGTCCTGGCCGTGGGCCCACGTCTCCATGAGCCGGGCCGTCGCGGCGGAGGCGGCGCTCATCGAGGGGCCGAACCACGCGGTGCGTGCCCCGGGGCCCGCCTCGGCGAGCACCCGGCCGAGCGCGGCATGGCTGTCCGTGAACCAGCGCAGGGTGTCGTCCGGTGCGAGCGCCGTGCGCTGTGCGTTGGTGACGTCGACCCAATCCGGTCCGGCCGCGCGGAGTTCGTCGGCGGCGGCCCCGAACCCTTCCGGGTCGGTGAAGCCGAGCAGCGCGAGATCGCCGAAGAAGGCCAGGTGCACGACCTGGTCGTGGATGTCCCAGCCCGCCGCCGGAGTGGCGAGCAACCACTCCGCGGCGGAGAGCCGGCGGAGCGCGTTTGCCAGCTCAGCGCTCTCCGTCGCGAGGTCGCGCAGGAGAGACGCGAAGCTCCGGTCATCCATGGCCATGGGCGCCTCCAGACGTTGGGTTTCTCCGAGTTTAACGAATGTGAATCGCCGATCACCGGAATTCCCTGCTCGACACGCCTCCGCGGCCCGCCCTGCCCCCGATCCGGCGGCCGTGGGCTGTATCCTTCTGGCGTAGGGCGGCATGTCTGCGCCTGCGGTAACAAGGGAAAACATTGCAGTTGGTCGGGCGTTTCGGTGCGGTCCTTGTTGGCGCGGCTGCGTTGACCGTGCTGTTGGCGTGGTACACCACCGGCGGGGCGGCGCTGGCGGGCATGATGCCCGGACTCCTCGCGATGAAGCCGACGTCGGCGCTGGGGCTGGTGCTCCTGTCGATCGCCCTGGTCGCTTACGCGCGCCCACGGGTCACGGTGGTCCTGGGCGTCGCGGTGTTCGCCATCGGCGGCCTGTCGCTCGCGGAGTACGCTTTGGGAACTTCCCTCGGCGTCGACACGCTGCTGCCCGGAATCGAGTTCAACGGGGACGCGCCGAGGATGGCGCCGTCCACGGCCCTCTCGCTGTTCGTGCTGGGCGGCTCCGTGATGTCGAGCCGGTGGGCGCGCAGCACGCTGACGCTCGGCCTCGCCTTTGTCGCCCTGGGCGTCAGCCAGATCGCGATCCTCGGCTACGTCTACGGCGTTTCCTCGTTGTACACCGTCGGCGGGTACACCAGCATGGCCCTGCTCACCGCCGTCGGGATCGCTTTGCTGTCCGGGGTGATACTCCTGCAGCACCCCTCCGTTGGCCTGGCCGCGCTGGCCGGCGACTCCGGCAGTGCCGGAAGGCTGGTACGTCCGGCGATTCCCTTCTTCATCCTCGGGCCCTTCGCCCTGGGCTGGCTGTTCCTGACCGCGCAGCGCCTCGGGTGGTTCGACACCCCGTTCGCCGTCGCGGCGCTGGTGCTGAGCATGACCATCCTCGGCTCCGCGTTGACCTGGGTAGCCGCCCTGAGGCTGCGCGAACTCGACCGGCAACGCGACGGCGCCCTCGCCACGCTGGCCGAGACGAACCGCATGCTCGAGACCACGGTCCAGGCACGAACGCACGAGCTGGCGGAGACCGCCGACGCACTCCAGGCGCTCGTTCGGCTCGCGCCGGTGGGCATCGTGCAGCTCGACAGCCAGGGCGGGCTGCTCACGGCAAACAACCAGTGGCTCAGCGTGAGCGGCCTGACCCTGGACGAGTCCCTGGGCGCCGGCTGGGCTTCGGCGCTTCACCCCGACGACGCCGACCGGGTGCTCGCCGAATGGGGAGAGTGCGTCTCGGCCGGTACCGCCTACTCGAGCACGGTGCGCTTTCGCACTCCGGACGGGCAGGTCAATTCGGTGCAGGTCACCACGACGCCGATTCGCGACCGGGGAACCGTGACAGGGCATCTTGCCAGCGTCACGGACGTGACCGCCCTGCGTGCCGCGGAGCAGGCGGCGTCGGCCGCTCGCGCGCGGTTCGAGGCGGCCTTCGCCTGGTCACCGCTCGGAACGGCCATCGTGTCACTTGACGGCCGGGTGCTGGAAGCCAACCGGCGCCTCTTCGAGCTGGCCGGCCGGTCCACCGACGTCCTGGGCGGGCCCATCGAGGCCGTATTCCTGCCGCTCGAAACCGTCGGCGCGGATGCCCGTCGGGGCGGGCCCCTCGAGAGCTCCCGGCAGCGCGTGGACCGACGGATGCGGCGCAGCGACGCCGAGGAAACCTGGGTGAAGGTCAGTGTCGCCCAGATCCATGAAGGCGAGCACGTGGGAGGTGTGCTGTACCAACTGGAGGACATCACGGCCCGCAGGCTGGCCGAGGCGCGCGTGGAACACCTCGCCTTCCACGACCCGCTGACAAACCTGCCCAACCGGCTGCTCCTGCTCGACCGGCTGTCCCAGGCCCTGCTGCAGGCGGCACGCCACGGCCGGGGAGTCGCCGTGCTCTTCATCGACCTGGACCGGTTCAAGGTCGTCAATGACAGCCTCGGTCACCACTCCGGCGACGCGGTCCTGGTCGAGGTGGCCGCGAGGCTCCGCCAGGGCGCACGGGCGTCGGACACCGTGGCTCGCATCGGCGGTGACGAATTCGTCGTCGTCTGCCCCGATGTCGACAGCAGCCGGGACGTCGCCCACCTCGCGGATGCCCTGCAGAAGTCCGTCGCCCTGCCGATCGAGATCGGCGAGCACGTCGCATCCGTCGACGCCAGCATCGGCATCGCCTTCGGGGTCGGCCACGACGACCCGGAAGCGATCCTGCGCGACGCGGATCAGGCGATGTACCTGGCGAAGGACCGCGGGCGCGCGCGTTACGAGGTATTCGACGACGATCTGCGTGGGCGGATCGACCGGCGCCTCGACACGGAGATCGCCCTGCGGAGCGCGGTGGACCTCGGCCAGATCGAGACCTGGTACCAGCCGATCGTGGACCTCCGGGAACGGACCGTCGTGGCCACCGAAGCGCTCGCACGCTGGCGTCGGCCCGAGCGCGGGCTGGTGATGCCGGGAGAATTCATCGCGATCGCCGAAGAGGTGGGGCTGATCAAGGAGATCGGCAGCACGGTCCTCGGCCAGGCGTGCCTGGCGGCCACGGCGCTGGAGGGGGGCATGGCCGTCAGCGTCAACGTTTCTCCGCGGCAATTCGTCCGAGACGACTTCGGCGCCGTGGTCAAACGAGCGCTCAGCACCTCGGGGCTCGCGCCGAACCAGCTCTGGCTGGAACTGACCGAAAGCGCCGTGATGGATGCCATCGGCTCGGCGGCCAGGACCTTCCAGGAACTCCGCGACCTGGGCGTGCGCCTGGCCATCGACGACTTCGGCACGGGTTACTCGTCGTTCACCCACCTCCGGGAATTCGACGTCGACCTGCTGAAGATCGACATGACGTTCGTGCGCGATATCGAAAACTCGGCACGCGATCGCGCCATCGTCGAGGGCGTCGTGCGGTTGGCGGATTCGCTGAAGCTGGAGGTCGTCGCGGAAGGCATTGAGACGACGGGCCAGCTGGAGCTGCTGCGGGAAATGGGTTGCCGCTACGGGCAGGGCTACCTGTTCTCGAAGCCCGCGCCGCAGGCGGCACCGGTCGTGCACTTCGAGGGTTTCCTGGCGAGTTCGACCGCAATATCCTCCCGCGAAACCGCAGTTGTGCGCGCTAAACGGCACGAATAAAGCGCACAACTGCGGTTTCGCGGGGGTGGGTCAGAGCAGCACGCGGCTGAGGTCATACGCGACCGGACGCTCGAGCTGCTCGAACGTGCAGGACCGGGCGTCGCGGTCGGGGCGCCAGCGGAAGAACTGGGCCGTGTGGCGAAACCGCGCGCCCTCCATCTGGTCGTAGCGCACCTCGAGCACCCGGGTGGGCCGCACGCGCACGTACGAGGTGTCCCGGCCGGCGGAGAATCGGCTGCGCTCCGTCTCGCCGCGCACCATCTCGCCCGCGTCGTCGCGGAGCACGAGCGGCGCGAGTTCATCGACCAGTTCGAGCCGGCGGGCATAGGTGAACGCGGATGCTCCGCCGACGTTGACCAGGTTCCCGTTGTCGTCGTGGAGCCCCAGCAGCAGCGAGCCCACCCCGGAGCCGCTCGCGTGGACGCGGTAGCCGAGGAGCACGACGTCCGCCGTGCGCTGATGCTTGGTCTTCAGCATCACGCGCTTGCCGGGGGCGTAGGCGGCGGCCAGAGGCTTTGCGACGACGCCGTCGAGGCCCGCGCCTTCGAACTCGACCAGCCAGCGGCGGGCGAGCTCCACGTCCGTGGTGACCTGGGTCAGGTGGATCGGGGCCCCGAGTCCGCCCAGCAGCTCTTCGAGCGCCGTGCGGCGCTGCCCGAACGGGACATCGAGCCAGGAGGTATCGCTCTGGCCGAGCAGGTCGAACGCCACGAACACCGCCGGCGTCAGCTCGGCGAGGGTGCGGATGCGGCTGGCCGCCGGGTGGATGCGCTGGGAGAGGGTTTCCCAATCGAGCCGTTCGCGCCCGGGGGCCCCGGTGCGGACGACGATCTCGCCGTCGAGGATGCACGGCCCCGGCAGCAGCCGGGTGAAGGCGTCGGTCAGCTCCGGGAAATAGCGCGTCAGCGGCTTCGACCCCCTGCTGCCGATTTCGCAGGTATCGCCGTCGAAGTAGACGATGCCCCGGAAGCCGTCCCACTTCGGTTCGTACGAGAGTCCGCCCGGCACGCTGTCCGGTTCCGGTACCGTTCCGACCGCCTTCGCGAGCATGGGCGAGATCGGGGATGCCGCGGAGAGCGTCATGCCGAGCACGGCGCGAGGCAGGAGGAGAGCCCCGGGTCACACATAGTCGATTCTCATCTCCTTTGCCGCCGGGGCTCTCGGTTTCATATTAACTCCGACTTTCGTTCTCCGCTAGGGCCTGCGCCGGGAGGCCTATCGACCGCGCGGACCGAGGATTAACATCGGGGCACACGGGGGTCAACGCAGGGGAGTGGTGCCGTGATTGCGGTCAAGGTCGACGGTCTTCGAAAGCGGTACGGCGGGGTCACGGTGCTCGATGACCTGTCGTTCACCATCGAGCAGGGTGAGATCTTCGCGCTGCTCGGCCCGAACGGCGCCGGGAAGACGACGGCCGTCGAAATCCTGGAAGGGCACCGGCGTCCGGACGGCGGCACCGTGGAGGTGCTGGGCTTCGATCCCCAGACCGGCGGGCGAGAGTTCCGGGAACGCATCGGGATCGTGCTGCAGGAGGCGGGGTTCGACGAGGACTTCACCGTGCGGGAGCTCGTGAGCCTGTATCGCGGAATGTACCCCCGGCGCCTCGGCGTCGAGGCCGTGATCGGCCAGGTCGGCCTGTCCGACAAGAAGAACGCCCGCGTCAAGACGCTCTCCGGCGGGCAGCGCCGGCGCCTGGACCTGGCCCTCGGGCTCGTGGGCGACCCGGAGCTATTGTTCCTGGACGAACCGACGACCGGCTTCGACCCCTCCGCACGCCGGCGGGCCTGGGACCTCGTCGAAGGGCTTCGAGACCTGGGCAAGACGGTGCTGCTGACCACGCACTATCTGGACGAGGCCGAACACCTTGCCGACCGGGTGGCCGTGATCGTCCGCGGACGGCTGGTGGCGCTGGGGACGCCGGACGAGCTTGCCGCGGAACAGCACGACGCCGTGGTCTCCTTCCGGCTGCCGGATGGCGTCGGCATCGGGGAGCTCCCCTCCCTGGGGGCGGCCCCGGTTGCCGAGGGGGTCGGGTGGGTCGTGGAAACGGACCACCCCGCCGCAGTGCTCCACACGCTCACCGGGTGGGCGCTGGACCGCGGGGGTGAGTTGCCCGCGCTGGGCCTGCGCCGTCCGTCCCTCGAGGACGCGTACCTGGCACTGATCGGGGGCGTGGCCACGGGGGAGGACGTCTCATCGCCGGCCCCGTCGCGGCAGCCATGACCAGGCCGGCCGCGCCGGTCCGGGCGGCAGAGGCGGGGCGTCCGGCCGCGGCCCGGCTGGCCCTGGCCCAGGTCGGTTATGCCGTCAGGGCACTGTGGCGCACCAGGATGGTCCTCATTTTCACGTTTGCCATGCCCATCGTCTGGCTCGTGGTCATCGGCATCGTGGCCGGGAACGAGACCGTCGACCCGGTATCGGGCGTTCGGGTGATGCAGTTCGTGACGCCGGTCGCGGTGGCGATGGGCACCTTCTTCGCCACCTTCCCCACCCTGGCGACCTCGCTGTCCGAGGCCAGGGACGGCGGTGTCCTGAAGCGCCTGCGCGGAACGCCGCTGCCCGCCTGGGCCTACCTGGCCGGGCAGATCGGCGCGGCCCTCATCTTCGCGGTGGCCTCCCTCGCGGTCACCCTGGCGGTCGCCGTCGTCGCCTACGGCGTGGAGGTGCGGGCGGAGACCGCCCTGGCCCTGGTGGTGACCCTCCTGGTGGGCATCGCGTCCTTTTCCGCGCTCGGCCTGGCCGTCGCCACGGTGTCCGCCACGGCCGCCATGGCCCAGGCGATCGCCATCGGCGCGTCCATCGTGCTGGCCTTCATCTCCGGCATGTTCGTGATCGGCGGTGAACTTCCCGAATGGCTGTCCCGCATCGCCGCCGCGTTCCCGCTCAAGCCCTACACGGATGCCTTGAAGACGCAGTTCGACCCGTTCGAGGAAGGCTCCGGCTGGGACCCGGCCGCGCTGGCGATCGTCGCGGCCTGGGGGGTGGCCGGCACGCTGGTCGCCGTCTGGGCGTTCCGCCGGCAGCCGCGCTCCGTGCGCACGCACGCACCGGGCGTAGCCGAAGCCGGGCCGGCCGCGCGCGAGAAGGCCGGCGCCCCCGGCCCGGCGAGAACGGCCAGGCGGCCTTCGGCCTCGCGGCTGGTGTTCGACCAGGCGCGCGCCGCGAACCGGGCAACCTGGCGCGACCCCGGATCCCTCCTCTTCGTCGTCATCCCGGTCGGGCTCTACGCGCTGCTGCTGACGATGCAGGGCAACGTGGTGCTGCCGGGCGGGATGCCGTTCGCCACCTTCTTCGCCGCCAGCATGATCACCTGGGGGGCCGGCACGGCTGTCTTCATGAACCTGCCAGAGGCGGTGGCCCGCGCGCGCGACCGGGGCGGACTCAAGCGCCTGCGCGGCACGCCGCTGTCGGCGAGCCAATACCTGGTCGGGGTCACCGCCGCGGGGCTCGCCCTGACCTTCCTGATCGCCGTGCTCGTCCTGGCCACCGGCTACGCCTTCTTCGGGCTGCGGATCCCGGCGGCGGGCCTGGCCCTGGGGGTGCTGGTCGTCCTGCTCGGGACCCTGACGCTGGCCGCCTGTGGATTCCTGCTGGCGGCCCTGGTGCCCAACGCTCGCGCCGTCGGGGCGGTCGGGCTGATGTTCCTGTTCGTGCTCTCGTTCGCCTCCGACGTATTCATCGGCGGCGGGGGACCGGACTGGCTCAGCACCTTCGGCTCGCTGTTCCCGCTCAAGCACCTGCAGAACGCCCTCGCCGACGCCTGGGATCCGGGCGGACCGGTGCTGGACTGGGTCCACTACGCGGTGCTGCTCGTCTGGGCGGCCGGCGCCGCTGCGCTGGCGGTGCGATTCTTTCGCTGGGAGCCGCGTCGGGCGTGAGCCTGGGCCCCGGTCGGTTATGCCCCCGTTGGCTATGCCCCCGTTGGCGCAGACGCCAGTTCCTGGGCGATGCCTTGCGCCCACGCGTCGATCGCGGGCCAGTCCCGGAAGTCTCCGTTGGGCAGGATCTTCTCCACGGCGGGAATCCTGCTGACCAGGCGGTCGCGTCCCCGGAGCCTCGAGAGGTCCATCGCCCCGAAGAAGACCTGCACGTTGCGGGGCTTGATGCTCTCCGCGAATTCCGCGAACTGTTTCGGCTGCGCCTGGACGAGCACATCTCGGCCCTCGGCATCCGTGCGCTCCGTGCCGAGGGGGCCGCTGCTGAACAGCCACACCGCGCGGGCGGCGAGCAGGTCGCGGTGCCGCCGCACGAACCTGGTCGCGTCCTTGCGCCACGAGCCCATGTAGGCTGACGCGCCGATCACGAAGGCGTCGTAGGCTGCGGGGTCGTCCACCGACTCCACCGGGCGCGCATCCGCTTCGACGCCGGCCGTCCGCAGCGCGGCCGCGATCCGCTCGGCAATGCCCTCGGTGGCGCCGTATTTGCTCGAGTACGCGACGAGTACCGTCATGGGGATCTCCTTCAGCTCCTGGTGTGTCTTCGGATCCTGGGTGCTCTTCGCGACAATACACTCGGGCGTTCCGTTCGGAGCGTGCCTGTTCAGGGCGGGCCTTCGGCCGCCGGGAGCGCCACGAGCAGGTGTACGTCGACGGGTTCCGTTCGCCCCTTCACGGGGTGCCGCCCGAGCGGCGTGGTCTGGGCGCCGGCCAGGCCGGCCAGCGTTTCGCTGCTCACCACCGCGCCGCCGACCGGGGCGAGCGCCTCGAGGCGGGAGGCGACGTTCACCACGTCGCCGATCGCCGTGTAGGTTCGTCCGCCCGCGGTCCCGACGACGCCGACGGTCGCGATCCCGGTGTTGACGCCGGCGCGGAACCGAGGCCAGCCCGGGTGCGCCTGCGCGACGGACGCGGTCGCCGCCTGCAGCGCAAGCGCCGCGCCGGCTGCCCGCCGGGCGTGGTCGGGCTGGTCGCCGTGGGTGTTGAAGGTCACCATGATCGCATCGCCGATGATCCGGTCGATGTGGCCGCCAAAGCGCTCCACGATCGGCGGGATGGCCACCGTGAAGTACTGGTTCAGCATCTCGGTGACCTGCGCCGGCGAGTGCTTCTCGGAGAACGTGGTGAAGCCCTGCAGGTCGGCGAAGACCACCGAAATGGGTCGATCGGACGAGGCCGTCTCCGCCCGGTAGAGCTCGGCCCAGCGCTCCTCGCGCCAGGACCGCTGCGCGGCGATCGCGATCACGACGAACGCGGCCAGCATGAGCAGATGCCATTCCCACCAGGAGGCATGCCAGTTCCGGCCCCAAATGAGCGCGATCTCCGCCTCGGCCAGCAGGGTGAAAGCCGCTGCCATGGCCAGGGTCAGCGTTGACCCCGCCGCACGAGGCAGGCGCAGGTAGTTGACGACCGCGAGGGCATACAGAGCGAAGCCCGACACGGCGAGCCAGGTCAGGGGGCCGGACGCGGTTTCCGCGACGGCCGGGCCCTGAGGACCGACGCCGGCGAGAGAGGCGACGCCCCAGAGGACCATGAGGGCGATCAGGCCCCAGAGCAGCCAGGGTGCCCTCCGCACAATCCTGCGGGCGCGATCATCGTTGAGGCGCAGGCTCGAGGCGGCGGCGAAAACGGCCGCAACCAGGAGGCCTGCGGGCGTGGCGAGGACGAAGCCGGGGTTGGGTGCGTCCAACAGGACCTTCGGGGTGGCGAGGGCGTGCAGGGCCAGGAAGCCGGCCGCGGCCAGGAAGGCGAGGGACACGAGCAGCAGCCGGGCGTCCCCGCGCAGCCGGGCGGCGGATCCGGTTGCGTAGGCCAGCACCGCGTTGATCCCGCCGATCCCGAGCACCAGCCAGAAGTGCGCCGGGTGGTGCTCCCAGGCGCCGTCCAGGTCGGGCCGGAAGACGAGCAGCGCCAGACCGCCGAGGGGTGCGAGCAGGAGAGCCGCCGTCGGGACGGCCAGCCGCAGGGTCGGTCTTGTTGACGGCGCGCTCGACGGCCCGGTCATGCGCGTCGCGAGGCGTCCCCGGCGCCGGCCCGCGCCAGGTACTCGTGCACGGCGGACACGACGACCGATCCTTCGCCGACCGCGGACGCCACCCGTTTGACCGAGCCCCGGCGCACGTCGCCGACCGCGAACACGCCCGGCAGCGAGGACTCGAGGGCGCCGGGCGCCCGTTCGTGCGGCCAGGCCCGGCGGCCGCCCTCGGCCAGGACGTCCTCGCCGGTGAGGATGTACCCCCAGCGGTCGCGCACGACGCCCTCCGGCAGCCATTCCGTGTGCGGCGCGGCGCCGATCAGCACGAAGAGTGCGTCGCTGGGCACGACGCGGTCGACGCCGGTCGCGCGGTCGCGCAGCACGAGGTGGTCGAGGCGGCCGGACGGGCCGCCGCCGACGACCTCCACATTCGTCTCCACCCGGACGCCGGCGGCCTCGAGCTGGTCGATGAGGTACTGGGACATGCTCTCGGCCAGGGTCAGGCCTCGGACGAGCAGGGTGACCGACTTCGCGTAGCGGGCCAGGTGAAGCGCGGCCTGGCCGGCCGAGTTGCCTCCGCCGACGACGTGCACGGTCTTCCCGGCCTGCGCCCGGGCCTCGACCGCCGACGCCCCATAGAAGACCGAAACGCCGACGTGCTCGGCCAGCTCGGGCACCGCCAGCCGGCGGTACGACACCCCGGCGGCGATCACGACCGAGCGCGCGCGAAGGACCTCCCCGGGGGCGACCGTGACCCGGAATCCGCCGTCGTCGGCGTGGAGGCCGACGACGTCTCGCGAGTGGGCGAAACCGGCGCCGAAGACCCACGCCTGCTGGTAGGCGCGCGCGGCCAGCTCCGAGCCCGAGATGCCGCGGGCGAAGCCGAGGTAGTTGCGAATGAGCGAGCTGGACCCGGCCTGCCCGCCGATCGATTCGCGTTCAATCACGAAGGTGCGCAGTCCCTCGGATGCCGCGTAGACGGCCGCCGACAGTCCGGCCGGCCCGGCGCCGACGATCACGACGTCGACCTCGCCTGCCTCCGGCAGCTCGGTGGTCAGCCCGTAGGCCTGCGCCAGCTCGGCGTAGCTCGGGTCGCTCAGGATCCGGCCGTCGAGAAGGCGCACCAGGGGGACTCCGGCGTACCGCACTCGCGACTGGGCCAGCATCCGCTTGCCTTCGTCGGAGTCGGGGGCCGCGTAGGCGTGCGGGACGCCTCCGCGAGCGAGGACGCTGCGCAGGTCATGGACGCGCGGTTGCGCGTCGTCTCCGATCACGGTGACTTCGCGGGGCCGCAGGCCGATCGCCCGCTCCCACTCGAGGAGGAACTCGGTGACGGTGCGGTGGAAGTATTCGTCGGGCGACTGCCACGGCCTGATGACGTAGTAGTCGATCTGGCCCGTCGCCATGAGTTGGAGCACACTCTCGGTCGTTGCCCGATCCGCCCAGGCGCCCCAGTTGATCAGGAGCCCGCGGCGGATGTCCGGGAACAGACGTCGAGCCTCGGCGAAAACCGTCTCGCCGCCGGGCAGGAGCTTCGCGTCGTCCGCCAGCAGCAGCGCCACCTGCTCGCCGCGGTTCGCGGCCTCGCGCAACACCTCGCTCGCCCGGGCGGCGGTGTCAGACTCCATGACCTGGTAGTCGGCGGAGTAGCGGCGCTCCAGCTCCTCACGCACGCTTGCCCGTGCACCGGCCTCCCCGATCGACAACAGGATGATGGGCCGCTTCTGTGACCGGGTGCCCGCAACCATTTCCGCTCCTCCACCCCTGGCTGAGCCGACCGGACGGGCCGGCGGAGCCGAGTGTACTCTCGGCCATTCGCCCCGGCCACCGCGAGGCTCAGCGGGCGGTGCCGGCGGCCGCCTCGACGAGGCTCCGGATCGCGGCCAGGGGGATCGGCAGCCACGCGGGCCGGTTGCGGGTCTCGTACACCGTCTCGTAGACGGCCTTGTCCAGCTCGAACGCGTCGAGGAGGGCTCCGTCGTCCCGCACATCCCGCCCGGAACGTGCCGCGTAGCCCTCGAGGAACGCCCGGCGGCAGGCCGCGGCCCACTCCGCGGCCCGGGCGGGATCGCGTTCCGGGTGCGCCATGCCGATGGTGCCCGCCGAGTAGGAGAAGGATCGGAGCATGCCCGCGACATCGCGCAGGGCGACATCCGGCTGGTCGCGTTCGTGCATGGGCCGCAGGGGCTCACCCTCGAAGTCCACCAGGACCCAGCCCCGACCTGGGGCGTGCAGGACCTGGCCGAGGTGATAATCGCCGTGGATGCGCTGGAGCCTGGGCCAGGGAGCCGACCGCACCCGGCCGAAGACGGCCTCGATCGCCGGGCGGTAAGCGCCGAGGGCCGGCACCTCCTGGGCGGCCGCGCGCAGGCGCTCGCACATGCCCTCGAACACGCCACCGATGAACTCGGGCGTGGCCTCGCGGGTCGGCATGGCGCGGGCGAGGTCCGCGTGCACGGAGGCCGTCGCCTCGCCCAGCGTGCGCGCCTCGGCGCTGAAATCGTCGCCGGCCTCGGCGGCGGCGAGCGCCACCCGCCAGGCATCCTCGACGCCCGGCAGGAACTCCTGGGCGAACGCCAGGTGGCCACGAGCGCGCCCGTCGGGCTGACCGGGATCATCCCACTCGCCCAGCAGGCAGCCCAGCGGGGCCGGCACGAACCGGGAACCCGCCGCTGCCAGGGCGGGCTGCAGGACGACATCCGGATTCTCGCCGTGGTGGACGGCCCGGAACACCTTGCAGATGATCGGACGGGAGGGAATCCCGTGGGCGTCGGCGGTGTCGACGATGATCGAGGTGTTGGACTGCTCGCCGCTGACCACCCGGCTGGCCACGACGGTCGCCGCGTCCGCGGCCGCCGTGCCCGCCGGCAGCGTCTCGCCGTGGGCGGAAGCGTCGTGATCCAGAGCGGCGGGGGAGGATGCCCGCCCCAGGATGAAGCTCAGCAGTGCCGGCGCATAGCCCGGGTCCTGCGGGGCGTCGTAGACGAACACGCCCCCGGCGCCCCTGCCCACGAGGGCCGGTTCGCCCTGCGCCAGGGCCGTCACGCGCTCGGTGAGCGGCAGCTGGAATAGCGGCAGCTCCGGGCTCGCCGTGTCGAGCACCAGGTGGGTGCGGATGCTCACCCCGGGTTCGGTCGTCGGCAGGGTCCAGTCGCCGATGCTCCGCAGGGCGGGGAGGCGCCCCGTCCCCCCGTACCAGCGCTGCCGCGCGACCCACCGGTTGACGTACTCCGGGAGCGCCGTGCCGCGGTCGGCGCCCGGACGTGCGAGCGCCGCAACGTCTCGGTCCGGATCGGACCTGTGCTCACCCATATGGTCACAGTACGCTGGCGCGCCGGAGCCTGTGACCTGTTCGCCGACGGCGTGACGCCCGCGGCATGGTGCCGCCTCGTGTGGAGGTAGTCGCGGGACCATCGGACCTCGCAGGCGGGGCCTAGAATCGCGCCAGGAGCTCGGACTTCTTGGTCTCGAACTCGACCTCGGTCACCACTCCCGCATCGCGGAGCTGCCCGAGCTGGAGCAGGTGGCCCGCAGCCGCGGACCCGAGCGCCGGGTCGCCCCGGTGCGGAGCGTCCAGGGCCAGCCGCGGCTCCGGTCCGGCGGGGAAGGCAGGGCCGGCGGCGGACGGGGAGGCTGCCGGAGCGTGGCCGCCCGACTGGGACATCCGGTCGATCCAGGCCAGCGCGATGGCGGAGAGGATGAAGACCATGTGGATGATGACCTGCCAGAGCACCCCGTCCCAGGTGTAGGCCTCGCCCGTGACGCTCTCAGCGCCGGCGCTGGGCGTCGCACCGCGGGCGGCCAGGTCGCCGACTTCGATGAACGTCTTGAGCAGGTGGATCGACGAGATGCCGACGATGGCCATCGCGAGTTTGACCTTGAGCACGTTGGCGTTGACGTGGGAGAGCCATTCCGGCTGGTCGGGGTGTCCGTCGATGCGGATTCTGGACACGAACGTCTCATAGCCGCCGATGATGACCATGATCAGGAGGTTCGCGATCATGACGACATCGATCAGGCCGAGGACCGCGAGCATGATCTTGGCTTCGTCAATCTCGATGCCATGCGACCCGGGGTTCAGGAGGGAGTCCACCACGCCGGAGCCGAGGTGGAACAGTTCGACCATGAAGACGACGACATAGATGATCTGCGCGAGGATCAGGCCGATGTAGAGCGGTGCCTGCAGCCAGCGGCTGAAGAAGATCATGAATCCGACGCCCTGCACCCAACTGGATTGCTCACGGAAAAGGCGCGGTTTGGCTGTTGGAGTCACCGTACGAGTTTAGGGCAGTCCCGGATGGGAGCCCGCTGTGACCGGAGTCATCCGGGGACTCGCACGAGCGCCGCCGAAGGTGACGGTGAGGTCATGCCCGCATCCCTCCCGGTGCCCGTCGGGATCGATTGTAGAACGAGTGCGGTCGACCCCCTTGACCGAATCTGCCGTCCGGATGATGCTGGACTGCCGATGGCGAGTTCGCCGTCGGCCGCTTGCGGGTGGATGAGGCTTCCAGTTTGGGGGTAGTCGGGTGATGTCGAGACGGTCACGAAATTCGATGTTCCACGAGCACCGCACTCCCGGCGGGGTGCTCGGCGGATTCCTCGGGCTCGTGATCGTGAGCGCCATGGCGGGCGTGCTCGTCACCGCGGGCATCGCCCCGGTCCTCGCCGTGACGGGGATGGCCGCGACGAACACGATCAATGTGTTCGAGAACCTGCCCGACTACGTGGCCATCGACCAGCTCGCCCAGAAGAGCAACATCTACGCCACCGAAGCCAACGGGCGCCACGTGCTCCTTGCCTCGTTCTACGACCAGAACCGCGTCGAGATCCCGTTCGACTCGATGAGCCAGTACGCGAAGGATGCCGCCGTCGCCGGCGAAGACCCCCGCTTCTACGAGCACAACGGCGTCGATCTGCAGGGCACCGTGCGGGCGACCGTGAAGACCGCCGCCGGCGGACAGACCCAGGGCGGCTCCTCGATCACCCAGCAGTATGTGAAGAACGTCCTGGTGCAGAAGTGCGAGGCCATTGCCGACACCAGGAAACACGACGCCTGCTACTTCGCCGCGACCGAGACCACCCCTGAGCGCAAGCTCAAGGAGATGCGGCTGGCGATCGGAGTGGAGAAGCGGTACTCCAAGGACGAGATCCTCCGGCAGTACCTCAACATCACCGGCTTCGGCGGAACGGTGTACGGCATCGAGGCCGCCGCCAACTACTACTACGGCACGACCGCGGCGAAGGTGACCCTGCCGCAGGCCGCCAGCCTCGTGGCGATCGTGAACAACCCGGTCAAGTTCCAGCTGGACTACCCGAACAGCGAAAGCAACGGCGCGGCGAACGGGTATGCGGCCAACCGGGAACGCCGGGACTACATCCTCAGGGAGATGTACAAGCAGGACAAGATCACCAGGGCGGCCTACAAGGCGGCGGTCGCCACGCCGGTGGAGCCGAAGATCACGGAGCCGAGCACGGGCTGCCAGAGCGCCGGTTCCAGCGCCTACTTCTGCGACTACGTCACGAAGAAGCTGCTCAACGATCCCGTCTTCGGCAAAGACGCGGACGAGCGCAGGCTCAACTTCCGCCGGGGCGGCTACAACGTGTACACGACCCTCGACCTCGACCTGCAGCGTGCCGCGATCGCCACGATGAACAAGAACATCCCGAAGGTTTTCGCCGGCGGCGATGTCGGCGGCGTCATTTCCAGCGTCCAGGTCGGCACTGGCCGGGTGCTCGCGATGGTGCAGAACAAGGACTACAGCCAAGACCCGGCCGTGCAGGCGAAGGGCCGCAACTACACCGGCATCAACTACAACACGGACTACGACGAAGGCGGCTCGAGCGGGTTCCAGCCCGGGTCCACCTACAAGGTCTTCACCCTCGCCGAGTGGCTCAAGGAGGGGCACACCCTCAACGAACGGTCCGACACCCGCCGCAAGTCGAACTGGGGAACGTTCCGGGACAGCTGCCTCGGGCCGCAGAACTACGACGCCCAGGGGTTCAACCCGCGAAACGACCAGAACGAGTCCGGCTCGAACTACAGCGCACTGCAGGCGACCGTGGGATCCATCAACACGGGCTTCATCGGGATGGCGAAGAAACTCGACCTCTGCGGCATCCGCAAGACGGCCGAGTCGTTCGGAGTGCACCGGGCCGACCGGAGGGCGCTCGCCCAGGGGGCCAGCTCGGTGATCGGGACGAATGAGATCGCACCGCTGACCATGGCCGTCGCCTTCGCCGGGATCGCGAACAAGGGCGTGACCTGCTCACCGGTCGCGATCGACCGGGTGGTCGGGGCCGACGGCACCGAGTTGCCGGTGCCGAAGACCGCGTGCAAGCGCTCCCTGGACCCGAAGCTCGTCGCCGGCATGTACTACGCCATGCAGCGGGTCATGACCAACGGCACGGCCCAGCAGTCCTACGCCGACACGTCGCCGCGGGTGCCGATGATCGGCAAGACCGGGACGACCGACGGCGCCAAGGACACCTGGATGAGCGGGGCGAGCACCAAGGTGGCCACGGTCGTCGGGGTGGTCGCCGTGACCGGCACGCTCAACCAGCGGCACTTCTCCTTCGCTAGCGGCTACGCCGCCACCGCCCGCCACCGCATGTGGCCGGCAGTGATGTCGGTCGCGAACGCGAAGTACGGGGGCGGTTCCTTCCCGGAGGCCTCCGGCTCGGTCATCGGCAAGGTGGAGGCGCCCAAGCCGAAACCGACCCCGAAGCCGGCGACCCCGAAGCCGGATGCGACGCCCACGAAGCCGGAGCCCGCCAAGCCGCCGGGCGAGAAGCCGACACCCGGCAAGGAAGGGCGGGACAATCCGGGCAAGGACAAGAACGGCGGGGGCGGCAAGGGCGGAAAGGGCGGGTAGGCGTCGGCTCAGGCTCGTCGGCTCAGTGGCCACAGCCGTTGCACGTTGCTGTGGTGCTGCTCCGCGGTGTGCTGGGCCGCGGTGTTCGCCGCCGCCAGCCGATCCGCCGCCTTCCGCGCGGCGACCTGGCGGGCCACCTCGAACAGGTCCCAGAGGTTCTCGCCGGTCACGGAAACGCCCTTCGCGCCGGACCGGCGGGTGCGGCCGCGCACGAGCATATAGTTCGTCGAGAACACCTGCCCGCCGACCCGTTCCTGGGCGTCGTGGAAGAAGACGACGTTGGAGACCGGGCCGGTGCCGTCGTCGAGGCTGACGAAGACCACCCGCCGCCCGCCCCGCATCGGCGGCGTATTGGTGGCGCGCCGGACTCCGGCGATGAGCACCTCGGTCCCGCCGGGCAGCGACCCGAGCGCTGACGCCGGGGTCACCCCGAGCTCGGTGAAGAGGGAGTGGAAGCGTTCCATCTGGTGGTGGCCGATGGCCAGGTGGAGATCCCGCAGCTCCAGGTCGGTCTGCGTGCGGCCCCGCAGGTCGAGTGAGGTGACGGCGCCCAGGTAGTCGGGCACGGGCAGGTCCACATCGAAGGCGAGCTGGTCGTCGTCGATGGCGACGGCCGTGCCCTGCAGCCCCTGGATGTGGGCAAGGAGTTCGTGGCGGCGATCACGGTCGTAGCCGATGAAACTGTCTAGCGCACCGACCCTGGCCAGGGCCTCGAACGTCCTGCGCCTCGGCCGCACGCGATCCCGGAAGTCCTGCAGCGAGGTGAAGGGCTGATGCCGGGCGATCCTGGCGCGCTCGGTTTCGCTGCTGCCGGCCAGCTCCGGCAGCGCCAGCCGGATGCCCTGCCGTCCGTCGACGAGTTCCTCCACCCGGGAATCGAGGGCGCTGTGCTGCACGTCGAGCCCCAGCACGGGGACGCCGAGCGTGCGCGCCTCGGCGACGAGCAGGTCCTTGGGCCACATGCCGGGGTCGTGGGTGAGGAGGCCGGCCAGGAACACGGCCGGATGGTGGGTCTTCAACCACGCGGACTGGTAGGTGGGCAGGGCGAAGGCGGCGCCGTGGGCCTTGGCGAAGCCGAAACTGCCGAACCCGGCGAGGACCTTCCAGACCCGGCTGATGACCGCGGGCGGGAACCCGCGCTCGAGGGCGCGCTCTCGAAGCCAGACCTCGATCTCGGGGAGCTGGTCGGGTTTGCCCAGGTGGCGGCGGAAGACATCCGCCTTGCCCAGGCCGCAGCCGGTCAGTTCGTCGAAGAGGCGCATCACCTGCTCGTGGAAGATGACGACACCCTTGGTTTCCCGCAGGATCGGTTCGAACCGGGGGTGCAGGTAATCGGGGGCGACCTCGCCGTGCCGCGCCTGCAGGTAGAGCAGCGGCATGTTGTTCTGCATCGGCCCGGGCCGGAACAGGGAGATCTCCACGGTGAGGTCGTTGAACACCTCGGGCTGGAGCTTGCCGACCAGCTCCATCTGGCCGGGGGACTCCAGCTGGAAGATCCCGAGCGTGCGGGTGGAGCGGATGAGCTCATAGGTCGCCGGGTCATCCAGCGGCACCCGGTCGAGGTCGATGGTCTCCCCGGTGAGCCGGCGATGCTCGGCGACGGCGTGCGCCATCGCGGACTGCATGCGCACGCCGAGGATGTCGAGCTTGATCAGGCCCATCGGGTCCATGTCGTGCTTGTCGAACTGGGACATCGGCAGGCCCATCCCGGATGCCTGCACCGGGGTGCGGTCCAGCAGCGAGGTGTCGGACAGGATGACGCCGCAGGGGTGCACCGAGATGTGCCGGGGGAGCCGGTCGAGTTTCGCGGTCAGGTCGACGAGCAGGTCGAGCTGCTGCGACTCGCGCACCTCGGCGGCCAGCGCCTCGAGCTCCGGTTTCTCGTCGAGGGCGCGCCGGAAGTCGCGGGCGTTGAAGCGCCACATTTGTTTCGCGATCGCGGCGACCTGGTCGTCGGGCAGCCCCAGGGCCAGGCCCGCATCGCGCACGGCGCCGCGCCCCCGGTAGGCGTTGGTCATCGACATCAGGCTGACCCGGTCGCTGCCGAAGGTGGTGAAGATGGCCCGGTAGATGTCGTGTCGCCTGGCCGACTCCACGTCCAGGTCGATGTCAGGCAGGGTCTGGCGTTCGGGGGAGAGAAAACGCTCCCAGAGCAGTCCATTGGAAAGGGGTTCCACCGACGAGGTGTGGAGGGCGTAATTGAGCACGGAGCCCACGCCGGAGCCGCGCGCCTGGATGCGCACGCCCATGTCCCGGATGAGGTCCGCGACCCGGGCCACGGTGAGGAAGTAGCTGGCGAAGCCGAGGTGTTCGACGGTCTCCATCTCGTGGGCCAGGCGGGCGTGCGCGGCCTCGACCTGGCCGGTTCCGGCGTACCGGGTGTCGATGCCGTGCCGCGCGCGCCGCCATAGCTCGGCGACCGGGTCGCCGGTGACGCCGATGACGCTCGCCTCCGGCATGCGCGGCCGGCCCAGGCCGATGTCGGCGACCGGGTCGAGCGCGCATCGTTCCGCGAGCAGTTCTGTGTCCCGGAGGAGACGCTCGAGGGCTCCACCCTCGTGGGTGCCGGCGTCGACCACCATCCGGGCGACCTGCCGCATCAGCGCTGCCGGCTTCAGCCATGCCTGCCCGTTGGACTGCAGCTGCTCCAGCTGGGCGAGCGGGGTGAGCGCGCGGGCGGCGTCGGCGAGGTCGGCCGTGACCGCCTCTTCCGGGGTGCCGTAGCGAACGGCGTTGGTGAGCACGGCCGGCAGCCCCGTGTGTTCGGCGAGGCCGAGCATCCGGGTGGCCGGGGCCACGCTGCCGGGTCGGCCGGAGTCGGCGAGGTGGCAGACCACCTCGAGGGCCAGCGACCCGGGAGGCATCGCCCGAAGCCACGACGCCAGGCGGGCACGGGCCTCGGCGGTGTCGCGGCGGAGCAGGGCGGCGCCCACGTCGGAATCGGGACCGATGAGCACCGTGAGGGCGCGGAGGCCGGCCAGTTCGGCGAGGCGGGCCCGGTTGATCGACGGTGTCTTGCCGGCCCGGTGGGCGGAGCCGGATTCATGACAAGCAGGGACTTCATGACAAGCAGAGACCGCGCGGCAGAGAGCAGCGTAGCCGCGGCCGGACGTGGTGCCGTGCGCGAGCACCACCACCCGCCCGATGGACCGGTGCTCGTCGTCATGCACGGCCAGGTCGGCGCCGAGCCCCGGGTGGATGCCCGCCGCCACGCACGCGCGCACGTGCTTGACCGCGCCGTAGAGGCCGTCCCGGTCGGTCACGGCGAGGAATCCGGCGCCCTGCGCCGCGGCCTGCTCGGCGAGGGCCTCCGGGAGCGTCACGCCGTAGTGCGGGGAGTACGCGCTGGCAACGTGGAGGTGCGGGAACGCCATGCCCGGTATCGTCCCCGGTGTCATCCCCACTGTCATCCCCAGTCGAGAGCCAGCACCCAGGACCCGTCGACATCGTGTCGCAGGTCGTAACGGTGCTGTTCCTCGCCTCCGCGTGACGCATCGAGGCGCCACAGCTCGGTGTCGATGCGGGTGGGCACCCCGTCGTTCTCCCACCAGCTGGTGCGGGAGAAGACCGCCTGGGGCTGCCCGATGACGGTGTGTTCGAATCGATTCCAGATGAACGCGCGCGGATCGCCGTCTGCGGAGAGCTCCACGTCGACCCGCGCGTCGATGATCCGCGGGAATGTGATTTGTGAAGATGCGACCTGTGGAAATGCGACCTGCGACATGGCCCGACCTCTCGTACTGCCTCGTGCAGCGTTCATGCACTCGGCTTGGTGCAACGTTTATGCACTCGCATGAACTCGAACGTATGTTCGATACTGAAAAGTGTACGCCAGACCTCCGACACCCGCTACAGCGTTGGCGAACAGTGCGCGCGCACGGTCACCGGCAACCAGCACGACTGACGCGACCCACCGCTGCGAGGGTTAGTCTCGAGGTATGACCAGCGTCGACGTCTTCGCCCCGGTACCGGGCGATGCCGCGCGCGCCGAATTGTCGGACACGGAAATGCCGGACCCGCAAATGCCGGACACGGTGACGGACACCCACGGCCGCCGTCTGCGCGACCTGCGCATCTCGGTGACCGACCGGTGCAATTTCCGCTGCGTCTACTGCATGCCCAAGGAGATCTTCGGCCGGGACTTCGCCTTCATGGACCGTGACGAGCTGCTCAGCTTCGAGGAGATCACCCGGCTCGCCCGGATCTCCGTCGCCCACGGTGTGGAGAAGATCCGCCTCACCGGGGGAGAGCCGCTCCTGCGCAAGGGGCTCGAGGAACTCGTGGGCATGCTCGCCGCGCTCCGCACGCCGGACGGACGCAAGATCGACATCGCCCTGACGACAAACGGCTCCGCGCTCGCGGTGCGGGCGCAGGCGCTGCGGGACGCCGGGCTCGACCGGGTGACCGTGTCGCTCGATTCGCTCGACGACGCCACGTTCCAGGCCATGAACGACGTGAAGTTCCCCGTTGCGAAGGTCCTGGGCGGCATCGACGCGGCCCACGAGGCCGGCCTCGGCCCGATCAAGATCAACATGGTGGTCAAGCGCGGCCAGAACGACCAGGACATCCTCGCGATGGCCCGCCACTTCAAGGGTTCGCCCTACATCCTCCGGTTCATCGAGTTCATGGACGTCGGCACGAGCAACGGCTGGAAGATGGACGAGGTCGTCCCCTCCGCCGAGGTGATCAGCCGGATCACGGCCGAGCTTCCGCTCGAGGCGATCGCACCAAACTACGACGGCGAGACATCCGCCAGGTGGCGTTACCTCGACGGGAGCGGCGAGCTCGGGGTCATCTCCAGCGTCACCCAGTCGTTCTGCCGCTCCTGCTCCCGGGCGAGGGTCTCGACCGACGGCAAGCTGTTCACCTGCCTGTTCGCCACCGAGGGCCACGACCTGCGGGCCCTGATGCGGGCCGGATGCTCGGACGAGGCGCTCACCGAGGTCATGGCCACCATCTGGCGCGAGCGCACCGATCGGTACTCGGACCTGCGGAGCTCGAAGACCAGGGAGCTGCGCACGACCGGCAAGAAGAAGATCGAGATGTCCTACATTGGCGGGTGAGCGGGGTTGAGCCGGATCACAGCTCGCCGCAAGACCATCCGGGTGACCGTCGGCGATTCCGCGACGTCCCGGGTCTCGCGGGAAGACACGCTCGCCGTCGAGGAGCCGCTGGAGATGCGCGTGAACGGCCGCGCCCTCGCGGTGACGATGCGCACCCCGGGCAATGACATCGACCTCGTCGCCGGGTTCCTCGTCTCCGAGGGCGTCATCACCCGCGGTGAGCACTTCGCGACGGCGCGCTACTGCGCCGGGGCGACGGACGAGGGCGTGAACACCTACAACGTCCTCGAGGTGACCCTGGCGCCCGGGGTCGCCGCGCCCGATCCGAGCGCGGAGAGGTCGTTCCTGACCACGAGTTCCTGCGGGCTCTGCGGCAAGGCCAGCATCGACGCCGTGCGCACCCGGTCGGCCTGGGACATCCGCGATGACTCGATGCGAATCGACCCGGAACTCCTCGTCGCCTTCCCGGACACCCTGCGCGCGGCCCAGGCGGTCTTCGACAAGACCGGCGGGCTGCACGCGGCGGCCCTGTTCGACGGGACGACGGGGGAGATGCTCGTGCTCAGGGAGGATGTCGGCCGGCACAATGCGGTCGACAAGGTCATCGGCTGGGCGCTCAAGGAGGACCGGCTGCCGCTGCGCGGCACGGTGCTGATGGTCTCCAGCCGGGCGAGTTTCGAGCTGGCCCAGAAGGCGCTGATGGCCGGCATCCCGGTGCTGGCCGCCGTTTCGGCGCCGTCGTCGCTGGCCGCCGAGTTCGCGGCCGAGGTCGGGATGACGCTCGTCGGGTTCCTGCGCGGCAACTCGATGGTGGTCTACGCCGGCGGAGAGCGAGTCGAGCAGGGCGAACTGAGCCCCGCGCACTGACTCCCGCGCGCTGACTCGCGACGGATGCCGTTCAGTTGCGGAGAAAGTACCTTCATTTCGCGCGGGAAGGTACTTTCTCCGCAAGTGAAATGCGAGTGGCGCGCTGGGCGAGTGCGAGTGCGAGCGCGAGCCCGCGGGAGACGCTAGCTGAGCTGCGGGGTGCTGTCCTCGGCGCGCGGCAGGAAGCGCACGGCCATCGCCTTGTAGCCGGGGGTGTTCGACTCGCGGGCGACCAGCTCGCGGTGCATCAGCGCGTTCGCCTCGGGGAAGTAGGCCGCCGCGCAGCCCCGCGGGGTCGGGTAGAAGACCAGCCGGAACCTGTCCGCCCGCCGCTCCTCGCCCTGGAACGTGCTGATCACGTCGACGAGGTCGCGGTCCGCGAAACCCATGTCGGCGGCGTCGTCCTTGTTGATCAGGATGACCCGGCGGCCGCCCGAGATGCCGCGGTAGCGGTCATCCAGCCCGTAGAAGGTGGTGTTGTACTGGTCGTGGCTGCGCATGGTCTGCAGGATCAGGTGCCCGGGCGGCGGGGTCAGGTACTCGAGTGGGCTGACCGTGAACCGGGCCAGGCCGATGTCGGTGGCGAAGCTGCGGGTGTCGCGGGGTGGGTTGGGCAGCACGAAGCCGTTCTTCGTGCGCAGGCGCCGGTTGAAGTCCTCGAAGCCGGGCAGCACGCGCGAGATGTGGTCGCGGATGACGTCGTAGTCCTCTGCCATCGCCCTCCAGTCGACGCGGTGGTCCTCGCCGAGCGTCGCCGTGGCCATCCGGGCCACGATCACGGGCTCGGCCAGGAGGTGCTCCGACACCGGCTCCAGCCGTCCCTGCGTGGTGCGGACCACGGACATGGAGTCCTCGACCGAGAGCACCTGCCGGCCGCCCGGATGCTTGTCGTCGGTGTCCGTGCGGCCGAGCGTGGGCAGGATCAGCGAGGTCATCCCGTGCATCACGTGGGAACGGTTGGGTTTGGTGGACACGTGCACGGTCAGGCCGACGCGCTGCAGCGCGGCCCCCAGCGCAACGGTGTCAGAGGCGGCGAGGGCGAAGTTGCCGCCCATCGACACGAACACGTCGACGGCGTCGTTCTCGAACGCCTCGACCGTGTCGACGGAATCCAGGCCGTGCGCGCGCGGGGCGTCGATCCCGAATTCCTTGTCCAGGGCATCCAGCATCCACTCGTGCGGCTTCTCCCACACGCCCATCGTGCGGTCGCCCTGCACGTTCGAGTGGCCGCGCACAGGGCAGGCGCCGGCGCCGGGCTTGCCGAAGTTGCCCTGCAGCAGGAGCAGGTTGATGATCTCCTTGAGCGTGTTGACCGAGTGCGGCTGCTGGGTGAGGCCGAGCGCCCAGCAGATGATGGTGGCCCTGGATTTCACCATCATCCGCGCCACCGTGGCGATCTCCAGCCGGGACAGCCCGGTCGCCGCCTCGGTTTCGTCCCAGTCGATGGTCTTGCGGGCGGCCCGGTAGGCGTCGATGCCGTCGGTGTTGGCCGCCACGAACTCGTGGTCGACCACGGAGCCGGGCACGCGCTCCTCCTCCTCGAGGAGCAGGTGGCCGAGGGCCTGGAACAGGGCCAGGTCGGCGCCGACCTTGATCTGCAGGAACTCGTCGGCGAGGTTGGTGCCCTTGCCGACCAGCCCCGACGGGGTCTGCGGGTCCTTGAAGTTGAACAGCCCGGCCTCGGGCAGGGGGTTCACCGCGACGATCTTGCCGCCGTTGTCCTTGCACTCGGCCAGGGCCGACAGCATCCGCGGATGATTCGTGCCGGGGTTCTGCCCGACGACGAAGATCAGCTCGGCCTGGTGGATGTCCTCGAGCGAGACGGTGCCCTTGCCGATGCCGATCGTGGGGTTCAGCGCGGAGCCGGATGACTCGTGGCACATGTTCGAGCAGTCCGGCAGGTTGTTGGTGCCGATCGACCTGGCGAACAGCTGGTACATGAATGCCGACTCGTTGGCCGTGCGCCCCGAGGTGTAGAAGACCGTGCGCTCGGGCGTCGTCGCCCGGATCCGCTCGCCGATGAGCTCGAAGGCGTCGTTCCAGGAGATCTGCGAGTAGTGGGTGTCGCCGGGCCGGATGACGACCGGATGCGTGATGCGCCCCTGGTTGCCCAGCCAGTACTCGGTCTTCTCGGACAACTCGGCGATGGAGTGCTCCGCCCAGAATTCCGGGGTCACCGTGCGCAGTGTGCTCTCCTCGGCGACGGCCTTGGCGCCGTTCTCGCAGAACTCCGCGGTCTTGCGGTGGCCCTGCGACTCGGGCCAGGCGCAGCCGGGGCAGTCGGTGCCGTTCCGCTGGTTCAGCCGCAGCAGCGACCGGGCCGTGCGGGTGACGCCGGCCTGGGCGATGCCGCGGTCAAGCGCCACGACCACGGCCTCGACGCCGGCCGCGGACTTCTTCGGCTTCTTGACGACCAGGTTGTTCTCGTTGATGTCTTCGACGGGCGCTCCACGTGTCATGAGCCCAGTCTGCCCCTATCGCGGCCGGATGCCGAATACCGCCCCATCCCGGCGCGGCAAGGGTAGAACGCTAGTCTGTGACACACGGCACACATGCCGACAGCAACGGAGCTGGATATCCAGCTCTCAGGTGATGGGGGATCAGTATGGGCTGGCTCGACCGAGAACGCACGATTGCACCTCCCGGATTCAACCGCTGGCTCATCCCGCCGGCCGCCCTCGCCGTTCACCTGTGCATCGGCCAGGCCTACGCGACGAGCGTGTACAAGACCGCGCTGGTCGCACACTTCGGCGTCAGCCTCACCCAGATCGGCCTGATCTTCTCGATCGCGATCGTCATGCTCGGCCTCTCGGCGGCGGTGATGGGAACCTGGGTCGACACGAACGGCCCGCGAAAGGCGATGTTCGTGTCGGCGCTCTTCTGGTCGGGCGGTTTCCTCCTCGGCTCGCTGGGAATCTTCTCCGGCCAGCTCTGGCTCGTCTACCTCGGCTACGGATTCATCGGCGGGATCGGGCTGGGAATCGGCTACATTTCCCCCGTGTCGACCCTGATCAAGTGGTTCCCGGACCGCCCGGGCCTCGCCACCGGCATGGCCATCATGGGCTTCGGCGGCGGCGCCCTGATCGCCAGCCCGGTCTCCACGGCCCTGCTGGGTCTCTACGACCCGAACTCGGGGGCGGAGGGTTGGGTGGCCAGCGGCGACGCGGTCGGGAAGCTTTTCCTCACCCTCGCGGTCGTTTACCTCGCCTACATGATGTTCGGCGCGTTCACGATCCGGGTTCCCGCCGACGGCTGGAAGCCGGCGGGCTTTGACCCGGCAACGGTCGCGGCCAGGCCGCTCGTCACGAGCAACAACGTCTCTGCGGCCAACGCGATCCGCACCCGGCAGTTCTGGCTCGTCTGGGTCGTGCTCTTCTGCAACGTCACGGCCGGCATCGGGATCCTCGAGCAGGCGGCGCCGATGATCCAGGACTTCTTCCGCCAGCCGGACGGCAGCTCCCTCGTGTCGGCCGTTGTCGCCGGCGGCTTCGTCGGCCTGCTCTCCATTGCCAACATGGGCGGCCGGTTCGCCTGGTCCGCCACCTCCGACAAGACCGGGCGCCGGAACATCTACATGGTCTATCTGGGCGTCGGCACGGTGCTCTACCTCCTCCTCGCCCTCGTGGGGTCGGGCACGACGGCGCTCTATGTGCTGCTGGCCTTCGTCATCATCTCCTTCTACGGCGGCGGTTTCGCGACCGTGCCCGCCTACCTGCGGGACCTCTTCGGCACCTTCCAGGTCGGCGCCATCCACGGCCGGCTGCTCACCGCGTGGTCCGCGGCCGGGATCGCGGGGCCGCTGATCGTCAACGGCTTCCTGGACGCCCAGGGAACCCCGGGCGAGCTCACCGCCCAGGCGTACCAGCCGGCGCTGCTCACGATGGTGGGGCTGCTGGTGGTCGGATTCATCGCGAACCTGCTGGTGCGGCCGGTCCATTCCACCTTCCATGAAACCGCCGCGACGTCGACGGTGCGCGAACCAGCATTGGAGTCCTGACATGACGAGGGCACAACTTTCAGTCGCCTGGGCGCTGGTCGGATTACCGCTGGCCTACGGGGTGTTCATGACCCTGACCAGGGTCGCCGCGCTCTTCGGCTAGCGGTGCCGCCGGCGGTGTGCGGCCGTCAGACGTCGATGGCGTGCACGAGCGACTCCTGCACCATCCCGAGCCATTCGTAGACGTTGGCCAGGAAGGGGGCCTCCTCGCCGCTCAGGTGCTGCACGCCGTCCGGCGTGATCTCCAGCCGTTCGGCGAGGGTCAGCCGCAGGTCGGTGAGCGTGCGCAGCCACGACTGCACGGCGGCGTCGTCGAGCAGCACGGTCACCGGCGGGAGGTCCTCCGGTCCGTCGGCCCCGACGGACGCGCCTGGCTCGTCCTCGCGCTCGTCCGCGTCGTGCTCAGCTGCGTCGCGCTCGTCCGCGTCGCCGGGGTATTCCTCCTCGCCGAGCGAGGCCAGCACGGCGCGGGCGTTCGCCTCCTTGCGGTCGATGAGACCGTCGGCCGTGAACCGCCGGAACTCCGCGGCGGCCTCCGCGTCCTCGCGGTAGGCGTCCGGCAGCAGACGGCGCACGGCCGGGTCGGCGGATGCCCCGAGCGCGTGGCTCGCCGCGGCATCCAGCAGGTCGATCAGCTGGGACACGGCGAGGCGCAGGAGGTCGATTTCGACCGGGAAGAACTGCCCGGACACGTTTCCGGAGGCCTCGCGCGTGAAGCGCATCATTCTTCGGCCCTGGCGAGGGTGGCCCAGAGGCCGTAGTCGTGCATGGCCTCCACGTGTCGTTCCATCTCTTCGCGGTTCCCGGTGGCCACCACGGCGCGGCCGTTGTTGTGCACCTGCAGCATGAGCCGCTCGGCCTGCTCCGCGGAGACGCCGAAGTAGCTGCGGAAGACGTAGGCCACGTACGACATGAGGTTGACCGGGTCGTCCCAGACGATGGTGACCCACGGACGCTCCAGCAGCGGGGCGTCGCGAAGGTCCGGGAGCGGGGCGGGAAGGGACACGCCCCCAGCCTCACACGGTCCGGCGCGCATTGCCACCCGGCCGCGTGGGAGGATGGCCGGATGCCTCGCGTGACTTGTCCATGACCCGCCGCGCGAGAACCTCGAAGGGGTCGCTGGCCGCCGCGTCGCTGGTGCTGGCCATCACCGTGGCCGCGGTCCTGTACTTCACGGATGCGCCCGCTTCCGCACCCGCCCCGCCCCCGGGCGCGTCCGCGGGCGCCGCAGTGCCGGCCCCGCCCGGTCCGACCCTGGATTCCGCGGCCGCTGCGGCCGCCGTCGCCGCGCTCCCCGACGCCGCCTACCGCGACGACGGGAGCTACGCCGGCCACCGGGACGACCTCTTCGGTGACTCCTGGTCCTTCGACTTCGACGGCAACGGCTGCGACGCGCGCAACGACATCCTGCGCCGCGACCTCACCGCTGTCAGCCTCCAGCCCGCCCGCTGCGTAGTCGAGACGGGCACGCTCGCCGACCCGTACACCGGCGAGAGCATCAGCTTCGTGCAGGGCGCCGACACGTCGGATGACGTGCAGATCGACCACCTGCTGCCGCTCAAGGCCGTGTACGCCACCGGGGGAGCGGCCTGGACGTTCGAGAAGCGCCGGGCGCTGGCCAATGACCCGGTGAACCTTCTGGCGGTGAAGGGCTCCGAGAATGGCTCGAAGTCCGACTCCCTGCCGAGCGAGTGGCTGCCCGGGGTCTACCCGGATGTCTCGGACCGGCACGATGCCGGCCAGCGGGTCGTCTGGGACGACCTCCCCTCGGACACGGCGCTGCAGTGCTGGTACGTGAAGAAGCTCGTCCCGGTCTTCGTCGCCTATGAGCTGGGAGTCACCCCGGAGGACCGGGCGGCCATGTCGGCCGTGCTCAGGACCTGCTGAGCGGGCCGGCCCAACGCAGGCCGAACCCAGGGCGTCGCGTGGGCGTCCGGGGGTCGTTCGGGCTTGCCTAGGGGCAGCCCTCCAGCAGCTGGATACCGTGGTCGGTCTGGCGGTTGACCAGGACCGAGCCCTGGGAGTCGCAGATCGCATTCACGAGAAGCGCGTAGCCTTCGCCGTTCTGGTAGTTGCCGTTCTCGCCCGGGAGGCCGAAGCCCTGGACGGTACCGGGAGGCACGAAGGCCCAGACCTCCGGGGCCCCCGGGAACACGCTGGGCAGCCAGGCCCAGTTGCCCTGGATGATCGGCCCGGCGGTGCAGTTGGAGCCGCACGCGGCCGGCGGCTTGGAGACGTTGATACAGTCCAGGGCCTGCGCGGCCGTGGGGACGAGCACAAACGCGGCGGCCAGAGCGGCTGCGGCGAGGGTTTTTCTCAACACGATTACTCCTTCGGATGTGGGTGACTGTGTATAAGAGCCGCAACCGCGTCCTGATGCCGCCCCCAATCCGGCTGCAATGAAACCCTACTCAGGAGCGGCGCCCCGTCAACAGCGCGGCATGACTGTTGTCGAAGCGGACAACTGTGGCCGGCACGCCGGCCACAGTTGTCCGAACGGGCCACAGTTGGCCCCAGGACCTAGTCCAGTTGGCAGGCCTCGGCATCGCCGCCGGGGGCGAAACAGACGCCGTCGTTGAGGGTCTCGGTGAGGGTGACCCGGCCGATCCGAAAGGTGATCCGGACCCCCGTGGTGCGCGCTTCCTTCGACGGATCGATCGGCCGCATCTCGTAGAGGGCGTTCCACTCCGCTTCCGCCCCGGGCCGCACGACGAAGCCCCTGACCGCCTTTCGCTGCCGCCACGCGCGCAGTTCGGTGCCGCTGAGCGGGGGAGCAGCCGCCATGATCATCAGGCTCGTCCCGTCCGGCAGGTCCTGGATTGGCGCGATGGATATTTCCCCGATGCGCGCGTTCCTGACGCCGATCGGCGTGACGTTGATCAGGACGATGTCCTGCCCGGTTGTGTTGTCAATGGCAATGCCGGCAACGACGCTGTCGTACCGGTCGGCCGGCAGACCGGAGAGTGATTTGCCCGCTCCGGCGAAACCGAGGACGTCCGAACCGCCCCCATCGGAACATCCGGAGAGTCCACCGGCGAGGAGGGCGAAACCGACGATGGGGCTGATGAGGTGCCGATTCACGCGGGGGTCCCGTCCTGAGCACTGGGTCGTCTTGACGCGATGCCAGCGGACGCGGAACTACTACTGGAGGTCGTCCCAGTCGTACGCCGTGGTGAAGCCCGCCTCCGTGTCGACAACCGGTCTGGGGGAGGACAAGGCCAGCGTGCGCTTGTGTAGCTCGGAGACGAAATCGACGGTGTTCGGCTCCTCGAGGATGGACTCCTCCGGAACCCCGACCAGCTCGCTCGCGGGGCCGACGACGAGCCGCACCATGACCGCCTTGCCGTCGTCCGTGAAGGCGGGGACTTCGAGAGACGACGCTGCGTTGTTGTCTCCCAGCGCGGCCACGAACTGGAAGAGTCCGTTGGCGATGTCATCGCTCGTGAGGAACGAGGCACCGGCGTAAGTCACCCTCATCATGCGACCACTCTTTACCCGGCGACCCTGCAGCACAAGGCGTGGCACGCCAATCGGCGAGTGGTACAGTCGCGGAGGATTTCACAGCGGAGGATTTCACAGCGGAGGATTCCACTCTAGGGAGGTGGCGGGCCATGGGGACGCAGGCAGCACTGGACGCGGTGAGGCGCGCCGGATCGATCCTCGAGGGCATTCGGAGCGCCGACGACCTGGCCGGAGCCGTCGACGGCAACGGCGGGGAACGAGCCGTGCGGCTCCTCGCGCGAACGGCGACCGACCCCGGGGACCAGCTCACCGCCATCGCCGCGGTCCATGCCCTGGCCCGGCATGCCGAGGAGTCCGCCGGCGCTGTGCTGGTTTCCCTGCTGGGCAGCGACGAACCGTTTCTCCGCGAGCATGCGGCCTGGGCGCTGGGCGTTCGGAGGCCTCGAGCCGACGCCATCTCCGGGCTCGTGCGCCTGGTCGCCGCCGGAGGGTTTCCCGGGATGGTCGCCCAGCGCAGCCTGGAACGCTGGGGCGCGTCCGCACCGGAACCGATTGCGCTTGCGCTCGACGGCGCTCTCCTCGGGCTCGGCGAGCCCGGCGCGAGGGCGCGGCTGGTCGAGACAATCGGGCTGATTCCCGGGCGAATTCCCGGGCGGCTCATCCGGCGGGTCGCCCTCGACCCGGCCGAGGCCACCGAGGTGCGCGCGGCGGCGATCGCCGCGCTCGGCGATCTCGGGGCGAACGACGCGGGCATCCGGATCGTGGCCGACCTCGCCCGTGGAACCGACGTGCTCGCCGACGTGGCCGGGCTCGCGCTGGCGGACCTGGCGGACCTGGCGGACCTGGCCGACCCGGCCGAGCCGAGCGAGCCGGCCTCGCCCGGCGATGCCGGGCGAGGGAGCCCTGGCCGCACGATCGCCCAGGTGTTCCTCCCGGCCGACATCGACCGGGAGCTCTCCCAGGTGGGCTCGGGCGACAATGGCGGCATCGCCACGCTCCTCGTGCGGCTGGGGGACGCGCTGGTCGACGGCGCGGGCACCGGCCGGGCGGCGGCCACCCACAACCCAGCGACGGTGACGCGGGTGCTGACCCTCTCCAGGGGGAACCACGCCGGCGCCCTCCGCGGCCTGGCCGACCTCGCCTCCTCCCGGCCCGGCCACGTCTTCGCGACGGTTCCCTTCCTCGGCGAGCCGGTGGCCTCGGTCGACGCGTGGCCGCGCCGCGTCGAGGCGCAGCGCGGGCTCCGCCGCATCCTTCGCGCGGCCGGCTCGGTCGACGCGATCCATCTCCGGATGGCCGATGTCGGCACCCTCGCCGCGGCCACGGTCGCGCGCGAACTCGAGATCCCGGTGGTCTTCACGCTGGCGCCCGATCCCCACGCCGCGATCCACGCCCTCGAAGCGGCGGGGGCGCTGACGCGGCAGAACTTCGGTGCCCTCGACGAGCGGGAGCACTTCTGGTTCCGCACCTGCCTGGCGCAGCGGGTGAGCGGGGAGGCCGCGCGGATCATTCTCTTCCCTCGGCCGGAGCTGCACCGCGACCTTCGGAAGCTGATGGGCATCGACATCGACCTCGACCCGGAGCGTTACGCCGTGGTGGCGGAAGGCATCGACCTCAGGGTGATCGAGCGTGCCGGCGCTGAGGCGCTCGCCGCCCGCTCTCCGGCGGCGGCCGGGCATCCAGCCTTCGATGCCCTCGACGTGCTGCTGGGCGGTCTACCGGCCGAGCGGCGGGGATTGCCGCTGGCCATCTCGGTCGGCCGGCTGCACGCGGTCAAGGGCATGGCGACCCTCGTCGAGGCCTGGCTCGCGGATGGCGGACTGCGCGCACGCTGCAACCTGCTCGTCGTCGGGGGTGACCTCGAGCATCCGTCGGGCGAGGAGCGCCGCCAGCTGGACCGGATCGACACGGCGCTGCCGCGCGCCCAGGCGGCGGCCGGCGGCCTGCTGCTGGCCGGGCACCGGGCGAACGACACCGTCGCACACTGGCTCGCGGCCACGCGCTACGGGCGTCCCGGCCTGGCCGCCCCGCACGGCGCGTACGTCTGCGCGAGCGTCAAGGAGGAGTTCGGGATCGCCCTGCTCGAGGCGATGGCGACCGGGCTTCCGGTCGTCGCGCCGGCCGGAGGCGGGCCGGCGACCTTCGTCGACAACGGGGTGACCGGGTTCCTCGTCGACACCCGTGACGCCCGCTCGCTGGCGCAGGGGATCGCCGGCGCCCTCGACCTGTCCGGCGGGGCGCTCGGCGCCGTCAACGCGCAGCGCGCCCATGACCGGGTGGCGCGCGATTTCGCCATCCAGACCATGGCGGATGCCCTCTCCCGGGTCTACCGGGATGCCGGCGAGACGGCCGGCACGACGGCCAGGAAAACGAGTGCCTCGTGACCGTGCTCGTGATCAGCCCCGACTACGCCTCGCACCTCTATCCGCTGGCCGCGCTGGCGACCGCGTGGCGGGACGCGGGCGAGCGGGTCGTCGTCGCCACCGGTGACGCCACCGCCGGGATCGTCCGGTCGTTCGGCTACGAGCGTGTGCCGCTGCAGCTGGGCCGAGGCTCGAATCCCGGGGTGATCAGGGCGGAACAGCAGCCGGCCGGCGAGGATGACGCGCTGCGCGGCTTCTTCGCGGCCACCCGCCGTGGCATGGTCGAGACGTTGCGGTTCCAGGCCGAGGCGCGGAGCAGCGACCTCCTCTGGAATCCGGTCGAGGTGGCCAGGGACGTGCAGCGCGTGGTCGAGCGAGTCCGCCCCGACCACGTGATCGTCGACCACCTCGCCTTCAGCGCGCGGCTGGCCCTGCAGAGCGCGGGGATCAGCCACGCGGACGTCGTGCTGGGACACCCGACGGCGCTCCCGGTGGGGACCGAGGTGTACGGATTCGTCTCGACCTGGCCGGACGCGTTCAGCCCGGACCCGGGCGACCTGGACTCGCTGCGGGGGCTCTGCGGGAGGGTGCGCGACGCGTTCACCGTGCAGTGGAACGACGCGCTGCTCCGCCTCGACCCGGGGGCCACTCCGACGGCCGACGCCTTCACCGAATCGGGCGATGTGCTCCTGCTCAACTATCCGGCCGAGCTGCACGAGGCGGCGCGGGGCCTGCTGCTTCCCCCGCACGCCTTCCTGGGCTCGGCGGTTCGCGACGATGAGCCGGATGCCGAGGCCCGGGAATGGCTCGCGAGGGATGCGGTCCCCGTGGTCTACGTCAGTTTCGGCAGCTTCCTCTCGGTCCGCGGTGACGTGCTCGCCCGCGTGGTCGAGGCGCTGCGCCCCCTCGACGTGCGGGTGGCACTGGCCACGGGATCGACCGACCCGGCCGAGCTCGGCCCGATTCCCGGCTCGTGGCTGGTGCGCGAGTTCCTGCCGCAGGTCAGCATGCTGCGGCGCTCGGCGCTGGCCGTGTCCCACGGCGGCAACAACAGCGTCACGGAGGCGATGACCCACGGCGTCCCGCTGCTGCTGCTGCCGTTCTCGACCGACCAGTTCGCCGGCGCGGCCGCCGTCGAAGCGGCCGGCTTCGGCGAGGCCCTCGACCCCAATGCCGGGTCGCCCGACGAGATCCGGGCGGCCGTGATCCGCTTGCTCGCCCTCCGCGGAGAGGCGCGGGACCGCCTGGACCGCCTCTCCGCGTCCCTCGCGGACGAGGCCGGCCCGGCGCGCGCCTTCGACGCGCTCCGGGTGGTGCCGGAGGTGCGCTGACCCGACCTCGGTCGCACTCGCCCGTCAGTCGTCGTCCGCCCGCCCGTCAGTCGTCGTCGTCGACGCCCGTCCCCAGGTCGCCGCAGTCGATCATCCGCACACCGTGTTCGACCAGGTAGCGGCGGGCGCCCCGGTCGCCGGCGAGGCGCGTGCCGAGCGCCGCCCAGTGCCCCCGGCCGATGACGACCGGGTGGCCGGGGCGGCCGTCGAAGCTCGCCTGGCGGAGGGTGTCCGGGGCAACCGGTCCCGGCTGCCCGTCGTCCGGCCGGTCGCCGATGAGCCTGGCCACGATCGCGCCGTCCAGGTCGGGCACGTCGACCGGGACGACCGCGACGGCCGCCGGGGCGGGTTCGAGGGCCGCAGCCGCGGCGAGGCCGGCCCGCAGCGAGGCCGAGACGCCCGTGGCCCAGTCCGCGGCGTGCACCACGACGAGGTCGCCGGCGCGTTCGGGAGAGTCGCCCCGGCCGGGCAGCAGCAGTTCCGCCTCGTCGCCGCGGGCGCCGAGAACGACGATCACCGGCGAGCAGCCGCCCGTCTGCAGCGCGTTGATGGCCCGGAGGAGCCAGGGCTCCCCATCCTTGCCCCGGCGGAGCGCCTTGGGGCTGCCGTGCCGGGAGCCGGCTCCCGCGGCGAGCAGGAGGCCGGCGACCGGCGGCCGGGCGACCGGCGCCGGGGCGCTGGGCGGAAGGGCGCTGTCCATGCCTGCCATCGTACGCAGCCGGCCGCGCGTGGGTTAGGGGGCCGCGTTCCCCGGCTCGGCGCGGCTCTCGAGCCACTCCTGGTGCTGGCGGAGCCCCCTGCGCACGGCGAGCCGGATCACCGTGTAGAGCAGCCAGAACCCGAGGGCGATCGCCGCGGGGTAGATGAGGAAGACGCCGACGTGCCAGAACGAGAGGTTAGGGACCATGAGGTCAGTGTCACAGTCGAAACGGCCGCCGCCGCGCAGGCGCACGGCGCGGCGATGTCACGGTTGATCAGGGTTGGAGCATCCGCCAGATGCGGTCGCGCGACATCGGCAACTCGAACGGGCGGATGCCGATGGCGTCGCGGATCGCGTTGGCCAGGGCTGGCGCGACCGGGTTGTAGGGCGACTCGCTCATCGACTTGGCGCCGTAGGGACCCAGGTCGTCGGCCGTGTCGGCGAAGTAAACCTCGGTCACGGGCAGGTCTGCGAGCTGGGGCAGGTGGTAGTTGCGCAGCACGTTCGTCGTCACGGTTCCGGCGCCGTCGAGGATGACCTCCTCGTAGAGCGAGCTGCCGATCGCCTGCGCCACACCACCCTCGATCTGCC
Source organism: Cryobacterium tagatosivorans (assembly GCF_004402215.1). GTDB lineage: Bacteria > Actinomycetota > Actinomycetes > Actinomycetales > Microbacteriaceae > Cryobacterium > Cryobacterium tagatosivorans. The sequence goes on from NZ_SOEZ01000078.1 coordinate 93,375, forward strand.
CACGGCACTGTGCCGGGTTCATCACGAAGCCGGCATCCGCTGACTGGATCGATTGCAGGATGCGCACCTCTCCGGTCAGCGTGTTCACGGCAACGCGGAAGGCCTGGACGTTGAAGGCGACGGACCGCTCGGCGCCGGACTCCGTGCCGACACCGGTCACCCCGTCCGGCCCGGCGAGCTCGGCCAGGGTGAGGAAGAGCTCGCCGGAGCGCAGTCCGCCCTGCTCGAGCGCCCACGAGTGCGCCGGGAGACCGGTCCGCCCGGATGCGAGCTGCCGGAGTTCCCGGGCGAGGGCGGTCGCCGCCCCGAGCAGCGCTTTCCCGGCCACGACCACCCCGGTCGAACCGAACGCGCCGGAGTCGTAGCCCGCCTCATCGGTGTCGGAACTGCGGAAGTCGATCCGGTCGGGGCTGGTGTTCAGGGCGGTCGCGGCTATCTGGGCGTGCACGGTCGAGGTGCCGCTGCCGTAGTCCGCCGTGCCCACCCGCACGGTGTAGCGGCCCTCCGCCGTGGCCGTGACGGAGACGTGCGAATAGTGCCCGCGCGGCGGCATCGTCGCGATCATCGCACTGGCCATGCCCTCGCCGACGCGCCAGGCCGGGCCGTCCGGGACGACCGCGCCGTTGCCCCTGGCCAGCGCCGCCTCGGCCAGGTCGAGGCACTGGTCCAGCCCGTAGCTGCCGAATGCCAGGTCATCGTCGCCCTCGCCCTGCGCGGAGACGAACGGGTCGGTGGGGACCACCGAATTGATGCGGCGAAGCTCGAACGGATCGATGCCGAGCCTGCGGGCCAGTTCGTCCAGCGCCGATTCGATGCCGAAGACGACCTGGCCGAGGCCGTAGCCGCGGAAGGCGCCCGACGGCGGGTTGTTCGTGTACACGCACTCGGCATCCACCCGCTTGTTCGGCACCGAGTAGAGGCTCAGCGATTCCGAACAGCCGTGGAACAGCACGCCGGGGCCGTGGTTGCCGTACGCCCCGGTGTCGGCCAGCACCGTGAGGCCGAGAGCAGTGAGCCGCCCGTCGGCGCCGGCCGCGAGCGTGACGCCGACTCGCATCGGATGCCGCACCGGGGCCAGCCGGAACTCGTCGCTGCGGGTGAACTCGTACTGCACCGGCCGCCCGGTCTTCAGGACGGCGAGTGCGACGACGTCCTCGGTGAGCAGTTCCTGCTTGCCGCCGAAGCCGCCGCCGACCCGGGCGGTGAAGACGCGAACCAGCGCCGGGTCGAGGTCGAAGATCCGACAAATTTCCTTGTGCACGAGGAACGGCACCTGGGAGCTGGTGCGCAGCACGAGCCCGTCGTCCTCGCGCCAGCCGATCGTCGCGTGCGTCTCGAGCTGGCCGTGCGCCACGCGCTGGGTCTGCCAGGTGCCGGAGACCACGGTGGTTCCCGCGGCCAGGCCCGCCTCGAAGTCGCCGCGTTCGCCGTGCAGCTCGGCGACGAGGTTGCGGCCCGGGTCGGCCAGGCGCGAGGCCGCGGCGTCCTTGTCGCCGTGCACGAGCGGAGCGCCGGCACGGAGAGCCTGGTCCGGGTCGAACACGGCGGGGAGCTCCTCGTAGTCGACGACGATCAGGCGGCACGCGGCCTCGGCCAGGCCCACGGAGTCGGCGACGACGGCGGCGACCCGCTGCCCGCGAAAACGCAGCACCCGGTCGAAGACGAGGGTGTCGTCGGGGTCGTCGAGCCGGTTCTCGTGCCGGGCGGTGGAGAAGAGCGTGGCGGGGGAGTCGGCGTGTGTGAGCACCGCGTGCACCCCCGGCAGGGACTCGGCGGCGCTCACATCGATCGAGCGGATGCGCGCGTGCGCGTGCGGGCTCTGCAGCACGCCCAGGTGCAGCAGGCCGGGCACCGCGATGTCGAGCGTGTACGGTTCCTGCCCGCTCACCACGCGGGCGCCGGCGGGGGCGCCGAGCGACGACCCGACCCGGCCGTGCGCAGCGCCGGTGCTGGTCGGCTCGGCGGTGTCCGCGGTGGTGGGGGTCGTGTCGCCGGTGGCGGCGCAGGTCGTGCCGCAGGGCGTGCCGGGCGTCGTGTTGTCGGTGGCACCGCAGGGCGTGCCGGACGTCGTGCCGGAGGTCGTGCCGCAGGCGGCACCCCGACCGCGGATCGCGTCTTCGATCGCGCGGTAGCCGGTGCAGCGGCACAGGTTGCCCTTGAGTAGCCGCGGCAGTTCCGCCAGATCGCCCTCGTCCAGGGTGGACGCGGTCACGATCATGCCGGCGGTGCAGAACCCGCACTGGAAGCCGGCGGCATCCACGAACCGTTGCTGGATCGGCGCGAGTCGCTCGGGCGTGCCGAGGCCGGCCACCGTCGTCACGGCGCGATCGGCGGCGCGATAGGCGGGAAGAATGCAGGAGTGGAACGGCGTTCCATCGAGCAGAACGGTGCACGCGCCGCAGTCTCCGGAGTCGCAGCCCTTCTTCACATCGAATTGCTGCTGCTCTCGGAGGAACGAGCGCAGGCACTGGCCGGGGGCGGGCTCGGCGTCGATCGGCGCACCGTTGACGAGCAGCTTCATGCGGCCTGGAGCTTCCGCTCGAGTTCCTGCCGGACCTCCTCGCCGAGCAGGCGACTCATCGCCTGTCGCCAGTCCGCGGCGCCGTGCGCATCCGTGAACCAGCCGTCGATGGCGTCGATGTCTCGGCGCAGTCCCGCCGCCTCGGGCAGGCTCGGGTAGCGCAGCTGGATCGGCCGCACCGTCGCGGCGGTCACGGTGAGCACGAAGCCGCCGTCGGAGTCGAGCCGGCCGACGAGCACGGCGCCGGACCGGCCGACCGGCGAGAGCGAGATCGAGCGGAAGGCCGTGTGGGAGCGGAGCGACGACGTCGGCAGGCGGAGCGATCGGAGCACATCACCGGTCTCGAGCACGTTGGTCGAGTTGCCGGTCACGAAGTCGGCTGCCGCCAGCAGCTCGTCGGTTCCGTCACGACGCCAGACCAGCAGCTCGGCGTCGAGGGCGGCGGCCAGGGTGGTCATCGGGCCGGCCGGCAGCGCGGCGCAGAGGTTGCCGCCGACCGTGGCGACCTCCCACACCTTGAACGAGCCGAAGAGCGCGGTGCAGCACTGGAGGAACAGCGGATGCGCGTTCCAGCCGGGTTCGGGCGGCAGGCGGGAGAGCTCCGCGAGGGTGCAGGTGGCCGCGATCTCGAGGCCGTCGCGGGTAACGGTGAGGGCCGGCCAGCCGAACGTCTGGAGGTCGACGAGCCCGGTGAGGTGGGCCTGCGGCGAGGCGAACAGTTCCGATCCGCCGGCGAGGGGGGCGACATCCGGGGCGAGCGCACGGAGGTCGTCGCGGTGGCGAGCGGGCGTGATGCTCGTCACGGTGTTGAGGTCCATCTGGCCCCCTCGGCTCGGCGTCGGCGTGTTCGTCGAGACAACGTACACGGATCCGACGCGAAGCGAGATGCCCGGGCGTCGAAAGTAGCTAACTAGGTTAGTTACCTTACACCCTGATGGCGCGCGAGAAGGTGCTTTGCTGGGCGCCAGCCAGACTCACTTGCGGACAAAGTACCTTCGTGGCGCCCAGGAAGGTACTTTGTCCGCATCTCAACCCCGCGGGAGGAGCGTCAGGCCGCGCGGGCTCCGAGGGCGGCCTGGAGCGGCCAGTCCTGCCCGTCGAGGATGACCTGCGCGCACACACCGGTGGTGGCGTTGACCACGATCGGGGCCATCAGGTTCGCCGTGGTTCCCGCCTCGCCGGGGTTCACGACGACGAGCACGAACGCATCCTCCGGAACGGTCAGGTCGAGCGACGTGCACTGCTCCGTCGAGATGACCGGCTGGTAGTCCGTGAGGTGCACGCCGGCGTCGACGACGAACATCCGGGTGCCCGGCGCCTCGGTCGCGCGCAGCGAGTACAGGCCGTCGGCGCCCTCGATCTCCTCGAGCGAGAAGTCCGTCAGCGGGGCGAAGCCGGGGGGAGGGGTGACGAAGGTCAGGGTCACGCTCATCGGAGGAAGTCCATCAGGGTCGGCTGGAGCACGCGGGCGGTGACGGCGAGGGCCGCCTGGTAGGTGACCTCCTGGAGCTTGAGGTCCAGGATGACCTGGCCGAGGTCGAGGTCTTCGATCCCGGCGCGTTGGGACTCGAGCAGGCCGGATTGCTCCATCAGGGACTCTTCCGCTCTCTCGATCTGTGCCTGCTGGGCGCCGACCCTGGTGTGTTCGGTGGTCATGGCGCTCATCCGGGCGTCGATCTCCGCCAAGCGGGAGCCGACGTTCGTGCCGTTGCGCAGGTCCCCGGCGATGGCGTCGATCAGCGCGAAAACCGAACCGGCGCCGTCGCCGAAGACGGCCGCGCCGTCGGCGTCGACCCGAACCGTGGAGTCGGGGCTGATGCGGCGCTCGACCGTGCTGCCGGGAGCCCCGCTGTGCGCGTAGCCGGGGGCGCCGGAGAAGGCGACGCCAGAGTCGGAGTTGCCGGCGAAGACGCTGCGCCCGAGGTAGGAGGTGTTGGCCTGGCCCAGGATCTCGCGTCGCAGGCCCTCGAGTTCCATCGCGATGGCTTCCTTGGCCGCGGGGGACAGAGCGCCGTCGCTGGCCCCCTGCACGGTCAGGTCGCGCACGCGGTTCATGGTTGCGGATGCCGACGACAGCGTCGCGTCGAGCGTCGACACCCAGCCGTTCCCGTCGTCGACGTTGCGGCCGTACTGTTCGGTGGCGCGCAGCTCGGCGCGTACCTTCATCGCATCCGCGGCCGCAGTCGGGTTGTCGGAGGGGCGGGTGATCGCCTTGAGCGAGCTCGCCTGGTCCTGCAGCTTCGCCAGCTGGGCCATGTTGTCGTGCAGGTTGCGCTGGGCGGAGCGCATCTGGGTGTGGCTGGTCACGCGGGCGATCATGGCTTACCTTCCCACCACTCCGGTGCGGTTGATCAGGGTGTCGAGCATCTCGTCCACGGCCGTCATCACGCGGGCGGCACCCTGGTAGGCGTGCTGCAGCATGAGCAGGTTCACGTTTTCCTCGTCGAGGTCGACGGAGGAGTTGGACAGCTGCCGGCCCCGGGCGGATGTCGCGGTGAGGTCGGCGAGGCGTGCCTGCTGCAGCCCCATCCGCGTGTCCACCGCCACGGCCGTGACGAACGAGGCCCAGGCGGTGTCGGGGGAGGCGATGGCGGCGCCGGAGGCGTCGACGGCTTTGCCTGCGCCGAGCTGGGCGATGGCATCGGCGATGGACCCGTCGCGGGCTCCGGCTCCGGGCCGTGCCGCCGCGATCCCGCTGAGGTCGGTGGGGATGACCCGGAGGCTCAGGGCCGCCCTGGTCGGGTCGAAGGCGAAGAAGTCCAGGCCGTCCGCGAGCCCGGTGGTGTTGGTGGAGGTCGCGCCCAGGCGGTGGATGTCGTTGACCGTGGTGGCCAGGTCCGTTGCGAAGGCGTTGTACGAGGCGGCTGCCTCGGCGAGGGCGCCACCGGCGCCGCTGCCGTTGGCGGTCGCAAGCACCGACAGGGCGCCGGCGAGTTCGCCGCCGTCGAGGGAAACCGGGGTGGCGGGGTTCGTCCAGACCAGGCGCACCGCGTCCGCCGCCGCCCCCTCGAGCCGGGTCGAGCCGGTGACGGCGATCGCGCGGGCTCGGTCGCCCGAGACGAGCGCGTTGCCGCCGATTCCCACGTCGACCGTGCCGTCGGGAAGCTCGCGCACGGTGGCGCCGCTCAGCGCGGCGATCGTTGTCGTCAAGGCGCTGCGCTGGTCGATCAGTTCGTTGGCCGATCCGCCGGTCGCGAGCACCATCCGGATGCGCCCGTTCAGCTCGGCGACCTGGGTGGCGGCGTTGTTGAGCTCGGACACCATGCCGACGGCATCCGCGCGCAGGCCGGACCACTGGGCCGTGACGGCCTGGTAGCCCTGCGAGACCTGGGTCGCGAGGTCGCCGGCCTGGCCGAGCAGCAACGCTGCCGGCGCGGCCTCGCCGGCCCGGTTGGACATGTCCTGCCAGCCGCCCCAGAATTCCTGCAGCCGCGTGGAGAGCCCGTTGTCGCCGGGTTCGCGCAGCGACGTTTCGAGGGCGCTCAGCGCGTTCGCCCGCACGGCCGAGTACCCGGCTTCCGCGGCGGAGAAGCGCACCTGCGAGTCGAAGGGGGCGCTGCCGAGGCGCGCGATCCCGTCGACGGACACGCCCTGGCCCGGTCGCACTCCGCCGTCGAGCCGGCCGGCGTCGGCGGCCGCGGCGACGGAGGAGGTGGTGACGCGCTGCCGGGTGTAGCCCTCAGTGTTGGCGTTGGCGATGTTCTGTCCCACGACGTCGAGACCCTGGCGCGCCGCAACCAGGCCGGAGTAGGCGGTGTTCAGTCCGCTGAAGGTGCTCACGTGATTCTCCTTACAGGCTTCGGTCGACCAGGCGCGAGCCTGTCGCTGCGGAGCCCGCGGCGCCGGTGGCGTCGTAGGTGTTGGCGTCGGTCTCGGGCTGGAGGCCCGCGAGGGTCTCCTGGCTGGACCGGGCGGCGGCGCGCAGGAACCGTTCGTTCGTGTCGCGCAGTTCCTTGATCTGGGTGGTGAGCACGGTCATCGCGGAGAGGTGCGCGGCGAAGATGTCCGCCCAGGGGCCGTCCGGTGCCCTGGCCACGAGTTCGCGGAGGGTGGCGTCGTCGCCCGTTCCCCAGTCGAGGCCGAGGGCGGCGACTTCCACGGAGCGGCCGAGGCCGGCTTCGCGCACGAGGCCCAGCACCTGCTCGACCTCACGGGTGGCGTGCTGCAGCCAGCGGGCCTTGCCGCCCTGAAGCAGGAGCTGTTCTTCCTCGAGCTTGAAGACGAGGAGGTCGAGCAACTCGCGCTCACGCCAGAGCAAGGCGGATAGTTCATTGGCGCCCATGTGTCATCCACCCTTCCGGCCTATGCGGACTGCTCGTACGGAGGTACGGCTTCCGGTCCATTCGTGGGGACTATCGGCACGCGCAGGAACAATGTTAGCGATTCGAGGCATATCCAACTCCAAAGGTGTCCTCTGAAGAGAGGACAAGGTTTGACCCGTTGTGGGGGGCGCATCCGGTCTACCCCCGGCTGCCGCGCTTGTTAGCTTGGACCTAAGCGAGGGATCATCCCCTCGCAGGGGCCCGAATCCCGTCCGGCTAATAGTCCTAATAGTCCGTTTGCACCGTCGTAAGGGTCCCACCAGTGAATCGTGCAGAGCGCAACAAGCTCGTCGTCGAGAACCTCCCGCTGGTCGGTTACCTCGTTTCGGAGGTGTGGGCCAAGGCCCGCCACCTCTCCCGGGACGACCTGGCCTCGGCCGGCGCGCTTGCCCTGATCACCTCGGCGGATGCGTTCAATCCCGACCTCGGGGTCCCGTTCGGCGCGTTCGCGCGGCGACGCATCATCGGCGCGTTCGCCGACGACATGCGCTCCAGCGACTGGGCAACCCGTTCGGCCAGGCGGCGCATCAAGGAGACCGTCGCCGTGCAGGAAACCCTGGCCGCGGCGCTCGGCCGCACCGCCACCGTCGACGAGATCGCGGCGGCCCTCGGGGTCGACCGCGAAACCGCGGCCGCCGGCCTGGCCGACGCCTCGCGCACGCTGTCCACGCTGGATGACACGACCGCCGAGTTCCTCGTCGCCGACACGGCGCTCCCCGAGGAGTCGCTCCTCTCCGAGGAACGGCTGGCCTACCTCCGAGCTGCCATCGCGGCCCTGCCGGAGAACATGCGCCTGGTCGTGCAGCAGATCTACTTCGACGACCGACCGGTCAAGGACATCGCCGCCGAGCTGGGGATCACGCACTCGGCGGTCTCGCAGCAGCGCGCGGAGGCCATCCGGCTGCTCCGCGACGGCCTCGGGACCCACTACTCCGACGACTCCGACACCGCGTACGTGCCGGAGTCGCGTGTCGCGCCCGCTCGCCGCAGCGCCTACCTGGCCCGGCTCGCGGACCACGCGATGATCGGCATCGCCAGCCTCGCCCACGACCGGGTGCCGGCCGCGATCGCCGCGATCTCCGCGGCCGGAGTGCCGGCCAAGGAACTTTCCGCGCATAACGGCTAACGCGCCCGGCTCAGCTACGGTCAACGGCATTCCAGGTTGAGTTGCGGAAAAAGCACCTCAATTTCAAGAATCAAGGTGCTTTCTCCGCAACTCAACCCTTTTGGGGCAGTTCGTGGCGGGGTCACCGAGTCGGGAGGAACTTTCCGCGCAGAACGGCTAACGCGCCTCCGCACCCGGCCGATGGTTCATTGTGCCGGCCCATGGATGGGCCGGTAACACCACCCAATCACGGAGGAAATCATCATGGGTATGCAGGTCAACACCAACCTCGCGGCGAACAACTCGTACCGCAACCTCGCCGCAACGCAGAACGACATGTCCAAGTCGCTGGAGAAGCTGTCCAGCGGCCTCCGCATCAACCGCGCTGCGGACGACGCGGCCGGCCTCGCCATCTCCGAGGGCCTCAAGTCGCAGGTCGGTGGCCTCACGGTCGCCAGCCGCAACGCCCAGGACGGCATCAGCGTTCTCCAGACCGCTGAAGGTTCCTTGGGCGAGGTGCAGTCGATCCTGCAGCGCGTTCGTGACCTCGCCGTTCAGGCCGGTAACGACTCGAACAACGCCGACTCGCGCACCGCCATCAAGACCGAGGTCGATGCGTTGGGTAAGGAGCTCACCCGGATCGCCGGCTCCACGAACTTCAACGGCACGAAGCTGCTGGATGGCTCCGCCACCTCGCTGAAGTTCCAGGTCGGCGCAAACGGCGATCTGAACAGCCAGATCGACGTGAACCTGAGCGGCGCGAACGTGACCGCTATCGCGAACGCTTTGACCGGAGGCAGCATTTCAGCTGCGGGAACCTCGTTCGCGATTGCTGACATCACGGCACTCACCACCGGTGCAGCGACGTTCACTTCCACGAGCGGTGGAGTCACGACTACCGTTGTGACAGCGGCGCTGGCGGACACGGCTGACGGGAGCGCGGCTTCCTTCCAGAGCGTGGAGGAGTACGCATCGGCGCTCCGCTCCGATGCAAGTTTCTCGGCCAATTTCAGCGTCTCGGTGTCCAAGGACGCTAACGGCGCGGGCAACGGGATCGTCGTCACCGCACTCGACGGCGGTTCAGTCGGAGTGACGTCGCCCGACGGTGCCGTCGGGCTGGCAGCCGGCTCGGCGAGCGCTGCCCTGACCGGTGGAGTGCGGTTCGATACCGCCGCGAACGCGCAGGCATCGATTACCCTGATCGACTCCCAGATCAAGAGCGTCTCCACCGCTCGCGCCGAACTGGGTGCGAACCAGAACCGGTTTGAGAGCGTTGTCAAGACGCTGGCCATCTCCAAGGAGAACCTGACGGCGGCCGGATCTCGCATCCGCGACACCGACATGGCCGAGGAAATGGTCAAGTTCACCCGCTCGAACATCCTGACCCAGGCCGGTACCGCCATGCTCGCGCAGGCGAACCAGTCCAACCAGGGCGTTCTGCAGCTCCTCCGCTAACTAAGCGGGGTTGCCCAACTCATCCGCGCTCACGCACGGTGAACGGCGCCTGGTGGCAATCGAGGGAGAACTGGACCTCTCCCGCGATTGTCACCAGGCGCTTTCCGCAGCATCACTGAAGCACTTTCGCATCGAACAGCAAGAGAGGAACACATCGTGTCGATGGCAATCGATGGTCTCGTCAGCGGCCTGGATACGACGGGCCTGATCAAGTCCCTCATGCAGCTCGAAGCGGTTCCCCAGACCCTGCTCAAGAACAAGGTCTCCGAGTCAACGGCGCTCATCTCCGCCCTCCAGGGCCTGAACACGAGCGTCGCCGGCCTCGCTACCCTCGCAACGAAGACAGCGAAGACCGATTCACTCGATCTCTTCACCGCGTCGAGCAGCCCCCCCACGGTCACCGCAGCGGTGACGACAGGCGCAAGCGCCGGCCAGATCGACCTCGTCGTCGACAAACTCGCCCAGACCCACGTGTCGGTCTCCGACGCGCTCACCGCCTGGCCCGACACCAGCCTGACCATCACCAGCGCCGGCGGCACGCCCACCACGATCACCGCAGCCTCGACCTCGCTGGATGACGTGGTTTCGGCGATCAACACCGCCGGAGCCGGCGTCACCGCGACCAAGGTCGCCGTCGGAGCGGCCGGCTTCCGCCTGCAGCTCACCGCGACCGCGAGCGGTGCGGCGGGCAGCTTCACCGTCTCCGGCACGGCCGCCGCGATGACCGAGGTCAAGGCCGGCCAGGATGCCCAGGTCACGTTGTGGGCCGGAACGAGCGCCGCACAGGCGATCACCTCGTCCACGAACACCTTCGCCAACCTGCTCCCAGGGGTCGCGATCACCGTTTCCGCGGTCTCGGTTGACCCGGTGTCCGTCAAGGTCGCCCGCAATGACGCGGCGATCAGCACGGTTGCCTCGGACCTCGTCAACGGCCTCAACGGGGTCTTCGCCCTCATCGCCACGAAGTCGGCCGTGGTGAACAGCACCACTGGCTCAGGGGCCGCGGTTGTCTCCGGCGGGGTCTTCACCGGCGACAGCACGGTGCGCGACATCAACCAGCGCATCCTCTCGGCGGCCTCGCTTCCGGTGAACGGACGCTCGCCCTCGGAAATCGGGATCAGCATCTCGAAAACCGGCACGATGGAATTCAACGCCACGAAGTTCGCCGCGGCCCTGCAGAAGGACCCGGCCGGCGTCGAGGCAACCCTGCAGGAGATCGCCTCCCGGGTCTCGGTCGCGGCGAGCTCGGCATCCGACAAGTTTTCGGGCCAGATCACCGCGAAGGTCACCGGCCAGCAGTCGCTCGTGAAGGACCTCGGGAACAGGATCGCCGACTGGGATCTGCGGTTGGCGTCTCGCAAGTCCTCGTTGGAGCGCACCTACGCCGCACTCGAGGTTCAGTTGAGCAACATGAACTCCCAGTCGTCCTGGCTCAGCGCGCAAATCGCGGGCCTCCCGTCAGGCGGTGCTTGATGAGCATGACGGCCGGGGCCGAGGCCCAGAGGCTGCGGTACAACCGCGAGGCGGTGCTCTCGGCCACGCCCGTGCGGCTGCTCACCATGCTCTACGACCGGCTGATGCTCGACCTCGGCCGGGCCGAGGCCGCGCAGATCGCGGCGAACTGGGCCGTCGCCTCGGAGAACCTGCTGCACGCGCAGGCGATCGTCAGCGAGCTCTCCGGGTCGCTCAAAGTCGAACTCTGGGACGGCGGCGAAGGCCTGCTCGCGCTCTACACGTATGTGTCGAACTCCCTGGTCAACGGCAACATCCACCGCGACGTCGAGCGCACCCGCGAAAGCATCGCGCTGCTCGAACCGCTGCGCCAGGCTTGGCACGAGGCCGCGCAGTCGATTCCCGCGCAGCCGGCGCGCTCCACGGGCGGGGGGCTCGGAATTGGCTAGCGCGGAGTGGGCCGAGGACCCACACGACGAATGGATGCGCGTGCTCGACGAACTCGAAAGGTTCCTCGGTTCCGTCGGCGACGGCATGGACGCCACGCCGTGGACGGCGCCGGTTCGCCTGGGTCCGCTTCCGCCCGCACTCGTCGGACGGGCGCACAAGGTCCTGGCCGGCCAGCGGGAGCTCGTGCGCGAACTCGAGGCCGCACAGCAGGAAACCGGCAGGCACCTCGCGGCGGTTCGCGCGGTCTCGGCAGCTCGCAGCGCCGAGACATCCGTGTACGTCGACGTGATGAGCTGACGACGTGATGAGCCGGCCATGTCCTGAGCCGGCGATGTCCTGAGGGGGCGCAGACCCCCCATCCGGGTGAACTTCCCAGGATTCCCTAACGAAGCCCCGGGCGCGCCCGATAGCTGACACCGAGCACGGATTGCTCGCCAATTGGCCACGGATCGGCCGTCTGTTCCTTTGACGAAGCGGGACTCCGTGCTTGAATCCGTGACCGCCAGCGCTCTGGCGAGTGCCCTGGATGGGCTGGCCCTGCGCCAGCGCACCATCGCGAACAACATCGCGAACGTCAACACCCCCAACTACCATGCCAAGCGAGTCGCCTTCGAGGGCGCGCTGGCGAAGTCGGTGGCGGCGGGCGACGGCCACGCCTCGGCCACCACGGCACGCTCCCTCGAGCCGACCAACGAAATCGGCAACAACGTCAACCTCGACACCGAGACGCTCTCGAACATCGACACGGTGCTCCGCTTCCAGTTCGCCGCCCGCGCCGCCGATGCCCCGTTCAGCGCCGTTCGCGCCGCCCTGAGGACCAGCTGATGACGTTCGACGCGATCGGGATCGCCGGAACCGGGCTCACGCTGCACCGCAAGTGGCTCGACGCCGTCGCCGACAACATGGCGAACATCAACACCGTCAAGAGCACCGACGGGAGCGCCTTCCAGGCCCGGTACGTCGTCGCCCAGGAGGGCGAGGGCAACTCCGGCGCGTATGTCGCCGGGGCCGCCTTCGGCGACGCGGCGGGAAGGCTGTCGTACCAGCCCGACCACCCCCTCGCCGACAAGGAAGGGTACGTGCGCCTGCCGGACATCGACATGGCCACCCAGATGGGCCAGCTCATCATGGCGCAGCGCGGCTACCAGGCCAACGCCGCCGTCGTCGACCGCGCGAAGACCAGCTACGAAGCAGCCCTACAGATTGGACGTTCCTGATGCCGTTCGGCGCCATTGACAGTGTGCAGGGCACGGCCGGAACCGGCGCGCTTTCCGGCCTGCAGGGCCTCCTGGCCACGCAGGGAACGCAGGGAACCCAGGATGCCGGCGGCGCCGGTTTCGCGAACGCGCTCACCGGCGCGGTCGACAACCTCCAGCAGACCCAGTCCGCCTCGAACACCCTCGCCATCCAGGCCGTCACCGGCGACCTGAACGACATCCACACGGCCATGATCGCCTCGACCAGGGCCCAGGTGACGATGGAGCTCGTCGCCGGCATTCGCAACAAGGGCGTTGACGCGTTCAACGAGATCATGCGGATGCAGGCCTGATGCCGGCTCAGGTCACCTCGGCGTTCCGGCGCTTCGGAAACGCGCTGCGCGAGTTCACCATCGCGCAGCGCACTGTCGCGCTCATCGGCGTGGCGGTGCTCGTGCTGGGCATCGCCGCGCTCTCGATGTGGGCAACCAAGCCCGCCTTCACGCCCCTGTTCTCCGGTCTCAGCGGGTCGGACGCCAACACGATCGTCGACCAGCTCCGCACGGACGGCGTGCCGTACGAGCTCAGCGACGGCGGTGCGACGATCCTGGTTCCCGAGAAGAGCGTCTACGACGAACGGCTCAAGGCCGCGTCGGCCGGGCTGCCCTCCTCGAGCACCGGGGGATACGCGCTCCTCGACAAGATGGGCGTCACCGCCTCCGAGTTCCAGCAGTCGGTGACCTACAAGCGGGCGCTCGAAGGAGAGCTCGCCGCCACGATCGAGGCGCTCGACGGTGTACGGACCGCTTCGGTGCGCCTGGCCATCCCCAAGGAGAGCGTGTTCGTCGCCGAGGCGAACGACCCCACGGCATCCGTCTTCATCGAAGCCGAGAACGGAATCACCCTGACGAGCGAGCAGGTCGAGGCCATCGTGCACCTCACCTCCTCCTCGATCGACGGCATGTCCCCGTCCGATGTCGCCGTCGTCGACGCCGGCGGCGCCGTGCTCTCGGCCGTTGGCGTTGGCGCCACCGGCAGCGCCGACAAGCAGTCCTCGGTGTACGAAGAACGCGTCCAGGGCTCGGTGCAGGCCATGCTCGACAAGATCGTCGGGCCGGGCAATGCCAGCGTCGTGGTCGCCGCCGACATGAGCTACGAGTCCGCCGAGCGAGTCGAAGAGACCTTCACGACCCCCACGGACGCCCCGGCGCTGAACGAAGCGGTCAAGTCCGAGACATACGCGGGCGGCAAGAGCGGCGCGGGCGCCACCGGTGTGCTCGGCCCCGACAACATCGCCGTCCCGGCCGGGGCGAACGGCGACGGAACCTTCACGTCCAAGGACAGCACGCGCAACAACGCCGTCAACAAGGTCACCGAATCCCGCACGATCCCGTCCGGCGCGATCAACCGGCAGACCGTGTCCGTTGCCGTGGACTCCGCGGCCGCCGGCGACATCAACGTGTCCGACCTGTCCTCCCTCGTCGCCTCCGCGGCCGGGATCGACGTCGCCCGCGGTGACGCGGTGACGGTCGAGGTCGTCAACTTCAACACGGCCGGGGCGCAGGATGCCGCGGCCGCCCTCGCCGCCGCCCAGGCGGCCGAGAACGCCGACCGCGTCGCCGGCCTGATCCGGATCGCCATCATCGCGGCCGCGCTGGTCATCCCGTTCATCCTCGGCCTGATCGTGTACGCCCGTCGGTCGCGCCGGCAGAGCCGCGAACCGATGGATGTCGGTGACCTGTCCGAGCTGCGCAGCGCCCTGGACGCACCGACGGTTCCGCTGGTCCGAGCCCCGTCGATCGCCCCGCGGGTCATCAACCCGGGACCGTCGATCGCCTATGAGGCGACCGACGCCGAGAACCTGCGGTCGGAGATCGACGCCCTCGCCCAGCGCGACCCCAAGGGCACGGCGCAGTACCTCCGCGGCTTCATGGACGAACGGCAGCCCGCATGAGCGCCGCCCCGGCTACCGCGAAGACCCTGACGGGCACCCAGAAGGTCGCGATCGTGCTGATGAACCTCGGCCAGGAGCATGCCGCCGAGGTGATGAAGGAGTTCAGCGAGCTCGAAGCCGCCGCGATCATCGCGGAGATCGTCGGCCTGCGCCGCGTCGACGACACCGTCGCTGACGAAACCCTGACGGAGTTCCATCGGCTGATGGCGACGGGCGCACGCCAGTCGCACGGCGGGCACGACTTCGCGCTCGGGCTGCTCGAAGCGTCCTTCGGTGCCGAGAAGGCAGCCGGAGTCATGAACCGGGTCGCCTCGTCGATGGCCGGTAAGGCGTTCGAGTTCCTCGACGCCGCGGAGCCCGGCCAGGTGCTCACCCTCCTCGACGGGGAGCTTCCGCAGACGATCGCCCTGGTGCTGGCGCACCTGCGGCCGGAGCGGGCATCCGCCGTGCTCGCCGGGCTCGACGCCTCGCGCCGCACCGACGTCGCCCAGTGCATTGCGACCATGGGGACGGCAACGCCGGAGGCGGTTCGCATCGTCACCGACACCCTCAAGCTGCGGGCGGGCTCCGTCGTCGGCTCGAGCGAGGCCGCCGAGGTCATCGGCGGGGTCCAGCCGCTGGTCGACATCATCAACCGCTCCGACGTCGCCACCGAGCGGGCGATGCTCGAGGCCCTCGACGAACGCGACCCCGCCCTCGCCGAAGAGGTGCGCTCGCGGATGCTCACCTTCGCCGACATCGTCAAGCTCGAGAGCCGCGACGTGCAGCAGGTGCTGCGCGGCATCGACTCCAGCATCCTGGCCGCCGCCATGAAGGGGTCGTCCGAATCGGTCATCGAGGTCATCCGGGCGAACCTGTCCGAGCGCAACCGGGCAACCCTCGACGACGAGATCGCCGCGATCGGCCCGGTGCGCGTGTCGCATGTCGAGGATGCCCGGGCCGAAATCGTCCGCGCCATCCGCGATCTCGCCGCGCAGGGCAGCATCACCGTCGTCCGCGGGGACGAGGAAGAATATGTCTACTGACCTGGCGTTCTCGCGCGTGGCCTTCCCCAGCCTCGGGCAGGACGGCCGCGAGGTCATCGACGAGCAGTCCCGGGCCAGGGGCCACGCCGCGGGCTACGCGGAAGGCCTCCGGCTGGCCGCAACCCGGATGCACGAGCAGTCGCTGCGACTCGAGGCCGACCACGCCGCGGCCCTCCGGCACGCCGAGGCGAAGGCGGACCGGACGGTCGAGCTCCTGGCCGCCGCCGCGCGCGCCCTGGACGCGAGCGCGCTTCCCCTGATCCAGGGCGTCGAGCTCGCCCTCGTCGCGTCGGCCGTCGACCTCGCCGAGGCCGTCATCGGCGCCGAACTCGGCGACCGGGAGTCCGCGGCCCGCCTGGCCCTCCGCCGGGCGCTCGACCACGAACACGCGCCCGAAGTGCACACCGTGCGGATGCATCCGGACGACCTCGAACTCCTCGGCACCGAGATTGCGGCCCGCGCCGGTGTGCGGTTCACCGCCGACCCGCAGCTGGCGCGGGGCGACGCCATGACGGAATTCGGCGAAGGATTCCTCGACGCTCGGATCGGCACGGCCCTCCGGCGTGCCCGGGCGGCCCTCGACGGAGTCCGGCAGTGACCACGACCTGGCGCCCGCGGGCGCGGCAATTCGACGCGGCCCTCCACGCGGCCAGGCCCCAGCGAATGGGCGTGGTCTCCTCGATCGTCGGCCTCGGCGTCGAGCTGACCGGCCTGCCCGCCTCGATCGGCGACCTGGTCACGATCGGCGAGGGTCCCGGCATTGACGCCGAAGTCGTCGCGACGACTCGCGAAGGAGTGCGCTGCATGCCGCTCGGCCGGATGACCGGGGTCAGGATCGGCACGACGGCCAGGTCCACCGGGACCCCGCTGCTCGTGCCCACCGGCACCGGCCTGTTCGGGCGCGTCCTCGACGGGCTCGGCCGTCCCATCGACGGCAAGGGGCCGCTCCTGAACGACAGGATGGTCTCCCTCGACAACGACAGCCCCTCGGCCATGCACCGCGCCCGCATCGACACCCCGCTGCAGCTGGGCGTGCGGGTGCTCGACACCATGACGACCGTCGGCAAGGGCCAGCGGATGGGCCTGTTCGCGGCATCCGGCGTCGGCAAGTCCTCCCTGCTCTCGATGATCGCCCGCGGCACGGATGCCGAGGTGTCCGTCATCGCCCTGGTGGGGGAGCGCGGCCGGGAGGTGCGCGAGTTCCTCGAAGACGACCTCGGCCCCGAGGGCCTCGCCCGCTCCATCGTCGTCGTCTCCACCTCGGACGAACCGGCCATGATGCGGCTCCGCGCCGCCTTCACCGCCACGCGCATCGCCGAGTCCTTCCGGGACCGCGGCACCGACGTGATGCTCATGATGGACTCGCTCACCCGGGTCGCCATGGCCCAGCGCGAGATCGGCCTGTCGGTCGGCGAACCGCCGGCGACGCGCGGCTATCCGCCCTCCACCTTCTCCGTGCTCGCCCGGCTGCTCGAGCGGGCCGGAACCGACGCGACCGGGTCGATCACCGGCATCTACACGGTCCTCGTCGACGGCGACGACCACAACGAGCCCATCGCCGACGCCGCACGGTCCATCCTCGACGGGCACGTGGTGCTCGACCGCAAGCTCGCGATCACCGGGCACTTCCCGTCCGTGGACGTGCTGGGCTCCATCTCCCGGGTCGCCTCCCGGGTCAACACCGCCGAACGCAACCGGGTCGCCGGCGCCCTTCGGCGCGTGCTGGCCGCGCGCCGGGCCGCGCAGGACCTGCTCGACGTCGGCGCGTACCGGCGGGGCACCAACCCGCTGGTCGATGCAGCCGTCGACCACGAGGCCTCCATCACGGCCTTCCTGCAGCAGACGATGGACGACCAGACGCCGGCCTCGGCATCCTGGTACGCCCTCACCCGGCTCACGAACACCCTGGAAGGCATCTCATGAATCGCGCATTCTCGCTCACCGGACTGCTCCGACTGCGCCACCTGCAGCAGGACGAAGCCGCCGGCGCGCTGGCCGCGGCGAACCGGAACGCCACGGAGAACAGCGCCCACCGCACCGAGACCCACAGCGCGCTGGCGAACACCCCGGTGTCGGCCACCACCAGCGCCGCCCTCAACGCGATGGCGGCCGCGCGCGCGTCGTCGCGCAGCATGCTCGCCGACCTGGACGGGCTCGGCAGAAACTACGCCGTCGCCGTGGGGGAGGCCCAGAACGCCTTCGACGTCGCCAGGGCGCAGTCGATCGGACTGGAGAAGCTGGCGACCCGCCACGCCGCGGCGTGGAACGCCGAGGAACTCCACGGCGAACAGACCGCACTGGACGAGATCGCCTCCGCCCGCTGGCACCGGGACCAGGCGGGAGCCGCACGATGACGATGGTCGCAGCCCTCGGCCGGGTCGCCGAGATCCAGTCCACCCTGATCCAGCTCACCGGGGTTCCGGCGGGGCAGAAGACCGCCGCCCCGGCTCCGGTCGACGCCTTCGCCGCGAAGCTGGCCACGGCCCTTGGCACACCCGGTACCTCGGGGGTGCCCTCCGTGGCCACGCCCGGGTCCGGTTCCGGCGTCTCCGGCACCGACGTGACGAACGCCGCGAAGAAGTACCTCGGCGTGCCCTATGTCTTCGGCGGTGAGGACGGAAAGGGCATGGACTGCTCCGGTCTCGTGCAGCGCGTCTACGCCGACGTCGGGGTCAAGGTTCCCCGTCTCGTCTCCGGCCAGATGAAGATCGGCACCGAGGTGGGCTCCCTGGCCCAGGCTTTGCCCGGCGACCTGATCGTGACCGGCGGCGGCGCACACATCCTGATCTACGCCGGCAACAACAAGGTCATCCACGCTCCCTATCCCGGCCGGACCGTCTGCCTCGTTGACGCCTACATGAAGGATTCCGACATCGACACGATCCGCCGGGTCATCCCGACCGCGTCCGCGCCGGCGTCGCTCGCCTCCGGCGGCAGTCACGCCTTCAGCGCCGCGCTGGCCGCCTTCGCCGCGGGCGGGTCGAAGTGAGCCTCTCCCTCGCGCGGATGACCGCGCCGCAGTCCGCGCCGCAGCCCACCGCGTCCGCGCCGGCCGGCCCCCGTGCGGGCGCGACCGGCTTCGCCGCCGTCCTGACCGGCGCCCTCGGAGCGGACACCTCCGCGCACCTGCCCGCCGAGACCCTGCCCGCCGACCCCGCGCCTGCCGAGTCCACGCCGGCCGAGGCCACGCCTGCCATGTCCGTGCTTGCCGGGTCCGCGCCGGCTGAGGCCAGTCAGGCTAAGCCCAGGCCCGGCGCCGAACGTGCTCTGTCCGAGCCCGGCAGCGGAGTCGCCGCTCCCGTCTCCGACGCAGCATGGAACGCCGTTCCAGTGGCCGCTCCAGTGTCAGTTCCAGTGGCCGTCCCGGCGGCTGGCGAGCCGGCGCAGCCCGAGTTGCCCGCACCCGACCTGTCCGACCTGGCCGCGGGGAGCGCAGTCGCTCCGGCCTCCGCCGTCGCCCCGGCAACGGCCGATCGCCGCGCCGCACCGGCGCAGCGGACGGAACCAGCCACGCCCGCCACGGCGATCCCGGCGTCACTGATCCCGGCGTCACTGATCTCTGCTTCACTGACCCCGGCGGCTCTGGCCCCCGCATCGCTGACCCCGGCCGCGCCGACCGCCCTGCCGCAGTCTCCGACGACGGCCGCCCCGGCCGCACCGGCCGCACCGAGCCGGCCCAGCGCCAGCACGGGAGCCTCCGCGGCCACCCCGGACGCTGCGGGGGCTCCGCCGATCGCGGCTTTCGCGCGGACCGTGGCGGACGTCGCGCCGAGCGCACCGGACAGCAGCCTCGCCCCGGATGCCGCGTCCAC
>NZ_SOEZ01000006.1 GCF_004402215.1 Cryobacterium tagatosivorans
CCCTCGCCCGCCGCCGTTGCGACGTCATCTACGCCATGCTCCGCGACGGCACGCTCTATCAAGCCGAGCACCCACTCGCCGCTTGACAAAAACATAGGGCCCCCCCCCGAAATGAGCATGGTGGGCCGCTTCGAACCGAGGTAGTCTCGCAAGACGGGGGAACGGGGAGCGGTGCAATGGGCAAACTGACATACGACTCGACGCTCACTGCTGACTTCGACGATCGGATACTCGCGCACATCCAGGTGGTGATCGGCGCCAAGCTGCGCCGCGGCGAGTCGTTCTACTTCACGTGGAGGGACGACCCGCAGGGCGGCGGCGGCCGGAGCACGATCTGGCTGAATCCCGGCATCCCGATCGCGTACAAGTACTTCGGCGCTCGAACCCCGAGCCTCAATCGTGAGTGGATCGAAGCACTCATGTTCACCGCGAATTCCTCCGGTGGGCTGCAGATCGTTCCCGAGCCCCATCCGACGCCGACGACGCTGACGAAGGGGATGCCGTGAAACGGGTCGACATCGTCTACGGCGGCAAGCCGTACTCCCTCGGCGGTCGAACGGTCGCATCGATCCAGGAGGAGCTGGTCACGGCGCTGGCGGCGGGCCGGCCGTACTGGCTGCAGGTCAACAGCGGCGAGGGACGCGTCGAAGATGCCTATCTGTTGATTTCGCCCGGGATTCCGGTCGCCCTGGTCAACACGAAGCCGAACCACAACGGCGTCGACACCGGGCCCGAGCCGGACAACGCGTTCATGCGGGACGTTCTCTGACCCGACCAGGGCCGAGGACGGCTGGGGCCGGCGTCGCCCGGTTCCCGGGCTGATCCCCGCGCGGGTGCCAGACTGGGGGGATGCTGCCCTCACTGGACGAGTTGCTCGGCACGGCGCACGTGGTCGCCCTGCCCCTGATCACCCGGTTCCGGGGGCTGGAGAGTCGCGAGGCCCTGCTCCTTCGGGGCCCGCACGGCTGGACGGAGTTCTCGCCGTTCGCCGAATACGACGACGCCGAAGCGGCAGTGTGGCTCCGGGCGGCCATCGATTTCGGCTGGCACGAAACACCGGCGCTGCTGCGCACCAGCGTCCCGGTGAACGCCACGGTGCCCGCGGTCGCGCCCGAGGACGTGGCCGGCGTCCTCGCCCGCTTCCCCGGCTGCCGCACCGCGAAGGTGAAGGTCGCCTCCTCCGACCAGACCCTGGCCGATGACGTGGCGCGGGTCCGCGCCGTGCGTGCCGCGCTCGGGCCGGAGGGACGCATCCGCGTCGACGCGAACGGGCTCTGGAATGTGGATGAGGCCGAGCACGCCCTGCACGCCCTGGCCGGGTTCGACCTCGAGTACGTCGAGCAGCCCTGCGCGACCGTGGAGGAACTGGCTGAAATCCGGTTCCGGACGAGGTACATGGGGCTGCCGATCGCGGCGGACGAGAGCGTTCGCCGCGCCGAGGACCCGCTCGCGGTGGCGCGGGCCGGAGCCGCGGACATCCTGGTGGTCAAGGCCCAGCCGCTCGGCGGCATCCGCTCGGCCCTGGCGCTCACGGCGGAGGCGGGCCTGCCCGTCGTCGTCTCCAGCGCGCTGGACACCTCGATCGGCATCTCGATGGGCGCGCACCTCGCCGCGGCGATCCCGGAGCTGTCCTTCGACTGCGGCCTGGGGACGGCCGCGCTGCTGGCCGCGGATGTCACCGCCGAACCGCTCGTCCCCGTCCGCGGCCGCGTCGCCGTGCGCCGGGTCACGCCCGATGCAGCGCTGCTCGAGCGCCACGCGGCGGCCGCGGACCGTCGCGACTGGTGGCTGGAACGCCTCGCCCGCACCAGGGCGCTCCTGGCCGACTGACGCCAAGCTCGCCGAGGCCTGGACGCGGCTCAACTGAGTCGCGGACAAAGTACCTTCCCGAGCCAAATGAAGGTACTTTGTCCGCAACTCAGCGGCATCCTGATCGAGCTGGTCGAGATCAGAGGCCCGAGTAGGCGTGCAGGCCCTTGAAGAACACGTTCACGATGCCGAAGTTGAACATGACGGCGCTGAAACCGATGATCGCCAGCCACGCCGAGCGTGAGCCACGCCAGCCGCGGGTAGCCCTGGCGTGGATGTACCCGGCGTAGATGGTCCAGATGATGAAGGTCCAGACCTCCTTGGTGTCCCAGCCCCAGTACCGGCCCCAGGCCTTCTCGGCCCAGATCGAGCCGGCCATCAGGGTGAAGGTCCAGAGGATGAAGCCGATGATGTTGACCCGGTAGGCGAGGTTCTCCAGGGTCGCCGAGGACGGCAGCGTGGCCACGAACCGCAGCCGCGTCGCCCGGGCCTCGGCCACGAGGCTCTCTCGCCGGAACTGGAGCAGCTGCACGGCCGACAGGGCGAAGCCGAGCGCGAAGAACCCGGTGCCGAGCGAGGCGACGAAGACGTGGATGACGAGCCAGACCGACTGGAGCGCCGGCGGCAGCGGGGCGACCTCGACGTAGAACCGGAGGGCGGCGATCCCCAGCAGGATCAGCACCAGGCCGGTGACGAAGGTCCCGAGGAAGCGCAGGTCCGCCCGGGTCAGCACGATCAGGAACACGGTCACGATCAGGAGCGTCCCGGTCATCGCGAACTCGTACATGTTCGCCCAGGGGACCCGGCCGGCGGCCAGGCCGCGGAGCACGTCGGCGGCCAGGTGCAACGCCCAGGCGAGCACGGTCAGCGAGACGCCGACGCGGAGGCTGGCCGAGCGGCCGTAGGGGGTGGCCGCGTCATTGGCGATGCGTGTGCTGATGCGGGTCAGGGTGGTTGTGCCCCCTGACCCGGCCGCGGCAGATCCTGTGGCCTCGGCGGCGAGCCTCGCGCCGGCCTCCGCGCCGGCCCGCGTGCCGGCCTGCGCGGCATCCACCGCGGCATCCACCGCGGAGGAGCGCCGGGCCAGGTCGATCGCGAAGGCGATGAAGGCGAACGCGTACACGCCCATGGCCGAGTACAGGCTCAGGATCGAGAGCTCATTGAGATTCACTGTGCCAGCCTAAGTCTGATCGGGGGCGGGAGCGAGCGGGGCTGCCGGCAGCTGGGCGCCGTGGCGGTCGGCGAGGTCCGCCACCGCCGCCTCGAGGGCGGGGTCGTCACCGCGGGCGAGGCCGGCGTACTCGAGCCGCACCGACCCGTCGCCCTGCTCGATGGCCTTCACCCAGACGCGACGGCGCGGGATGAACAGGGAGGTGAGCAGCCCGAGCAGCACGAGGACCGCGAACAGGAGCACCCAGCCCTGGGTGGGGTCGTGGTGGATGTCGAAGGAGGCGAACCGCAGGACGGAGCCGGAGAAGTCGCCCTTCTTCGCGCCCGGGTTGGCGTCCTCGAAGGTGACCGAGCCGAGTCCGCCCGGAAGCTGCTGGGTCTCGCCTGGCTTGAGCTCGAGCGGCTTGACCGTGGTCGTGCGCGTGGCCAGGGCATCCATCTTGTCGGTGTCGAGCGAATAGACGGATGTCGGGACGCCTTCGTCGAGGCCGAGGTCGCCGGCGTAGACGTTCAGGGTCAGCAGCGGGTATTCGAGATCCGGGAAGGAGGAGAAGTAGGCGCCGGACTGCGCCTCCGCCTGGGTCGGGTAGAAGAACCCGATCATGCCGACCTGCTTCTTCAGCCCGTCCGGAACCTTCACCACCCCGAGGGAGGTTAGGTTCGCGTCCTGGGGCAGGAAGGGAATCGAATCGGTGAAGACCACCGTGCCGTCGGGGTCCTTCACCGTGATGGTCGGCGCGTAGCCGTTGCCGAGCAGGTAGACGTCGGTGCCGCCGGTGCGGAGCGGCCCGTTCACCTTCACGGCGCCGGGCTTCGCGGCCTCGCCCCTGGGAGTGACCGTGACGTCGGCGGTGAAGTCGAGCGCCTGGCCGAAGGCCTTGAGGTTCTTCGTCTCGTAGGCGACGTCGAAGTCGTCGAGCTTGAGCTTGTAGGGGTCGAGGCTCGCGTCGTCGAAGAAGCGGCCGGGATTGAACGAGTCGTAGGCGAGCAGGGTGTTCACGAAGGTCTGGCCCTCGACGAGCACACGCTGGCCGCTGAAACCGAATCCGCTGCCGAAGCCGACGGTGATCAGGATGCCCACCAGCGCCGAGTGGAAGACGAGGTTGCCGGTCTCGCGCAGGTAGCCGCGCTCGGCCGAGACGGAGACCTCCGGGCCGTTGTCGAAGCGGGCGACCCGGTAGCCGCCCGCCTTGAGGAGGCCGCTGGCGGATTCGATCGCCGCCTGGGCATCCGTGCCCGCCGGAGCGTCGCGAGCGGTGAAGCCGGACAGGCGGGCCAGCCGCGCCGGCGTCTTCGGCGGCTTGGCCCGGAGCGCCTGCAGGTGGTGCTTCGTGCGCGGGATCACGCAGCCGATCAGGGAGACGAAGAGCAGCAGGTAGATCGCGGAGAACCAGGCCGAGGAATACACGTCGAAGGCCTGGATGGAGTCGAGGGCCGGCGCGAGGTCGGGGTTGTTGGCGAAGTACTGGGTGACGCCGTTGGGGTCGGAGCTGCGCTGCGGCACGAGCGACCCGGGGACGGCGGCGATCGCCAGCAGCAGGAGCAGGAACAGTGCCGTGCGCATGCTGGTGAGCTGGCGCCAGAACCAGCGCAGCCAGCCGGCCGAGCCGAGGCGCGGCTGGGTGACGGCGTCGCCGGAGCCTGCCGGGCGGGAATCGTAATGGTCAGATGGCCGGGACAAAGTTGCCAATCACCCCTTGCAGGTCGAGGAGCCAGGCGTTCCAGACGCCGCTGACCATGAGCAGGCCAATGAGAATGAGCAGGGCGCCACCCATCAGGTTGATCGCCCGGATGTGCCGCTTGAGGAAGGCCACGGCCCCGGTCGCCCAGCTGAGGCCGAGGGCGATCAGCAGGAACGGGATGCCGAGGCCGAGCGCGTAGAAGAGGGCCAGCAGGCCGCCCTGCCAGGGTGACCCGGAGCTCAGGCTGAGCGAGTTGATCGCCGTCAGCGTCGGCCCGGTGCACGGTGTCCAGCCGATCGCGAACACCGCGCCCAGCACCGGCGCGCCGGCAAGCCCCATCCGCGGACGCCACGAGGACTTGACCGTGCGCTGCATCACCCCGAACTGGCCGATGAAGACGAGGCCGAGCAGGATGACGATGACGCCGGCGACGCGGGTGATCAGGTCGCGGTATTGGTTCAGCCAGAATCCGGCCGCGCCGAACATCACGCCGGTGAGCACGAAGACCAGCGTGAAGCCGAGGATGAAGAGGCCGACACCGGCGAGCAGCCGGTTCCGGCCGCGGTGGTCCGCCCTGGCCGGCGTGCGGCCGTCGGTGAACCCGCCGATGTAGGCGAGGTAGCCGGGCACGAGCGGGAGGATGCACGGCGACGCGAAGGAGACCAGGCCGGCCAGCACGGCGATCGGGATCGCGATGAACAGTTGGCCGCTGAAGACGAGTTCCCCGAACGGATCACCCACGCCTAGTTGTCCTCGGCGATCGTGTCGCGGATCAGGGTCTTCAGGATCGACGGCGACGACACCCGGCCCAGGATCCGCGCGGCCACCCGGCCGGAGCTGTCCAGGACCAGGGTCGTGGGCACGGCATTGGGCGGGATGCTCCCGCTGAACGCGAGCTGCATGCCGCCGTCGGCGACGTCCATCACCGAGGGATAGGTGATGCCGTAGTTCTCGTTGAACGCGATCGCGTTGGCGGGCCGGTCGCGCACGTTGACGCCGAGGAACGCGGCGCCCTTCCCGTCGAAGGCCTCGCTGAGCGTCTGCAGGTCGGGGGCCTCGGCCCGGCAGGGAGCACAGCTGGCGTACCAGAAATTGAGGACGACGACCTCGTCGGCGTAGTCGGTCGACGAGACGGTCTCACCGTTTTCGGTGGTCCCGCTCCAGGTCACGGCGTCGCCGCGCTTGGCCGCGGGGATCTCGGTCCAGCTGCCGTCCCCGGCGATGAACCCCTTGCTGCTGCCCTCGCGGTACTGCTCGGCCAGCGGGTCGGACGAGCATCCGGCGAGCAGGGCGGACAGGGCCGCGGCGGTGGCGAGCGCGGTCAGGAGGCGGCGGCGGCTCATACCGCCCCGACATCCGTGGCCAGCACCTGGAGGTGCCCGGCCGGGTTGGCGTAGCCGACCTCGACGAAGCCCTCGCCGCGCCAGGAGAGGGTGGTGATGCTCGAGAGCTCGCAGCGGCGTTTGCGCGGGTCGTGGGCCAGGCGTTCCCCGGCGAGCGCGCGGTGCACCATCCAGATCGGCAGCTGGTGGCTGACGAGCACGACGTCGCCGCCGTCGACCGAGTTCCAGGCGTCGTCGACCGCGGCGAGCATCCGGGCGGCGATCGAGCGGAACGGTTCCCCCCAGCTCGGGCGGAGCGGGTTGGCCAGCGACGGCCAGTTGCGGGGGTCGCGGAGCGCGCCGCCGGGACCGGTCAGCCGGGTGCCTTCGAAGCGGTTCTTCGGCTCGATCAGCTGGTCGTCGGTGCTGACCGGGAGGTTGAACAGGGCGGCGATCGGTTCGGCCGATTCCAGCGTGCGCTGCAGCGGCGAGGAGACGATCCGCACGACCGGGCGACCCCGGTCGACGAGGTCGGCCGCGGCCGCCTCGGCCATCTTCCGGCCCAGCGGGGACAGTCCAAACCCCGGCAGCCTGCCGTAAAGGACGCGCTCGGGGTTGAAAACCTCACCGTGCCGCACGAGATGTACCTGGCTAGCTACCACGTGCTCCAGTCTACGGAGGGCCCGGCCGCGAATTCGCCGAGAGCCCGTGCGGCTAAACTTGGCGGGTGACTGCGCGCATATTGATCAAGAACCTGTCCGCCCTCGATGACGGCCCCGTTTCGGTGTCCGGATGGGTCGAGACGGTGCGCGACCAGAAGAAGGTGCAGTTCGTCGTGCTCCGCGACGAGTCCGGCGCCGTGCAGCTGGTCAACCCGCGCAACTCGGATGCCGACGGCGTCGTCATCGCCGACGAGCCCGCCACGAGCATCTCCTCGCTCTCGCAGGGCAGCTTCGTCACCGTGACCGGCCAGCTCAAGCACGACGAACGCGTCAAGCTCGGCGGCATCGAGATCAAGCTGGCCGGCCTGGAGATCGTCACCCTGGCCATCCCGGAGACGCCGATCGCGGCGGACTCCAGCCTCGACAAGCGGATGGACTGGCGCTTCCTCGACCTGCGCAACCAGAAGCAGAACCTCATCTTCCGGATCCAGACCACGTTCGAGCACGCCCTGCGCACGTACTGGATCGAGAACGACTTCATCGAACTGCACACCCCGAAGCTCATGGCCAGCGCCAGCGAGTCCAGCGCCGAGCTGTTCGAGGTCGAGTACTTCGACACCAAGGCCTACCTGGCGCAGAGCCCGCAGTTCTTCAAGCAGATGGCGCAGTCCGCCGGCTTCGGCAAGATGTTCGAGGTCGGGCCGGCGTTCCGCGCCGACCCGTCGTTCACCAGCCGCCACGCCACCGAGTTCACCAGCATCGACTCGGAGATCAGCTGGATCGACAGCCACGAAGACGTCATGGCGCTGCACGAGGACCTGCTCGTCGCCGCGTTCACCGCGGTCAGGGCGAAGCACGGAGACGAGGTCAAGGCCCTCTTCAACGTCGAGGTGACCGTGCCGACCAAGCCGTTCCCGCGCATCCCGCTCGCCGAGGCGAAGGAGATCGTCAAGCAGCACGGCTACGAGGTTCCGCGCGACGACGACGACATGGATCCAGAGGGCGAGCGCCGCATCGCCGCGTACGTCAAGGAGACCTACGGCCACGAGTTCGTCTTCCTCACCGACTACGCCTCGAGCATCCGGCCGTTCTACCACATGCGCCACGAGGGCGATGCGAGCCTGACGAACAGCTACGACCTGATCTT
The DNA here is from genome assembly GCF_004402215.1 of Cryobacterium tagatosivorans. Classification (GTDB taxonomy): domain Bacteria; phylum Actinomycetota; class Actinomycetes; order Actinomycetales; family Microbacteriaceae; genus Cryobacterium; species Cryobacterium tagatosivorans. The sequence continues at coordinate 7,793 of NZ_SOEZ01000006.1, forward strand.
CAACGGCACCGAGATCTCCACCGGCGCCCAGCGCGAGCACCGCATCGACGTGCTCGTCGAGCAGGCCAAGGAGAAGGGCCTCGACCCGGAGGAGCTCGGCGAGTACCTCGACTTCTTCCGCTACGGCGTGCCGACCCACGGCGGTTTCGGCATGGGCCTCGCCCGGGTGCTGATGCTCATGCTGCACCAGGCCAGCATCCGCGAGGTCACCTACCTGTTCCGCGGCCCCACCCGTCTCGTTCCCTAGCCCGTCCCCCCGCGAAACCGCAGTTGTGCACGTTATGCGCGTGTTCTAGCGCGCACAACTGCGGTTTCGCGGCGGGCTGTGGACAGGTTCGGCGCGCGCGGACGGAAAAAGGCATCATGTCCGGGTGCGAAACCGAACGATCCTCCCAGTCCCGCTCCGCGGACGCGCGTTCCTGACCACGGATGTCCCGCCGGAAACCCTCGGGCGAGGCCGGCTGCTCGCCCCCGATGTGCAGCGACCATCCCGCGGCGTGCGCGCGATCGACCTCGACTTCACGGCCATCCACGGCCGGTGCGAGGGCTACCTGCCGCGGATGCCCGCCGGCCAGGCGTTCAGCCACGTCACGGCGGCGCAGCTCTACCTGATCCCCCTCCCGCCGTTCCTCGCCGGCGACCAGACCATTCACGTTGCCGTGAACGAGCGCCGGCAACCGCCGCGGGTCGTCGGCGTGGTCGGGCATGCGCTCGGCGGAATCGAGGCCGCGTTCCGGGAACACCACGGGTTTGTGGTGACCGACCCGGTATCCACCTGGTGCCAGCTATCCACCCTGCTCACGCTCTACGACCTCATTGCCGCCGGCGACTTCCTCGTCTCCGGACGGGTCACCGACGCCGGCCGCGAGCCCCCGCTGGCCACGATCGCCGAGCTGCGGGCCGGTGTGCTGCGGCACTCCGGCCGACGCGGCGCGAAGAACCTGAGGGAGGCGATCGGCAGGGTGCGCACCGGCGTGGATTCGCGCCCGGAGACGTGGCTGAGGCTCATCCTCGTCGATGATGGCTTGCCTGAACCGGTCGTCAACGAGGCCGTGTTCGACGGCGACGGGCGGCGCCTCGGGAAACCCGACCTCGCCTATCCGTGGGCTCGCCTCCTGTTCGAGTACGAAGGCGACGGGCACCGGGTCAGCAAGGAGCGCTTTCGCGGGGACATCACGAGGCGCGAGACCTTCGAGGCCGACCGGTGGCGGGTCATCCGGGTGGTCCCCGACGACGTTTTCACGAACCGGCGGGCGTTCCTCAACCGCGTGCGGCGCGTCCTCGCCCAGCAGACCCCCGCGAAACCGCAGTAGTGCGCGCTAAAACACGCGAATAACGCGCACAAGTGCGGTTTCGCGGAGGGGGGAAGGGGAGGAAGGGGGCTAGAAGTTCAGGTCGACGGCCATGCGGGCCGAGACGACCGAGCGGATGTAGGCGCCCACCTTCTGGTGTTCGGGGTGCGCCTGGTAGCGGGCGACCGCGTCCATGTCGTCGAAGTCGGCGATCAGCACGACGTCCCAGTTGTCGCCACCGGCGACATCCGCGCCGACGGTGAGTGAGCGGATGTCGTCGACCACGCCCACCAGGGACTCGAGCCCGGCGATGATCCGGGCCGCGTGCTCGGCCTTCTCGGCCGGGTCGGTCGAGGCGAGCCGCCAGGAGACGACGTGCCGGATGCTCATCGCACCTCCAGCAGGGCCGTACGCAGGCGCAGGGGGTCGATCCGCCAGTAGTTGTGGACCTTGCCGTTGATCAGAAGCACCGGGATCTCCTCGACGTACTGCTCGTGAAGCCCGGCGTCGTCGAGGATCGACAACTCCTCGAGCACGATCTCGGGGGCCGAAGGATGGCCGGCGACCTTCTGCACGACGCTGTCGATGAGGTCCCGGGCGTCGTCGCAGAGGTGACAGCCGGGCTTGCCGATCAGGGTGAGGAGTGCGGTAGCCATTCCTCCAGCCTAGGCGGGCCGGCTGGGAGCTCGCTCCCCGAACCGGTTCCAGGGGACGAACCAGGCTCATCCGCTCACTGCTCCGCCTCCCACAAGGCCGCGCTGCGGGCAGCAAAAAGCGCCAGGCCCCAGGGGCCTGACGCTCACGCCAGTACGGCCAGAGGCCGTCCTACTTCTTATTGCGACGCTGGTGGCGAGTCTTACGAAGCAGCTTGCGGTGCTTCTTCTTCGCCATGCGCTTGCGTCGCTTCTTAATTACAGAACCCACACGGACCTCACAAGTATTTGGTTGAGCCGCGGATCTGCGACCGACACGAAAACACCATTCTAACCGGAAAAAGCAGGCGCTCCTACGCAGAGTCCGCGACGGGCCGTTCGATGGCCGCCCGGGCGGCAGACTCGGGCACGCGAAAGGAGCGCCCGAAGCGGATCGCCGGGAGCTCCCCGGAGTGAACGAGCCGGTACACCGTCATCTTCGACACGCGCATCATCGCGGCGACCTCAGCCACCGTGAGGAAGCGCACCTCGGACAAGTCCTGTGCCATTCGCGTGAACCCTTTGTGAATCCCGGCGAGTCAACTCTGAGAGCACCGGGTGTTACGGGTGTTACCCGCGTGCCTGACGGTAACTCTAGGCGCAAGCGTGAGCGGTCGTCTAGTCGTTTTTCCGCCACTTTTTGGAGGTGGCGTCCTTCACCGCGTGGCTCATCTGGAACGACGTGTCGGCGAAGGCCTTGCCGATGGCGGCGGCGAACGCGCGCTGCTCGGACTTCAGGCCGGCCTCGGCGTCGATTTCCTCGGCGGTCACGTCGAAGTCAACGCTGAGGAACGGGATCAGCCAGTCCTCGATCTCCTCGAGCGGCGCGTAGTCGAGGTGGTAGAAGCGATGCTGGCCCTCTTCGCGCACGCCCACGAGGCCCGCTTCGCGCAGGACCTTGAGGTGCTTCGAGATCGTCGGCTGGCTCAGGCCGAGCCGGCTCACGATGTCCGAGACGCTGAGTTCCCCCACCGCGTCGGCCGACTGGTTGTAGCGCTCCAGAAGAATATGCAGGATGTCGCGCCTGGTCGAGTCCGCCACCACGTCGAAGATGTTTGCCATGACCCAAGATTAGTCACTCGCCCTGCCGGTACGATGACATATCGTCGCCGGCCACAACGGAAGCGGGAGCCACAGGTGCCATTCGTCTCTTCCGAGACTCGTTTCCCAGCGCCGAACTCGTCGTGGTACGCCCGGGGCCGGGATCTCGTCGACGACCTGGTGCGCAAGTCGCCCTCGAGATTCGCGATTCTCGTCTTCACCGCCCTCGTTCTGCTCTTCACCGTTCTCTTCTCGCTCCCGATCGCCTCGTCGACATCGACGATCACGCCGCTGCACGACGCGCTGTTCACCGCCGTCTCGGTGATCTGCGTCACCGGCCTCTCCACCGTCGACATGGCGACGCACTGGTCGCCGTTCGGCAACATCCTCGTCGTCGTCGGGGTCAACATCGGCGGCGTCGGCGTGCTCACCCTCGCGTCGATCATGGGCATGGTCATCTCCCGCCGGCTCGGGCTCCGGGCCAAGCTGCTCGCCGCGAGCGACTCGAACCCCTCCCGCATCCACGCCGGACCGATCAACGAGGGCCAGGCGGTGCGGCTCGGCGAGGTCGGCAGCCTGCTCGCCACGGTGGCCATCAGCACCCTGGTGATCGAGGCGGTGGTCACCGCGATCCTGTTCCCGCGGATGCTGCTCGACGGGGTCCCCCTGGGCGAGGCCGCCTGGCACAGCGTCTACTACGCCGCGATGGCGTTCACGAACACCGGCTTCAGCCCGAACGCCGGGGGCCTCGACCAGTTCGCGAACGACTACTGGCTCCTCGGCGGGCTGATGCTCGGCGTGTTCCTCGGAAGCCTCGGCTTCCCCGTGATCTACGCGTTCGCGCGCGGCTGGCTGAGCCCCCGGCGCTGGTCGCTGCACGTCAAACTGACCCTCGTGACGACGTTCATCCTCCTGGTCGCGGGCATGATCGTCTACATCGTGCTCGAATTCGACAACCCGAAGACGTTCGGTTCGCTGAACGCCGGGGACACGATCTTCCAGTCGCTGTTCATGTCGGTGATGACGAGGTCGGGCGGGTTCGCCACGATCACGGTGAGCGACCTGCACGGGTCGAGCCTGCTGGTGAGCGACATGCTGATGTTCATCGGCGGCGGCTCGGCCTCCACCGCCGGCGGCATCAAGGTCACCACCCTTGCGATCCTGTTCCTGGCCGCCTTCGCCGAGGCGCGCGGACGGGCGCAGATGGAGGCCTTCGGCCGCAGGATCCCGGCGGACATCCTGCGCCTGGCCGTCAGCGTCGTGCTCTGGGGGGCAACCACGGTGGCGGTGTCCAGCATCCTCATCCTGCAGATCTCGAAGCAACCCTTCGACCTGGTGCTCTTCGACGTCATCTCAGCGTTCGCGACCTGCGGGCTGTCCACCGGCCTCACCCAGGACCTGCCGCCCGCCGGCGTCTACGTGATGGCGGCGACCATGTTCATGGGCCGGGTTGGTACAGTGACTCTCGCGGCGGCGCTGGCCGCGAGCCAGAGCAGGCAGTTGTTCAAGCGCCCGGAGGAAAGGCCCATCGTTGGTTGACCGGATCAAACACCACGCACCCGTCCTTGTCATCGGCCTCGGTCGATTCGGGGCGGCGACGGCAGGAAAGCTCGACCGCCTCGGCCGGGAGGTGCTGGCCGTCGACGACAACGAAGCGCTCGTGCAGAAGTGGGCCGAACGAGTCACCCACGCGGTCCAGGCGGACGCCAAGTCGATCGACGCGCTCCGGCAGATCGGCGCGCAGGACTTCACCGTTGCGGTCTGCGCGGTCGGGTCATCCGTCGAGGCCAGCGTGCTGATCGTGGCCAACCTTGTCGACCTGAAGATCCCGCAGATCTGGGCGAAGGCGATCTCCCAGTCGCACGGCAAAATCCTCGAGCGCATCGGCGCCAACCACGTGATCTACCCGGAGGCGGAGGCCGGCGAGCGCGTCGCCCACCTCGTCTCCGGCCGGATGCTCGACTTCATCGAGTTCGACGACGACTTCGCGCTGGTTAAAATGTACCCGCCGAAGCCCATCCGCGGGCTCAACCTCACCGACTCGGGCGTGCGGACCACGCACAAGGTGACCGTCGTGGGCGTGAAGAGCCCGGGCCGCCCGTTCACCTACGCGACGGCGGAGACCGTGGTGACGGACGAGGACCTGATCATCGTGGCCGGCACCGAGGGCGACATCGAACGGTTCGCGGCGCTCGGCTCCTAGCTGCCGGACCGGGGATTTCGAGCTGCGCAGGTGCTGCGCCGTTGCGCGGGTGGCGCAACTCCCGCCCAGCGGCGCACTACCGGCGCATCGTTCCTTGCCAACGTTTGAGAGACGCGGGTCAGGACGCCGCCAGCTCGCGGGCCCGGGCGAGCGCGGCATCCGTGGCCGTGTCGAAGAGAGCCTTGAGGCCGCCCTTTTCGAGCTCCCAGACCGCCCGCTCGGTGGTGCCGTTGGGGCTGGTCACCTGGCGGCGCAGTTCCCCGGGGGTCTTGTCCGAGACAGCGAGGAGGGAGCTCGCGCCGAGGAACGTTCCGTTGACCATCGTCGCCGCTTCTTCCGGCGTGAAGCCCTTGTCGATCGCCGTGGCCGTGAGCTGCTCGATCAGGTAGAAGACGTACGCCGGCCCGGATCCGGAAATGGTGCTGAGCGCGTCGAGCTTCTCCTCCGGCACGACGAGCACGTCGCCGACCGTGTCGAACAGGGCCGTGGCGAGCGCGAGGTCCTCGGCGCTCGAGCGGGTGCCGGCGCTGAGCCCGGTGACCGCCTGGCCGACGATGGCCGGCGTGTTCGGCATGGATCGGATGACGTGCACCGAATCGGGCAGCAGCGACTCGAAGGTGGCGATGGTCACGCCCGCGGCCACGCTGATGACGAGCGTCCCGGGCTCGAGGCTGCCGGCGATCTCGGTGAGCAGGCGCGGCACCATGCCGGGCTTCACCGCGACGACGACGATGCGGGCGCCGGCGACCGCCTTGAGGTTGGCGTCGGGGTCGACCTCGGTGGCGAAGGCCGTGACGCCCTCCACACCGCCCAGTTCGTCGGCCTTCGCGGTGGTCCGGTTGGTGGCGCGGATGCCGCCCTCCACCGTCACACTCGGCTTGAGCAGCCCCGCCAGGACCGCCCGGGCCATCGAGCCGGCACCGAGGAAGGCGATTGCGGGGAGCGTGGTCGAGTCTGGGGAAGTCATCCTTCGAGTCTACTTTTCCGGGCACCGCTGGGCGACGGCCGCGCGATCGGCAAGCGTCCTAGGATGTTTGCATGAGCGCATCCGGTGGAAACAAGGCAATCGTGGCGGCACTCCTGGCCAACCTGGGCATCGCGATCACCAAGTTCGTGGCCTGGGCCTTCTCCGGCTCATCCTCGATGCTCGCCGAGGCCGTGCACTCCCTGGCCGACTCCGGAAACCAGCTGCTGCTGCTCCTTGGCGGCCGCAAGGCGAAGAAGGATGCCACCGCGGTGCATCCGTTCGGCTACGGCCGGGAACGCTACGTGTACGCCTTCGTCGTGTCGATCGTGCTCTTCTCGATCGGTGGCGTCTTCTCCCTCTATGAGGGGTTCAACAAGCTGCAGCACCCGCATCCGCTCGAGGTGCCGTGGCTGCCGATCGTCGTGCTCCTCGTGGCGATGGTGCTCGAAGGCTTCTCCCTCCGCACGGCCGTCAAAGAGTCCAACCACGTGCGCGGCACGCAGTCCTGGGTGCAGTTCGTGCGGCACGCCAAGGCCCCGGAGCTGCCCGTCGTGCTGCTCGAAGACCTCGCCGCCCTCGCCGGCCTTGTGTTCGCCTTCCTCGGCGTCAGCCTGACGATCCTCACCGGCGACCCGATCTGGGACGCCGTCGGCACGCTCGCCATCGGCGCGCTCCTCGTGATGGTGGCCATCATCCTGGGCGTGGAAACCAAGAGCCTGCTGGTCGGCGAGGGCGCGGGCACCACGGATGTCGCCGACATCGAACAAGCGATCCTGGCCGGCCCGGAGACCAGGCGCATCATCCACATGAAGACGCTCTACCTCGGCCCGGACGAGCTGCTGGTCGCGGCCAAGCTGGCCTTCGACTCCGGCAGCCGGTTCTCCGAGGTGGCCATCGCCATCAACACGATCGAAACCCGCATCCGCAAGGCCGTGCCGATCGCCCGGGCGATCTACCTGGAGCCGGACGTCTACGTCGACCCGAACCTCGTCAACCCGCCCACCGACGCGATCGTGATCAAGGGACTCGAGTGAGCCGCACCGCCCTGGTGCTCAGGCACGACGACACGATCCATCTCGGCAACCTGGCGCCGGTGCTGCGTGAGCACGGCTACGACGTGCGCCACGTCGACACGCTCCAGGACGATGTCCGCGGGATCGACGCGCTGGCGGCCGACCTCGTCGTCGTCCTCGGCGGGGACATGGGCGTGAACGACGCCGATCGGTTCCCCGCCCTCCGCGACGAGGTCGAGCTGCTGGCCGGCCGTCTGGGCGCCGGGCGGCCCGTCTTCGGCGTGTGCCTCGGCGCGCAGCTGATGGCCAGCGCCCTCGGCTCGGCGGTCTATGCCGGTCCGACGAACGAAATCGGCTTCCGCACGGTCGAGCCGACCGAGGCCGGCGCGGCATCTCCACTCCGCCATATCGCCGGCGTGCCGGTGATGCAGTGGCACAGCGACACCTTCGACCTGCCCGAGGGCGTGACCCGGCTGGCCGGTTCGCCCCAGTACGGCAATGAGGCATTCGGGATCGGCAACTGGGCCCTGGCCGTGCAGTTCCACCCGGAGGTCACCGACGAGATGCACGAGCAGTGGCTGGCCGCCTCCGCGCCAGAGCTGCTGGCCGAGGGCGTCGACGCCGACGACCTGCGCCGGGAGCGAGCGCGCTACTCGGCGGCCATGCAGGACGCGTCGCGCGCCATGTTCAGCGAGTGGCTCGACGGGCTGGATCCTCAAAGAACTCCCTGAGGAGGTCCCCGCACTCCTCGGCATCCACCTGGGGGTACACCTCCACCCGGTGGTTGAGCCGCCGGTCGCGCAGCACGTCGTACACCGACCCGGAGGCGCCCGCCTTCTCGTCCCAGGCCCCGAAGACCACAACGGGGACGCGCGCGGCGACGATCGCGCCCGCACACATCACGCAGGGCTCGAGCGTCACCACGAGGGTGCATCCGGTGAGGCGCCAGTCACCGGTGGCCGCCGCCGCCTGACGGATGGCCACGATCTCGGCGTGCGCGGTCGGGTCCTGCAGGAGCTCGCGCTCGTTGCGCCCGGTCCCGATGACCTGTCCGTCGGTATCCAGGACGATCGCGCCGACCGGGACATCGCCCGTGGCGAGCGCCGCGCGGGCCTCGGCGAGGGCCAGCCGCATCCACTCAACGTGCCGGCCGCTCTGCTGCCCCATGCGGAACCTCTCTCAACTAGTAGATTGAGCCTATGCGAGTCCACGTTGCCGACCACCCTCTCATCACCCACAAGCTCACGGTGCTCCGCGACAAAAACACCCCGTCGCCCCTGTTCCGGGCGCTGGTCGAGGAGCTGATGACCCTCCTCGCCTATGAGGGGACCCGGGGCGTGCGCGTGGAAGGGGTGACCGTGCAGACTCCGGTCGCCGAGGCCCGCGGGGTGAAGATCAGCGACCCCAAGCCGCTCGTCGTGCCGATCCTGCGCGCCGGGCTCGGCATGCTCGAGGGAATGGTGAAGCTGCTGCCCACGGCCGAAGTCGGATTCCTCGGGATGGCCCGCAACGAGGAGACCCTCCAGCCGACGACCTACGCCGAGCGGCTGCCGGACGACCTCTCCGACCGCCAGTGCTTCGTGCTGGACCCCATGCTCGCCACCGGCGGGTCGCTGATCGCCGCGATCGACTTCCTCTTCGACCGCGGCGCGGTGGATGTCACGGCCATCTGCATCCTCGCCGCCCCCGAGGGACTCGCAGCGGTGGAGAAGGCCCTCGCCGGCCGCGAGGTGACCATCGTGCTCGGCGCCGTGGATGACCACCTCAACGAACTCGGCTACATCGTGCCGGGCCTCGGCGACGCCGGCGACCGCCTCTACGGCCTGGTCTAGCCCCACCGAGCTCCGCAGGACCTGCGACGGGCGACACGCCCTGCGGGTCGAACTTCGAGAATCTTTGATGAAATTCGTTTTCGTCGAGGAATCTTTGACGAATCGGGAATTCGTGCTGGATCCTCCGCCCGCCCACGGAGCCCGGTGGACGTGATGCGCGTCACACCGGGTCATCCCGCGTCACTGAATTGACACACGGCGTCACAGTCGGCTTTACTCGACTTTATGACAACCAACGTGCTCCCCCTGACCTCCTCCGAGGCCCCTGGGACTGCCGGCATGATGATGCCCGGCAGCGACGCCGTCATGTGTTGCCGAATGTCCCGCTGACACGCGACCCCCTCGCCGAGTTCCCGCCGCGCTGAATCTCGCCGGCCGAGCGAACTCCCCCGGAGCCTCGACGCTTCCGCATCCCGGCCATCGGCCGCACACTTCCGAACCCATTTCACGCGACTGACGCGTCGGGTTTGCCGCATCATCATCACAAAGGACCTTGATCCCATGTCACTCGCACACATCGACACCGCCCGTTCCGCCCACACCGCCCACGTCGTCCGCCAGGACATCGCCCCGGCGGCACCGCGCATCCGGGCCGTGCCCGACGGCACCCAGGCTCGGGGGTTCGTCCTCTACGTCGGCATCGACGAGGCGAAGGCCGCGGCCGCCGGAACCAGCCTGCACCGCATCGTCGAGGCCCTCAAGGCCCTGACGGCCGGCCTCGCCCCCACGGCCGAGACCTACGCGGCCGTCGCCATCGCCCCGGAGGGCGCCGGCGGCCGCGACGTCGACGTCGTGCGCCTCGCCCTGCAGGACCCCGCGGCACTCGCCAAGCACCGCGCCCCCGCCGAGGACCCGGACCGCGCGCCCGGCGGCGTGGTGGTCGACATCTCCCGCAAGCGCGTCATCCTCGACAACGAGACGGCGGCGCTCACCTACAAGGAATTCGAGCTGCTGCAGTACCTGGTGCTGCGCGAGGGTCGCACGATCGAGCGCGCGGAGCTGATTTCCTCGCTCTGGTCGGCCACCGACGACGAGGACGCCCCGAACGAACGCACGATCGACGTGCACGTTCGCCGCCTCCGCGCGAAGCTCGGCCGCTACGAGGACATCGTGCGCACCGTCCGCGGCGCCGGTTACCGTTTCGACCGCCACGCGGATGTCTCCATCCGCCAGGCAAGCACGCCCAGCCCCGACGTTTTCTGAAGCGGGTCCACCCACGCGGTCGCACGCTTTGCCTGATTGCGCCGTTAACGTGAATGCGCCCTGAACGTGGCTGCGCCCTGAACGTGGCTGCGCCCTGAACGTGGCTGCGCCATTAACGTGATTGAGGGCCGGTCGCCGAAGCGACCGACCCTCTTCCCTTGCACCAAGAGTGTCCTGCAATCACATTTCGCGCCATCCGCCACAGCAAACGTTTGACGCTCTCTGAATATATAACGAACGGGTAACGAGCGCCAGAGATCGGCCCGATATTCTCCGAAGAGTTTTCGTGCACCGCCTGCATCGACATTCGCCGCGCAGTCCCTATTCTTAGAGATCAGGGATAGGAGTCCGGGTGGCCGATCGAGCCGTGGCAGTCAGCGCGTGGGAAGCCCTCTTTCGCGCCCAGGTCGCCATCATGCGCGGGCTCGCCGCCGACTTCCCCTCACGCGACATCTCGTTCAACGAGTACGACGTCATGTTCACGCTGTCGACGTGCCCCGAGTGGCGCCTCCGGCTGCGCGACCTCAACAGGCATGTGCTGCTGACCCAGCCGAGCGTGAGCCGCCTGGTCGACCGACTCGTGTCCCGGGGCTATCTCCGCAAGCTGGGCGACCCGGAAGACCGCCGGGGCGCGATCGTGGAGCTGACGACGGCGGGGTTTGAGGTGTTCCGCCGGGTGGCGGCCCTGCATATGAACTCGATCACCGAGCACGTTGGCGACGCGCTCAGCGAAGACGAGCTGAAACAGCTCACCGAGCTATGCGATCGCCTGAGAACCGGCATCACCCGGGATCACGGCTGACCCGGCGGGTTGCGGCACCTGTGCTGACGGCGCACTGTTGACGGCGCACTGTTGACGCTGGAGCGAGGGCCCTACCCCTCGCCCCAGCGAGGCAAGCCCTTGCGGGAATGCCTATCTCACCCGGACGACCCGAACTGATGCCCGGGGAGAAGCTACGGTTCAACGATCAGCCGGGCGGCCGTCGATGACGGCACGCGATGGAGCGTTCAAGCGCAGTACAGATTCTTAAGGATAGCTCACGTCCGACTGGGCGCGAGCCGACGGGCCGGATGCGCCGGCCCAAGAGTGGAGCGTTTAGCACCCCTCAGCCGCTTCCACCGCGGCCAGCGCGGCGCCAAGCCTGGCGCCCACCTCGTCGGCGATGGCCTGCATCCCGGGCCGGCCGCTCAGCTGCACCATGGTGGCCGGATCAATCGCCTGGACCAGGGTTTCCGAGGAGCCGCGGCCGCGGCGCACGACCACGTTGCACGGCAGCAGGACGCCCATGTCGGGGTCCGCCGCGATGGCCCGCTGCGCCAGGGGAGGGTTGCACGCGCCCAGGATCAGGTAGTCGCCCACCGATTCGCCGGCCTCCGCGCCGAGCTTGGCGGTGAAGGTCGCCGAGACGTCGATCTCGGTCAGGATCCCGAAGCCCTGCGCGCCCAGGGATTCCTTCACCAGCCCAACCGTTTCGGCGAAGGGGCGGCTGAGCGAGATCGTGTTGGCGTAGGTCATCGCTCAAGAATATACCCCAGCGGGTATTTTGGGAAGAGTCGGTGCCGGATCCCCTGTGCCGGACTCGCGTCCGGGCGTACCCTTACGGCCAGGAGGTGGGTGCGATGCACGCAGCACAAGGGGACCGGATCATCATCCGCGGTAAGAGTGTGGAAACGCCGGATCGTCACGGCGAAATCATCGAGGTCCGAGGAGTGGACGGCGCGCCGCCCTACCTCGTCCGCTTCAGCGAGGGGCACGAGAGCGTGGTCTTTCCTGGCTCGGATTTCGTGATCGAACACGCGGCATCCGATTAGGCCGTGGCCCAGTAGAGTGAGCGCAGAGGCGCCCTCGCTGGGGGCGGTGTCACGGCGACGTCTCTGCCCGGTCTGTTCAGGTGGCGTCAGGGGGGTATCGTGCGGGGACTGGCGCGGTGGGTGAGCCTGCCGATCATGAAGGCCTACGTCGCCGCGCAATCGCCCGCCTATCGGGACATCCCCCGACCCACGGATGCGCCCCAGGCGCACTCCCCCGGAACCGACAGCGACCGCATCCTGCTCTTCGGCAGCGGCCCGGCGCTCGGCTGGGGCGTCCTCAGCCACGACCTCGCCCTGCCGGGAGCCCTGGCCCGGGCGATCTCGACCCGGTCCGGGCGCGGCGTCGACGTCGACCTTGCCGCCAGCCCCTCGGCCTCCCTGGGCACCGCGCCCCGTGAGCTGGCCGCGCTTCGCCTCTGGCGCTTCGACGCCATCGTCATCACGCTCGGCGCCCGGGACGCCCTCAACCTGACCTCGCTGCGGGTCTGGCGGAGGGAGCTGACCGCGCTGCTGCGCCTGGTGGAACGGGAGTCCTCGCGGTCCACGCAAATCTTCCTGCTCGGCAACCAGCCCGTTCGCTCCATCCCGGTCTTCGCCTCCGCGCTCGGCGCGGTGGGCGCCAGGCACGGTGTCGCGCTGGATCGGGTGGCGGCGGAGATCTGCCAGGCCCTGCCCCGGACGACCTTCATCGCCATGACGGCCGCGGCCCACGGCGAACCCGGCCGCTTCCGCTCGGCCACCGACTATCGCAACTGGGCGGAGCTCCTGGCCAACTCGATGACCGCTCCCCTGGACGCGGAGCACCTCGCGGTCGACGGCGCCGCACCGGCAGACGTCCCGAAGGACGCCCGGGTGCTCGAGGAGGCCCGCCAGCGCGCCGTCGACGGGCTGGGCATCCTGGACACGGATCCCGAAGAGCGGTTCACGCGCATCGTCGCGCTGGCCCAGCGCTCGTTCGGCACGCGGTGGGCGGCGTTCACGGTGACCGACCATGACCGGCAGTGGGACAAGGCGAACGTCGGCCCGCTTCCGCAGGAAATCCCCCGGAGCAATTCGTTCTCCGACGTGACCATTCGGGACCCGGGGCCGCTGGTCGTGGCGGACGCCATGACCGACCCGCAATTCCGAGACAATCCGCTCGTGGTCGGGGAACCGTACATCCGCTTCTACGCCGGATTCCCGGTGGAATCGCCCTCCGGCGAGCGGATCGGGGCACTGTGCGTGTTCGATCCGATGCCCCGCCCGGCCGGGGAAATCGACCTGGTGCTGCTCCGTGAGCTCGCCCTCGCCGTCCAGGGCGAGCTTCGGCGCGGGGCGCCGGTCCTCTGACGCGGAGTGTTTCACCGGTCCGGCACTGGTGCTTGCTTTGCCCAAACCCTGGGGCTTGACGGCGGTGGACAGGCCGAGGACGCTAATGGAGGTGTCCTCACATTCCCCGTATTACCGGCGGCCTGCGCGACAGCTGAACTGGTCCAGCGACCAGTTCTCATCCGACGGCACTCGTGTTGACCTCTCAAACGTTCGACTTCCTGCGTACGGCCCGGGAGACCGGGTGCCGCAGGCGCGCGCGCTGTTCGACGCGCGCGCTGCAGCCATCGTGAGCGCCGGGGTTGCGGTCAATGGCACCGGGCCACAGGGTCCGGTGAGAGTCTGGCCCGTCGTCGCCCTTCCCCCGGGCCCAGAAGTTCCGATGTTCCAGGATCGCGACCTGCTCGAACTCAAGTGGTACACCGGCAAGTCAGAGCCCGTTCTCCACCCGACGGCCAAGTCACTGACGGCTCTCGCCTACCTCGACTACTTTCCCACCGCCCATGAAACCGGAGTCGGGCTGCGATCCATCGTGTCGGGCGCTGTGCTCGGAGCAAAGACCGGATGGTGTGGCACCTTCGGCCCGGGAGTCGCCGACATAGTGGGCCTGCTCGAAGGTGGTTTCGAGGGCAACTACGACATGACGCAGATGCACCTGCTCGCCATGGCTTACTCCTACTACCCGGACCTCTCACCGGATGCCCGCGAACGCCTCATCGTGCTCCTCCTTGCGCGGGGGCGGATGAAGCGCCCCGAGCTCCTCGACACATTCACGAGCGGAATACCCCCGGACGACTGGGACCTCGCCGGCCACGTGGGTCTGCTTGAAAAGAGCATCAACATCGGTGAGACCGAGAACCACATCCTGATGATCGCCACCGCACGATACCTGACCAATCAACTGCTCTTCCAGCGCGACGGCACGGTCGAGCACGATAACCGCCGCAACTCCAATTCGGCGGGACAAACCTGCCTGTCCATCCTGCTTTCACTCTTTCGGCGCATCCTTCAGTGCGACTTCTCGGAATACAACGCCAAGCCGTACCAGACGGAGAGCAGGTGGGCTCTCGTCAATCTGTGCACGTATGCCTACGATCACGAAGTGCGACTGGGGGCACGCATGGTGCTCGATTACGTCGCTGCCCATATCGCCGTGTCGAGTAACGATTTAAGGCGCATGGTGCCGTTCCGGCGTCTCAACGAAGGGCTCAACGTCGACACCGACGAGGGCGGAACAATGACGATAGGCCTGCTCGAGCAGGGCGACTTTCGTCGTGGAGCCGACCCGATGAGCACGTATTTTGCCCTGCAGGCCGGCAACACGCGCGCGTACGAGTCCATTGACGGCACGACGTGCGGCTGGCCGAAGGGTGACAGCAAGCTCGCCATCGAAGCACTCAGCGATTACCGGTTGCCTGCACCAATCCATGATCTCTTTGTCAACGACCTGCACCGCAGGTACTTCCAGAGGCTGCACAGGACGCCCCGGAAACGCGAACAGGGCGATGGGCGCAACAGCGACGAGATGGAGATTTACGCGGGATCACCCAGCTACCTGATAACGGCCGGCGGCAGTCCGAGCGGCTATGCGATCGATCCTGACATCGCCGGCAAGGCCCAACCCGACGGTCAACGCCAACAGCTGGGGGTAGCGGTCACGACATCCTTCATGCCCACCGGCGCCGGCGGCGGCGCGTACCCCGAGGGTTATGCCAGTTCCATCATCCAGTTCTCTTCATTTGCCGAGCTCGGAATCGAGAAGGACAAGGTGCTCGGAGTGAAGGTCCCGCTCTGGCACCTGAAGGACGATCCCGCTCGGAACTATGGCGTCGCCCCGGACTTCGCCTGCGGGCACCGCGTGTATTGGCCCTCGTGGGTGGAGGCCGCGACAGACAGCCAGATTGAAAAGAGGGTCCCCGAGGTCGCGGGGAGCGGATTTCGCTTCGTGAACCGCAGCTCATCCCCCGGGCAACCGGGTGGCCCCGGATTCTTCCTGGCCACTTTCGAAGCGGCCAACGGCTTCGCACTTCTCGAGGCCCTCGACACCTGGCTCCACCCGGGGGTCACACTGGAGGCGTTTGCTGCAGACGTTGTACGTCGCAACCCCGCCATAGAACTGCGCGACAACGAGCCCTTCACCTACACGACGCGGAACGGCAACCGGCTTGACGTAGTCATCTGGAGCAAGCGACAAACCCGCGGCTTCAACCGAGGATCGATCTTCGGTGCGCAGATTTTCCCCATCAGCTACGGCAATGGAGACCCTCTGGATGCGGTGGGCGATGCCGGCAAGCCCCAGCAAGGACTGCTGCACGGCACGATCATGAACAGCCCGCGTGATGCGGTGGTCGAGATAGCCAATTCTTTTCGCAGGACCACGATCACGCTGGATATGACGGATGCCGCGCATCCGCGACGCACGTCCGAGACCGGCGAGGTTGAGATCGCCGGTCCCGACAGCGAGGTGTGGCTCGACTTCGAATGGAAGGGGAAGTCCGAGGGAGACGTTTGCCGACCGTTCAATTCGCTGGCAGCAGCGATTGCAGCCGTGCGGGATGCCGGCACGGTGCGGCTGGTACCGGGCGCGACGACGGAGCGCAGCACCCTCGGCGCGGGCGGCAAACGCGTCAACCTCATCGCCCCGATTGGCGGAGTGGTGCTCGGTGGCGCGACCACCGAGCATCCGCCCACGGCCAACGAGGGCAGCACGGTTGATGTGCGAGAAGCGGATGTTTGGGTTCAGTTCGACTTGCCCGACACGGCCCTCGACGGGCCAGTCAACACCCTGACCCAGGCTGCCGCAGCCGTGCCTGACGGCGCTGTCGTGTGGATCGTGCCGGGTATCGGAGGCGACAGGCCCACTCTCGGCGCCTCCCACAAGCGATTCTCGATCCGTGCGCCTCTCGGCGGTGTCGTGATCGGCCGCGGCATTTGGGCCTAAAGCACAGCAGCGAACCGCCGGCGGCTATTGCAGCGCAACCAGTATGGGAATGAGCCCGGTGCCGTGGCTGAGAGGGGCAAGTGCCTTACCCAATACTGCACCGAATGCCCGATCGCGATCGCTCGCCCTCATCGCACAGCCGGGCGCCTCACCGGTGGTCAACAGATCGCCGACAGAAACCGGGGTTTCACGAGCGTCGACGAGGCAGTAGGCCTTGCCCATCAGCGAGATCGGTCGTCGCTCCCGCCCGGGGCCCGCTTCCCCTGCGCCGTCGAGCACGAGTGCAGGTCGGTAGCTGCCCGCGCCTGCCACTACTCCCGCGACGCGCTTGTCGTATGGCCCGCTCGACAGCGCAAGACCGCCTTCGTCGTCGATCACCATGACCGAGCCGGCGGCGACACCCTCGGGAGCTGTGAACTCTTCCGCACAGTCCGCACCGAGCATCCGGATTTCCCCCGTCACCTCGAGGTGGCCCTGAAAGTATCCGGCGCGGCCAGAGGTACTCCGTGCATACAAGGCGGTGCCCGTGGCGCTGATGGCTGCCACGCCGGTTCCCGAGTCGCTGAAGCCGGCAACACCGTCTCCGTCAGCCGTGTTTTCGCCGAAGACAGCGCGTCCCTGGCCGCTCTTGCCATGAACGCCGTTCTGTTCACCCTCCCCGAACACTCCCGTGCCGTTCTGGCTGAGGCCGGTTACGCCGTCGCCATCGGCCGTTTGCTCGCCGTAAACGGCAGAACCCGCCCCACTCTTGCCATGCACGCCGTGTCGGGCGCCTTCCCCGAAGACGCCGGTGCCCGACTGGCTGGTACCCGCTACGCCGTCGCCCTCGCCGCTGCCCTCGCCAAAGACAGCGCGGCCGTCTCCGCTGATGCCGTGGACTCCGTATTCCAGACCTTCGCCCACCACTCCGGTCGCGTCGCTCACACCCCGCACCCCCGGCCCAGCCTTGCTCACACCGAGGACTCCCCACATCTTGCCGAGGCCCGTTCCCTGGAGGAACGTGTTGTCGGTGAGGATGTAGTGCGCGCTCGCTCCTTCGTCATGCTTGTCGCCTCCAGGGCAGATCGACGGCCCACCATCCGCGTAGAGGGCTCCACATTTTGTGCAGGAACGCCAATTATCCTGAATCATCGGGCCCACTCTTCCTTCGCGACGGACGCCGCCAGGCTGCGGCGCTGGCGGCGCTCTGGGGTGCGGCTCGGTCGCCAGACAAGTGCCGAGTCACGGCGATGCACAAGCAAGCCCACCCTACTCCCGCTCGGATCAGCGATCACGGACGATCGGGGCCGCTGAATGCTGCCGGACAATCGATCTGGGTTTCGGCGGAGCCGGACATGAGAAAAGCCCCGCTCTCCGGGCAATGTGCCGGTGAGAGGGGCTTGTCAACTGGTGCGCCCGGAGGGATTCGAACCCCCAACCTTCTAATCCGTAGTCAGATGCTCTATCCGTTGAGCTACGGGCGCGTTGGCGTGTTTTCGAACTGAAACGCTCGAAGACAACTTAGAAACTATAACAGGAAACCGGACCCCGCTCTGTCCACTGCCGGGTCCAGGCCGGCCGGACGAACCCTTCCGCGACGGCCGACGCAACCCCTAGCCGGGTCCACAGCCCGGTGATTTACTGGCGACATGATGGAGAAGCGCAACACCCGGGCATCCTTCGACTACACGGGACTGCGCGCACTCTTCATCAACTGCACGCTCAAGCGGAGCCCGGAGATCAGCAACACGCAGGGCCTGATCAACCTGAGCGCGAACCTGATGCGCGGACAGGGCGTCTACGTCGAGATGATCCGTGCCGTCGACCACGAGATCGCGACCGGCGTCTACCCGGACATGACCGAGCACGGCTGGGCGACGG
This sequence comes from Cryobacterium tagatosivorans, assembly GCF_004402215.1. GTDB lineage: Bacteria > Actinomycetota > Actinomycetes > Actinomycetales > Microbacteriaceae > Cryobacterium > Cryobacterium tagatosivorans. The sequence goes on from NZ_SOEZ01000006.1 coordinate 25,957, forward strand.
ATGCCTGGCCGGCCCTCTTCGACAAGGTGCTCACCTCCGACATCCTGGTCATCGGCGGGCCGATCTGGCTGGGCGACAACGGATCGGTCACGAGGCGGGTCATCGAGCGGCTGTACGCCACGGCCGGCGAGCTGAACGACGACGGCCAGTACCTCTATTACGGCAAGGTCGGCGGGGCCATCATCACCGGCAACGAGGACGGCGTGAAACACTGCGCGGCGAACGTCCTGTACAGCCTGCAGCACATCGGCTACTCGATCCCGCCCGCCGCGGATGCCGGCTGGCTCGGCGAGATCGGCCCCGGCCCGAGCTACCTCGACCCCGGGTCGGGCGGGCGGGACAACGAGTTCACCAATCGCAACATCACCTTCATGACCTGGAACCTCATGCACCTCGCCGCGATCCTCAAGGCGAACGGCGGCATCCCCGCGTACGGGAACCTGCCGAAGGACTGGGCCGGCGGGGAACGCTTCGGCTTCGAGCCGGGCCCGGAGCCCAGGTAGCGCCCATGCTGGTCCGCCTCGACGCCCCCGCACCACCCCGAAGCCGCCTCGATGTGCGGGTGACCGGCGGTGTCGTGCGCGGGGTGCGCGGGGTGCGCGAAGACGGCGTGCTCGCCTGGCGGGGCATCCCGTATGCGGCGCCGCCGGTCGGCGAGCTCCGGTTTCGCGCGCCGCAACCGGTCCTCCCGTGGCCCGGCATCCGTGACGCCTCCCGGTTCGGGAGGGTGGCGCCGCAGATCTACAAGGGCCAGTTCCGGGGCGCCTCGCCGAAGGTCCCCTCCGGGGAGGACTGCCTCACCATCAACGTGCTGACCGCGGCGGTCATCCCCCGGAAGCGGCTGGGCATGCCGGTGATGGTCTTCATCCACGGCGGCGGCTACACGGTCGGCTCCTCGCAGGACTTCACCGGCCAGGGCGAGGGGTTCGTGCGGACCGGCCGGGTCGTCTATGTGAGCTTCAACTACCGGTTGGGCGCCCTGGGCTACCTGGACTTCAGCCGCTATTCGACGCCAGAGCGGCCGATCGAGAGCAACCTCGGCCTGCGCGACCAGGTGGCCGCGCTGCAGTGGGTGCGGGCCAACATCCGAGCCTTCGGCGGGGACCCGAACAACGTCACGGTGATCGGCGAATCGGCCGGCGGGAACGCCGTGATCACACTGATGGCGACGCCGGCCGCGCGCGGCCTGTTCGCCAGGGGCATCGCCCAGAGCGCGCCGTCCAACGCCGCCTACTCACGCGAGGTCACCGCCGGATGGGCCGCGGAATTCGTCGAGGAGCTGCGCGCCCTCACGCCGGGGGACGCCTCCGCGGCCCCGCCCGGGGAACTCCTCTGCACGGCCGGAGTGACCGACCTCACCCGGGCGGCGCTTGTGCTGCAGGTGCGTACGCCGGCCAAGAGCCCCGGCACGTTCTGCATGGCCCCGGTGGTAGACGGTGACTTCCTGCCCGAGCGGCCCCTCGATGCGTTCCGCCACGGCCAGGCGCATCCGGTGCCGCTGATCATCGGCACCAACGACCGGGAGGGGTCCGTGTTTCGCGGCCAGCTGGACATCCTGCCGAAGTCCCCGGTGCGCATCCAGGCCATCTTCGAGCAGGCGCCGGCGAGCTCGCACGACGCGATGCGCAACGCCTACCCCGGGCTCCCCCTGAAACGGCCGGCCTCGGATTTCGGCGGGGACTACGCCTTCTGGTACCCGAGCGTGCTCGTGGGCGAACACCATTCCCGGGTCGCCCGGGTGCATGTGTACCGGTTCGACGTGGCGCCCCGGCTGATGCGCCTGCTCGGCCTGGACGCCACGCACGGCATCGAGATGTACGCCCTGTTCGACAGCCTCAACGGTCGGCAGGCCCGCACGATGACGGCGCTGGGCGGCCGCGGAACGTACACGAGCGCCGGCGAGCGGATGCGCCGGCACTGGCTGCAGTTCGCCTGCACCGGCCGGGTCAGCGACGCGTGGCCTGCCTACTCAGAGGGCGAACGGCTGACGCTGATCATCGACACGGTCGATCGCGTCGAATCGGACCCGCGCGGCGACCGGCGGGCCGGCTGGCGGGAGTTCATGCCCGACGTTTAGCCGGCGACGGTCGGTTCGGCGGAGAGGTAGCTGGCCTTCCACGCGGTGAAGGTGCCCGGGCTCAGGTACGCGGCGATGCCGTGCTGCCCCGCCCACGCCGTCGCCAGGGTGGCGTCGCGGGTCTCGAGCCAGGCGGCGCGGCCGCGACCGTCTCCCGCGAGCGCATAGATCGTGCCGATGGCGTCCTTCGTGGAGTAGAGAGATGACATGCCGTTGTTCCTTTGCGCGATGGGGGTTTGGAGGCCGGCGGCGCTGACCCCGGCCATGGAGTCGTAGCCGAGGTAGACCGGGTAGGCGAACCATTGGTTTGCGGGGCGGTTGAGCGTGCGGTCCTTGTTCTGCACGGTGCCGTTGCCGTACGCGCCAGCCGGCAGGACCGTGGGCGTGGTGTTGCCCTCGATCGTGCGGGTGCGCCCGTCGCCGAGGTCGGTGACCAGGCCGACGTGCTGCTTCGTGCCCGTGCCGCTCCAGTCCATGAACATCAGGGCGCCCGGCTTCGCCACCGTGCCCGTGCGCCCGAGGGCGGCGTAGGCGTTGTAGAGCGCCGTGCAGCCGAGGGTCTGCGGCGCCCCGTTGGCCCGGAGGAACCAGTTGGTGAAACGGTCGCACCAGCCCACTGAGGTGGAGCGGCTGGACCAGCCCTCCGTCGCCGGGCAGTCCAGGGACGCCTTGCCGCCCTGCAGCCGCGCCGCCGCGACGACGGTCGCGAGGGACTGCGTCGGGGCGGTCGTGGGCCAGGTCGCGGCCCGGGCGAGGTCGTCATCGAAGAGGTTCGCGGCGATGGCGCCGAAGGCGGCCACAGACAGGCCGCCGGCGACGACGGAGCGGCGGGACAGGGCGCCCTGGGCCGAGACCGCACTCATGCTGTCGTGTTCGCTCACCATGCCCCCCTTCGCCCTGACCACTATGCCAGCGGGCGCACGGCTGGCGCTCACCCCCAGAAGGGGCCGCGCAGTCCCCGGCTGTCCCTGGGGCCGCGCAGCCATGGCGACATCCTTGAGCGGCATCTGCCCGGACTCACGCCTGGTCGCCGCACCCGGGATTCTCGACAAGCATCAGGTCACGTCCCACTGGTCGCGAATCATCGCCGCCCTCGAGGAATCCGACCCAGAGGTCCCCTGCTCCTGACCAGCCGGAACTGCGCGGTGAACGCCACCCGGGAGCCCGCGGCCAACCCATAGATGAATTCGAGTCTGCTGGCAATCCCTTTGATGCCTGGGAAGCACGAACTAGTCTCGTTCGAATGATGACTCAGACTTGTCCCGAATGCGGTTCCGGCGCTGTGAAGCTCGGAGAGTACTTGTCACACCCCGACCTGGGGCCCCTGGAATGGACCGACAAGTGCACGAGTGCATGGTGCGAATGGGAGCAGAGCGGCATCGAGGTCTAGACCTTCACGGATGATCTCGCGACTTCGGCGAGCGCGCGACGCTGCCGCACGATCATCATGAATGCCGTTGCTATCAGGCCCAGTCCGATGATCTCTCCGCCAAGCACTCCCCACAGGCCAAAGGCGACCTCATAGGTGACCCATGTCGCAACGCCGAAGAACATGACGACTTTGACATGCAGGACATCCCGAAGCGACAACGCGACGATGACGAGCCCCGAACCCAGGATTGGCAGCCACGCGGCCCACCACGTCGGGATCCCGTTCAGTGACAGGTAAGCGATCCAGATAGCGGTGACGAACGCCGGAGTCCACCAGTGACTCCGCGCCCACGAAGCCTCGTCAGAGCGGGCAACAACCCAGCCGCGAACAGCCGCCAGCGCGGGTATCGCAGCTGTCCCGGGCATGCCCAGCAACAGGTAGGAGGCACACAGGATCACGGAGGCCACGGCATTCCGCACGACGGTGGTTCGGCGGTGCCGCGACCAGTGGGACCAAAGGATGACGGCGATGCCGACGAAACCCAGGGCCTGACCCACCCACCAAGTCCAGTCCACTCGTTCCTCCATGTTGTTGTCCGTATCGCGTCCTGCTTCTTCTGGTCTGCGTCAACGATGCGCACAGCTTCAACTCAACACGTGGACGTCAGAGCACGACCGTCGGATTCACCTGAGGAGCTCCACCGTCGAGGTCGAAGCGTCGTCCGAGATTTTGTTGTGCCGCCTGGCGCATCACGAGGCCGACGACGGCCGCGTCCACTGCAGACGAGCCGACGGAGTCGAAGACAATCCTTCGGCCACTCGTCCGCGACCCGATTCCTGCTCGGAGCACGGTCCCAATGCTTGAAACCCGCAGCGCGGACTCCTTGCCCAGGTAAGCGCACTCACCAACTACCAACGCATCTGACCGGACATCCGCGTAGACCTCAGCGGAGTCGAGAACGCCGGGAGCCAGTTCGCGTTTCCCAACGCTGTCAGCTCCCATCGCCAGTACCACGGCGTCCGGGAGCAGGTCCTCCACAGATACGAGCGGCGTTTGCGAGGGGGTGCACGTGATGACGAGGTCAGCACCGATCACCGTGTCCGAGATGGTTTGGCAGGCGCGGTGTTCGACCCGCCCCGTGTACGCGGCCGCCAGGCCAGTCGCATGCTCGTGCGTGCGACTCCAGATCCGCACGTCAGCCGCGATGCCGAGGTGCTCCAGCGCTTCGTCGATTCTTTGCGCCACGGGACCCGCGCCAATGAGCGCGACCCGGACCGGCTCCGAACCCACCAGGGCCCTGGCCGCGACGGCTGCGATGGCCGCGGTGCGCATGGCGGTGAGGTCACCACTGGCCATAACGGCCTGCAGGCGCTGTTTCTCGTAATCGAAAACCAGGATGGCCCCTGAGGTGCTTCCAGCCGCGGGCCGAAGGTTTGCTTTGACCGAGATTATCGGCGGCTCCGTGAGGGCCCCGGATTTGAGGTGCAGGGAGGCCCCGGGCACAACAAGCTGACTGGAGATGCTCGGGAGAACGTCGCCCTCGGCCAGGTCGATCAGGGCGCGCTGCGTCGCATCAATCAATTCGGGCCAGGTCAGCAGGCTGCGGACTTCCTCGCGATCAAGCATCAGGATGGGTTCGGTGCCGGACATAGTTCTCCAATGAGCGTTGGTAGGGGTCACAGGGTGGGGGTGGGTCGCGGCGAACGTCACAGGCTGCGCCGCATGGCATCAACTCGGATCCGCTGCACGATCTGACCGTTGCGGGTGCCGTACACCTCTCGTTGCAGGTCCATCCACACGCAGCTGTGAATGGGCAGGAGCCTCACGCGTTCCCCGAGCCGCAGATCCTCATCCTCGGCAGCAAGCCCGAGTACGGCGTGCTCTTCTGAGACCTGGCGAAACCCGCTGCCCGGCCGGTTCACCAGGTGACCGTTTCCGTGCTGGTCCGTGCGCGCCGTCGTAATGCTCTTGCTGCCGGCGTTCAATGTGGCACGCCCGGGAGCGCGGCTGACCACAGTGGCCAGCATGCTTAGCGCGAGCTGATCTGGCGTGCACGCGTACCGCCCCAGAGTGCGCAGATCGTTGAAGACATATGTCCCTGGGCGAACTTCAGTGATTCCGTCGTCAGCGGACAGGTACGGCGTCGTCACGGTGGAGCCCGCGCTGACGACGTCAACCTGGAGCCCCTCGGCCTCGAGCGCTTCCCGGGCGCGCTGCATGGCCCGTACCTCATCGCGAGCCACCTGCTCGATGCCCTGCTGGTCCACCGCCTGGTGCGCCTGCCCGGCGTGGGTGAGGATGCCTCGCACGCGCAGACCCGGGAGCCTGTCGACTTCGGCCGCCAGGGCGCCGGCGTGTTCGGGCAGGACCCCGGCCCGATGCATGCCGGAGTCGATTTCAATCAGCACCGGAAGCTCACGACCAACCGAAGTGGCGATCCTGCTGTATCCCCTCGCAACATCGATCGAATCGGCAACGACCGTCAGCGCCCCCGCGTCCACGAGCGGCGCGAGACGGCGGAGCTTGGCCTCCCCGAAGACCGGGTAGGCCAGCAGCAGGTCCCTGACGCCATGCAGCCACATGACCTCTGCCTCGCCGACCGTCGCCAGGCACAGTCCCGTGGCACCGCCGGCCAGCTGCAGGTCTGCGATGAACGTACTTTTGTGGCTCTTGGCGTGAGGGCGCAAGGCCATGCCCCGACGCGTCGCAAAGTCAGCCATGGACGCGATGTTTCTTTCCAACACGTGCAAGTCGACGAGGAGTGCGGGCGTATCAAGCAATTCACTCTCGAGGTCGAGAGGGAGCTGCGCTTGCGGATCGAGCGCCAGCAGTTCCTCTGGGTGAGCGAGATGCGTGGTGATCGTCATAGTTATCTGCCTAGGTGGGGCACTGCTGCCGCGTTTGCGGCTCTGGTGCGGGTTTGGATGGGATTCGGGTTTCTCAAGGAACGCGAACGGCGTCCAGGAGCGCCGGGAGTTCCTCCCAGACCTTGTCGGGAATTTCGAAGTTGAGCGCCTCCCAGCAGCCCACGACCTCCGATGCGGTGGCCGCGCCAACGAGCGTGCAGTCAAAGCGAGGCTGCCGCACGCTGAATTGGAGGGCGAGGGCGAGAACAGGTATGCCGCGTTCGTCACACCACGCGTGGACTTGCTTGGCCGCCCAAACCTCTGCAGCCGGCGGAGTCCACCGCACGGTGCCGACGCTTTCCGGGTCGCGCCCCGAAAGAAGCCCCATGGCCAGGGCCGCGCCGTTGACCAGGCCCACCCCGCGCGCCTCGGCGAGAGCGAAGATGTCGTCCGCGTTCTGACGCAACAACGTGTAGTCATTGACCATCATGCAGACGTCAAGATGGCCGCTGTCCACGGCCTGGCGGTGGAGATCATGGTCCTGCACACCGATGCCAATGGAGCGGATGACGCCTTCCGCCTTGAGCGCCACGAGCGCTTCCATTGCGCCGCCCGGCGCCAGCGCAGCAGCCAGCTGGTCAGGCTCGGGCTCATGAATGTGACAAAGATCGAGATAGTCCACGCCGAGGACCTCCAGGCTGCGAGCGACGGTCCATCGCGCCGCTTCTGCGGAGTAGTCACCCGGCTTCTGCGGGTGCGTTCCGACCTTGCTGGAGATGTAGTAGCTATCACGGGGAACCCCGCGAAGCGCCAGCCCCATCCGGCGTTCGGCCTCGCCGTACTTGGGGGACGTGTCCAGGTAGTTCATGCCGAGTTCGAGGGCCTTTTCCACTGCGGCGACGCCGTCCGAGTCTCCGACCGGGCCGAAGATTCCGCCCAGACCGGCGCCGCCCAGGCTGACGGCGGTGACCTTCATGTGCGTATTGCCGAGTTGGCGCAGCTCCAGGGGGTTAATGATGCTCATGGTGCTCCTTCGTTTGGGTTTCCAGCGCCGGCGGACGCTGATCGAGGTAGGGCTGGTGTCGTCGCAGCGTGCGACCAGCACGGATGCCGGTGGGCTGGCCGTCGCGGACGGCGAACCGCCCGGACACCAGAACGTCGCGGATACCCACCGGATCCTGGGTGGGATGGTCATAGGTTGCCGGGCCCGCCACTTGTGCAGGATCGAAGATGACGAGGTCCGCATGGTAGCCCGGCTCAACCAGACCGATACCGGTCAGCCCAAGGCGACGGGCCGGTTGCGACGTCATCTTCCGCACCGCGTCCTCCAGGGTGAGGATGCCGGCATCACGGACGTACTCACCCAGGATCCGCGGGAAAGTTCCGTGCAGGCGTGGATGCGGCCGGCCCCCCGCGAGAAGACCGTCGCTGCCGAAGCACGTGCTTGGCTCCTTCATGACCTCACGCAGGTCTTCTTCCGAGCAGGCGACCTGGATGTTGCTGACGGCCCCGTCCTCGGCAATGAGGAGATCCAGTAGGAAGTCCCCGGGATCCGCCGACCCGGAACGGGAGGCGGCTGCCGCAGCCACGCTGAGACCGACGAGCTCCTGGTTGCCCTCCGTCACGACATGGCTGATGTAGATGTTCTCCCAACCGATGCTCGCAACGCGGTTATCCCATTGGGGTCGCCCGCTGATCCAGTCGGCCTTAATTCTTGCTCTCTCGGCCGGGTCCGCGAGGCGCGGGAGCATCGCCGATAGTCCGCCGGCCAAAGCCCAGTCCGGCAGGAGCGCGGTCATCGTGGTGCTGCCCGCCAGATAAGGGTAGACATCCGACCCGGCGTCGATCCCCTCGGCGCGTGCCTCGCGAAGCATGGCCAGGGACTGGCTGACCTTCCCCCAGTTCCGCCCGCCGACAACCTTGTGATGCGCGATCTGCACGGCCGCGCCGGTGCGTCGGCCCACGTCAAGGGTCTCGGCCACGGAATCCAGAAAACCATCCCCCTGGTCCCGCATATGACTGGAATACAGTGCTCCGGCGCGGGCAGCCTCGTCGACGAGCTCGCAGATCTCCTCGTGTGAGGAATAGGACCCGGGGGCATAAACCAACCCGCTGCTGAGACCGACAGCCCCCTGGCGCAGGGCCGCTGCGGCAAGATCCACCATGGCGCGGCGCTGTTGCGGCGAGGGCGCACCCGCGTCGAAACCGCTGACAGCGCAGCGGAGGGAACCGAGCCCGACAAAAGTGGCCACGTTCACGGCCGGTCGGGCCGCAGAAACACGGGCCAGGTAGCCGTCCACATCGGACCAGTCCCAGGCGAGCTCTCCGAAGCCAAGCACTGGCGTGGCGTACTGGCGGGATTCCGGTCTGAACTGTTCGGTTATCGGGCCCACGGAAATACCGCAGTTGCCCACTATCTCCGTCGTGACTCCCTGACGCAGCTTCTGCTGCGCGCCCGGCTCTGCAATCAGTGCAAGATCCGAGTGGGAGTGCATGTCGACGAAACCAGGCGCCACGACATGGTCGATGGCGTCCAGGACCTCGCCGGCCGTGCCCCGGAACTGGCCCGGCGCGACCACATCAACGATGCGGTCCCCGCGCACAAGCACATCCGCGTAGCGCCAGGAGTTACCGGTCCCATCCACCACGCGGCCGCCGCGAATGAGCAGGTCGACGTCGGCGACGAGGCCGGTCGCCTCGCTCACTTGACCGCACCGGCCGTCAGGCCCTTCACCAGATTCTTCTCGATCAACAGGAACAGGATGAGAACCGGCACGATGGCGATCAGTGCCGCGGCCATGAGGTAGTTCCACTCGACCGAGTACTGCCCGAGGAAGGAGTAGATGCCCAGTGGAAGCGTGCGGTTATCGGGGGTCGAGATGAAGGTGAGCGCGATCATGAACTCATTCCATGCCCAGATGAAGGCAAAGACCCCGGAAGCCACAAGGGCGGGCTTGGACATCGGCAGCACGACGCGGACCAGCGCGCCCACCCTGGTGCAGCCATCCATCATGGCTGCTTCCTCGATCTCAATGGGAATCGACTCGAAGTATCCGGCGAGGAACCAGACCGAAAAGGCCAGGCTCAATGCCGCATACGTGATGACCAGTGACGCGTTGTTGTCCAACAAGTGGACCTGGTTCATGAAGCGGAACAGGCCGATCAGGAGCACCACCGGCGAGAACATCTGCGTAACCAGCAGAGCCTGGCGGAACAGGCGCTTGCCCGGAAAGTTCAGCCTTGCCAGGGCGTAGCCCGCGGGTATCGCGAAAGCCATGTTCAGCAACGTTGCCAGCACGGACACGACAAGGCTGTTGAGCACGTATCGCAATAACGGCACTGCCGACCACACAGTGACGAAATTCTCCCAGGCCCACGTCTTCGGGAACCAGGTCGGCGGGAAGCTGAACAGTTCCGCGCGTGGCCGCAGCGACGTTGACAGGGCGAATGCGAAAGGGAAGATCGATACGGCCACGACCAGGGCGAGGAAGGCCAGCAGGAGCCACCAGGACAACCCGCGCTCATGACGCCTCATTTGATGCCCACCTTGGCCCGCTCCTTCGTGATGTGAGAGAACGTGAGGCTGAAGGCCAGCAGGAGCACGAAGATCAGCATCGCCATGGCGGCTGCCGGGCCGAACTGACCCTCAGCAAACGCACGCTTATAGATATAGGTCACCAGAATGTCCGTACGGTACGCCGGGGATCCCTGAGTAAGTACCCACGGGATGGGAAAAGAGTTGAAAACGTAGATCACGTTGAGCAGTGTGGTCACGATGAGAACCGGTCGCATCAAGGGCAGGGTGACGTGCCAGAAACTGGCCCAGAAGCCGGCGCCGTCGACCATTGCCGCCTCGTAGAGTTCACTCGGGACCGACTGCAGCCCCGCGAGCAACGAGAAGGAGGTGAACGGGATGGACACCAGGATCCCGACAAGGATGATCGCTGCCCAGGCCGTTTGCTCGGAGCCCAGCCAGATGATCGGCTGGTCGATGAGGTGCAGCCTCATCAGCGTGCCGTTGATGATGCTGTGCTGGCCGTCGAGTATCCAGCGCCAGATGATCGCGTTGATCATCAGTGATGCCGCCCAGGGCACGATCAGCAACGCCCTGGCCAGTCGACGACCACGGAAATTGAGGTTGAGGGCCAGGGCCACCGGAATTGAGACAACTGTCGTGATTCCGACAACGGCCACGGTCCAAAAGACGGTCTGGGCGAGAACACGGAGGAATACCGTGTCGGAGAGGAGCGCTTCGTAATTCGCCAGTCCGGCGAATCCCTCCCGCTGTGCCAACGAGTTGACGGTGCTGAACGACATGAGCGCCGTCTCCACAATGGGGTAGAAGACGATGACGCCCACCAGGACGACGGTGGGCAGGATGAAGAGCAGCCCTACCAGCGGCTCCGAGCGCGGCATCCGCAGCCGCCTTCGCGGTGACCTGCCGGACCGCACGCGGTCCGCCTCTAAAACAGCCATATCCATTCCGTCCTTCATTCGGAGTAACGCGGGTCACCAGTGACGGGCACTGGTGACCCACGTGCCTCATTCGTTGTGCCGCGGGTTACCAGCGAGGGGGATCACCGGTAACCCGCCGACGGTCAAAGCTTGTCGATCTTGGCTGTTGCCTCGTCCAGGGCTTCCTGCGGGCTGGCCAGCCCGCTCAGGGCCTTCTGGATGGCCACAGTTTCGATCTGCTGAATCTGCTCGAACTTGGGGTGCTGGGGCTGGAATTTGGCTGTTGACAGTGCGTCAATGAAGGGCTTGTACTCAGGGGTCTGGTAGTAGGCCGACTCCGCCACAGCGTTGAGTTCAGGCAGCATGCCTTCGGTTTCGTCAAAGACTTGACGGTACTTGGGCTGATACATGAACTCGATGAACTTCCAGGCCTCCGCCTGATGGGCGCCACTTGCCGACATCCCGAGGGAGTCCGTGACCGAGACGGTCTGCTGTTCCTTGCCATCGTTGGTCGGGAACGGCACTGCGTCAAATTCCAGGGACGGGTTGTCCGCCTTGATCATGGCTGTCAGCCACGGCCCAGTCGGGTACATCGCCAACTGGCCGGCCTTGAAGTTCTCAATGACCTGCTCCCGAGTGAATCCACTCGGTTCAGGCTGGCTGCCACCGCTCTTGACCAGGTCGGTCAGGAACTCCAGCGCTTCGACGCTCTCAGGCTCGCTCAGCATCGACTTCCCGTCCGAATCGAGGATGTCGCCCCCGTTGTTGTACAGGAAGTAGTTGAAGAAGGTGTCCACCTCGATCCCGCTCGCAGGCACGCCCAGCCCGTAAAGCTCCGGCGGATTGGCCGTCTCAGTGGCTGCCTCCATCAGGTCGTCCCACGTCTTGGGTGCGGACAGGCCCGCCTTCTCAAGTACGTCGGTGCGGTAGAAAAGCAGCCGGGCCGATACTGCCACCGGCAGACCGTAGGTCTTGCCCTCGTAAACGCCGGCCTCGAGCACTTTCTGGTTGAAGCCCTCTCGGAAGTCCGACGTCAGAACGTCGTCCAGCGGTGCGAGCTGCTTCAACCCGGCGAACTCTGAGATCCATCGTGTCGCGTAGCCGAAGACGTCGGGAGCCTGGTCGGAGCCCATGCTCACCGCCAGCTTGTCGTGCATCTTGTCCCAGGGCGCGGTTTCGAGGTTGACCTTGATCTCACCCTTGTTGGCCGCGTTGAAGTCGTCCACCACGGTTTTCATCAGCGGTGTGGTTTTCGCGCTGTACTCCGGAAAGAGGAAACGCAACTCAACTTCACCCCCACTGGCCGAGTCATTCGAGCTTCCGCATGCGGCCAGGGAGGCCACTGTGGCGACCGCCAGGGCCAGTGCCAAGGCTCGGCGCGCGCGCCGCCCTGAGCGAGCGAACGGGGATTTCATCATTGTGGAGCCTTCCATTCTGTTGGGGGTATGGTGCGGAACGAAAAAAGATCAGGCAAGTGGGGGAAACGGGGAGCGGAGCTAGAGGCCTTCGCCCTGAGGGTCCCGGAGGTTGAGGACGACCAGGCGGGAGTCAGTCATCTCCTCCACGGCGTAACGGACTCCTTCTCGACCGGTTCCGCTCTGCTTCACGCCTCCGTATGGCATGGAGTCCACCCGGTATGACGAAGCGTCGTTGACGATCACTCCGCCAACGTCGAGCCTCTGGGCCGCGGCCAGCGCTACGTCCACGCTTGCGGTGAAAATGCCCGCCTGAAGGCCGTACTCGGTGGCATTCGCGATCGCCAGTGCCTCTCCCAGCGTGGCGTAGGGGATGAGCACCGCCACGGGCGCAAACGCTTCACGACAGGCAAGGCTCGACTGCAGGGATGGCCGCGTGAGCACAGCCGGGGTCAGGAACTGGCCCTCACGCTTGCCACCGCACACCAGTTCAGCGCCGTCGGAGACGGCCTCAACAATCCATTCCTCAGCGCGCGTGGCCGCTTCGAGGGAGATCATCGGCCCCACGTCCGTGGACTCTTCCGACGGGTCACCGACGACAAGCGCCTGGACTCGCTCGGAAAGTTGCGCCGTAAAGCGGTCGAAGACCTCGTCATGCACGAGGATCCGTTGCGCACTGATGCAAACCTGGCCGGCATAGATGGACAGGGACCGCGCCAACGAATTGGCCGCCAGATCCAGATCCGCGTCCTTGTGAACGATGTTGGCTGAATTGCTGCCCAGTTCCAGCAAGGTCTTGCGCAGTCCCACCGTTTGTCGGATGTGGACACCCACGGCAGTGCTACCAGTGAAGGTGTACACGGCGAAGCGGGGATCCTCGAGGAGTTGTTGGCCGACCGTCTCGCCCCGCCCTTGCACCATGGTGACGTGCCCGGGCGGGAGCCCGGCATCGAGCATTGCCTGCACAAGCATGATTGCCGACAGGGGTGTGACTTCTGCGGGCTTGACCACGACAGTGCACCCGGCCGCGATCGCGGTCGGCACCTTGTGGGACAGCTGATTCACGGGGCCATTGAACGGCGTGATGGCACACACAACCCCGGCGGGTCGACTCATCGTGAATGCTCGGCGGTTTTCCGAGCCGGGAGTGGCGTTGACCGGAACAACCTCGCCCGTCAGGCGGGTGGCCTCCTGGGCGCACAGCTCGAAGGTGAGGACCGCGCGGGCAACCTCGGCGCGCGAGTCTCGGATGGACTTGCCGGCCTCAGCGACGATTGACCGGGCGAAGTCCTCCGCTCGTTCCGCGATCAGCTCTGAGGTCCGGCGAAGGATCGCCGCCCGAGCGAACGGGCTGAGTTCCTGGGCGGCGAACGTCGCCGCCGCCTGCGCCACCGCTGCATCAACCTCGGACGGCGTGGACTCTCTGAGTGTCGCCAGGAGTCGGCCGCCGAACGGCGCACGCACCGCCATGAGGTGGGCGCCCTCGCCAGCCTCCCAGGCGTCGCCGATCAGGAGTCCGCACGTCAGTTGACCATTCGGTAGAAAAGTTTGCATGCAACGAAGTATGCAGGACGGTGTGGTGCCGGTCAAGCAATTTCTGATCTCTTTTTGATGCCAAAAATCTGGCCGTGGCCAGGCGGCAAGACCAACCCTCACGCGGATATGATTTTGTATGCATGTACGCATACTGAATTGCACGGCAAGGCACCGACAACAGTCAGTGCCATGGAAGTCGTCCCCCACGATGGGACGATATTGAAGGAGATGACCGATGCCCCCACTTGGGCGAACGGACCAGCGTTTGGCGCCGGCTCCGATCAATCGGACCACAGAGGTCTACGAGCAATTGCGCCAGGCCATCGTCGAAGGATCGATCCGGCCCAACGAGCGCCTGATTGAGAGCGATCTTGCCGAGCGACTGGGGGTGAGCCGCACGCCGGTACGCGAGACCATGCTGCGACTCGCGGGCGACGGTCTGATAGTCAGCCAGCGCCGCGGTTGGGTTGTGCGCGAACATTCTGCCGAGGAGATCCGAGAGGTCTACGAGATCCGCGCCGCACTTGAAGGGTTCGCCGCCGGTCTGGCAGCCCAGCGAGCAACGGACGCGGAGCTCACGGCCATTGAGGCGATCCATCAGAGCTATATCGACTCGATTCAAAGCTCCAGCCGCGGGCATCTGGTCGAGCACAACGACGCCTTCCACGAAGCGATCATCGCTGCCGCGCGCAACCAACTCCTGGCGGAGCAGATTCATCGCAACAGCCAGTACTACTTCATCCATCGCATCGCAGGTTTCCTGTCCGACGAGGAGGTGCGTATTTCCATCGAAGGACATGAGGAGCTCGTCCGGGCACTGATGGGGCGCGATCCCGTGCTCTCCGAACAGGTTGCCCGCGCACGGGTCTTTGACGGCTTGGAAAAGGTGCTCAACCGCATCCGCTGACCTGCCCTTCGCTCGATTGTGCACGGCACCACCCGTGGGGCTGAGCCTGAGCCACGACGCTCACACCCGCTCGGCCACAATCACTTCCTCGACCTTGGTGTCGTGCTGCTCGTAGATGAACTTCTCGATCAGGAACGGCTTCCGGTCGATCGCATGGGCGAGCAGGAGCTGGGCGAAGACGATCTCCACGATCGGCCGGACGAAGCCGCCCAGGCCGGGGGCTAACGGCACGATCGTCAGGTTGGCGTGACCGGCGGATGGGATTGCGCTTTCCGGTGCGGCCGTCACGAGTATGACCTGCACGCCTGAATCCAATACGGAGTCCGGAATGGTGAGTTCCCGCCCGTCTCCGAAGATGATCAGGACGCTCCCCTCTGCGGCGGATTCCATCGGACCGTGGAGGTATTGGAACGTCTCGTAGCTACCGCTTGGGATGCGCAGGCCCTCGCGGATCATCAGCGACGTTTCGGCAGCCGACGCAAATGAGGTTCCCCGGCCGATCACATCGATGGCCGACGCATCGGCGACGAAGCGACTGATGCGCGTCGCAATCGAGTCGTAGGCGTTCAATGCGTTGCCTACGATCGCTGGTATCCGCTCGACCTCAGGGCCGGCGGGCACCTTCCCCACACGATCCAGGAGCAGCGCGTAAGCAAGTAGCGTTGCCGTGTATCCAATTGTGTAGACGGGAGAGTCGTTGAATCCGCCGAGGCTGATCGGAGCATCAATTACTCCACCGATCTGGGCTTCAGGGAAGTTGCTGATGCCGATTCGGCGCCCTACGGTCAATCGGCGGGCCGCTTCGATCGTCTCGGGGCTCCGCCCGGATTCGGAGACGATCACGTAGTGGTCGGCCGGCTGGAATCCGTCAGCGGCCAGCAGGACATCCGAGGCCGTGAGGTTGACTGCCCGGAATCCCGCCTCCGCGAGCACTGCGACGAACGCATTGCCTGTGTGGCTGGATGCGCCCATTGCGACGACCGCCACGGTGTCGCCTGGCTTCCACTCGACCAGCCGCGCGCGCTGCAGGTCGCGCGTCAGTGTGGAGTGGGCGAGAGCGAGGTTTTTCGGCTGAGCGCGCATGGCGTCGACGAAGAGTGCGTTGCTTGACATGTGGGTTCCTTATCCCTTGACGGCCCCGGCGGCCATGCCTGAAACGACATAACGCTGGAAAATGATGGCGACGATGAGCGGCGGAAGGGCAGCGAGGATGCCGCCGGCCGCGACGAGCCCGAAGTCGGTCGTGTAGCGACCGGCGAATTCGCTGATGGCCACCGGAAGCGTCTTCGCGGCATCCGACGACGTGAAGATGAGCGCGTACATGAACTCGTCCCACGCCAGCAGAAACGAGAACATGATGGCCGCGAAGATGCCGGGTCGAGCAGCGGGGAGCACCACCCAGAAGAGCGCGCCCAGACGGGTCGTGCCATCGATGCGCGCCGCTTCCTCGAGTTCGTCCGGAATCGTCATGAAGTAGTTGCTGAGGATCCAGAGCACGAACGGGATGACGAGCGCACAGTCAACGAGGATGAGCCCGGTCGTTGTGTCGAGCAGGCCGAGCGAATTCAGGATGAGGTAGAGGGGGATCAGAAGCGCGATTTGCGGGAGCATGTAGGTTGCGAGAAAGACCATCAGAGTCGCGCGACGGAAGCGAAAGCGCAATCGTGCGAACGCATACGCGCCCAGGATCCCGACGACCATGGAGATGGTGACGGTACCGACGGCTACAACAGCGGAGTTCACCATCGCGGCACGGAACGTCGCGCCGACGCTCTCCGCACCACCGCTGAAGATCTGGATATATCGGTTAAAATCGAACTCTTCCGGGATCCAGCGAAGGGGCGTCGTGATCAGGACTCGCTGCGGCGTGATGCTCGCCATGACCATCCACGCGAACGGCGCGAGGATGAGGAGCGAGACGACCCCGGCTGCGGCATGGATGAGGATCGAATTCCGGGTGGACCTCTTCACAGGAGACTCATTTCTGATCTGCGAAGCAGTCGAAGGTAGATCGCACTCAGCGCGAGGATAACGACCACGATGATGTACGACAGGGCAGAGCCGACGCCGAAGTCTTGGTCGGAGAAAGCGGTCGTGTAGGCGTAGTAGGCCACCGTCTGGGTGCCGTTTGCCGGGCCACCGCGCGTCATCGCATAAATGATGTCGAACACCTTGAAGGCCTCGACTGTTCGCAGTACGAGGACGATGGAGATCGAAGGAACGAGCATGGGCAAAACCACCGAACGGAAAATGCGCGGCCAGCGCGCACGATCCAGCTTGGCGGCCTCGTAGAGCTCGGACGGGATGGAGGTGAGTCCGGCGAGCAGGAAGAAGGCAACGAGCGGAGTGGTCTTCCACACGTCCGCCAGGATCACCATGTTCAGCGCCGTGGCCGGATCGCCAAGCCAGGCCTGGTATTCGTTGATGATTCCCAGCTGCGCGAGCACAGCGTTCAATGAGCCGTACTGCGCGTTGAATATGCCCTTCCACATCGCGGCGTTGACGATCGTCGGGATTGCCCAGGGTATGACGACGATCGCGCGGAATAGCCAGCGTGCCCTTAGCTTCGCGTTGAGCAGGGCGGCGACGATGAGGCCGAACGTAAGCTCAAGCGCCGTCGACACGATCGTGAAGTAGAGAGTGCGCCCCATCGATTCCCGGAAAGAAGCACTTGTTAACACGTGAACGTAGTTGTCGATGCCGATGAAGGGAGTGTCAGTTGCCAGCGCGGAGGTGACTTCGAAGAAGGAGATGACGAGGGTTCGGAAGATCGGGTAGAGGATCACACCGAAGACGGCCACTCCCGCCGGGAGCAGCAGCCAGAAGGCAAGCCGCCCCTGGTTTTCTTTCCGACGACGGGGAGTGCGCCCGTCCTCCTGGGGAGGGCGCCCCCCGGACGTCTCGGCTCTTTCCGCGCTGGCAACTGACATGTTCGTTACCCGAGGTTCGCGTTGGCCGCCGCGACAGCGTCATCCATCGCCTGCTGCGGCGTCTTCTTTCCGAGCAGCGCGTTCTGGATTTCGACCTGCAGGGTCTGCGACACCGAGTTGTAGTTCGGTACCGGCGGGCGAAGGATCATCGTGTCGTAGGCGACTCCGGCGGCCTTGAATACGTCCGGGTTCGACTGGGTGACCTCGGGCTTGGTGTAGCTCGACTTCCAGTTGGTCATTGAGCTCTTGACGTACTGTTCCTGGACGGGCTGGCTCGTCATATATTCGATGAACTTCCACGCCGCAAGCTGGTGCTTCGACTTCGCGCCGATCGCCAGGGCCATCGATCCGTTGACGCCCGGGTGGTCTCCATTCGGACCGGCCGGCGTCGGTGTGACAACGACCTGGCCGACGACCTTGGAGATGGACGGATCGTTCTGGTCGCGGAACGTTGACTCCCAGTTGATCTCCATGGCGGTCTTCCCCGCGGCCATGGACTTGTCGGCGTCGTCCTCGAGGAAGGTGAGGGATGCGGGGTCGGTCAGCCCGTCATCGATGGTCTTCTTCATCCAGGCGAGTGCTTCGACACCAGCACCTTTGTTGATGACCAACTTGCCGCTGGAGTCGGTGAACTCTCCGCCGAATGCGCCCAGCAGCTGGGTGTAGTCGCAAACGAGAGCCTCCGCCTGAGACCAGCTCCAGGCGAGCGGGTATTTCACGAGGCCGGCATCCTTGATCTTCCTGGCAACGGCGAGCACGCCCTCCCAGGTGGCGAGGTCGCTCTGGCTGGCCCCGACCTTGGCGACCATATCCTTGTTGAAGAAGAACATCTTGGTCGACGGCCCCCACGGTACGCCGTAGAACTTGCCGTTGTACTCGGCCGAGGTGAGCGCGCCGCCGAGCATCTCGGACTTCCAGTTCGCGGGGAATCGCTCCGTGACATCCGTGATGAGGCCCTTCGATGCGAAATCAGCAGGCCAGATCACGTCGAGGTGAACGACGTCATAGGTTCCGGCCGGCGCCGAGGTGACAATCTTGTCGTGCAGGGCCTCGTAGGCGACGAACGTCGGCTTCACGGTGATCTTGGGATTTTTCGATTCGAAATCCTTGATCATTCCGGCGACATCGCTTTCGGAGTAACCGGCCTGCTTCATGAAGAGCGCATTGATCGTCCCGGTGCCGTCGCCCTCATTGTCGCTGCTTGCCGAGCTGGCACCGGTGACGCTGCAGCCCGACAGCAGCAGCGCTGCCGCCGCTAACAGACCGACCCCTGCGGTCGAGCGGTAAGCCCGTTGGGTCCTGTAAATCATGTATTCCTCCTTGAATCATTGGACAGTGCCTGGTTGGGTAGTCTTCTTGCAAGCTCGATTGCTCCCACGACGGGGGCCACCGACAATAGGTGCACGCTCAATCCGAGGTGCAAGTCGTCGATGTGTCGCACAAGCGCGTCATAGAGGCGCGGCTGATTAGTGATCACTCCGCCGGCACAGACAACATCTGAGCCCAGAGCGCCCCGTCCCCACACGAGACCGACGTCCGACGCGAGTTCCTTCGCTGCGTGGTCAACGACCGCTGCGGCCAGCTCGCTGCCGGCATCCGCGCATGCAAATACGAGCGGAGCAAGACTCCCCCACGTGGTCAGGCGAGGGGCGGCGGTAAAGGCATACGAGAGCGCAATCTCATCGGCGACTCCGAATTGCTTCATCAGCTCGCGACCGAGCACATCGGCCCCACGGCCTCCGTCAAACGCTCGCAGAACGGCCCGGACGGCCTCCCGTACGAGGGCAGCCGCGCTGCCGGGGTCACTGAGCAGGAAGCCGTGACCGCCAGCAGAAATGAGTTCGCCGTTGCCCGTGTGCGCGACGACCTTGGAGCCGGTGCCGACGACGACGGAGATGGCCTCATCAAAACCCGCAGCGGGCGCGAGGAGCTCCACGTCATTGACCGCCCGAACCACGCCGCGATGATTTCGCTCCAGACGGGCTTGAAACTCCAGTCGTTGCCAGTCGCTGTCCAGTCCGTGGGCGCCAATCAAGAGGGGAGCCGATTCGGCTCCGTCGATGTCGGCGAAGACCTTGACCAGTCGGGCGACATTCCCAGTGTCATCCAGCAAGCCGCCACGCTGCCAGCCGCTTGTGGACACAGACCGGTCCAGCACGACCCCGCCGGCGTCCTCGATCAGGACGTGCGTTTTCGTGCCGCCAATGTCGATGCCAACCAGCAACGTTGCTCCTCATCATTCCAGGACCGACCGAGCAACCCTGCTACTTCTTTCCTATCTAAGTGATAAGAAGTTGGTGTAAATCTAGCTGCCGAAATGACGAAGTGTCAAGCGCGCGGTCGATTCGTTATCTGACCGAGGCCAGAGGCTCGCGCTTGTCAGCGCCTGGCTACCGGCCGGCGATGTAGGCGAAGCCGTTGACCTCGGCTGCAGCAAGTTCCGCCGCCCCCAGAAGTACGGCGTCATCGCGGCGAGTCGCCACTTCAACGCGGGGAACGTGGATGATGCGACCGGTGAGCCGCTGTTGAATCGCGGGGATCACGGTGTTCGCGCGTCCCACCAGGCTGCCACCCACCACGACAAGTTCCGGGTCAAGAATGATGACCATGGCTGCGATGGCAATAGCCATCATGTCGAGAATCTCGTCCGCGAGTTCGCGAGCGGCCGCGTTCCCGCCGCCGGCCAGTTCGAAGATGTCCTCGGCGTTCAGCACGCCCTTCTCCGGGATCGGAATCCCCCGCTCGCGCGCCCGCTTCGTCAGCGCAATCGGGCCAATTCGATCCTCAAGATCCCCGGATTCGGAGTACGAGCGCTCGAGTGACGAGCGCTCCATGAGCAGATAGCCGATCTCGCCTGCCCCCGCACGCGCCCCACGGTGGAGCTCGCCATTCGTGATGATGCCTGCACCGAGGCCGCTCTCCAGGAACAACAGCGCAACGAGGCTTGTGAGCCCCCTCCCTGCGCCTCGGTGGAGCTCGCCGAAGGCCAGAGCGTTTGCGTCATTGTCCACCACGATTGGGAGTGTCGTGCGTTCGCGAAGCAGTCGGCCGAGGGGGACTTCAGTCCAACCCAGCTCCGGTATCCGCTCGAAGCTTCCCTCGGGGTACTTGACCACACCGGGCACTGCAACGCCTACCGCGAGGCACGGTGTTCCCATCGTCTCGGCAGTCAGAATGAGCGAGTCAAACAACTGAACTATTTTCTCTAAGCGACCCCGCTGATTGCGGTCGCCTTCCGCCGCATCGAGCGTACCGAGAGGGAATAACCGAGGACCAAAGTCGACTTCTCGTCGGAAGACGACTGTGCCATCGAAATCCACCAGGATCCCTGAAGCCTTGTTCGGGTGCAGTTGCAGCGCCGCGACCAAACGGGATCCACCGGCGTAGCGCAGCAGAACGGACGGGCGGCCCCCAGTTGAGGGCTCCTGACCCGCAGGGACAATAATGCCCTGCTCGATCAGGGTCGCCGTCAATCGGTTGATCGTAGCCGGGCTAAGCCCCGTGGAAGCGCCGAGCTGCTGTCTGGACATTGCGCCCGATTTGCGAAGCTCTTCCAGAATTGCAGTTTGGTTTACGCGCGCGAGGGTGCTCGTAGTTGCGGTACTTTTCCTGTGATTGGACACAGCACCCCTCGTCATCCAGATCGCATCCCAGTGCGGTCAATCTTTTCTATCACACTGTGTCATTAACATTCGCGGCACGCGCAGCACGACTTCGGACGCAAACGCTCCCGACGTCCACGACCTCCGTTGCGCGCTGGTCCCGACCGTCACCGCGGGCTTCGAGACGCAGTAGGTGCGCCTTAGTACAGGGGCAGGGACGGATCGATTTCCTTCGCCCACGCCAACACGCCCCCGTTAACGTGCTGAAGACGGCTGTAGCCCTGCCGTCGCAGCTCAAACAATGCCTCAGCCGACCGGAGTCCCGCTTTGCAGTACAGCACGATGGCCTGATCGAGCCGTACCTGCGACGCGGCGTCTCCGCCGAGGATCAGAGCCATAGGGATGAGCCGCGAACCGGGGATGCGCACCATCTCGTGCTCCCCCGGCTCGCGCACGTCAATGAGCTCGAAGTCGCATTCACCGCGCCCTCGCGCGTCCAGCATGCCAGCCAACTCGCGAACGGACAGACCGGCGCCGGCATCCGTGTCCGGCGGGTGGGACGTTTCGCAGAAGAGCTCATAGTCCAGGAGTTCGGTGACCGGTTCGCCGGCGGGGTCCCTGGAGACCGTGATTTCGCGCCAGGACGCGCCCAGCGCATTAAAGAGGAGTACGCGGCCGAGCAACGTCCGGCCCACGCCGGTGATCAGTTTCACCGCCTCCGACACCATCATCGCTCCGACCGCCCCGCAGAGCATGCCGAACACCCCGCCCTCACCGCAGCTCGGGGCCGACCCGGCCGGTGGGGCCTCCGGGTACAGGTCGCGGTAGTTGGGGCCGTGCTTCGCCCAGAACACGCTGACCTGCCCATCGAAGCGGGAGACAGATCCGAAGACGTACGGTTTGCCCAGGATCGCCGCGGCGTCATTGACCAGGTACCGGGTGGCGAAGGAGTCCGATCCGTCCACGATCAGGTCGTAATCGGCGAAAAGTGCCAGCGCATTGGCCCGGTCGAGCCTGCTCTGGTGAAGCCGAACCGTGACCAGCGGGTTGAGTTCGGCGACGGCGTCGCGAGCAGACTCCAACTTCGACCGCCCGACATCCGTCATGCCGTGGATCACCTGGCGCTGCAGGTTGCTGAGGTCGACGATGTCGTCGTCGACGATGCCGAGGGTGCCGAGGCCCGCGGCGGCCAGGTAGAGCAGCACCGGCGAGCCCAGCCCCCCGGCACCGACCACAAGCACCCGCGCATTCTTCAGCCGGCGCTGGCCGATCGCGCCGATCTCGGGAATCAGGATGTGCCGGGAGTAGCGTTCCACCTCCGTCCCGGTGAGGTCGGCGCCCGGTTCAACCAGGGGCGAGAGGGCGGCGCTCACAGGTCCGGGCGTCCGTCCATCGCCGACGAGGCCAGCGCATGTTGCCGTTTGGGGATGCGCCCGGCCTGGGCGGCCAGCCGGCCGGCGATGACGGCATGCCGGAACGCGTCGGCCATCCTGACCGGGTCCTGTGCGCGCGTCACGGCGGTGGCCAGCAGCACGGCGTCGCAGCCGAGCTCCATGGCGAACGCCGCGTCCGAGGCTGTGCCGATACCGGCGTCGAGCACGACCGGAACGCCCGCGCGGGCGACGATGAGCTCGATGTTGTGCGGGTTGAGGATGCCTAGGCCGGTGCCGATCGGCGCGCCGAGCGGCATCACGGCGACGGCACCGAGGTGCTCGAGCCTCAGCGCCAGCACCGGGTCGTCGTTGGTGTAGGCGAACACCTTGAATCCGCGCGCGACCAGCTGTTCGGTGGCATCCACGAGTTCGACGGCGTCGGGGAGGAGCGTGTGCTCGTCGGCGATGACCTCGAGTTTCACCCAGTCGGTCTCCAGGGCCTCCCTGGCCAGTTCGGCCGTCATCACGGCATCCCGGGCGGTGAAGCAGCCGGCGGTGTTTGGCAGCACCCGGATGCCGTTGTCGACCAGCAACTCGAACAGCGATCCGGCGGCGCCCGGGCTGTGGCGGCGCATGGCCACGGTCGTGACTTCGGTGCCGGACGCCAGCAGCGCGGCGCCGAGTCCGTCCAGGCTGGGCGCACCGCCGGTACCCATGATCAGGCGCGAGCCCAACGGGACCCCGTCGATCATAAGCGCATCGTGGGCCATGGGTGTGGCGAGTGCCATTGCTACCCTCCCTGGACTGCGGTGACGATTTCGATGCCGTCACCCGGAGCGAGGGCCGTCGCGGCCCACTGGCTTCTCGGCACGATGCCGGCGTTCCGGGCGACGGCGACACCGAGGCGCTTCCCGTCCGTGGCCCGGCCGTCGTCACCGATCCGGCGACCGGTGGCCTCTCTGACCAGGTCGGTGACGGTCTCACCGAGGTTCAGGGCTCTGGCCGAGCCGTTGACGGTGATCGCGGCAGGTTGGGGTTCAATCACGGGCGGACTCCTTCGGGGTGTGCGGGGAAGACTGTGGTGTGCGGGAAAACGGGGGTTCGGACGCCATGGGGCGCGAGAATCGGTCGGGGCGGAAGCGAGCCCAGCGCCCGTCAGCCGTGCCGTCGAGCAAGTGCAGGCAGTGCTGCGCCGCGATCGGTGTGAGCAGCACACCGTGGCGAAAGAATCCGGTCGCGATGATCAGGCCCGGGATGTCGCTTGCCGGCTGCCCGGGGCCGTCGGCGACCCGTCCAAGCAGCGGCGCATTGTCCGGTGTGCCTGGTCGGGCGCGGGCGGTCACTTCGATGAGTTCGAGCTCGGCGACCGCCGGCACGAGCACCTGGGCATCCCGCAGGAGCTGGTGCACACCGCCGGCCGACACAGCGGCGGATCCGTGTTCGCGCTGCGTGGCGCCGAGGACCACCGTTCCGTCGTCGCGTGGAACGAGGTAGACCGGGACTCCGCGGACGAGGCCGCGGATGGTGGCGGTGAGGAGCGGCCGAAGATGCCCAGGCACGCGGAGCCGAATGATGTCTCCGTACACCGGGCGCAGCGGCAGCGCCAGCCAGTCGGGCAGCCCGCCCAGCTGCCCCGCGGCCAGTCCGTTCGCGACCACGACCTCGCCGGCCGCCACCGTGGAGCCATCCGCCAGGATGACCCCAGTGACGCGGGAGGCGGCATCCGCCGGTCTCTCGTGCCGCAACCCGACGGCGCTCTGCCGGATCGCGTGGTCGTGGGTCCACCGGTTTCGGGAGCTGGCGCCGTCGATCGCGGATTGGAGCCGGGCGGCCAACCGCCGAGGGTCAACCTGATGGTCCCGCTCGATGTTGAAGGCGCTCGACAACTGCGGGCTGAGCAGCGGTTCCATGGCGCGGGCCTCGCGGATGGTCAGCGGCTCCACGGCCAGCCCGTGCCCCCGCTGCACCTCGCGCAGGTCGGCCAGCGACCGCCGGTCCGCTGCGTCCGCGCCGACCGTGATCGTGCGCGTGGACCGGTACCCGGCCTCAGCGGGGCGCACACCCAGCGACTCGACGAATGCGGGGTACAGCGCCGCCGAGGCGAGCGTCAGTTCGAGCAGGTCCTCTTCCTGGTAGTGCAACTCGCTGACCGGCGCGAGCATGCCCGCGGCGGCATACGTTGCGCCCGTGGCAGGTTTCGGGTCGACAAAGGCGACCGTGCGGCCGGACTGCGCCGCCGTCCAGGCGATCCCCAGCCCGACGATTCCGGCGCCGACGACGACGACGTCCACGCCGCGCTCAGCCACGGAGCCGGTGCATTGCGGTATGGGTCAGGAGCGGTGCCGGTTCGCGAAAATCGCCTTTATGGTTGGTCACATGGACCACGATGACGCCCGGCTTTACCTGTGTACCGACGGACGGACGGAGCGCGGCGATTTCGCCGATTTCCTGGATGCCGCCTTCGCCGGCGGCGTGGACATTATCCAACTCAGGGACAAGAGCATCGAAGCCGCCGAGGAGCTGGAACTGCTGGGCGTCCTTCGAGACGTCGCGGAGCGCCACGGGAAGCTCTGGGCAGTCAACGACCGCGCCGATGTCGCCGCTCTGGCCGCGGCCCCGGTGTTCCACATCGGCCAAAAGGATCTCCCGCCGGCCTCCGCCCGCCGGCTGCTCGGCGACACCGTCGCGATCGGCCTCTCCAGCCACACGCCAGGGCAGATCGACGCCGCCCTGGCCGCGGAGACGCTGGATTATTTCTGTGTCGGTCCGCTCTGGGCGACCCCGACCAAACCGGGACGGGCCGCGGTGGGCCTGGAGCTGGCCCGATACGCGACCGAGCGCGCCATCGACGCGGGAAGCATCCTGCCCTGGTTTGCCATTGGCGGCATTGACCTCACCAACATTGAGCAGGTTGTGGCGGCCGGCGCGAGCCGCGTCGTCGTGGTGCGCGCGATAACCGAGGCGGATGACCCGACGGCTGCCGCCCAGCGACTCCGGGCCCACCTGCCCACGCTGGGTTAGTCGGCCCGGCCGGGCCGGGCGCACGTCACCGAGCATGGAACCGGGGCGCGTCGAAGAAATCGAGTTCGCACTGTGAGGAGTGGGCAAAGGCCGTTCTCATGGCCTCTCGCTCCTGCGCCGACGCCGCGCCGGCAGCCGCGTCGGTGAAGGCGACGGCCTGCCGGGTGGCGGCGGCGAAGCCCTCGTCGGCGTAGGTCTCGAGCCAGGTCGCGTAGGGGTGCACGCTGTCGTCCCCGCGCCCGAGGAACTGGGCGTGGAGCCGGTCGCCCACCTCCGCGTAGAGCCAGTAGCACGGCAGGATGGCCGCAACCAGGACCGCGTAGCTGCCCTGCACGCTGGCGGCCAGCAGGTGGTCCAGGTAGCCCTTGGTGACGGGCCCGAGTTCCCGCGGCGCGGCGTGTTCACTCAGCCAGGTGCGGTGCAGGTCAGATTCGACTTCCAGGCACACCTGGGCGGAGTTGGCCCAGAACAGCTGGGCGGCCTCGGTCGGTGCGAGGGCGCTGGCCCTGGCCAGCACGCGCGAATAGGTGTTCAGGTAGAGGGCATCCTGGGCCAGGTAATAGGAAAAGTCCACTTCATCGAGGGTTCCATCGCCCAGCGCCTGGATGAACGGGAGGTCAAAGATCGCCGTGCGGGTGTGTTCGATGTCCCGCCAGAGGGCCCGGCTGAATTCCTGGCCGACGGGGGGTGTCTCTGCGAAGAGCCGGTGGAAGTGGTGGATCGGCCCGTTGCCCGTGCCGACCTCGAGGTCGCCAGCATGAAGCAGGGCGTCGTGCAGCCAGGACTTGACCCGCGACAGGGAGTCGGCCCAGTCGCCGGTCCGCGCCTGCACCGTGGCGATCGCGGAAGACAGCGAACAGCCCGTGCCGTGGGTGTTGCTCGTCTCCACCCGGGGCGAGGCGAACTCCACCACGGTGTCGGCCAGCAGCCCGTGCGTGTTTACCAGCGCGTCGGGGCACCTGGCGCCGGTGAGGTGCCCGCCCTTGACGAGCACGGTGGCCCCGGTCGCGGTCGACAGTCGCTTGCCCTGCTCGAGCGCCTCCGCCCAGTTCTGCGCCGGCGACTCCCCCAGCAACACGGCCAGCTCCGGCAGGTTCGGGGTGACCAGGTCGACCAGTGGCACCAGGTCGCGGAGCGCCTGCTCGGCGGAGGGCGCCAGGAGCCGGTCGCCGCTGGTGGCGACCATGACCGGGTCGAGCACGACCAGCGGGGGGCGGGTGGCCTCCAACCAAGACCGCACCTCCCGGATAACGTCGACGTCGCCCAGCATGCCGATCTTGACCGCATCGATGGTCACGTCGTCGCTGACCGCGTCCAGCTGCTGCCGCAGGAACTCCACCGGCGGTGTGTGCACGGCGCGAACCCCGCACGTGTTCTGCGCTACGAGTGCGGTGACCACGGCCATCCCGTAGCCGCCGTTCGCGGCGATGCTCTTCAGGTCGGCCTGGATGCCCGCGCCGCCGGTCGGGTCGGTCCCGGCGATACTGAGCACTCTCGGTGTGGCTCTCAACTCGAGCCCTGATGCGGCGTGCGTGTTCATCTGCGACATCCCTTCGCTAGTGCTAACTAGACAGGTTCAACGGGTTTCATCTCAGCTCCCGCGTCCGGCGGAGCACCCCGTGTCAATCAGGACAGCCTATAAGGTGCGTCCGGCGGGGCAGGTGCGCGTTACGGCCAGATGGCCTGAAGCAGAGTCGGGGTGGCGGCCACGACGAGACCGAGGGCGAGCAGAGCGGAGTCGGCCGGCAGCCACGGGGCCGGTTCGGCCCAAGTGCGGCGCACGCCGGAGGCGCCGGCCGCGGCGAAGCCTCGGGCCTCCATGGCCACCGCCATCCGCCCGGCCTGTTGCAGCGCCTGGACCAGCAGGGCGAACGTCAGGGCCGCTGCCTGCCTGCCCCTGGCCGCCGGCGAGGCCCCGGGGTCCAGTCCACGCACGCGACGGATGCGCCGCAGCTGGTCCCACTGCCCGCCGAGCCCCTCGAACCGCTCGAGGGCGGCGACGGCGGCGACAACGGGTCGCGCCGGCAATCGGAGCCGCTGCGCTAGGTGATCACCAATCGCGAACGGATCTGCGAAGCCCGCGAGCAGCACGCCGGGCAGCACGAAGAAGGCGACCCGCAGTCCGGCCGTCACGCCGACCAGC
Organism: Cryobacterium tagatosivorans; assembly: GCF_004402215.1. Classification (GTDB taxonomy): domain Bacteria; phylum Actinomycetota; class Actinomycetes; order Actinomycetales; family Microbacteriaceae; genus Cryobacterium; species Cryobacterium tagatosivorans. The sequence continues at coordinate 53,634 of NZ_SOEZ01000006.1, forward strand.
GGGTCCTGGCCGACGCTCAACAACCAGCTCGAAAATCCAACCGAGGCCACGGCGAGCAGCCCGGGCAGCAGCCGCATGGACGGACGGAGCCAGCCGAGGACCAGCGGGGCCAAAAGCAGCTCCAGCGCGACCCCGCCGAGGGCGGCACGGATGTCGGTGATCGCCATTGCACCGATGATCAGGAGCAGGGATGACCCGAGCAGCGACAGCGGACCACAGCGCGCGGCAAGGCCGGGCCAGCGGGGCGGTGGCCGGCGGCCACCGGCTGCGGATGCGGCATCGACTGCGGCTGCGGCACCGGCACCGGCTAGGGCACCGGAAGCTCCTGGCGCGGTCGCCGTCGCCTGGGTCACCCGGCCGTCGTCGAGGTGGATCAGCCTGTCGGCCAGGCCGATCAGCAGCGGATCGTGGGTGGCGACGACCACTGCGACGCCTGCGGCCTTGGCCGACACGATCAGCCCGGCCACGGCCGCCCACGTCAGGCGGTCCTGGCCGACCGTCGGCTCGTCCAGCACGAGCACGGATGGCCCGTGCGCGATCGCCCCGGCGAGCGCCAGGCGTCGGAGTTCGCCGCCGGAGAGCTCGTGCGGATCGGCGTCCCGCAGCGTCGACAAGCCGAGCGCCTCGATGAGGCCGTCGGCCCGCCGCACCGACGCCTGTTCGTCCAGGCCGAGCGCCCGGCTCGTGCTGAGCACATCATCCAGGACCGTGCGTGCAACCACGGCGAGCTCGGCCTGCTGGGGCACCCAGCCGACGCGGCGAGCGAGGTCCGTCGTCGACCACCGCGCCGGACACGGGCCGGCGCCGGCGGCGAACTCGCGGCTCGCGTTCACCTCACCTGAGGACGGCAGCTCGAGTCCGGCGAGCAGCGCCGTTAGCGTTGATTTGCCGGCGCCGCTCGCCCCAATGACGGCCAGCACCTCGCCTGAGCGCACGCTGGCGTCCACGTGAGACAACGCCTGCCGGGTAGCCGGCCGACCCTCACGTCCGGTCGACGCGAGCCCGGCGCGCGGGCCGCGCACAACACTGACGCTATCCGCGGTGATCATGACCGAGCCGGTGGGCCCGCCGGGGTCGGCAGGGGTGCACAGGGCGGCAGCAAGCTCCCGGGGAACCGGGGCCGGGATTCCCGGAGCCCAGATGCCCTGCTCGGCCAGGAACGCGGCGTTCTCGTGCAACGTCTCCACTACCGTGCCGTTGGCGCAGATTCGTCCGCCGGCGTCCAGGATGATCACCGCATCGACCTCGTCGAGCCACGGGTCGACGTGGTGTTCGACCAGCACCATCGTGGCGCCGGACTCACGGCCCGCGGACCAGATCGCTTCCCGCACCGCGGCCGCGGCCGATCGGTCCAGCATCGATGTGGGTTCGTCGAGCAGCACGAGCCGCGGCCCCAGGGCGAGCACTCCGGCGAGGGCGAGGCGCTGCGCCTCCCCACCGGAAACCCCGTCCACGGGATGCTCGAGGCCGTACGGAAACTCGACGGCTGCCAGCGCCGCCCGCACCTCGGCCCAGATCCGCTCCCGGGGCAGACCGAGGTTCTCAGGGCCGAACGCCACATCGCGCCCGACGTGACGGGCGACCATGGCGTCGGCCGGATCCTGCACGAGCAGGCCGACCGCGCTCCCGCTTTCGTGGGTGTCACGCCCGTCGACGGCCACGGATCCGGCAAGGTCGCCGGACTGCGTCGTGGTGAGCACCCCGGCGAGCGCGCGGAGCAGGGTCGACTTGCCGGAGCCGCTGGGGCCGACCAACAGGATCCGCTCGCCCGGTTCGACCCGGAGGGTCACCTCGTTCAGAACCGGGTGCTCACGCCCGAAGGGACGCCAGGTCAGCTCAAGTACCTCGACCAGCGCGCCGTCCGTGCGCGGCGACCGAGGTGCTCGAAATGCGACGGGCGCGGGCCCGTCAGCGGGTCGCGCGCGACTCACGGACTTCCAGGCCGGCCGGGAAGGCATTGAGGGCACCGGAGCGGGCGAGAGCCCGCACGAGCGCCAGGCCGCCGAGGCCCGCAATCACAGCGCCGGACGCGACACCGCAGGCGAGGCAGCAGCTCGATATTGGCCGCGACGAGCTCGGTGAAGAGCGCGGCGCCGGGGCGCCGGATGAGCAGCCCGCCCACGACGGCAGGGATCAGCCAGACGCCGAGCGCCAGCTCACTCGCCGGCGGAAAACCGACCGTCATGGCGCTGACCAGCGGATAGACAAATGTGTCGAATCCCCAGAACACCACACCGAACGCCACTGCGAGCATGGCGGCGGTGATCAGGTCTACTCCACGCCAGGCGGTCAACCGGCCGGAGGCGAGGATGGTGCTGGGTACGGCGGACCGCGTCGCGGCCCGCACCGTCGTGTGTTGCGTGGTCATGTGATTCCTGTTCCCGTGGATTCCGATGGATACCGCGGGGACGTTCCCTCATGCCGCGCTCGCCCGGGTGAACCCGGCGGGGCGCAGCAGAAAGGCTCGTGAGATTTCCCGACTCCCTTCGCCGGTGCTAACCGGAGCAGGTTCGAGGGTCTGCGGCTTCCCGCACTCTCAGCGCAGTGAAGCGCTCCCCTGTCGTTCACCGATGATGCTACATGGGCACGCGCCCGACGGGACCGGTCGTGCGGCGCATTTCACTTTGTGACGAGCGCGAGTGAGCCGCACCCTCGAGCGTGCGGATCGACGGAAATTGCGCCATTGGACAGCACAGATCGATGGGAATCGCTCGTCGAACAGCACGCTCATCGAATTTCGTGAACTCGATCGCTGAAAAAGCTGAACTCCCCGGTGCGGGTAGTTCACGAAATTCCGAATCCACAGTGGTGGCGCGGTGTGGACGACCGCGCCAGAATTACTTTTCCATCACAACGCCTATTTAATTCCATGCGAGCAACCGGTTCTTCGCCCTTTAACTCAGGCCAGGCCGTTCACAACGTCCTTGGGAGTTACAGCGAGAGCTTTCGCTCCCCACCGAACGACCAGTGGCTTCGAGGCACACCCTCGACTACTACCCAGGTGTTCTCTCGTGAGCTCTCACCGCACACCGACACCACAGCTTCGGTCACCGCCGATGTCAGCCGGCCCGCAAACTCATCATCCGACAAACGGTCTTCGAAGACCTTCACAGTCACGAACGGCATTGTCTTTCTCCTTCAGTATTGCGGCAAGGCAGAATCGGGGGCAGCCGACCTACGACCAGATCTTCGCGACCTGCGCAGCGTGTTCGTGCCGGGCCTCAAGCGCCTGATCCATCGTGACGGCCACGAAGCGCGTCTTTGTGCCCGGCGCACACCGCGCCACAAGATCCATGTCGGTTGAAATCACGGTGGCGACCATCGCGTAGCCTCCGCCCGACACCGCGTCGCGGTGCAGGATGATCGGCTGGGTACCGCCCGGAATCTGGATCGAACCCACCGCATACCCGGCATCCACAATGTTCGACGGGTCCTGGCCGGCGCCGAACGGCTGTTCGCGCTCCCGCCACTGGACACCCGGGCCGCTGTAGCGCAGACCCATCCGGTCGGCAACCGGGGTCAGTGTCCACTCGGCGTTCAAGAGGTTGTCGATCCCCTCCGGGGAGAGGTGGTGCTCATAGAGACCGAGCATGACGCGCACGCTCACATCGCGCGAGAAGACCGGCCGGTCTTCCTCTGCAATCGTTGACAAAACGGGCAACCCATTGTCAATCGGCGCACCCACGGGCAGCACGTCATCGGCGGCGAGCGCCCTGCCCTCAAATCCGCCGATTGCCCCAATCGGGTAGGTGGAGCGCGACCCGAGTACCGATGGCACATCTATGCCGCCGTGCACGGCAATGAAGTATTTCGTGCCGCCTTGAATCACGCCGAACCGCAGCTCGTCTCCTGCCGCAAGCGCCAGGCGTGCGTACTGGGGGGCAGGCATGCCGTTGATGAACACGTCGACGGGCGCGCCCGTGACGGCAACTATGGCATCCGTCGTCGTCACAACCCTCGGGCCGATGTAGGTGCACTCGAGCACGGCCTCTGCAGGGGTATTGCCAACGAGGCGGTTACCGAGAGATGCGGAGTACTGGTCCATGGCCCCGCCCTGGGGGATCCCGTACCGGTAATAACCGATCCGGCCCTGGTCCTGAACTGTGGTGGAGAGGCCTGGCTCTCGAATTTCAAATGCCATTGAGCGCCTCCAGAAGCGTCGCCTTGTAGCCTTCGGGGTCAGCGAGTGCCGCTGCCAGATCAAACGAAACCGGCGCCTGCCGATAGGTGAATGTGCCCGCCTCGACTTCGGCTTGAATGCGCTTGTATTCGGCCTCGTCGACTGGCTTGAACTTCACGATGTCGCCGGGCTTGAAGAAGACCATGAAGTCCGCGAAGTCTGCCAGCTCCTGACCCGGGTCGAAGATGGGAGCGGCGGCAACACCGAACATCTGGTATCCGCCCGCGCCACGCACCGAGTAGATGCAGCTGAAGCATCCGCCGTGACCGATCGTCAGGGCGGGGGTATCGGTGCGGGGGCTGAGGTATTTTGGCACCTCGAGCTGGTGCTCGCGGTCGACGAGCTGATAGAGGAACGGCAGACCGGCCACGAAACCAACCATGGAAACGAGCCAGGGCGATTCGTGGTGCCGCTTGATGAATTCGGCGGCGTCGGCAAGATTGTTCACTTCGGCGGCATAGTCGAGGTCGTTGCCCTCGGGTCGCTGGTGGTAGCCGGCACGAAAGCGCGCACCGGTCTCGTTCGTGTACGGGTCGTTGTACCAAACGGGAATTTCAACGATGCGGGTTTCCAGCACTTGCCTGGTGGATGCACGCACCTCTGCCTCGAGAGAACGCGCCACCTGTTCGAGCTCGGCGGGTGGGAGCGTATCCGGGTTGAAGCGGATCAGGAGTGACGCATTTGCGGGGCAGATGTCGATGACCCCGTCCAGCGCCTTCGCTTCGAGTGCGTTCGCGATGCTGTTCGAGATGAAGTTGGCCTCGAGAGACATCCCTTCCGCGATCTCAATGAAGAGGAACTCGTCGCCGCCCCACGTGTAGCGCGCCTGGGATTGTTGCGTCATGCGGGTACTCCCAACAAGTCGGGTACGGATTCGATGTAAGCGGTGTGGTGGGTGACCTGACGGAAGTCATCGAGTGCGACGAGCGTGCGCAACAGTCCTGCGGTGGTTTTGACACCCTCGATGCGCGCCTCGCCGAGAACGCGTTCGGCCCGCGAAATCGCCAGGTCGCGGGTGGGCGCCCACACGATGATTTTGCCCAGCAGCGAGTCGTAGAAGGGGGCCACGGCGTTGCCTGCGATGAAGCCGAAGTCGACTCGCACCCCTGGACCACCTGGCAGGTGGAGGGAGGAGATCACTCCAGGACTGGGCATGAAGTTGTTGCTGGGGTCTTCGGCGTTGATTCGGAACTCAAGCGCGTGCCCGGTGAAGGCGACGTCCTCCTGCGAGTAACCCAGCTTCTCACCGGAGGCGATGCGCAGCTGCTCGCGCACGAGGTCGATGCCCGTGATCGCCTCGGTGATGGGGTGCTCGACCTGAAGCCGTGTGTTCATCTCAATGAACGCCACTTCCTCTGTCTCGGGATCGTAGAGGAACTCGACCGTCCCGGCGCCGACGTAGGAGGTCTGACGCGCAAGGTCAACAGACGAGTCCCGCATCAGCTGACGCACATGGTCCGGCAGCCCGGGCGCCGGAGCCTCTTCGAGCACTTTCTGCTGGCGGCGCTGCATGGAGCAGTCGCGGTCACCCAGGTGCACATAGTTTTCCCCGTCACCAAAAATCTGCACCTCAACGTGGCGGGCTTTCGTGACAAAAAGTTCGAAATAGACGTCTGACGAGTTGAATGCGGCGAGCGCCTCCGCCTGCGCGATTCCGACCGTGGAAACGAGGTCGGCGGGGCTTGCGACCAGGCGGATCCCCCGGCCACCACCACCGGCGGACGCCTTGACGACCAGCGGGTACCCAATTCCGGCAGCGATGCTGACAATGTCGTCGTCGTCGCGGAGCGCCCCCTCCGTGCCGCGCAGCGTGGGAACGCCGGCGTCGATCGCCGCTTGGCGGGCCCGGGACTTATCGCCCATGAGTTCGATGGATTCCGGTGACGGGCCGACCCAGGTGATTCCGGCTGCGATGACCTTGCGGGCGAATGCCGCATTCTCCGAGAGGAAGCCGTAGCCGGGATGCAGCGCGTCGGCGCCACTCTCAATGGCTGCCTTGAGGACGGCGTCCTGGTTTAGATAGCTGAGGCTGGCAGGCGCCGGTCCAATGACGATGACTTCGTCGGCGAGTTCGGCGGCGTATGACGTCTTGTCGGCCTCGCTGACGACGGCGACGACGACGATGCCCATTTCATGGGCGGTGCGGATGATGCGGACCGCGATCTCGCCGCGGTTGGCTACGAGCAGTTTCTTCATGAAGTAATCCCGTGATTAGGGTGCATCGTTGGCACTAGTTGGTCACGGCGATGACGTCACCGGGGTTGACCATGCCGAAGTCTTCAATTTCAAACCTCGTGAGGATGCCGGCGGTCTCGGCGCGCACCTCGCTGAACTGCTTCATGATCTCGATGAGGCCAATGGTCTGGCCCGCCTCGACGGTGTCACCTTCGTTCACGTAGGGGTCTTTGCCGGGGCCGGGCTTGCGGTAGAAAATACCGGGCAGCGGGGAGATGATGTTCTCGCTCATGGGCTCTCTTTCATTGGGAGATCTTGGGTGGCACAGACGCGGTCCGCGCTTCGCGTGCGGTGGGTCCAGGTGGGTTCAGGCAGTCAGTCGCGCAGCGCCGCGCGGACTGCCTCCGCGACCTCCGGCGAATTGGGAGTGTCCGAGTGGACACAGACGCTGCCGAAGGGAATTTCGAGCAGCGTACCGTCGACCGCGGCAACCGTGCCATTTTCGAGCACGCGACGCACACGTGCTGAGGCTGCTCCGGGGTCGGTGTGCTCGGGGCGGCGAAGGATGATGAGTCCACCCTCCGGGTTGTAGTCCAGGTCCACATACAGCTCGCCAACAAATTCGACGCCTTCACGCTCGGCCACGCGCTGGTGCGCGCTGCCGGCGATCCCGAACACGGGCACCCCGTAGGTTTTTGCCACGTTCACGGCGCCCTGCATGAGGGCTTCGTCACGGGCGAGCATGCCGTAGAGCGAGCCGTGGGGCTTGATGTGGTTGAGGGGCATGTCGTACTTGTCGAGAAACCCAGTGAGAGCGCCGACCTGGTAGCGGATGATGGACTCAACCTCTTCGGGGTTGAGCTTCATTTCGCGGCGGCCGAAGCCGACCAGGTCGGGCAAGCCAGGGTGCGCACCGACGCGAACGCCGTGCTTCCTGGCCAGGGCCACTGTGGCATCCATCGTGTCCGGATCACCGGAGTGGAATCCGCAGGCGACGTTGGCCACGTCGATTAACGCCATGAGGGCCTCGTCGTTGCCGAAGCTGTGGAGACCGAACGCTTCACCCATGTCGGAATTAATCAGAATTTCTGAACGTCGTTGTGCAGGGAGCATAAAGTCACGCTACGCCCGCGCCCCGAGTCGCTCCCAGTAGGCAATTGCCCTAAGCTTTGAGCAAAATTTGTGCAGGCTTACAAAAAATGAGGTTTTGATGCGCGTTGTTGACCTTCTCCTTGAGCCTTCCCTTCAACTCCGGCTCCAGACGCCATCATCGAAGGCTCGGCTTGAGCGCGAAGTGAGCGGCTGCTCACCTACCGAACTCATGGATCCAACCCCTTACCTCGATCCCGACTCGCTCCTGCTCACCAGCGGCATCGGCATGAACTTCAGCGAAGAACGAACCTGGGATGCCTTCGTCGAGCGCCTGGCCGACGTGCCCGTTTCAGCGATCGTTTTCGCGACGGGGATGGCCCACCGGGTGCTTCCGCCGGGGCTGGTCACCGCCTGCGCCACGTACGACGTGCCGCTGCTCGAAGTCCCCTCTGTCGTGCCGCCGCTCCAGGTGGACCGGCATGTCGAAAGTGTCATGCAGGCAGAACGCCTCGTTGTGGTGAACCGTGGCTGGACCCTCGCGGACGAGTGCGCGCGGCTCGCGAACAAGGGCGCCGAAGTCGTCACCCTGCTCGCCGCAGTCTTCGACACCGTTCAAACTCCGCTCGCGGTTTACGACGCCTACGGGACGGTGATCGCCCAGTACCCGGAGATCGTGTCCTGGGCACCCGGAATCAGCAAGAAGCCCAGGGCAGGAGTACTCAACATCCCCCTCCCCATGGGGCTCAACAACCCGTGCCACCTCGCCGTACGGCAACCCGATAATGACACCCCGCTGGCATCACTTCTCGGGCCGGTCGCGTCTATCATCGCGCTGCAGCTCAATCGCTCCGTCGTCGTCGACGCGAGCCGACATCAGGAAATCAAGCTCCTCGTGACCGTTTGCGAGGCCTGGGAAGAAGCGACCCACACCGACGTCACCAAAGCATTCAACACGCTCGGGCTCGACCGGCGCTCCGAGACCACCCTCCTCGTCGCCGACATGAGCGGCGAATTCGCGTCCACGTCCTGGCAGCTCCGAGTCGCCTTGCATGACACCTTCCACACGGTGCGCGTTACCGAGTTCGACGGCCGGCTGGTCGCCTTTGCGCAGCTGCCGCGGGAAGACTTCGACACGGTCGCCCAGCGACTCCTTCGGATCCACGCCAGACAGCCGCTCGTGCTTAAAGCACCCACCACAAGCCTCTTCGAGTTGCGGCTCTCGGTCGCTCACGCGCTCGACCTTGTGCGACACATCGAGCGGCCTCAGCTCGCGCCAGAGCTCGGGCTGAGCGCCGTCGTCACCGCGACCGCGGGCCGTGGGGCGCGTGAAGCCGCGCACAGGTTCCTCGCCCCGCTGGTCGAACATGACAGCAAACGCTCAAGCCAACTCCTCGACACGCTGAGCACGTATCTGCGCCATAACGCCCAACCGTCCCGAACGTGCGACGCGCTGTTCATCCACCGCAACACGCTCAACTACCGGCTTCGCCAGATCGAGAACCTGCTCCGAGTGCAGCTTGACACCGTCGACGGCCAGGCCACCAGCCTGTTTGCGTTGCGCCTCGCGGGCCTCGAGACGCACTAGTCAGTAACTCCGCCGACGCGGCCGTCGCGGCACGGGCGGGCGCATGAAAAAGGTGGGGGCACCCCGAAGGGTGCCCCCACCTGTGTGAGCCGCGGCGGCGGTTACCGCTTGACGCGGAGCGCGGTTCTGGAGGAAGTGCCGTTCCAGAGGAGCGCGTAGACAACCGCAGCAACAACCGCAGTGGTGATCGGGCCCCAGGTCGCACCCACACCGGCCAGGTCCGGGTTGATCGCCCCGAGCTGGAGCATGAGGATGCCGATGGCTGTGGCCGCGATCCAGGCGATGAGGCCCGAGTTGTTGAACGAGCGGTAGTGCGCGTCGCCGAGCATGCCATGTTCTTCATTCTTGCCACGGTTCAGCAGAATGTGCGTCAGCGCGATCGCCACCCACGCCGTGACCAGGACGCCCTGCCACGCCAGCGCGAGCAGGATGTACTGCACGATGGGCAGCAACATGAGCAGGAAGATGATCAGCGACGAGATGAGCACCCAGACCAGGTTGGGCAGCTTGACGCGGAAAACGCGCTCCCCGAATGACTTGAGGTTTGCTGCACCGAGGTAATAGTTGGCGGTGTTGATCCGGGTCTGCGAGACGAAGACGACGATCAGGCCGAGGATGCCCATCATGGAGACGAGACCGCCTGCCACGCCGGTCTCCGAGACCTCCATGCCGGGAATGGTGAAGGTGAGGAAGATGCCCACGATTGCGCTGAATCCGTAAGCGACGATGTAGAACAGCCAGCCGAAGCTCCAGCGCTGGTGGAACTTGATGTCTTTGCGCTTGCCGAGGGCCGCGTAGTCCATGGTGAACATCATCATGATCCACACGCCCATGTAGCCGGCGAAGGTCGCCAGCCAGCCGGGTCCGCCGACGGCGAGCGGCACAGCGAGGTCAGCCTGCTGCGTGAGCCAGGTGTCGGTGAATCCGTACTGCACGCCTGCCCAGATAACGGCGGCAATGAGCCCGCCCAGGTAGATGGGCAGGAGCCATCCGTTGAGCTTGTCGATGAACTTGCGTGCGCCGCCGAGGATCAGCGGCGTGGAGTAGACCACAACAATCAGGTACCACATCCACGTCGGGCCGCCGAATGCCGTCTGGAAAGCGTAGGCGACGATGGATCCTTCGAAGACCGCATAGTAGATGGCGACGAGGGCGAAGATAATCGTGGCGATGGACGAGCCGGCAGTTCCGAGAATGGTGCGCGAGAACAACGCCACGGTGGTGCGGTTGTTGATCGCGTACTTGGCGAGCACCCGGTTGATCAGACCGTAGACGAAGATCGTGAGCACGAGGCCGATAACAGCGTTGAGGGTGCCGTAGGCCATCGCCATGGCGGCCCCGATATAGACGAAGAACATCGCGCTGGCGACGCCGTACCACGCCATCGAGAGCGAGCCGCGAGTCATCTGATCTTCATCGTTGCCCTCTCTGTAGAGCGCATCCGTGGCCTCAACGGTGTCGTTGCTGCCGGTCAAATTCAAGTTCACTGTTACCTCCGATAGTGACAGGCGCGAACGGCCGGAACGTCGTTGTGGGTGGCGCTCGCATGCGGCTGTCGTGTGGTGATGCCGTGCCTGGGAGCCGAGCGGTGCGCGGCCCCAGCCATTCGTGGTGAGGGAGAGTGTGAGCGCCGCGAGGCTTTCACATTCAGCAATCATGGGTAAATACTGCAGGTGCTAACAAGTGGGCATGCGCCCGAGGAATATTCGAATTATTGTGCTGTTGCACAATATCTGGGCGGGCATCCTGCACCGCGCGTGCCTGCGCATGCCCGGTCGGATGCCCGCCCCAGACCTCCAGGGCGTCTGCTGCGGTCAGCCCCAGTGTTGCGCCGACCGCCGTTCCATCAGCGCACGGAACTGATCGGTGGTCGTGGGAAAGAGCTCGCCCGTGCCCCAGTCGAGGATGACGCCATGGCGGCGGATCACATCGAGCATGTCGATCTCGCCCGACTTGTAGCCTTCTGCGATCACCGCGGGGTCGACTTCGAGCCACCCCTGCCGCTGCGCGGAGATTGACTCGCGCTTGGCAGCGGTGGAGGCAAAATCGATTCGGAAGTCATCGAGCTCTGCATCGAGCTCATCGATCACCACACCGTAGTCCTCGGCAGCGCGACGCAGCGAAACGTAGCCGTCAATGACGTCGTCCAGCACTTCTTCCGCCGGGCGTTCAAGCGGGTCTCCGTACCCGCCGCCACCGGCGGAGGGGCGGATGAAGGTGTCTCCCGGCTGCAGGGGCACCGACGAGAAGTTTGAGCCGAGGAACTTCTCGTTGTCAGATCCGCGGTTGAGCCACACACCGTGCGGGATCGAGGGCAGCCCGCCTTCAATGCCCCAGGTGATGGAACGAGCCCGGTCACAGGAGTAGCTCATCACCGTGGACTCGGCGTCGGTCAACGTCCCGCCCTTTTCGATGCCGCAGCCACCCCGAAAACGACCGGGGCCACCCGAGTCGACGGCAATCTGATGCACCGAGGTGAGCACGGGCGAGAGACGCTCCTGACCTTCGAGCGGCTGCACGGCGAGGCCGGGGCCGAACACTGGTGCGGTCGCCGTCGAGCCGTCTTTGGACGCGCGGCCACCCCAGCCGCCAGCCATCCAGTCGTACCACATGAAGTAGGGCTTCTTTTGGCTGCGCGCATCGCGGCCGCCCACGAGCAGGTATTCGAGATTGAACGCACACGCCATGGCCCGCTCAGGCATGACCTGGGACCAAATTTCGAAAATGCCGTTCATCAGCTTCTCGTAGGGGCCGGAGCAGAAGCCGGTGACCGCGTAGGGCCATCCAGCGTTCACGACGGTGCCCTCGGGCCCGATGTCCGCGGTGACGGCCGCATAGAATCCCGAGTTGAGTGGCACGTCAGGAAAGAACGTCTTGGTGCCGGCGTAGATGGCTGAGAACGTTGTGCCATAGCCCGAGTTGAGGAATGTTTCAACAACCGGTGCCGAGCCGGTGAGGTCATAGTGAATGCCCTCGCCGTCCAGGGTGAGCTTGATCTTGATGGGTACGAGCCCCTCACCCTTTCCGGGATCGGCATCCATGTAGTCGACTGTTTCCCAGGTGCCACGCGGCAGCGTCTCCAGGCGGCGGCGCACGGTTCGCTCCACGTAGTCCTGTGTCTCCTTGAGCGCGGTCTTCACCGTTGCGGTGCTGTATCGGCCAATGAGGCGTTGCATTTGTCGCTCGCACACGGCGGTCGCCTCGGACTGGGCGTGCAGGTCGCCCATAGCCTGCGCAGGCGCACGCGTGTTGGAGACGAGCAATTGCGCCACATCGTGGAGAAACACGCCCTTGGACCAGACCCGCACCGGAGTTATGCGCAGGCCTTCCCCAAAGTGCTCCTTGGCGTTCACATCGAAGGAACCGGGCACGTTGCCACCGATGTCGGCCCAGTGTCCCTTGTTCTGCGCATAGGCGATCACTTCGCCATCGGCAAAGATCGGACGAATAAATGACACGTCGTTGAAGTGAGTGCCCCCTCGATATGGGTCGTTGATAGCGAAGACGTCGCCGGGGTGAATGTCCGTCCCGAATTCCTCAATCACGGCCTTGCACTGGAAGTGCAGCGTGCCGACGTGGACGGCGATGTCCCCTGAACCCTGCATCACGGTGTTGCCCTCGGCATCACACAATGCCGAGGAGAAGTCGCGCGAATAGATGACGAAGGAGTAGCAGGTACGCAGGATCTGTTCGCTCATGAGGTCAACGCTGGTTGCGAAGGCGTTCTTGAGCACCTCGAAAGTGACCGGATCCAGCGTGGTCAGGGGGGCGGTTGCCGTTGCGGTGTTACCCATGGAGTATCTCCTCGAGGTGAATACGGATGTTGAGCCATTCGTCGATCTCCGCGTGTGTGTATGGCGGCACCACCGTGGTCGAGTCGAGTTGGTTGATGATGGCCGGGCCCCGGAACCTGGCCCCCGCCGGGATGGTGTCGCGGTCGTACACCGGTGTGTCCAGCCATCCGTCGGCGCCGAAGTACACGGGATGGGTATCGATCGGCGTCCCGGGGTGGGTCGACGTGCGCGCATGCGGTCGAAACGAGGGCTTGGGTGTCTTGCCGATGGCGGCGAGGTGCAACTGGTAGATCTCCACCGGCTCGCCATCCTGTCGAAAGGCGAACTCGCGCTCGTACTGCTCGTGAAACGCCGTGATCGCCTGCTTGAGCGCTCCCTCGCCCGACCCCATCGGCACCGAGAGAGAACGCCACTGTCCCAGGTAGCGCATCGACACTTGCCGCTGCAATAGCGCGTTTTCGTCGGCGACACCCTCATGCCGCAAGCGGGCGGATGCCTCAGACTCGAGGGCGGTGAAGCTTGCCTCGAGGTCATCGGCGTCCGCGTTTGCGGCCAGCCCGGTGTACATCTGTGACAGGTCGTGACGAATGTCAACGAGCAGGCATCCCATCGCCGAAGTGACGCCGGGGTTCGGCGGCACGATGACGACAGGGATGTTCAATTCGCGGGCAACGTCAGCACCGTGCAGCGCACCCGCGCCACCGAAGGCGAGCAGCGCAAAGTCGCGCGGGTCGTAGCCTCGACGAATCGAGATGAGACGCACCGCGTCTGCCATGTTCGCGTTGGCGACCGCGACGATCGCGTGGGCTGCCTCGGCCAGTTCCAGGTTGAGTGGCGCCGCAATGAATCGGGTGATGGCCTCCGCGGACAGACGCTTGTCGAGGCTCTTGGCGCCGCCGGCGAGCGAGGTGCCGAGCCGGCCGAGCACCACGTTGGCGTCGGTGTTTGTCGGCTGGTCGCCGCCCATGCTGTAGCAGGCGGGCCCGGGGTCCGCCCCGGCCGACTGGGGGCCGTTGCGCAGTGACCCGGCAATGTCGATGTGGGCGAGCGATCCGCCGCCCGCGCCGATGGTGAGCACTTCGATCGAGGGAAAGATAATCGGGTGGCCGTACTCCACCTGCCACTCCTTGGTGATGCGCAGCTCGCCGTCAGCGATGAGGGCGATGTCCGTTGACGTGCCGCCCATGTCGAGGCTGACCGCGTTCTCGTAGCCGCACTGCTGGGCAATGTGCTTTGCGGAGATCGCCCCCGCGGCGATGCCCGAGGCGGCCAGGCGCACCGGGTACTTCTCGACCATGCGAGGGGTCATCGAGCCGCCACCCGAGTGCAACAGCAGCAGATCGCCGGCGTAGCCGCCATCCTTCAGATGGGTGGCGAGGCGGTTCACGTAGCCCGACACGAGCGGAGCGAGCACCGCGTTCGCGACTGCGGTATTGAACCGGTCGTATTCGAAGATCTCGGGCAGAATCTCGGCCGAGGTCGAGACGGTGGCATCCGGGATCTCCTCTTCGAGGATCTCGCGCATACGGGTCTCATGGGCCGGATTCGCGTAGGAGTTGAGGAAGCAGACGGCGATGGTTTTGGCGCCGCGCCGTTTCAGCAGGGCCGCCACCCGGCGGGCCTCCTCCTCGTCGAGCGGGGTAACCGTGCGTCCCGAGAAGTCGATACGCTCGCTCACCTCGAATCTGTCACGGCGGCGAATGTAGGGACCAGAAACGTCGTTGTAGGCATCCCAGAGGTCGTCCTTGGTACCGTCGCGAATCTCGATGACGTCACGAAACCCCTTGGTGGTGACGAGGGCGGCGGCCGGAAACTTCCTCGTGATCAGGGCGTTGGTCGCCACGGTGGTGCCGTGCGAGAACAGGCTGACGTCGGACAGGTTGATCTCACCCCGTTCCACGCCGTTCATGACGGCGATCATTGGGTCATGCGGTGTTGAGGGAACCTTTGTCACCCGCATGGTCTTCGTATCTTCGTCGAAGATGCACACGTCGGTGAAGGTTCCGCCAACATCCACGGCTACGCGGAGTTGTGTCATCGGTGTTCCTCCTGGGATTTCTGGGACTGGTCAATGAATGGATTGATGACAACTGTGGGGGCACGGTTCCCGTTCGTCATTAGAAATATCCAAACCTCGACCGGGGCACGCCTGTAGAATCTCCAAAACCCCCCGGACAACGCAGGACCTCATCTGAACTTTCTCAGATTTTTTTTTCCTCCGCGCGGGCAAAATTCGGGCGCGGAGGAGAGTCATGGAGCAGGGAACCGGTTCAAACCCGTCGCTTGCGGACCAGGCCGCGGAGCTAACCCTCACCCTCAAAGTCACCAACCTGCTACTGAACGCCGTGTCTATGGAGGAGCCGGTGAAGGCGCTCGTCGGACGGGTCGCCGATCTGTGTCATGGCGCGGCCGTGGTGTATGACGCCGACGGGGCAATTGTCGAAAGCACGGGCGAGGCCCCCACCCGGCTGATCTGGAACGAGGTGGCAGCCTCGCACGCGACCGATCAGGAGTTTTCGATTGGCCGATGGCACCTGCGCACCCGCACGGTGGCCCTGCACGACGGCGTGCACGTGCTGGCCATTGGCACCCGAAGCGAGGACCTGCTGCCCCGGCTCGGTGACGTGCTGCTCGACACCGCCGAGCGCATGCTGGCAGCGGTGAATGGCATCCAGCACGGGGCGAGCCTGCGCGATCGCCGAGACAACGCGCACGTGCTGGCCACGCTGCAGGATGGGGTCCTGCCTTCGCGCGAGCACCGGCACTGGGGACGACTGGCCCAGTACAAGTTCCCGAGTTATGTGCCGCTGCGCGCGCTGGAGGCGGCGGCGCCCGGGGGCGAATCGGCGACCGAGGCGCACGTGCAACGGCTGATCGATTCGGCTAAGAGCTTCGGAGTGGCACTGCTCATTTCGATCCGCAGGCTTGATCAAGAGACACCGGCGACCATCAGCGCGGTCATTCCCGCGTCCGGACGTGCCGAGGCGTGGCTCAATCAGGTCGCGCAGACGCTCACCGTGGGCACGTCGGCGCCCTTCGGGGCGTTAGCGGAAACCCCGGGAGCATTCCGCGAGGCCGAAACGGCGCTGGAGATCGCCCGGTCGCGGGCACGCTCCTTTGCAGCCGACGCCGGCCCTGCGACAGCGACCGAGATCGTGCGCCTGGACGAAGTCGACCTCGCGACCTGGCTGCTCTCCCAGGTGGATGGACAGCAGTTGCTGGCACGCATGGGCCCGATTCTGCACGAACTCCGCGATGCCGAGACGTTGCACGCAACGCTGGTGACGTATCTGGCGTTGGATCTGAATATCTCAGCCACCGCGCAGGCCATGTTCGTGCATGCCAACACGATCAGGTATCGACTCGGGAAGATCGAGGAGCTGTTCGGCGAGCCGGTCACGTCTGCGGCATTCGTGACGAACCTGTACCTGTGCCTCCAGAGTCCTGTGCTGGGGCGTCAACGTGCGCTGGGCCACCAACACGACGTAGCGGCCGCCGGGTAAGCGGCGCGACCCGGGCAAGCGGGGCAAGTATGCTCGGCTCAACGACAACACAATCGAAGGAACCGCTATGGCCATCAGCGAGACCCAGATCGACAACGGCATCTTTCGGGTGACGAAGTGGGTGATCGAGCCCGGTGGAGCGATCCCCATGCACCCGCACGAATTCGAGTACGTCGTGGTGCCTCTCGTCAACGACACGATGTATGTCACGAACGCCGACGGGTCGGAGATTGCCGCGGAACTGCGCATCGGTCAGAGCTACACTCGCCCGGCGGGCGCCGAGCACACCGTGGCGAACCGAGGTACAGCCACGATCGTGTTCGTCGAAACAGAGAAGCTGTCCTAGCGACCCTCAACGCGCAGTTCGGAATTCAACGAACTCGGCCGCTGCACAAGCTGAACTCCCCACACGGAAAAAGCTGAATTCCCCAGTGCGGGTAGTTCATTAAATTCCGCATGCCCAGTGGTGGCGCGGAACTCCGAGCTGCTCCCAAGTCGCTTTTCCATCACATCGCCGAATAAATTCCACGGGCCTGTATGACCTTTGGTCGCGTCCAACGGTGCCGCGACCTCAATTCTCCGGTCTGGCCTCTGACCGTCGCAGCTGAAGGCCGGAATCGGCGAATCACACCCGCGGTCCATCGTGAGATCGGCTTGACTTCAGGAATCGGATCTCGATCAAAGCGGTCCTGCTCGTTGGCCCGGGCACGGGCTCGGTCACGTCCCGCTGAGTGGTGGAGGTTCTCTTGTCACACATTAACGCGCGTTTGACCGTTCGGGGCAGACTCCTGCTCATCGATCGGGTGATGGGAGACCGCCGCCCCGTCGCCCACGTCGCCAAAGAACTCGGCGTCTCCCGCCAATGCACCCACCGCTGCGTGCGAGGTTCCGGGCCGAGGGCGCCGACGGGATGACTGACCGGTCGTCCCGCCCACGCTCCTCACCCACGCGCACCGCGCCCAGCCGGGAGGCCGCCGTCCTCGCGGCCCGAACCGACCTGCGCGCCGGGCCGCTGCGCATCCCCGCTGCAACCGGGGTGCCAGCCCGGACGGTCTCTCGGATCCTGGTTCGACATCAGGTTCCGCGGCTGGCCTGGTGCGACCCGCTGACCGGGCAGCTGATCCGCGCCTCCCGCGCCACTGCCGCCCGTTACGAGCGCGAACGCCCCGGAGAACTGGTCCATGTCGACGTGAAGAAGCTCGGCCGGATCCCTGACGGCGGCGGTTGGCGGGCAGAACCCGCCCAGAACCGCCGCAACCACAGAACAGGTCGCGAACGCGTCGGATTCGACTACGTCCACAATGTCATCGACGACCACACCCGACTCGCCTACGCCGAAATCCACGACGACGAGAAAGGCACCACCGCCGCCGGCGTCCTCATCCGCGCCGCCGAGTTCTTCGCCCAGAACGGCATCCCACGGATCGAACGCGTCATCTCTGACAACGCCTTCGCCTACCGGAAGTCGCTCGCGTTCAAGGACGCCGTCGCGCTGCTCGGAGCCGAGCAGCGCTTCATCAAACCGCACTGCCCCTGGACCAACGGGAGTCGAACGCCTCAACCGGACACTGGCCACCGAGTGGACCTACCGGCAGATCTTCACCAGCAACCAGGCCCGACGAGACGCTCTTGCGCCCTGGCTGAACTACTACAACACTGAACGCATCCACACCGGCATCGAAGCAACCCCGATCAGCCGAGTGTCACCAACGTCATGACTCAGTACACCTAGGTACTTCACCAGTCTGCGGTTGCGCGCGGTGCCGCTGAACGACCGACGGCTGGTAGCGAGTCGACGACACGGCTGCGTGCAGGAGCCGGCGGAGTTGGCGCCTTGTCGATGGGGTCACCGATGCTGGTAAGCCACTCATGTAATGCTGCTGCGTACTCGGCCTTGATGTGCGCGTATTCGGGGTCGCCGGCTCGGTTGTATTGTTCGGCGGGATCGATGCCTCGATCGTAGAGTTCCTCGTTCGGGCGAGGTTCCATATGCGCGTCCCCCATCGATTGGCGAGTCTTGCTTTTCTCGAGGTCGATGGCGAGTTGAAGTTTGGGGCCAGGCTCATAGTTGCGAATGTACGCGAAGGACTTCGAGCGAACTGCTCTCTTCGGGTCGTAGGTGTCGTGGTAGTCCTTAGCGGAGTACACCAATCGGCCCGGGTCTCCCTCAGCTTCTCCAGTCAGCATGGGCAGCAAGGAAACGCCCTCCAGCTCGGCTGGCGCTCCGCCGCCCGCGAGGTCGATGAGGGTTGGTACGACATCCATGTGCGAGACAACGTTGGATACACGATGTGGCGCAACTTCCCATGACGCCGGTGGTCTGATGACCAGAGTGACGCCGGTGCCCGAATCGCGGAGGGTGCTCTTTCCACCCGGGAAGGCGGCGCCGTGATCGGTGGTCAGTATCACCATCGTGTTTGCGGAGTCCAAGGCAACGTCGAGGGCTGCGATGAGGCGGCCGAAGCCATCGTCGAATTGGGAGATGGCACCGTAGAAATCGGCGATATCAGAGCGTGTACCCGCGTTGTCTGGGAGGAAATCAGGCACGTCGACCTGTGCAGGATCAGCGGGGGAATAATCCTCGTGCGGCCATGGACGGTGAACCTCCCATGTCCCAATGGTCAGGAACAAAGGGTCGCGGGTTCCGACGGGTGCAAGTTGTGAGAGCCAGTCTTCTGTGGCGTCAACTACTTGATTGACGCGTGGGAGGAACCCCTGGCCGGGGCATTCGTCGAAGCCGAGGACGGTCGGATCGACGTTCTCGTGCTGGAGCCCAATGAGCGCTGAGTGGTATCCCAGCGGTCGCAGGCGCTCTGGTGCTGTCAAGACGTTCTCACGGTATCGCCATGCGTTGTGGCTGAGGCCTTGAATGCCGTTTGCATACGGTGACATTCCGGTGAAGAGGGCCCCGCGGGCCGGAGAGCAGAGAGGAGCTGCAGCATGGGCGTTCTCGAACACAACGGAGTGCTCGGCGAACCGCGCGATATTCGGCGAGGGAACGTTAGGCATCCCATAGATGTTCAACCACCGGCCAAGATCGTGACAGTGAATGAGAACGATATCGGGATGCAGTGGCTGGTTCACGTGGTGGTTCCTTTTCATAATGGTTCGATCTGTCCCGTTCTGCACGGGTTTATATCGGCGCGGCTCACTATGTGCTGAGTCGGTGCAGCGATCAGCTGCACCGACTCAGCGTGTCCGGTTCAGCTAGTCGGCAGTCCTTGTTTCTGAATCAAGGCAGCCAGCTGGTCCTGGATCTTCTGCATCCCTTCCTCCGGCGAGACGTTGCCAGCGGCGATCTCTTGTAGATCCGGCTCTGTGAAGTTCAACATCTGGGATGAGAACGAATAACGCAGCGCGGTTGGGTCGTCCGAAAGCCCTGCTGCCGTTTCTTTGACCGCCGCCAGCGCCTGCTTCGTGCCTGTAGGCAGGCCGGTCACGCTGTATGCGTCTTCTCGCACCGGGATTCCGCCCGACTGAGCGAATAGGATCTGCGCCTTCTTGGAGGTAATCCACGTAATGAACTCGAGTGCCGCCTTGGCTCTCGCTTTGGGAAGGCCGCTAGGGATGGCGAGAGACCACAGGCCGGTGGCGGACGATGAGTCACCAGAAGGCGTGCTCGGCAACGGTGCAAAGCCGACCTTCCCAGTCACCGAGGAATTGGCCTCGTCCTCGAGTTGCCCGGCGGCGGCGGCGACCATGTACGTTTGCCCCGCGTCGCCAGCCTGCATCGCAGCGATGGCCTGCGCCTGGCCAATCGTCGTTGTCGCCTCCGGCCCCTGCTTGGCAAGATCACGCAACCGAGTTGCGGCCGTAATCGCCTCGCTGCTGTCCGCTGTCGGAGTCCAGTCAGTTCCCGGCTCCTTAAACCATGATCCTCCCGCGCCGTTCAAGAGAGCCTGAAACTCGAAGGTGGTGCTGTATGTGCCGGGAACGCCCTGGGTGCGATACACGCCTCCGTACTTGAGCTCGCCAGATTCCTGGATCTTCTTTCCGTTGGCGATCATCTGCTCCCAAGTCGTCGGAACGTCGAGGTTGAGCTTCTTGTAGATGTCCTTGCGATATACGAAGATGTCGACGTTGCCCAGAATCGGAAGGTTGGTGAGCTCACCTGAGCTGTCGAAGATCTTCTTGTCAGCATTCCAGAGGCCGACATTGCTGTAGCTGTAAATGCTGTCATCTGGCGAGTAATTCGGATCCACATCCGTGAACGGCTGGATCCAGCCGTTCTCGTTGAACTGGACGAGGTCCTGCTCGTTAATCTGGTAGACGTCGAAGGTGTGGCTCTGGCTCTGGACGTCATTCACCTGTTGCGTCTTCACGTCCGGATTCGGGAACGGGCGCAGTTTGACCTTGTTGCCCGTCTCCTTTTGATATTCCTGGATCAGCTTGTCGTAGGCGGGGTTCCATGGTGCCTGACTCGTCGGTACCGTGAGGGTAACCGAGTCGCCGCTCGCGGAGGGGGAACCCCCTCCGCTGGTACAGGCTGTAAAGCCAAGCAGAGCGACAGCCGCGGCGAGAGTCGCCGACGTGGCGCGGAGCACCGTACTACGCGGTGCGTGTGCTGCTTTCATCATTCCGTATCTCCTTTGATGTGGTGTTGCAGGGTGGGGTTCAATGGGCCGTCTCAGCCTTTGACAGATCCTGCCGTCAGACCTGCAACGATGTGACGGTTGGCGAAGACGGCCAGGAGGATCATGGGGATCGCCGCGATTGTGCCGGCAGCAGCGAGCTGACCCCAGGTCACGGCGTACTGCTGCAGGAAGCCTGCGATGCCCACAGTGATGGGTGCGGTCTCTCCGCCCGAGGTCAGCGTGAGGCCCATGAGGAATTCGTTCCACGCCATGATTCCAACGAACACGC
Source organism: Cryobacterium tagatosivorans (assembly GCF_004402215.1). GTDB lineage: Bacteria > Actinomycetota > Actinomycetes > Actinomycetales > Microbacteriaceae > Cryobacterium > Cryobacterium tagatosivorans. Next base: position 74,826 of record NZ_SOEZ01000006.1, read on the forward strand.
CGGTGGCCGCGAGGCCGGGCCGCACGAGTGGCAGCATGATGAGCCAGAACGTTCGCATCTCGTGGGCGCCGTCGACGAGCGCGGCCTCTCGTAGCTCGTTGGGAAGAGTCGAGAAGTAGTTGCTCATGAGGAGCACAGCGAACGGCAGGTTGAAGAGGCTGTTGACCAGGATTAGCCCCGGCACAGTCCCGAGCAAACCAACGTTGTCGAGCAACACGTAGAGTCCGGGCACGAGCGTCGCTGGCGGGAGGAGCGGAATAACGCCGGCCAGGACCAGTGCCGGGATCTTCACCCAGCTCGGTGGCGAGAGTTTCGCCAGGGAGTATCCGCTGATTGAACCGATGACGAGGCAGATGAACACCGTGCCTATGACGATGCCGACGCTGTTCAGCAGTTGAAGGAACAGCGTGCCTCCGGCGAAAATGTCGGCGTAGTTGCCAACCCAGAACGGGAACTCCCAGGACGAACTTACGATCGCACGGTTGGGTAGGAAAGCCAGCAGGGTTACCCAGGCGATCGGGGCAATCACAGCGATCAGGACCGCGATGAGTAAAATCTCGACGATGATGTTCGGCCGACGCGACTTCAGCTTGATGCTCATGAGCGACCTGCCATTCTTGACCGGGTGAAGAGTGCGAGCAGGAGGATCGCGATGGTTATCGTCACGACCAGGATGCTGAACGCGGCGGCCTCGCCGTAGTTCAGGTCCTGAAAGAACCACAGCTGGATGCGCTGGGACACCAGCGTGGTGGCCCCATTTGGCCCCCCGGATGTCAGGAGGTACATTTCATCGAAGACTTTGACGCCCATGACGACACGAACGAGCGCGACCGCCCCTATGGCTGGTGCGAGAAGCGGCAGGATCACCCTCTGGAGAATCTGTCGCTCACTGGCTCCGTCCATCCGCGCAGCCTCGAGCAGTTCCTCGCTGATTGACTGCAGAGCGGTGTAGATAAAGAGGAAGACGACCGGCGTCCAATGCCAGATATCGACAGCGATCAGGCTCAGCATCGCCCCTGGGCCAGTGTCCAACCACGCCTGACCGGATAATCCGAAGGTTTCAAGCAGCTTATTCAGACCGCCCGCGGTCGGGCTCAGGATTAAAAGCCAGATCAAACTGACCACGACCGGAGCGACCACGGCGGGCCATATGAGCACGTTGCGTGCAATAGGGAGCATCACCACAGCTCTGTTGACGAGGAGCGCAAGAATGAGTCCGGCGACGATGCTGCCGATCATCGTCGCGAGAATGAACACCGCCGTGTTACCCAACGCCTCCCAAGCGTCCTTGCTGGCGAGGACTGCCTGAAAGTTACCGATCCCGGCCCAATCGAAACTGAATCCGGTGGCCCCCAGATTCACCGTTGACAGGGCCATCTGTATTACCCGCGCGAAGGGAAGCGCACCAAGCGCGAGACAGAACAACACGAACGGTAACAACGCAATGACGGCGGTCCCGGCCGTTTTCGATCCGGGGCGTCGTCGACGCAAGCGCACTGTGGCGAGCGCAGCACCTGAGGTACTCATCAAAAGACCACAGAGCGAACGAGTCCGCGCGAATTGCACCGTTGGCACGTCAGGCTCTCGTGCAGTCTTGTCACGCTGATTCCCATCCAAGCATCATTGATTCGGTGGTAGATCGATCTAGCGCTAGATCGATCTAGCTGATGTTAACAGGTACACGAGTTCAATTCAACTGGTAGTGGGACACCCGCAGGATGCGCGCACTTCGAGATGCATCGTCATCGGTGCGAGATCAGGCGGACGATCGCCTCGCAATCTGGCTAAAATCCACGCCGCGGCGCGGCCGCCAAGTGCCTCCGGTCCCACGGCGACCGACGTTACCGCCGGCGAAAACACTTGAGATTCCGGCAAGCCGTCGAATCCGATCACGCTGATTAGCCGCTCATCGAGGTCGGATTGCCTAAGAGCGTGCAGCAGAGCGAACGCGATCACGTCGCTGTGGCAGACCACCGCATCAAACTCAATATCCGAACTGAGAAGTTGTGACGCTAACGTCATACCACTCCGGATGCTCGTTTCTCCGGGAAACTGGCGAATGAGCTCCGCACCTGGATGCGCCTTCAAGGCCTGCTCAACGCCGGTCATGCGATCGTACCTAGGCCCGGCTTTCTCCGGTCCGCCAAGATAGATCAACCGTCGAGCACCGTGGACGGCAACGAGATGTTCGGCGGCCAAGGCTCCGCCTTGCACGTCGTCAGGCACGAGGCTGGGGATCTCGCTCATGGATCTGCGCGTGATCGCGAGAACAGGCAGGCTCGTCCCGGCGCGAAGAACGAGCGATTCCTCGCCGCCGACCGCCGGCGTGTAAGCAAATCCATCCACGGGGTATTCGAGCATTGCTCGAACCAGACGCTGCTGCCGAGCTGGCTCATCAAAAGTGTTCGTGACCATCGTCATTAGTCCTGCCTCCGACGCGACCTCTTCAAAGCCGAGTGTCATCGCCGAGAAGAACGGATTCGAGACGTCCGTCAGAAGCAACCCGAGCAACCCGCTTCGATTCGTACGCAATGTCGCTGCACCGCGATGGTAGACGTATCCGAGCGTCTCCATCGAAGCCCGGACCCGAATCCGAGTTTCCGGACTCAAGCGTCCAGTACCTCGAACGACCATCGATGCCGCCGCCCTGGAAACTCCAGCGTGCTCGGCCACATCTTGTAGGGTCACTCGCTTCATTTAATGCACAGTATCGCAAGCACTGTCCCAGCGCTGCCACACGTGCTTGCCAGCGAAGGACCGAGCACGATTTTCGTCCAGCGCTCCGCGATGGCGTCGACCGTATTCGCAGCACCATCGAGATTGATGACCAAGGTCCTCCGACCGCAGGGAGCTCGCGGTGCCGGCTGCTTCCCACTAGACGAGGCGCGCGGTCGCCTCGGGAAGGGCCAGCTCCCCTCGCTCTGCGCCCGCACGGCTCGTCTCTGGCACGTGAGCGCGCATCCGACCGTGGGTGCAGGTACCGTGGTATTCATGTCACACGTTGATGAACGGCTGAGCGGACCGGCGGCGGCCAGCCGGTCGAATGCTCCCGACCTGCGTCGTTCTGCCGACGAGGCCGATCACGCCCATTCGTGCTGCGCTCCGAGCCGAGCACCTGATATGCGAATGACGCGGAGTGCGACAGTTCGTGGAGTAGACGGTAGCGGCACCCATTGCATCGAGCAGGCGGCGCTTCAGGGCGGGCGGTTTCTGATGGGTGACTCGACGGGCGACGGGAACCGGCCCGACGGGGAGACGCCGGTGCATCAGGTCGAAGTCGCACCTTTTTCGATCGATGTCACCAGCGTGACGAACGCCGATTTCGCACGTTTCGTCGATGCGACCGGTTACGTCACGGAAGCGGAGAGCTTCGGATTCTCCGCCGTCTTCCACCTCGCGGTCGAGGCACTGCGGGACGAGATCATGGGTCCGGCTACCGGGGTACCTTGGTGGTACGGGGTTCGTGGAGCAGATTGGCGACATCCGGGCGGATCCGAATCGTCTGTCGATGGCCTGGATGATCATCCTGCCGTGCATGTCAGTTGGAACGACGCTGTCGCTTACTGCGACTGGGCGGCAAGACGCCTGCCCACTGAGGCAGAGTGGGAATTCGCCTCGCGAGGTGGTCTCGACGGCGCGCGGTATCCCTGGGGTGAGGACTTGATGGCGCCGCATTGGCGCGTCAATATCTTCCAAGGTGAGTTTCCCAACCGGAACACGTCAGAGGACGGCTGGTCGACGACGGCACCGGTCCGTTCCTATGAACCGAATGGGTACGGTTTATGGCAGACGGTTGGCAACGTCTGGGAGTGGTGCGCTGACTGGTTCGACGCCAGCTACTATCTCCGATCACCATTAACCTCCCCGACCGGTCCCAGCGAGGGAGCGTCACGTGTCATGCGTGGGGGCTCCTACCTGTGCCACTCGTCGTACTGCAATCGCTACCGCAACTCCGCAAGATCATCGAATACTCCGGACTCCTCGATGGGCAACGCCGGATTCCGAACCGTCGGAATTTAGCACAAAGGCACGGCCCGAGGATAGTGGCACCGTCACCCGATGGCGCAGACCGAGCAATCAGCTGCCAGAACCTCCATCAGCTGATTTTGGCGCCAGTCAGGACCGGCTAGACGGTTCTTTAGAGACCTCACTGCTGCGCTGCCACGCGATAGAGTCGACAGCATGATGAATATCGCCAGATCGTGATCATGCTGACTGCTCGGGGTGCGGTGGCACCGGTAGTCCTTTTCGTTTGCAAATTCGCCCGCTGCACTGTCTACGGCACGCTTTGACCGTACCCGATCGCGAAACGCGCAGATTCCCGCGCCGCGTTTACGACGTCGGCACTGAACCGGACGCCCGGTTCACCCTCGCCAACGAACGCACCTTCCTCGCTTGGATCCGTACCTCCCTAGCCCTGATCGCTGGAGGCATCGCGCTGGAGGCTTTCGCCCTCCCGATCTCACCGGGCCTCAGACTGGGAGCATCGCTCCTCCTGATAGCCCTCGGGGTGCTCGCGCCTCTCCAGGCTTGGTTCGGCTGGATGAACGTCGAGCGGGCTCTCCGACTGGAACGTCCCCTTCCCATGCCGAGCCTCGCGGGACCCATCGGGATCGGGGTGGCCATCGCGGGGCTCCTTCTCGGAATCGGCCTGCTGATTTCGTGAGCGGCACCCTCGACCGACCATTCGATGTCGGTCTCCAAGCCGAACGGACAGCGCTGTCCTGGCAACGCACCACACTGTCCTCTGCCGTAGGGTTTCTTGTCGCCGCGCGCCTGCTGGTCGTCGATTTCGGCATCCTGAGTATTCTCGTAGCCGCGACCGGACTTCTCATCACGGCGATGCTGTTCGTGATTGGCCACCGCCGTTATCGCTCCGCGCACGCGATCCTGGTCGGATCCTCTGGCAAGCGCGTGGCCCTGACCAGCGCGGTGCCGCTCTTCGCATGGGCGGTCGTCGTATTCAGCCTTGCGGTGTTCGGGTTGGCCTTCACGATCCTCATCGAGCTGGCTGGCTAAACATTCTCACGGGTCACCAGTCTGGAGCCGACATTGTGTGGCAAGACGCGAGCCGCCGCGCAGGATGATTGCTCCGTGGAAGGCAGGCTGCATTGCTCAGCTCCTTAGCAATTCTGGGCGAGTTCCAATTCTCGGTCGCCGGTCCCAGCACAACGGGCCGTAGTCGGCCTTCGTAAACTTCAACCCCGTTCGCTGTTTCACCACCGCACGAACGGGTCACCATGAATACGGAATATCGCGGAGCCAACGAAGCTTCGTCGTGGTGAAGGAGGCGACGGGAACGGACCCGGTTCGTCGAACCAATGCCTCTGTTCCGAACTGGGCCACAAGGTCGAGGGTTGCTTGCGCGGCCCCAGTGTCGTTCCAGAGCAGGGCAGGTCGCCCGACGCGGGACAACTGCGCCAAACGCAACAAACAGGAAGACGCCGAGGCCGCACAGAAGAGACATGGGTGATTGTGTTTCTCCGTCGCGAGGGCAAGCTGTGTAACGACCTTGGGCGGCCAGACGAGGCCACCCGAGCCTTCGCTCGCGCCGACGAGATAATCGACCGCTACCCAGCCGCCGATCCCGACCTCGTGTTCTGAGCGCCAACCGCCGTTCAAGTCAGCGCCCTCGGCATTTCGACCAGAACTCACATGACGCAAGTAGCGCGGGCGGCGCTTCTCGCCGAGGCCGCGCAAGACCGCGCGCCCGATCACTAGGTCGTCCGTCGCTGTACCCATCAATGCTCGTCCGTGCCGCTGGCACGGCGTCCCGTGGGGTGCACCAACGGCGCGCTCGGCATCGCGGTCATCATCGAGAACAAGCTCGATGCCGCCGTCTACAACCCCTTCGAGTCGTACGCCCGACATGCGTTCCACGACTACCCCACGACACTGTCCGGTCGTGCTCGCTCATACTCTCCGGTCAGCAGCCACCGCAGGCGCCGCGATGCCACTGTGGACGTCGGTCACGCTCACCTACGACAGCCTCTTCGACGGCGTGGGTGTAGAGCTGAAGATTCTAAGTCAGGGAGCCGATCCGCGGAGCATTGATCTTCTGAGCCAATTCATTGAGAACACGAGCGAGCGCAGAACACGGATGGATGCAGTCGCGGGGAGCGCAACCCTCGACGCCTTCTGGGGTGCGTTGCGCGGTAAGGAGGATTCGTTCGTTGAGTTCTTCCGTGCCCTCGACCGCGTAAACCAGATATTGATGCGTCGCGCTGAGCGGCGGGGGCAGCATCGTTCCAGCCGTGCTCAAGTAGCTAAGGGCTCAGTCCCGAGCCGTTCCGGCTGACCGGTCGACACGGAGGCTTCAGCTGCGGCGAGGGCCGCGAGACTGCGCAGCACGCTGCTGCCCGAGGATTCGAGGGCGTGCTCTCCGCGGATCGCCCCGACGAAGGATCGCAGCTGCGCGTCGAAGCCCTCGTCCATCATCTGCTGATCGGCGCGCTCGATCACTACCTCACCGTCAACGGTGACCCGGCGGTAGCAGTCGAACTGCAGGGTGGCGTTCTCGCCGATGAGGACGATGTCGTGCACCGGGAACCGCGAGGTGAATGACATGGCAATCGCCGATCGAAACCCGGACCGGAACCTGGCTTGCAACGTGAAGTCGTCGATGACACCGAACTCGCTCACCACCGAGGAGCCGGAGCACAGAACCTGATCGACGTCGTCGTCGAGCAGGTGGCAGAGAATGTCGAGGGAGTGCGAGCCCCAGTGCGACACGAGAAATTGCGGCAGGTCCTTCCACCACGGAAACTGGTCGCGCCGAAACGTCAGTCGGCGTTCGACCGACTGCACGGGCGAGCCGAGCCGGCCAGCCTCGATGAACTGCTTCGCGAAACTGAACATGGGCATGAACCGCAGCACCTGGCCGCTCATGAGCTGCAGGCCGGAAGTCTCGGCGACGCCGATCATCGCGGCCGCCTCGGCCACGTCCACCGCGAACGGCTTCTCGACGAGCGCGTGCTGTCCCGCCTCCAGGGCCGCGATTGCGTGGTTGTGGTGGAGGGTCGTGGGGCTGCACACGATGACGGCCTCGACGCCGAGAGCGCCGATCGCGCGGCGGATATCGGTGGTGTGCAGCGGGGCGCCGTACGCGCGCGCGAAGTGCTCTGCGGTCGCGGCATCCCGGTCGGCGACGGCGACGAGCCTCGCGTGCGGCGAGCGCGCGATCGCCTGGGCGTGGGAGTGGGCGATGCGGCCGGCACCGAGGATCGCGATGCCGATGGTCACGAGAGTCCTCCGGGGAAGGCGGCGAGCTGCTCGAGGGCCGTGTCGATGTCGGCCTGGGTGTTGTAGGCGTGCGGGGCGAGGCGCACGCGTCCGTCCCGTGCCCACACCGTCGTGTCGAGGCTATCGAGATAGCTTGCGATCTCGGTTTCCCGAGCGCTCTCGAACGATACGATCGAGCCGCGGGTGGTCACGTCATCCGGGCACAGTACGGGCACGCTGAGATGGTGCAGGCCGTCGCGCAGCCTGCCCACGAGGGCCTGGTTGTGGTGCTCGATCTCGGCGATGCCGATCTCGTTCATGTGTGTGAGGGCGCTCTCTAGCACGCTGATGCCGAGCAGGTTAGGCATGCCCTCCTCGTAGCGTCGGGCGTCCTCGTACAGCTCGAAGTGGCGCACGTCGGGCGGGAACAGCTCCGAAACGCTGCGATAACCCGCATAGGGTGGACGGCTGTGCTGGGCCACCCGCGGGGCGACGTAGAGCGCGGCGAGGCCGTGGGCCCCCAGCATCCATTTGAAGGTGGCTGCGCACAGGAAGTCGGCACCGTCGGGCGCGACAGTGACGGCACCGACCGCCTGCACCGCGTCGACGAACACGAGCGCGCCGTGCGCGTGGGCCGCGGCGGCGATCGCGCCGATGTCCATGCGCTGGCCGGTCTTGTAGCTCACCAGGCTCACGACCACGAGCCGCGTACTGTCGTCGATCGCCGCGGCGATGTCGCTCTCGTGCACCGCGCCGTCCCGGTACGGTACGAGCGTGGTGGTCACGCCCTCGCGCTGGAGCAGGGCCGCCGAGAAGAACGCGCTGGGAAACTCGGCGTCGCCCAGCACGATGCTGTCACCCGGATCCCACTCGATGGACTTGATCGCAGCGTCGAGGCCGCGCGAGGTGCTCGCCACGAAGGCGATGTCACCCGCTGCGGCGCCGAGGAGCCCCGCGAAGAGGCCGCGCGCCCGCTCCTCGATCTCGCCAAGCGCTGCACGGCCGCGCGAGCCGCGGGACTTCGCCTCGGCGTAGCGCTCGATCGCGCTGGCGTGGGACCTCAGGAAGAGCCCCTCGGCGGCCGAGTTCAGGTAGACGCCGCTCGGGCGCTCCCGTAGCGCGTCGAGCACGCGCCCGGCGAGTTCGTCCGTCATCGGGGGACCATCATCAGGAAACCTGGGCGAGGCGCGCCTGCTCGGGCACGTCCTCGGCGAAGTGACAAGCGGCGAGGTGTGCCTCGTCGGGCGCGGGGCCGTCGAGCAGCGGGCGCGCGCGTGGCTGCGTCGTGACGCACTCCTCGGGGTTGCCGAGCTGCTGGCGCAGCCAGCACCGGGGGGCGAAGATGCAGCCCTCGGCGGGGGGCTCGGAGGCCGCGAGCTCGCTGCTGACCCAGGGACGCTCGGAGCGCTCCTCCGGGTCTCCATTGGGCGCCGCGGAGATGAGCATGCGCGTGTACGGGTGCGAGGACTCGTTCATGATCGTGTCGCGATCGCCCACCTCCACGAGCCGCCCCATGTACATCACGGCGATGCGGTCGCAAAAGAAGTTCACGACGCGCAGGTCGTGGGTGACCATGATGACGGTCAGGCCCAGGGTCTTCTTGAGCGTGTTCAGCAGGTTGAGCACCTGGGCCTGGATCGACACGTCGAGCGCCGACACGGGTTCGTCGGCGACGAGCACCGACGGATTCACCGAGAGCGCCCGCGCGAGCACGATGCGCTGGCGCTGGCCGCCGCTGAACTCGTGCGGGTAGCGGTCGAGCATCGACTCGTGCAGGCCCACGAGGCCGAGCAGGTCCTTCATGGCGGTATCACGCTCGCCCGACGACATTCGCCGGTGCGCGTACCCGTCCGAGAGGGTGTCGCGGATGCTGCGGAAGGGGTTGAGCGAGGCGAACGGGTTCTGGAACACCATCTGCACCCCCTGCCGGAACGACCGGCGTTGCGCGCGCTTCATCCCCACGACGGCACGGCCCTCGAACACGATCTCGCCTTCGGTGGGAGTGTCGAATCCGACGAGCAGGCGGCCGAGGGTAGTCTTGCCCGACCCGCTCTCGCCGACTATGCCGAAACCCTCGCCGCGCCGGATCACGAGCGAGACCTCGGAGAGCGCCGGGCGCACGCTGCGCCGACGGCCGCGCGCGAAGTCCTTCGTGACGTTGTGCACGGAATAGAGAGGCGCTTCCTCGGTCATCCGGCCACCTCCTCTGTCAGGGCCGGCTGCTGCAGCTCGGCGAAGTGGCATGCGGCCCAGTGCGGTTGAGACTCGTCGACGTGCGGGTCGTCGGTCATGCAGATCTCCGGATGATCCAGAGCCTCCCCCAACGGACACCGCGGGTGGAAGCGGCAGCCCGTCGGCCAGTCCTCCGGCCTCGGCGGCTGGCCGGACAGGGTATCGAGTTCGGCCAGCGGTTCGCCCGCGAGCGGCAGCAGACCGCTGAGGAGCGCCTTAGTGTACGGGTGGGCGGGCTGCCGGAACACCTCGCGCACAGTCCCAGACTCCACGATGCGTCCCGCGTACATCACCATCACGCGGTCGCAGATCTCGGCGACCGTCGCCAGGTCGTGGGTGACGAAGACGATGCTCGTGCCGCGGGTGTCGCAGATCTCGCGCAGCAGGGAGAGGATCTGCGCCTGCACCGTCACGTCGAGCGCGGTCGTCGGCTCGTCGGCGATGATCACCTGCGGTCCGAGCACGAGGCCCTCGGCGATCGCGACGCGCTGCTGCATGCCGCCGCTCAGCTCGTGCGGGAAGCGGCGTAGGTTCTGGTCGACGTTCGGGAGCCGCACCTCGCGCAGCATGGTCGCCGCACGGGTCATGCGCTCGGCGCGGCTCGAGCGGTCGCCGTGGTCGCGGATGACCTCCTCGATCTGCTCGCCGATCGTTGTCACAGGGTTCATGGTCGCGAGGGCGTCCTGCACGATGAGGGAGATGCGGCTGCCGCGCACGGTGCGCATCTCCGCCTCGCTCAAGGCCGCGAGATCCTGCCCCTCGAGGCTTATCGAACCCGAGCTGATGCGGCCCGGCGACGGAACCATGCGCATGAGTGCGAGACCCAGCGTGCTCTTGCCCGAGGCCGACTCGCCGACGAGCCCGATGATCTCGCCGCGCCCGATCGTGAACGACACGTCGTCGACGGCGCGCACGGTTCCGTGCCGTCCCAGGAACTCGACGGTGAGGCCGGTGACCTTGAGGAGTGGTTCGGTCATGTCAGTTCTTCCGTCCTGAACGCGGGTCGACGATCTCACGCAGTCCGTCGCCGAGGAAGTTGACCCCGAGCACGGCCACCACGACGACGGATCCGGCACCCAGCGCGAGCCACGGCGCGTCGTAGAGGTATTGGCGGCCCTCGATGAGCAGCGAACCCCATGAGGGATTCGGGGGCTGCACTCCCAGGCCGAGGAATCCGAGGCTCGCCTCGTCGAGGATGCCCCAGGCCAGCGCCGTGGTGACCTGCACGATCAGGATCGGCAGCACACTGGGGAAGATGTCCTTGCCCATAATGGTGAGCGGACCCACGTCGAGACCGCGGGCGGCCTCCACATAGGAGCGGCTGCGCACCGAGATCACGACGCTGCGCACGATGCGTGCGAACTGCCACGTGTAGACGATCGCAAGGGCGACCGTGACCGACCGCGCAGAGGGACCAAGAAGTGCGACGATGCCGAGAGCGAAGACGAGTCCGGGGATCGCGAGCATAATGTCCACGATGCGGGTGGCGAGAAGGTCGAGCACGCCGCCTACGAAGCCCGCGACGAGGCCGATGACCGTTCCCGCGATCGCGGCGGCCGCGACGGCGCTCGCCGCGACGGTGAGCGAGACCTGCGCTCCCGCCATGATGCGGGAGAGGATATCGCGTCCGTAGACGTCCGTTCCCATCGGGTGGGCTAGGTCGGGGGGAGAAAAGGGTGCGCCCGTCTTGAACGCGGTCGGATCGTAGGGCGTCCAGAAAATGCTCACGACCGCGACGAGCACGACGATCGCGGTGAGGATGGCGCCGAGCAGTGCCCGGCGGTGTCCGACCACGGCCTGGAAGGTGATGGCCTTGGCCCCGCCGACGGGAACGGTCGTGATGCGCCTGCGGAGCTTGGGCTTCGCGGCGTTGATGGCGTCGAGCATGTTCGTGTTCATAGTCGCACCCTCGGGTCCAGCCAGGCGTGGAGCACTTCGACGCCCAGGTTAACGATCACATAGACGGCCGCGATGACGAGGATGAGCGACTGCACCACGAGGTAGTCGCGCTGGATGGCGCCCTCCACGAGCAGTCGGCCGATCCCGGGCCAGTTGAAGAGCTGCTCGATGATGACCTGGCCCCCGAGAAGGGTGCCGAGCTGCAGCCCCAGGATGACGAGCACGGGCACGATCGCGTTGCGCAGCAGGTATCGGTAAGTGATGGTGCGCGGCAGCAGACCTTTCATGCTGGCCTGGATGACGAACTGCTCCTGCTGCAGTTCGATCGTCGTCGCCCTCACCATGCGGGCAAGAAACGGCGAGAGGTGGATTCCGAGCGCGAAGGCCGGCATGAACGTCAGCTGCAGGCTCCTCGCGGGATTCTGGGTGAAGGGGATGTACCCGCCTGTGGGCAGCCAGTGCAGATTGACCGCGAGAACGAGGATGAGGAGCGTGCCGATCCAGAAGACAGGCATGGACAGCCCGAGCAGTGCGGCGGGCGAGAGCACCTTGTCGATCCAGGTGCCGCGGTGGCGGCCCGCGACGAATCCCGCGGGAAGTCCGATGAGAATCGTGAAGAAGAGGCTCATGAGGGTGAGCTGCACTGTGGCCGGGATGCGCGCGATGACGACGGGCGTGATCTTCTGGCCGGTCAGCAGCGAGACTCCGAGGTCGCCGCGGAAGAGGCCCGCGAGCCAGTCGGCGTACTGCTCGAGCAGGGGGCGGTCGAGGCCGCGGTCGGCCCGGATCTGGGCGATGAGCTCGGGGCTGCCGTTGGGTCCGAGCATTCCCGCGATGGGATCGCCCGGAACGGCGTGCACATAGAGGAACAGCAGCACCGAGAGCGCGAGCAGCAGGGGAATCACGATCAGTATGCGTCGTATGACGTACTGGAGCACCTAGGTTCCTTCGGCTAGCGGGGACGGGGGTGGGGACGAGGTGGCCGTACCGGGCGGGAGCTGTCCCGCCCGGTACGACCGGTGTGCTTACTGCGTCAGGGTCGCGTAGATCAGGCCCCGGTTGGATGCATCAGCCCGCGGGTAGTAGCCCTTCAGTCGCGGAGACGCTCCGATCACAGCGTATTGAGCGCCCGTGGTGATCATGGGCTGCTCGTCCAGGATGATGTCCTGCACCTGGCGGTAGAGATCTGCCGCCTCCGTGATGTCGGACGTGGCCTGGGCCTGCGCGATGAGCGCGTCGACCTCCTCGTTGCACCACTTGGCGATCAGGTTGGTGACCGAACCGTCGCAGGTGAGCGACTGCGCAAAGTAGGCGTCCTCCGTCGCGTAGTTGTTGCCCGCGTGGTACATCGTGAATTTATCGGCCGCGACATCGGTGTAGAAGCTGGCCGAGTCGTAGGCCTGCGGGGTCACGGCAACACCGAGCGGCTTGAGCGACTGCTGCAGTGTCTCCGTGTTGCAGCGAGCCTGCTGCCAGGTGCTCTCGTAGGGCACGTCGACCGCGAACTTCGTGCCGTCCGCGATGCCCCCGACGCCATTTGACTCGCGAACGCCGTCGGCACCCATGACCCAGCCAGCCTCGTCGAGCAGTTCGCCGGCCGTGGCCAGCGCCTCATCGGCCGGAACGTCGAAGCGCTGCGCACCCTCGGCGAACAGGGGGTTGCCCTCGTAGATCAGGTCGCCGTACGACACAGGGCCGACACCGCTCCAGCAGGCCTCGAGGCGGTCGGAGCGCGGCACCATGTACGCGACGGCTTGGCGCACGTTGACGTCGTTGAAGGGCTGCTGCGACTTGTCGAGACCCCACATCAGGATGCCGGGGCTCGGCGCCTCGAAGAACTGGATCGAGCCGGCCTTCTCCAGGCGCACCGCGTCAGCAGGAACCATGTTGTAGGTCATGTCCGCCGTGCCCGTCTCCAGCGTCGCGGCGTTCGCCGTGGTGTCCGTGCTGAAGGTGTACGTGATGGTCTGGAACTTGGGGAATCCCTTGTTCCAGTAGTTGGGGTTGGCCCGGAAGGTGGCGTGGCTCTTGGGAACCAGCTCCTTGAGCGTCCATGGCCCCGATGTGACCGTCGGTGACACGAAGTAGTCGGGGTCGGCCTCGACGGCCTTCTGCGAAAGGATCGCGGCGCTTCCAGTTGAGGCGAGAGCGTTGAGGAAGACGCGCGACGGTTCGGTCAGGGTCATCTGCAGCTCGGTGGGGCTCACGACCGTCATCGAGTCCATGACCGCGAGCGGCGCCTTGAGGGCGTCAGAGTCGGCGGCGCGCTGGATGGAGTACGCCGCGTCGTCTGCTGTGATGGCGGTGCCGTCGCTGAACTCGGCGTCCGACCGGATGACGAAGTCGTAGGTGAGGCCGTCGTCAGATACCGTCCACGATTCCGCAACCATCGGAATGAGGTTGTTGTCCTCGTCGTAGTCGATGAGCGTGTCGTACATGAGCTCGATCACACGCAGGGAGGACTGCGTGACCGCGGTTGCCGGGTCGAGACCCGACGATGGTTCTGTGGACACGATATTGAGGGTGGTGGGACCTCCGCCCTCCGAGGGATCGGTGGAACAGGCTCCGAGCAGCAGCGCTGAACTGACCGCGATCGCGAGCCCGACTGCCGCTTTCGTGTGATTCATTCTCTTGGTTCCTCTCTCGATTTCTTGGGGGTACCGCCGGATTCCGGAGGCTGGGTAATTCCTCTGTACGGGTGCGCGAGTTCATCGCTGTAGGCGAAGATCCCGGGCAGCCCGCCGGTATGCAGAAACACGACTGTCTCATCGGCAGTGAATCGACCGGCACGAGTGTGGGAGAGGAGAGCCGCGAAGGCTTTCCCGGTGTAGACGGGATCGAGGAGCACTCCCTCGACGCTCGCGAGGGTGCGGATCGCCTCGATGGTTGCGTCGTTGACCTGGCCGTAGCCGGGACCGACAAAGTCAGAGTCCGCCAGGATGTCGTCGAGCGTGACCCGGGACTCGAAACCCAGCGCCGACGCGGTTTGCCGCACGAGATCAAGCACGCCGCTCGGGGCGATGTAGGCCTCGTGGCTGTCCGACATCGGGCTGACGCCCACGACGCGCGTAGGCAGGCCGAGCAGTTCGCAGCCGACGAGCAGCCCGGCCTGAGTACTGCCCTGCGAGGCCGTGTAGATCCAGTCCAGCGTGCGCCCTTCGGGAAGTTGCTCGACGATCTCGAACACCGCATCGACGTAGGCGACCGCGGCGAGTGCGAGCGCGTCATCCGACCCCATGCCGGTCACGTAGGGCGTGCGGCCCTCGGCGCGCAGCCGCGTCACGAGGGCCGCCTTGGCCTCTATCGTGCTCTGCTCGGCGGCGATAGGGATGATCGTGGCTCCGAGCAGGTGGTCGAGCAGGTAGTTCCCCTGCAGGGGGCTGCTCATGGCGTCGAGCTTGGGCAGCAGGAAGGTCTCGAGGCCGAGCTTGGCGCCCGCCGCGGCGAGCTGGCGCGAGTGGTTGGACTGCGAGGCGGAGCCCTGCACGAGGCAGTCGGCGCCCGCGGCGATCGCCGATCCGAGCACGTACTCGTGCTGGCGCACCTTGTTGCCGCCGAAGGCGAGCCCGGTGCAGTCGTCCCGCTTGATGAGGATCGTGGGTCCGGCGAGGGCCTCCGTGAGGCGCGGGCAGGCATCGAGCGGTGTCGGCAGGGCGGCGAGTGAGACGTGCGGCAGTCGCGCGAGTGCGGCGCGCCCGGTGGCGATGCGGTCCTGGACCGCCTCGGTGGCATTCACTCCGCCGCGACCGTCCGCACGACGAGTTCGATCTCTACGGCCGAGTTACCGGGTAGCACTGCCACCCCGACAGCCGACCGCGCGTGCTCGCCCGCCTCACCCAGCACATCGGCGATGAGGGCGGATGCCGCGTCGATCACGGTCGCCTGCTCGAAGAACTCCGGCGTGCTGGCGACGAAGCCCGTGAGTTTGAGCACACTGCGCACGTTCTCGAGCCCGATGCCCGCCTCGATGGCAGAGAGCAGGTTGACGGCGCACAGCCGTGCGGCCGCCTTGCCCTCCTCGATGCCGAACTCTGCGCCCAGCCGGCCCGCGTAACGCACGACCGAGTCGCTCATGGCCGTCTTGCCCGAGAAGTAGAGGATGTCACCCGCCCGCGTGAACGGAACGTAGCGGTACCGCGGCGGCCGCTGCACTTGCAGCGTCACTCCGTTGTCGGCGAGTTTCGTCGCGATGGCGGGATTCACAGTGACGCCCCCACGAGCGCGAGCCCGCGCGTGACGATGGCCTCGAGGTCGGCCAGATCGGCGCCGACGGGGTCGAGTAGGGGTGCCCGCACGGGTCCGACTTGGTCGCCGCGTAGACGGGCGGCGGTCTTGATGAGCGAGACGGCGTAGCCCGCCTGGCGGTCGCGCAGCTCGACGAAGGGCGAGTAGAACTCGCGCAGCAGCAGGTCGATGGTCGCGTCATCGCTGGCCTGGTTGGCGGCGAAGAAGGCGGAGGCGATCTCGGGTGCGAAGCTGTGCACAGCGGAGGAGTATGCGCTCACTCCGATGCTCGAGTAGGGGCGAGCCTGCATCTCGGCGGTGAGGGCGCCATTGAAGTAGAGGAACTCGGGTGCCGTCGCGAGCTTGAGCTGCTGCAACTGGCCGAAGTCGCTGCGCCCGTCTTTGAGCCCGATGACGGTGGGGATAGCCGAGATCGCCCGGATCGAAGGCACGGAGTACGACACGAGTCCGCGCTGGTACACGATGAGGGGCAGTTCCGTGCGACCTGCGATGGCCTCGATCTGGCGAACGAGCCCGAGCTGGGTACCGTGCACGAGGTAGTGGGGCATGACCAGGGCGCCGTCGGCACCGGCTTCGTCCGCGATGCGCGCGAAGCGCACGGCCTGCGCCCAGCCGTAGCCGACGCCCGCGAGAATAGGAGTCTTTCCCCCGGCCTCCTCGACCGCGACGGCAATGAGTTGGGCGTACTCGTCTTCGGACAACGCGGGGAACTCGCCGGTCCCGCAGCAGACGAAGAGGGCACTCGCACCCGCGCTGATATGGCGTCGCAGATGCCCGCGGAACGCCTCGACATCAATGTCGGCGCCGTCGACGGTGAAGGGGCTGAGGGGGAAGGCGAGCACTCCGGCACCCATGCGCTCCTTTAGAACCTCCGCCATGCGCTCTGCGCGGTGGATGGTCGCCTCGAGATCGGTCGTGAGTTGCACTATGTTGTCTCCATGTGTAGACGCTGTGTACTGTACAAGACGGAGGCTACATGATTAGATAAGTTGAAGTAAAGAGTTATTGCGGATTAGTTACCGCAGCGCCGAATACCGTGGAGATAGGTTTCATGCATGACTGAAACAGACCCGCCCGAGGGCGGAGTGCGCGAGGTGAAGTCCGCCGCCTACGCGGTGGAAATTCTCGAGCTGCTCTCCTCGCGCCAGAACAGGCCGGCGCGCCTACGCGAGATCAGCGAGGCCCTGGGGATTCCCAAGAGCAGCTGCTACGCACTGTTGCGCACCCTGAGCCAGCGCGGCTGGGTTCGTCGCGACGAGACGGGCACGCTCTACGGGGTGGGCATCCGCGCCCTCATGGCCGGAATGAGCTACCTCGATGCAGACCCGCACCTCCGTTTCGTGCAGCCCATGCTCGACTCGCTCAACGAGCAACTCGATGAGACCGTGCACTTCGGCCGGCTAGACGGCAACGACATCATCTATCTTGCGACGCGTGAGTCGTCCCAGTACCTGCGGGTCATCAATCGCGTCGGTCGGCGCCTTCCTGCCTCGGCCACTTCCCTCGGCAAGGCCCTCCTCGCACAGCGCATGGACGTCGACCTCGACGCGCACCTAATGACCCCGCTCCCTCAACTGACCCCACACACCATCACCGACCGCAGAGTGCTCCTGGACGATCTCAGCACCACTCGCGACCGTGGCTATGCGATCGACCTCGAGGAGAACACTGCGGGACTCAAATGCTTCGGCTTCGCCCTGCGCTATGCGAACCCGGTACTCGATGCGATCAGCTGCTCCGTTCCCCTCGCTCGGCTTACCAAGAAGCGCGAGGCCGAGATCGTCAGCGTCATGCTCGCCGCCGCTGCCGCCATCGAGCGCCAGTCGCCCATGGGCGAGGGCTATGGCGCCACGCTGTGACCACTGCCAGGAGACCAACATGAACCTCGATTTCCGCCCGCACGACGCACACGTGCACCTTGAGCGCACCGCATCGGGCTCCACGAACGCGGCAGAGCTCGTGGCCGTGATGGACGCGGCGGGGGTGGAGACCGCGGCGGCGGTAGTGCCACAGCCGATGGGCTCCGATAACAGCCCGGTGTTCGAGGCACTCGCCGAATTCCCGGGCCGCTTCGTCGCCATCCTCAAGCTCGACGTGTTCGTCGGCACGGTCGTTGGCACGGTTGCAGAGCTGCTCGATCGCGGTGCTCGCGGGGTGCGGTTCACAATCTTCGACGACGCGGATGTCGCGTGGCTCGCCGATGGCACGGTCGCCCCCTTGCTCGAGGTGCTCGCCGACCGCGCGACGTCGCTCACGTTCCACTGTCGGCCGGACCAGCTCCGCGCCGTCGGGCGGGTGGCAGCGGATCATCCGGATCTCACCGTGTTCGTCGACCACCTCGGCCGGCCGGATGTGGCATCCGGACCTGACACGGATCAGTTCAACGCCTTCCTCGACCTCGCACGGCACCCCAACATTCTCGCCAAGACCCCGGACTCCGCGTTCTTCTCGGCCGTCGCGGCTCCCCACCTCGACCTCGTGCCGTTCCTCGAGCGCGCGCTCGACAGCTTCGGGTCGGAGCGGGTTCTGTGGGGTTCGGACTGGCCGGTGGCCGAGTACAAGACATCAATGCAACCAGTGCTCACCGTGCTCGAGGGCGCGAGCGCCGCCGAGCGACGCGCGGTGCTGCGCGGCAACTTCGAAAGGGTATTCGGTGGATAGCGTGCAGTGGCTGCGATGCGGCACTCTCATAGACGGCAGCGGGGAACCTCCCTGCACCGATGTCGCGGTGGGCATCCGCGATGGTCGCATAAGCGCGGTCATCCCCTGGGATAACGTGCCCGAGGCCGAGCGGAATGCCGCAACCGATCTCTCCGGCAGCACCGTGACCCCCGGCTTCATCGACGCTCACGTTCACCTGCTGTTCACATGCGACGTGGATCATGAAGCCACCCGTGCCCGCTTCGAGTCGTCGAGCACGGCAGAGCTCTCGATCGTCGGCAGCCGTAACGCGCAGGAAGCGCTCCTGGGCGGGGTTACGACGGTGCGCGACTGCGGCGATACCCGCTACGTCGTGCGCGGGCTGCGCGATGCGGTTCGGGCGGGCACCCTCGTGGGGCCCAGAATCCTGACCGCGGGCGCCCCGCTCACGACGACGGGCGGGCACCTGCACTGGTGCGGAAACGCCGCCGACTCGCCGGAGGAGATCCGCAAGGCCGTGCGCACCATATGCACGGAGGACGTCGACCTCGTGAAGATCATGTCGAGCGGCGGCGCAATGACGCGCGGTTCCAACGTACTGCTACCCCAGTTCGAGGTCGACGAGCTGCGTATCGCTGTCACTGAGGCGCACCGCTTCGGCCGGCCCGTCGCCTCCCACTCTCTCAACGCCGAGAGCATCCGCCGCAGCGTCGCGGCGGGCGTCGATACGCTCGAACACTGCTACTGGCGCGACGAGACGGGCCGCTACGGCGACACCGCCGATCTCATCGCCCTGCTCGCACCGACGAGCACATCGGTCGTTGTGACCATGGCAGGCATCGCGCGGGCGCTGCTGCCCGACCGCGAACCGGGAAGCCCCATCGAGCAGCAGGCGGCCAAGGCTGCCTCACCGACGGGTGCGCTCGCCACCGACTACCGGTGGGCCCGCGAGGTCTGGGAGGCGGGCATCACCCTCGTGCTCGCGAGCGACGCCGGAGTGCGGTTTACCCCGTTCCGGCGCTTCGACGAGACCCTACGCTGCGGTATCGAGGGATTTCAGGTCACACCCGCCCAAGCGGTCGCAATGGCTACTCGCAACGCCGCGAAGGCGCTCGGGATCGATGGCGAGGTCGGGCTCGTGGCATCCGGGTACATCGCCGACCTGGTCGTGCTCGACGGGACTGACGCGAGCGAGCGACTGGGCGAGGTGCGATCTGTCTACCGCGACGGCCGCCTGATCGTGGCCGACTCGCGCCTGATCGTTCCCGAACTCATCGACCCCGCACGGCCGTAGAAAGGACCACCATGTCTCGACCCGTCACCGTCAGCTGTCTCACAGCTGTGCCTCTCACGATCGGAGCCGACGTGTCGGTCGATGAGGTCATCGACCGAGAGATCGCGCACTGGGCCGAGCGGCTCGAGGCGGTGTTGCCCGACCGACCCGACATCATCGTGCTGCCCGAGGCAGCCGACCGTCCCGACAGCACGGGCTTCCGCACCGATCGCCAGCACGAGTACTACGTGCACCGGGGGATGCGCGTCCGCGACTACTTCTCATCGCGCGCCGCGGAGAACGGGTGCTACATCGCCTACTCGAGCGGACTCATTGACGACGATGGAAAGCGCAATGCGACCCAGATCATCGACCGCTCCGGGGCGATCGTCGGCGAGTACGTAAAGAACCACCCCACGGTTCCCGAGAACGAGGAAATCGGCCTCGAATACGGCACAGGGCCCACCGTCTTCAACCTGGACTTTGGCCGAGTGGGTGCCGCGATCTGCTTCGACCTCAACTTCGAGGAACTGCGCGCGCAGTACGCGCAGGCGAAGCCGGAGCTCATCATCTTCAGCTCCGAGTACCACGGCAGCCTCATGCAGAACTACTGGGCCTACTCGCTGCGCGCCTACGTAGCGGCGTGCATCCGCCCACCCGCCCCTTCGGCGATCATCTCACCGCTCGGCGAGACCCTCAAGGAAAGCACCAACTACTTCCCCCACGTCACGCAGCGCATCAACCTCGATTTCGCCGTCGCCCACCTCGACGGCAACTGGGAGAAGCTCGCCGCAGCGCGCAAGAAGTACGGTCCAGAGGTCGGCGTGCACGACCCGGGCCGACTGGGCTCCGTGCTCATCACGAGCGAGTCGTCCGACTTCTCGGCGGCCGACATCGTCAAGGAGTTCGACATCGAGCTGCTCGACGACTTCCTCAACCGCTGCCGCCGTCACCGCGCCGGTAAGCTCGCGGAGACCGCGGCATGATCGACCTTGACGTCGTCGCCAGCACCGCCGCGACAGCCTCTGCGGCGTGGGCGGCGATGCCGCCGCGCGAGCGGGCACGTGCGCTCGTCGCCGCGGCCGACGCCCTCACGCCGGCGCAGGAAGAGCTCGTCCGGATCGCCCGAGAGGAGACCGGCCTCACCGAGGCGCGGCTGAACGGCGAGCTCATGCGCACGGCCGTACAGCTCAGGATGTTCGCCGACGTCGTCGTCGATGGCGGGTACCTCGACGTACGCATCGACGAAGCCGATACCGAGTTCGTGCTCGGCGTGCGCCCCGACCTGCGCCGCTACCGCCAGCCGGTTGGTCCCGTGCTCAACTTCGCGGCGAGCAATTTCCCCTTCGCCTTTTCCGTCGCGGGCGGTGACACGGCGTCTGCGTTAGCAGCGGGCTGCGCCGTCATCGTCAAGGGCCACCCCGGGCATCCGCGCCTGTCGCTGGGCACCGTCGAGATCGTCACAGCGGCGCTCGAGGGCAGCGGCGCACCCAGCGGGATCCTGCAGCTCGTCGCGGGGCAGCAGACCGGCATTGATCTGCTCAACGATCCGCGCATCGCCGCGGGAAGCTTCACGGGCTCGACCCGCATCGGCCGCATGCTCGCCAACATTGCGGCCGCGAGGCCTGTGCCCATCCCGTTCTACGGCGAATTGGGAAGCGTCAACCCAGTCTTCGTCACTCGGGCGGCGCTCGACGAGAGGGCGGAGGAGATCGCCGATGAATTCGTCACGAGCGTCTCGGGGTCGGCCGGCCAGCTCTGCACCAAACCGGGCTTCCTGTTCGCACCCGCCGCCGAGGGCTTCGCCGAACTCATCGCGTCACGAGTCGCCGCATCGGAGCACCGCCTACTCAACCCCTCGATCGCAGGCGGATACCGCGAGCGGCGCGACACCATCCTCGCTACCCCGGGCGTAGAGACGATCGTCGAGGGCTCACTGCGGCTCGACAACGAGGCGCAGGGCTGGGCCACCCCCACGATCGTGCGCGTCTCCGCCGGTGACCTCATCGCTCAGCGCGACAGGCTGCTGGACGAGGCGTTCGGCCCGCTCTCCGTGATCGTGGAGTACGAGGGCGAGGAGTCCCTCGTCGCCCTCGTCGACGAGCTCTTCGACGGCAACCTCACCGGCACCGTGCACGCAGGCCGCGACGAGGACTCGTCCGCGCTGCGATCCCTAATCGCCTGGATCGCCGGCCACGCCGGGCGCGTGCTCTTCGGCGGCTGGCCGACGGGGGTTGCCGTAACCTCCGCGCAGCAGCACGGCGGACCGTGGCCGGCCACCACCAACGACACGGGCACCTCGGTGGGCGGCACCGCGATCTCGCGATTCCTGCGCCCCGTCGCCTACCAGTCGGTTCCGCAGCGACTGCTGCCCGAGCCGCTCAGAGATGACAACCCCTGGCACGTTCCGCAGCAGCGCGCGGCCGCTGGGGAATCCCGGTCGTGGGGCGAGTCGTACCGATCGGTTTAGGCAGGGTCAGGACTGCAGACGCTCAGGCTCCAACCCGTGTCATCCCGCTGCTGAATCGCAGCCGATCATGCAAACGCGACGAACGTCATGGCGCGAATTCGTCCGCCGAGCTCCCCCGCGGAATGAATTTGGCCGCGACTAATCCGATCGCCGACCCAAAAAAGGGACGGCGACAGGACATCGAGCCGATTCGGAGAGCGCGTCGTTGACATCCGCTATATCCGTGGAACCAGATCTTCCCCGTTCAATCGGGCGACCAAGGCCTATCAGGCGGTCCCGGGCGATGCCGGCTGCAACGCCGATGTGAGCCTCGCACCAATCTGACCCAAAGTTCCCCCTCATGAGGGCGCCGATAACGATCCATATGTCCGGAGCAGGAGGCGCCGGCTGGCCGGGCTACCCGCGCAGGGAACGCAGCGACTCCGCCCGGCTCGGCTTGTCGGCGAAGACCAGGAAGCGGTCCAAGGCCTCCAGCGACTGGATCCCGGCGGCCTCCAGGAAGATGGGGATCGGCGTTCCGGCATTCACGTGGTGCACGATCCAGGTGGTGCGCATTCGTCGCGCCTGGATCGTGATCGGCGCCGCCGAACGCGCAACGAAGTCGGTGATGGCGTTGTGGTTCTCCGAGGTGCGCGCCTCACGGAAGGCGTATTTGTCAGCATCCCCGGACCGCGACCGGTCGATCAGCGCCGCTTCCCACGAGCGGAGAACACCCACGTCGCGCGGTCGGTCACCGCACACGGTTACGACCACGCCGTGGTCGCTCACTTCGATGTCGCGGACTCGAACCGCCAGAATTTCCCGGCCGGCCAGCCCGGCACCGATGCCGAGGGCCAGCAGGACCGCCGCGCTGGTCTGCCGGCCACCGGTCGCTTGCGACTGTGCCCACGTTCGCAGTGTTGCGAGATCGCCCTTCGAATACGGGGTTGTCGGATCGGAGGGGCTGAGGCCTTGCAGCGCAGCCTTGTCGACCGTCATGCCGGTGAGCGCCTCCGCGGTTCGAAGCAGTCGTGAGCGGATCGTCCCCCGGCCTGCATCGGTGTAACTGGCCATGCCTTCGTCGACGTAACGCTCGATGATGTGCTGCACGAACACTGCGTCGCGCCGCAACGGAAGGTCCGCGCCTTTCCACGCCCACAGAACCATTGGCGTCACCGCCGTGAACAACTCACGCTCGGAATACGCCGTGAGCGGGGCGGCTTCCGTGACGGATCCGGTGACGAAAGGACCGATTTCGGATCAATGTCCCGGATCGATGCTCGGCGTGTACGTCGCTAATTGCTCCAACTGCCACCCCAAGAATCAATCCCGTGCCGGCGAGACGATTGCTGCCGCTATTCCTATCCCAACATAGCGACCGAGAGGACGTGCTCGCGTCCATCCGTGCTATAGCTCCACGGCGGCCCGGCAGCTTCCCAAGCTGAACGCGAGGGTTCGACTTCCCGCCCTCCGCTCCAGTCATTCTCAGGCGGGTATCAGTTCTCGCGACAGATGAGATCTGTCTCTGTCAAAACGAGGTTCGACGGAAACGCTTTCGGCATTTCCTGAAGTCACTTCCGGCCGCAGTACCAAGGCCGCGATCAGGCTTGGCTTAGGCCAGCTTCGTGAACTAAGCGTGGCGGGTGGACGAGCACTAACCTCGAGGTATCAACCCGCAAATCGAGTGCACGGTATTTCGGGGTCTGGGGCTTGTCTCAAGCCAAAGCCCGTTCGAGGCGCAGCTTCCTCTGCTCCCAATCCGGCATTACTTGCCTCTGCAGGTCGTAGAACTGACGGCTGTGATTCGGCACCGCGAGGTGGCAAAGCTCATGGGTGATCACGTAGTCAATGGCGTCGACCGGCGCCCGAACGAGCTCGGGGTTCAAAAGCAGACGGCCGCTCGGTGACATCGAACCCCAACGCGAGCTCATCCGGTGCAGTCGAACTTCAATCGGCCTGAATCGGTCGGGCTCGGCAAAACGTGCGTAGTTGATCTCAAGTCGGCGCGGGAGCTGGACCTTCGCCCGCTCGCGATACCAGGCAGTAACGAGACGCTCGACGCTGACGCTGTCGTCGAACTCAACGCCTTCGACTTGGATGAACCCGCGCAGCATCCGAACCTTTCCCTGCTCGCCCGGCTGCAACCTGAGCCGATACTGGCGACCGAGGTAGAGGTGGGTCTCTCCAGGGATGTACCGCCGCACGGGAGTGCGTGGGGCGAACTGGGCGAAGTAGCGTTGCTGCGATTGAACCCACCGCGCGCGTTTGCGCACGCGAGCGGAGACCTCGTCAAGCGATGCCAACTCGGGCGCGACGACAAGTACGCGGCCGTCCGGCAGCACGGAGATTTCCAGAGTGACGCGGTCACGGCGTTCCAGTTGAAACTCAATCTTGATGCCGCCGAACATCACCTGATGAACGGCAGTCATCGTGGGAATCGAGCCCTTCCAATGGACAAAATGCGTTGCTGCAGCTCGTCGGTCAGCTCAGGTGGAACGTCGACATGTCGTTTTGCTTCCAGTTCATCGAAGCAATAATCATCGAGCGCGTTGAGCAGCGCATTCTGCGCGGGCCCGTTCGACCAGATGCCCACGATCAGGTGTTCGCGAACAATAGAGAGCATTTCGATAGCGATCTGCGCGAGTGCCTCGTGGCCGAGTGGCGCGGCCTCAGCGTTCGCGCCGACCAACAGCCCGTCGAGCGCGCCGTAAATTGCAGCGGCATCATCGTCGTGTTCGATCGACTTTGGCAGGGTGTTGTCCCGCTTGCGCGCACCAACCTGTTCGGCGAGCTCAAGGATCCGCTGCAGATAATCCCGCTCGGCGAGGCGCGATGCCCTATAGTCATCGATGGTGTCTTGCAGCATTCGCGAGAAACGTTGGTAGAGGGCGGGATCCTCATCCATACGCTCCGTGATGGTCTTCTTGGTGGCGTTGGCAATGCGATCAGCCTTCGAGGCAGTGGACACCCCAGTCTCTTCGACGACGGACCTCAGGGCGTCGGAATCATTCACGTTAACGAGTCCGATGATCACCTCGGCAGGCAGCGCGGTGACGTGATCGTCAAGCAGTTTCTGGATACGCGGCTCATAGTCGTGCAGGTCGACAACCTCCTGGTAACGTACGCGCACGGCTCGCCGCAGTTGGCTGAAGTGCTTCCAGTCATTCCTATAGACGCGCACCTGAGCGTCGTCAATCACTTCGTGGAGTTTGTCGCTGGAGAGGGCGATGTGCAGGCACTTACCGTACACAGCCAAACGCGCGTAGAACTCTTGACGGACTGCCTCGTCAACGAGGTGTCGTTCGAGGGCCTCCATGTCGAGCTTGTTAGGCACCGCCTTGAACACGTCCCACACGTCAGCACAGCGAACGGGAAGCAGTCTGATCTGCTCCCGGATGTCGTGAACGGTTCCAACAAGATCGTCACCGTCGTATCCGCTCAAGGCGGAGTAAGCAGTGAGTGCCTTGTCGAGTTCGCCGAGCAGCCCTTCGTAGTCGATGATGATTCCAAATTCCTTCTCGGTGCCGTCCTCCTCGAAAAGGCGGTTGACCCGAGCGATGGCCTGCAGGAGTGTGTGTTCCTTGAGTCGTTTGCAGAGGTAGAGCACCGTGTTGCGCGGAGCGTCGAAGCCGGTGAGCAGCTTGGAGACGACAATGAGAATCTCGGGGTCATCGGCTCCCTTGAACGACTCGATGATCTGCCGGTTGTACTCGGCTTCTCCGCCGAACCGCGCGATCTGTCGGTCCCAGAAGCGTCGCACGAGATCGCGGGACTCCTGATCGACCTGTTCGGTTCCTTCGTATTCACCGGGCGCGGAGATGATGACTTCACTGGTGACATGGCCGATCTCGTCGAGCACTTCCTTGAAACGGATCGCGGAGGCCTTATCGGGCGCGACGAGTTGCGCCTTGAACCCGGTACCTTGCCAGTGCCGGCGGTAGTGCTCCGAGACGTCGAAGGCTTTGGCCCGGACGACCTGACCCGCCTTGGAGAGCGCGTCGGCCCGAGAGAACTTGCGTTTCAGATCGGCCTTCTGTTCGAGGGTGAGCCCGTCGCTGATCTTCTCAAACCAGCGGTCGATGACATCATCGGCGACCTGCTGTTCCACCATCCGACCTTCGTATAGAAGCGGCACGACGGCACCGTCGGCGACGGCCTGGTCGATTGTGTATCGGTGGATGAGACCGCCAAAGCTCGCAACTGTATTCTTCTCGCTACCAAGCAGCGGGGTGCCGGTGAACCCGAGGTAGCAGGCTGCCGGCAGCATCCGACGCATGGCGACCGCGAAGGTGCCGTGCCCGCCGTACTTTCCCGACTGGCTGCGGTGGCTTTCGTCGACGAGCACGAACAGGTTGGGGTCGTCGTCGCTGAGATCCGCTCGCCGGGTGGCGGTGTCGAACTTATTGATGATTGTGGTAATTAGGGGGGTGCGGGCGCTGAGCAGTTGGGCGAGGTGGCTGCCGCTGGTGGCGCGTACGGGGGTGATGTCGCAGGCACGGAAAGTGCCTGCGATCTGCTTGTCGAGGTCATCGCGGTCGGTGACAATCAGGATGCGCGGGTTGGGGATGCGCGCGTCAAGCGCGATCGCCTTGCCGAGCATCACCATGGTGAGTGACTTGCCGGACCCCTGAGTGTGCCAGACAACGCCGCCACGACGCACACCGTCCGGGGTGAGGCCTGCCACGCGGTCGACGGTGCTGCGCACGGCGAAGTACTGCTGGTGACGAGCGATCTTCCGGATGCCGCCATCGAATACCGTGAACCGGCGCACGAGGTCGAGCAAGCGCTCCGGACGGCAGAGGGCGTACAGCAGTCGATCCTGTTCGCTGATCACGCGCGGACCAGCGGCAGCGAGCGCGTCGAAATAGGGGCGGGCGGGAGCGAAATCGCCGCTGAACAGGGCGTCCTTCTCTGTGTCGGTGAGCTTCCGGTTGGCGGCGGCCGCGATGGTGGTTTCGATGTCTTCGTCATCGCGCCAGGTGTGCCAGAAGCGGCGGGGGGTGCCGACGGTGGCGTAGCGGGCTTCCTGCCGATTCATGGCGAGCAGCACCTGGGCGTAGTGGAAAAGCTGTGGGATATTGTCGGCGTCTTGGTAACCGATGAGCTGGCTACCGGCCTTTTTGATCGACTCGGTAGGGCGCTTGTTCTCGATGACGATAAATGGGATTCCGTTGACAAAAGCGACGATGTCGCAGCGCTTTGTGGTGGTGCTGCCGGTGCGTTCGACGCTGTATTCGGCCGTGACGTGGAAGACGTTGTTGGCGGACTTGTGCCAGTCGATGTAACGGAACGAGTAGCTCTTGCTGTCCCCGCCGATGGTCTTGCTGATGGTGGTACCGAGCACGAGGGTGTCGTACACCTGCTGGCTCGTGGCCTGCAGCCCGGAGACCTTGTCGGGACTGGGCTTGAGCTTGCGGATGGCCTCGTGGGCGTCGGCCAAATCGAAGTCGTACTCACGGCCGCGATAGGTGAACGAGTTGAGCTCCAGCAACTTTTCTGCAAGAAGATCTTCGAGTAGCACATTGCGCTTCCGGTCCCCCCGCAGGACCAGCGCCTGCGCCTGCGACAAGGGGGTGAATCCGACCCCAACCAGCAGCTGCAGCGCCGGAATCTGCGATTGGTGCTTCTCGGTTGCGTTGAACGTTTCGTCAGACAAGGGTGGCCGCCTCGGGGGCGAGGCGGACGTCACCGATCAACAGCTTCTGCATGAGGCCTCGCTTCTGAGTGCGGAGAAGCGCCAGGTTCCGGTCGAGGAGGTCAATCTCCTGCGTGGCTGCGTCAAAGACATCTGCAACCGCGTCCTGCTCGGCTCGGGACGGCATTGGAACTCGAGAGTTGAAGAAATCTTCAGCGCTCAAGTTGAGAAGACCGTTGTTCCGGACCCCTGAACTGATCACCTGTGCCAGCTGCCTATTCAAGGTTCCGGCTGCAAACAGATGTTCATAGAACCGCGGGTTGAGGTCACCATTTAGTCTGAAGCAGAAATACACATTAGGAACCAACGCCGACGAAGCGGACAGCGCGAAGACGCAACCCTGCGGGTACGTGAGTGAGTTGCCCTTGTTGTACGCGAATTCGCCCTCGTGAAGGCGCGTGTAATTGGCGACGCTCAACCCCGCCATATCCCGACTGTACTTGTCGGACTGAAGTACGAAACCGGACCTCGAGGAGACAGTCATGACGGGGTGTGCTGCCCCATCTGACTTGCGGACCACCCTCGTGGCGATTGAGCGGATTGATACGGCAGCCCATCGCTCACGAATCGCACTTTGTTCACCAAACACCTGAACTCGCAAGCCCGTGAACTCCAACTTTCGGGCGTCACGCAGGCGGACCAATTCATCGATCGAGTCATCCCAGGCGCAGAGAATCTCGGCGATCTTGCGCTGGCGATCAAGGGAGGGCACTGGGACTCGAAGTTCTCGAACTGCACGGAGATTCAGCGCCGCTTTCGCGCCGGCGTCGCTGAGCCGATTGAACTTGGTTTGATACGGAGCAGAGCTAAGGAGATAGGCGAGATACTCCCCGTCGACCCTGTCCGGGCGGGGACGCACGAGGCACAGGTGTTGACTCACGAAAGCTTGCCCCGGAAATGCCTCAGCCACGTAGCCGATCTTGCCAAGTTCCGCTGTGATCGAAATCAGCACGTCACCTGACTTGAGGTTCGTTCGCGTCCCTTCGGATCGATCCGAGGGCGGGCGTACAAAGCGGAGTTTCTCGACATCCAGGTCAAGTCGAATTCCTCCTCGGCCCAGGTTGGCAATCCGCAAGAATGGAGAGCCCGAATCGGAATAGTGGCCAGCCCATCCACGGGGACCACTAGTGATCAGCGAAGTCAAGTGACCGAGTGAGTAGCTACGGAATTCTGGGTTCATTTCGTCAGGTCTCCAACCAGCTTCAGCTCAGACCTCAACCGGCCGGACTCGGCGATGTCCGCGGCATCGGCGTCCGCGGTATCCTCCGCCGTCCTCGCCTGTCCCGTCGTCGGGAACCGCTCCGGGAGCTGTGCTCGGGTCTGTCGCGCCGCGCCATCCAACGACCTAGGGTCGGTCATACGCGGCGAGCTCTCGACCGCGGCCTCCATGAATTCAGTCATCGAGCCCTAGCTCCTTGAGGTAGCCCTTCATCCGGCCGCGCACCTCAACCAGTTCGGCCTCGATCTGTTCGATCTCTCGCTGTACGGCGGCAACATCTACCTGCTCTTCCGCCTCGAAGGTGTCGACGTAACGAGGAATGTTGAGGTTGAACTCATTGCTCACAATCTCTTCGCGGCTCGCCAGGTGCGAATACTTATCGACGTCGGCGCGCCTGCGGTAGACGTCGACGATCTTCGCGATGTGCCCAGCATCGAGGAGATTCTGCGCCTTGGCAGGAGTGAACTCGCGGCTTGCGTCTACGAAAAGCACATCTGTGCGTGACTCGTTGGCGCCGCCCGCCTCACGAGACCGATCGAACACGAGGATGGCGACGGGAATGCCGGTGGTGGTGAACAGGTTTCCGGGCAGCCCCACAACTGCGTCGAGCAGGTTCTCCTCGATGAGGGCCTGGCGGATACGACCCTCCGAGCCAGCCCGGAACAGGACACCGTGGGGGACGATCACCGCGACCCTACCCGTCAGGCGCTTAGCCGTCTCGATCATGTGACTGATGAAGGCGTAGTCGCCCTTGCCCTTGGGAGGCACGCCGCGCCAAAAACGGCCGAAGCGGTCGTGTTCTGCGTTCTCGGCACCCCACTTGTCGAGCGAAAACGGCGGGTTGGCCACAACGATGTCGAACTTCTTCAGCTGGTCATGTTCGAGCAGCGTCGGGTTATTGAGCGTGTCGCACCAGTCGATGCGCGCGGAGTCATTGGCGTGCATGAACATGTTCATGCGCGCAAGCGCCCACGTGGCGCCGTTGGATTCCTGACCGTACAATGCGTAGTCGTGCGATCCAACCTCGGACGCCGCCTGGATCAGCAACGAGCCCGACCCGCAGGCGGGGTCGAAGATCTCATTGCCGGACTTCGGCGCCGCGATCTTCGCCAGAAGCTCGGAGACCGAGCTGGGCGTGTAGAACTCCCCGGCTTTCTTGCCTGCGTCGGAGGCGAAGCGTGAGATCAGGTAGATGTAGGTTTCCCCGATGATGTCATCGCTCACTCGCGACGGCCGCAAGTCGAGATCGGGCTTGGCGAAGTCCTCAAGCAGGTTCTTCAGGCGTCGGTTGCGATCCTTCACTTGCCCGAGGTTCGCCTCGGAGTTGAAGTCGATGTTGCGGAACACACCGTCGAGCTTGGCGCGGTTGGCGTCTTCGATCGCCTCCAGCGCTTCATTTATGAGCTCGCCGATGTTCGCGGCTTCGCGCTGTTTGTACAGGTCCGAGAAGCTCGCACCCTCGGGGAGCGGAAAGCGCTCGCGCTCAAGACGGCGGTCGATCCGCCTGCTGTCGCCCGCGAACTGCTTCTCGTACTGGACCTTGTGGTCAACCCAGATGTCTGAGATGTACTTCAGGAAGAGCATCACGAGCACGTAGTCCTTGTACTGCGTGGCATCGACCACGCCGCGGAACGTGTCGCATGCTGCCCATGCAGCCTGGTTAATGCGCTGCTGGGTGATCTGGTCTGTCACGTGTGTGGCCTTTCGTTCATGTGGGACTGCGCGAAGTTGTTGACCAGGTCGGCAAGCTGGCGATTGAGAAGCTCGTACCGACGCTCAGAGATGCGCTCGATGAGGTTCCGCTCGGTAGCGGCGCAAAGCGCGAGCGATCCGATCTTCCGTTGGGTTTCCAAGGGAGGAAGGATGACGTCCAAACTCTCTAGGATCGGCTTATTAACGATACGAACCGTTGTGCCCGTGGCGCCTTGCGCGAAGTGCTGCTCCGCCGGCTGCTGGTTCAAAAACCATGCCAGATACCCGGCATCAACAACATCTGCGAGCGGCCGCAGAACGAACAAGGGCATTATCGCCACTGCCGGTTCTTTGAGTTCCACGCTCACTGCCCATGCCGCGTGGCGCACACCTCGAGATTTGAATAGCACATCCCCTAGACCGATCAAGTGGCGCTGTGCAATTCCATTGGAGGCTATCCGCGCTGTCGGCGGGTCAAGGAGCCGGCCAGACTCGAGGTCGCCCGATTGCACAGCGAGGACTCCCTCATCGCTTATCTCCAACCCGGTTCGAAGCGATAAGCCAGATTGAACTGTGCACATTGTTGACAGTCTCAAAGCAGCTCCTTCCGCGTTCCCCGCACTATTTGAGAACTGTAACACACACGAAATCCGTGCAGTATTACCTAACTGCAAATAATGTGGATCGGATTCCGCTAGAGTCGGCCTAGACGCGACAAGCCTCGGTCAGCATGGTGCTGGCCATCAGATGAGGCAGCGGCTGAACGAGGCTCGTGCGATTTTCCCTAGACAGGAATCACACAAGCCTAACCCCTAGAACTTGAGCACCACATGTCCAAGGGGCGCTCTGGCCGCGTTGCGTTTGGGAGCAAAACAATGACTGATCGCGCCGTACGGCAGAGCCGTAAAGACGTCAATGGGAACATCACCGCGCTTGGCGATGTGGGGGCCGGGTGGTCGCCACGCGGTAGCGCCAACGTCATCGCGGACATTGAGTATGGACTGCAGACGTATTTCGTTCCGTGGACGAGCGGGCGCACTGAGATCAGGGTGGTGAGCGGTCCGGGCGGGAAGTACCTTCGCACCGACCGCGACAACACCATGAAGAACAACCTCGACGACCTGCCGAACTGCTAGTCCGAGCGCTGGGTGGGCGGTTAGCCACGCCGGCCGTCCGCCCGCGCTCGCACAGCCGACGATCACACCGGTCGATGAGTCCGCACGGGTTAGAACTTGTTGAAGGAATCGTTTGATCAGCCTGGCCCGGCGCCAATGGACTCACCCCCGAACTCCTGCAGCCAGGAGATGACTTCAGCCCGCCACCGTACGGCGTCGGCCTGACGGACTTCGCGCACCATCTCAAGTACGGTTAGGGCACTTCCTGAACGTGTTCAGCGCGTTGGCGTTGATGGGAACCCACTGGATGGGCAACCTCGCGCGATGTTCGAGTCACCTCGACTTACCCCAAGTCCAGAACTCCAGACCGGAGAGTGCCTCCGCCCGGTGAGGCGGCAGTGTGCCGGCCCGGTAGTACAGACGCTGCTTGGCGGCCCACCCCGCGAGACGGCCCTCCGACTCGTCATCGCTCCGTTCCAGCGGCGCCCGCCGGTGAATATCGATAAACCGGCGATACTTCTCGAACTGGGCATCCCACAGGTCGCCAAGGGGATTGAGGCTGACTCCCGGAATACACAACAGGCGCTCTGCCTGATACGCGCAGCGGCAGCCAGTGCGGATGGCGGCGCGCTCGTCGGCCAGCCAGCCGGCGAGGCGCCACTCCTCATCGGAGATCCTCTCTCGCGCACGGTTGTTCTGCCGCGGAATGCGATCCTCTCGGGCAACGAACGCTTCCAGATCGTGGGTGTTCAATGTCCAGCGCGCGACCTGTTCGCGCCTACCGACGAAGGCGTGGGGGTCCGCGAAGACGGCGAGGTCGGTGCGATAGAAGCGAAGCGACAGCACCTCGTCTCCGGTCTGTGACCTCGATCCGCGCTGGCTCAACTCGGTATAGAACTGGTGCAGCGCTTGCACGGCGGCTGAGGGGGACATGGTGCCTTTCCGACCCGCACGGATACGCGGTGTCGGAAGCCCTATGCGCGGCACTTCGCGGTGAGGGACAGGCCGTCTTCCTGCACGCCAACGGCTATGTCGGAGGCCCGTTATGTTCACGCCACTGCAACACCAAATAGGACGAATGGCAGATCACGGCCAGAGGTGGCACGGAGAAGGCGAAGGAGAACCCATGATCATGCAGGTCGGCGCTTCTGGAGGCTGCTGGGTCGTGACGACAACGTCCGCGTCGGTTTACGAGGTTGACTTGGACAACTCGACGCTCACGCGGCATCCGACGGCGCGCACCCAGGAGCCAAATCCCCTCCGCAGGGACGAAGCCCCCTCCTTCTGCTGGAAATCGTCATACTCACCGTCGGGAGCCCGGCGATCTTCCTCGTGGACCTGAGCCACGCTGGCGTGGCCTGCACAACACGCGTCACCACCACCGTGGTGAGCATCGATCGGATCGGACCCGGCCTGGGGAACTCGTCACTCATCGCCGAGTTCACCGGCGTAGTCGGCACCTGGGACGACGTCCTCGAGACGGGTCGTGGGGATGCTCAGCAGTAGCTGCGCCAGAGCCTGGCGCGATTCTCGCCGCAGGCAGACCGCATCACCGCGATCAGAGAATCCCCGGCTCCCGAGCCAGAACGCAACACCCATCGAAAGGAGCTCCAGTGCAAAATGACATCCACGGTGACGACAGCGTCACCGAACTCACCGGTGACGAAGGAGGCGTCTGGCAAGTCTTCACGGTCTCCAGCGTCCACATTTTCGATCTCGACGCCATGACCATTACCCGACTACCGGGCCCCGCCTCCGTGCCGACCGTCAATGACCAGACGCGTCCCATCCGCTCAATCGATTGGTGCCGGGTTGGCGATCGCGGCGAGTGGACGATGCACGAGGACCAGCCCTCGCCTGACGTGGAATACTACTGGCACATTTCATCCACGATCTCCCGCATTTCCCGGCAGGTGCCGCCGGCTTTGGATAACCAGGTGCAAAGTGGATCCGGCGTGGGCGTGTGAGGCGCGGCGTGCTCCATCCGTCATAGGCTCGCGTCGTACCGTCGTTCCATTCTCACCCTGCGAACTAGCTTCCAGTCGGCACCGACTGCGAGTGCGAGCTGGGTGGTGCCCCGGAAGCGCGACAGATCGCCGAAGACCGGCGACGAGGTCCACCAACTTGCACGTCACGTCCCCGATCTCCGGAATGGTCGTGTCGGCCAGCCTGGGTAAGGCGCAGAGTGAACCGGGCGTGGAAGCCTGAGGGGCGCTCCACTCGATCAGGGGTAAGGCCACTCTCAGCCTTCCTCCCGATCAGAATCGACCATCTGATTGCAGGCCGAAGCGCCCGGCTTGACACCGGGTGCATGCCACTCTCACGGTTGGTAATCGCGGGCTTCGCTGATGCCTCCGAGGACGACGTCAGCCATCGCAATATCCTCCAACCGCATCACGATCACACCACGGAGCAACTTCCCCAAACGGTCGTAACTCGTGCCGGCTTCACGCGCATATGCCTTCAGATTACTTCCCGTCTCTTTGATGCGACGCCGGATTCGGACCGAGTAGGTGTGCTGCCGTTGCGCGACGAGCAGAAACGCTTCCGACTCTCTCGACACCGCTGTTTTCCACGGCAACGCCCGGACCCGTCCGAATCCGTCTGGCTCCTCCGTGAGGTCACGAGGGCAGCGAAGGTCATCGATGGATTCAGCCATGCTGACGAGCATAGTCGCACGCTGATAGGACGTAAATACGCGGTGCTAGCACGCCAACGCTGTCAGTGCATCCGAAAATTGGGGCAAAACTCAGCCGGCGCGAAGTGCCGCGCATTGGGTATATGTGAATACAACGCAACTGAACCCAAACCGTCCCTCAACCCCCGAAGCGGCCGACTCTGTCGTGCTCTGGCAAAATCGCAAGAACGGAGAAGAAATCGCGGTGGCCGACCGGCCCCTGCCCGACAAGGAACCGTACCTGTCCCTGCCGTTCCGCCACGCCTCCCTCAAACCGACCGCCAACAACCGTCTGACTGACGACGATGACGACCTCCGAGTACACCCCGCGGACGGCTCGGTTGCGCAGTGCTTCGCGCGGCCGTGTTGGGGTGATTCGAGCCGCGTGCGGGCACACGCTGCCGCGCTCGTCCTCCTCGTCGGGCTTCTCCGCGCCCTTCCCGCCGACCTGCCCGCCGCTGTTGCCGACACGGCGACGCGAGTTCACCGGGGCCTCCCCGACGTGTGCGTGCGCGCCATGACGACCTACACGCCACGCAACATCAGCACAGCGCGATGGGAACGCATCCAGGTCTTCGTCGAAGACGCCACCGCTATCGCGGCACCACGCTGCGCTTACACTCAGGAACGCCTCCTGGTCATCTGCGGCAGGTTCGTCGACTGGGCGGTCAACGAGGCCGGGCTCCCGCTTCGCGCCGATGTTCTGTTCCGCCCCGAGGTCGTCGCACGCTATGTCAGCCACCCGAGCCTGAACCTCGCAGCGACTACTCGGCGCAACTACCGCGCAACGCTGATGCGCGTGTCGGAGGTGCTCCTTCCTGACGCGCCCGCCACGGCGTTCAAACCGTTGAGCGCGAAGGACTCGATGCGTCCATACACGCCGAACGAGGAGGTGCGCCTCGAGAACTGGGCACGCGGGCAGAAGTCTCCGGAGCGCGAACGGAACGCCATGGTCCTGCTCTCTCTCAGCATGGGAGCGGGATTTTGGGCAGGCGAAATACTGACCGCACGCCACGAGGACTTTCTCTTCGACGAAGACGGCGTACTCGCGACCGTCCGCGGCGCAAAGGCGCGGTACGTGCCCCTGCTCGCTAAGTGGGAACCGTGGCTGCAGGAGGCTATTGCCGACCTGCACGACGGTGATTTCGTCTTTGGCGACCCGTCCCGCCAGGGAAGTCGCAATGTGGTCAACGAGTTCATCCAGCGTGTCGGCAGGACGGCGAAAATGCCTGTCCCCCAAACCAACCGGATGCGAGCGACCTGGCTCGTCACCCACCTCGCGAACCGCACGAACATGCGTGCGCTCATGCGTGCCGGCGGTGTCGAAAAGTTCGAAAATCTCGCCCGGCTGCTGAAGTTCGTCCCGGAACTCGACACCGTCGAATACCGTCGCCACCTCCGCGGGGAGGCGAACCGATGATTCCGGCTCGCCATCACGACCGCGTCAATCACGCTGAGGCGTGGATGCAGGAATCCTTCGGGATGACCAACCGGCGCTACACGCGCAAGCAGAGACAGGAGAGCCTCGAGGTCTGCCTCCATGACGCGCTGCGCGTCATGGACAACGCCGGAGTCGACGACCTCATCCCCAAATGGCGACGCGAAGAAGGACTTGGCCCACGGGGCGCCAAGCAAATCATCAGCGAGCGCGCCGTCATCGCCCTCATGCTTGTTCAGATGCGCGTCGACGGCGACCTGCGCTTCAACAACATGGCCAACACCATCACCATGCTCACGAACTCGCAGCGCGAGCGCATGGGCATCCGCAAACACGACATCACTCAGTCAAACTGGTACGACCGCATCTGGAGCGCTGTCGAGCGCCTCCAACGCCTCGTCGACGCCTACCCCGGCCCGCGGAAGAAGCTACCCACTCCTGAGAGCTACGCGGCCATCCTTGCTGCGCGGGACCCAGAAGCTTGCGAGCGCAAGCGAGTGAGGCTCTCCCTGCTGTGCAACAGGTTGGTCGAGGGCTCCGTGCTCCTCATGCCGCGCGAACTGCGTCGACGCTTCCAAGGGAACCACGCACTGGATGCGACAAAGATTCCGCTCAACGGCAAATACGGCGGCCCGAGTTCAGCTCGTCCGGACGGGCATCACCTGAGCGCAAGCTACGACGGCGGCTGGTGGGTACGAAACGGAAGCCACGACGGCAGCGGTTCGACCTCGCACGACAAACGCTGCTGGGCCATCGAAGCGGAAATCACCACGATGGTCGCGAACACCCCCGGCGAAGCAGCAACCTTTCCACTCCTTGCCAACGGCGTCAGCTTCCACAAGCCAGGAGCCATCAAGGGCGAAGGGCTTCGGCTCGTCGAATCACTCCTTAGCCGTGGATACATCATCGACCACTTCATCGCGGACCGCGCATACCTGCCGAACTCCGTCGCCGAAGAGCTGCAACTCCCGCTGGCCAAGTTGGGCGTGAAGCTCGTTTTCGACTACAAGGACAAGGAGCGCGGCAAGATGGCGCAGTACGAAGACCTGATTCTGGTCGGCGGTGTCTGGTACATCAACATCATGCCCAAATCCCTCATCAACGCGCACGCCCTATACGAGCAGGCCCACGAGAAGGCCGGCAAGGACAAGGAAGCAATCCGTACCGCCAAAGAGAATCTCACCCAACGGCTCTCAGAGCGCAAGACATTCCGCATGAAGCCGAAGGGCATCCGACGCCCGAACGGTTCGCGCCAGTTCATGTACCCAGACCCCAGTACGTACACCGTCGCCAACCCAAAGACCGGCGAACTGCTCTCCATCGACAAGAAGACCATCGTCGTTCCCTTGGCTACAGGAAAAGGCGACAAGGCACACGAAGCGGTCAAGTTCGGCCAGGAATACCCTCACGACGAAGAAAAGTGGGCTGGGTACTACGGACTCCGCAACACCGTGGAATCCCAGAACGCGTACATCAAGGACTCGTCCACCGAAGACATCGAGGACCCCAAGAAACGTCGAGCGCGCGGTAACACCTTCGCGTCGCTCGCCGTGACCATGGCACTGGTGAGCGCGAACATCCGGAAGATTCTCACCTTTATCCGCGCGCATCTCTCACGCGTGGAAGTGACCTCAAAGAACCGCTCGTTCGAGAACACCTACTACTCAGCCGAAGACCTGCCCAGCTACGACAACAAATCGGCCGCCACCCCACCGGAGTCGCCGCCGCCGGAGGACTAGCCCCAGCGACACCAACAATTCTTGCTCCACCCGCGTACCGAATGCTTCGCCCTGCCCAAAAGCAGGGCGAAGCATCATTTAAACACCCGCGCACAACGAACGCATCAAATCAACGGCGCTCCGGAATGAAAACCCGCACAAATAGGGCGCCGATTGGCCGAAAACCCGCACATATCCGGGCATCGTCGGAATTTAACGAACTCGATCGCTGAAAAAACCGAATTGGCCAGTGCGGAGACGGTGGGATTTGAACCCACGGTGCCCTGTGAAGGGCACTCCACCTTAGCAGGGTGGTGCACTAAGCCGAACTATGCGACGTCTCCTTGGTGCTTGCGCGCAAACACACGAGAGCAATCATAACCGCACTGACGGCATCCGGAGGAATCGAGGCCCGGATGCCGCCGGCCGGCCTACTGGTTGTTGAGCGTGCGGCCGACCGAGCAGGTGAACTCGCCGGCTGTCTGGCCGGTGGCCGTGTCGGGGAGCACCGTGACCGGGGCGCCCGGGGTCGGGGTGGGCGTGGCGGTGGGGGCGGGCGTCGCCGGGGCGTTCGGGTCCACTGTCGCGCCCCGGCCGGTGGAGCCGCCGAGCTGGAGCGGCTGGTCGGAGGCGACGGCCGTGAACAGGTCGTCGAAGTCCGGCTGGATCGGGATGACGCCGCTGTCGACGTTGCCCGTGGGCACCTGCACGAAGATCACCTTGTTCAGGTCGATGTCCTTGAGCGCCAGCGCGATCGAGATCAGCGTGTCGACGTTGTTCAGGCTCGTCGACAGCTGCATGTTCGCCGTCGCCGCCTTGGCGAGCGAGTACACCTTGGTCGGGTCGGAGAGGGTCGCGGAGCTCTTGATCGTGCGCAGCAGGGCCGACATAAAGACCTGCTGGTTGTTGATGCGGGTCAGGTCGCTGCCGTCGCCGATGCCGTGGCGGGTGCGCAGGAACTGGAGGGCGGCCAGGCCCTGCAGGGTGTGCTTGCCGGCCTTGAGGTAGGTGTCGGTGTGCTTGTCCTCGATGTCCTCGGCGACGCAGACCTCGACGCCGCCGACGGCGGTCGACATGGCCATCACGCCGCTGAACTGCACCTCGGCCGCGTAGGGGATCTTCAGCCCGGTGAGCGCCTCGACCGTGAGCACGGTGCAGGCGAGCCCGCCGTAGGTGAGCGTGGTGTTGATCTTCTGGCTGCTCATCGCGTCGTAGGTGCCGCCCTTGCCGTCCGGGCAGCCGGGAATGGGCACGTACATGTCGCGGGGGAAGCTGATCACCGAGGCGTTGCTGTGGTCCTCGGAGATGTGCAGCAGCATCGTCACGTCGTTGAGGTCGCCGGTGGCGTCTTCGGCGCCGAAGACCGCCGGCTGGCCCTTGCGGCTGTCGCTGCCGACCAGCAGCAGGTTCACGCCGCCCTTGATGGCGCTGAATTCCTGGGCGGGCTTGCCCTTGACCTCGTTCTCGAGGTGGACGCCGGGCTTGACGCTGGACGCGACGTCGTAGGCCGCGATCGCGGCGACGGACACGCTGCTGACCATGAGCACGGCCAG
The DNA here is from genome assembly GCF_004402215.1 of Cryobacterium tagatosivorans. Lineage (GTDB taxonomy): Bacteria > Actinomycetota > Actinomycetes > Actinomycetales > Microbacteriaceae > Cryobacterium > Cryobacterium tagatosivorans. Next base: position 113,892 of record NZ_SOEZ01000006.1, read on the forward strand.
GGCGGCCGCGAGGAACTTGAACACGGTCGTGACCGGGTTGGACTTCTTCAGCCGGCCGTGCCGGGCGAGGGTACTCAGCTTCGATCGCGAAGAGCGGGGGCGCAACTGGTCGCTCACTCTGTTCCCTTCGTTCATGGCCGGCGGTGACACCTCACAATGCGGAGGGCGTGGGATTCGAACCCACGAGACATTTCTGCCCACCAGTTTTCAAGACTGGCTCCATCGGCCGCTCGGACAGCCCTCCCGGTTCGCGAACGAACAAGGCCCGATTCTAGCCGATGGCCGACTCTCCAGAATGACAGGACTACCTGAAAACCGGCTGGAAGAGGCTCTAGAGCGTGCCGAGCACGAGCGCGAGACCGTCGTCGAGCACCGACGCCGTGATCTCGCCGGCCGCCCGGATCACATCGTCGGGGGCCTGGCCCATGGCCACGCCCCGGCCCGAGACGGATGCCCAGAGCAGCAGGTCGATATCGTTGCGTCCGTCGCCGACCGCCATCACCCGGCTGCGCGGAATCCCGACTTCCTCGCGCACCCGTTCCATCGCCGTGGCCTTGTTCACGCCGTCCGGAGCGATGTCGAGCCAGGCCGTCCAGCCGATCGCGTAGCTGACCCGGTTGAGGCCCATCTTCTCGACCACCTGGAGGAACTCCTCCATGTCGTGGTCGGGTGAAATGACGACCACCCGGGTGGCGGCGTGCCGGAGCAGTTCGTCGAAGTCGACGTGTTCGCTGTCCAGGCCGATCGTGGCATCCGGGAAGGGTTCGGTGTACCGGTAGTAGCCGTGCTCGTCTTCCACCGCGTAGCGCGCGCCGGTCAGGTGCGAGCGGATCGAGGTCAGCACGTCGGTCGGGTCGAAGGTCTCGACCCATTCCCGGCGGTATCCGGTGGGCGCATCCCGGTCGCGGTGGAGCGTGATCGCGCCGTTCGAGCAGACGACGAACCGGGGTGCGATGTCGAGGCGTTCGAGCACGGGCAGGGTGGCGGAGGCGGAGCGCCCCGTCGCCAGCATGACCTCGTGGCCGGCATAGGTGAGCCGCTGGATCTGCTCGAGCACGGCATCGCTGATCGTGCCGTCCTCGTGCATGGTGGTGCCGTCGATGTCGAGGGCGACCAGCCACGGCGCGTCGGTCACGGCCGGCTCACCGGTTCGAGCAGCTCGAGGCCGCCGAGGTAGGGCCGGAGCGCGACGGGAACCCGCACGGATCCGTCGGCCTGCTGGTGGGTCTCGAGCAGTGCGACGATCCACCGGGTCGTGGCCAGGGTGCCGTTGAGGGTCGCGACCGGCGCGGTCTTGCCGGACTCCGTGCGGTAGCGGATGTCGAGGCGGCGGGCCTGGTAGGTGGTGCAGTTGCTCGTGCTGGTCAGCTCGCGGTAGGCGCCCTGGGTGGGCACCCACGCCTCGATGTCGAACTTGCGGGCGGCGCTGGAGCCGAGGTCGCCGGCGGCGACGTCGATGACCCGGTAGCTCAGCCCGAGGGCCTGGAGCATGTCCTCCTGCAGCGCGACGAGACGGTCGTGCTCGGCCTCGGCGTCGTCGGGGAGCACGTAGGCGAACATCTCCAGCTTGTTGAACTGGTGCACCCGGATGATGCCGCGGGTGTCCTTGCCGCCGGAGCCGGCCTCGCGGCGGTAGCAGGTCGACCAGCCGGCGTAGCGGAGCGGCTCGGCCGAGAGGTCGAGGATTTCGTCCTTGTGGTAGCCGGCGAGCGCGACCTCGCTGGTGCCGGTGAGGTAGAGGTCGTCGCCGGGCAGGTAATAGACCTCGTCGTTGTGCTCACCGAGGAACCCGGTGCCGTCCATGATCTCCGGCCGCACCAGCGTCGGCGTGATCAGGGGGACGAAGCCGGCCGAGAGCGCGTGGTCGAGCGCCATGTTCATCAGGGCGATCTCGAGCCGCGCGCCGATCCCGCGCAGGAAGTAGAAGCGCGATCCGGACACCTTGGCGCCGCGGGCCATGTCGATGGCGCCGAGCAGCTCGCCCAGCTCCAGGTGGTCGCGTGGTTCGAAGTCGAAGGTGGGGGTCTGCCCGTGCGTGCGCAGGGTGCTGAAGTTCTCCTCGCCGCCCGCCGGCACGCCGTCGATGACCGGGTTGGCGATGGTGCGCACGATCGTGGTGAAGCGCGCCTCGGCATCCGTCGCGGCCGCACCGGCCGCCTTGACCTCGGCGGCCAGGCTCTGCGCCTCGGCGACGAGCGCCTTCTTCTCCTCGGGAGGGGCCGAGGCGACGCGCTTGCCGAACTGGTTCTGCGAGGCACGCAGGGCCTCGAAGGAGGTGATCGCCGCCCGGCGGGCCGCGTCGGCGGCCAGCGCGGAATCGACCGCCTCCACGGAGTCGCCGCGCGCCTCCTGCGAACGCTTGATGAGCTCAGGATTCTCGCGCAACAACACCGGATCAATCACAACATCGAGTCTACAAGCGCGAACCGGGGCGGCTTGCTAGCCTTGCACCGTGGCAGCCTCCGGTCAGACCCGCACCGACCGGTACGCCGTCGTCGTCTACAACCCGACCAGGGTCGACCTGGCCCGGCTCCGGCGGAGCGTGCAGGCCGCCCAGGCCGCGGCGGGCTGGGCCCCCAGCCTGTGGTTCGAAACCAGCGCGGCGGATTCCGGACACGAGGCCGCCCGCCGCGCCGTGCGCCGCGGGGCGTCCCTCGTGATCGCCGCCGGGGGTGACGGCACCGTGCGGGCGGTCGCCGAGGCGCTCCGCGACACGGGGGTGAGCCTGGCGATCGTGCCGCTGGGCACCGGCAACCTGCTCGCGCGGAACCTGCTCCTGCCGCTGGGCAGCATCGACGCGGCCGCCGCCATCGCGTTCTCCGGGATCGACAAGCCCGTCGACGTCGGCGTCGCCGAGATGACCACCCCCGACGGCCGGACCATCGAGCACGCCTTCGTCGTGATGGCCGGGGTGGGCCTCGACGCGGAGATGATCGCCAAGACCCGGCCGGGGCTGAAGAAGCAAGTCGGCTGGTTCGCCTACGTCGACGCCGGTGCCCGGGTGATCCCCCGGGCCGAACCCTTCCACATCGACTACAGCCTCGACGGCCGCCCCGAGCGGCACGCACACATCAGCACGATCCTCGTCGCGAACTGCGGCACCCTGACCGGGAACATGCTGTTCCTGCCCGACGCCCGGCTCGACGACGGCGTCCTCGACACGGCGATCATGCAGGTCAAGGGGATTCTCGGCTGGTTCAGGATCTGGCTGCGCGTGATGTGGGAGAACGGCGTGCTGCGCCGCTCGGCGACGGGCCGCGAGGTGATCCGCCTGCGCGAGAAGGGGAACGAGCGCACGATGAAGACGCTCCGGAGCACGGACATCCGGATCAGGCCGGACAGCCCGCAGCCGCTCGAACTCGACGGGGACGAATTCGGGCTGGTGAGCTCGGTGTTCCTCCGCTCGGACCCGCAGGCGCTGGCCGTGCGGGTGCCCGCCTGGTCCCCCGCCGCCTAGTTTCCCCCCGCGAAACCGCAGTTGTGCGCCTTATTCGGGCGTTTTAACGCGCACAACTGCGGTTTCGCGGGGAGGGGGGTTAGGGGAGGAGGGTGCGGAGCCAGGTGCGGGCCTCGATGAAGATCTCGTCTTCGTAGCGGGAGGTGAACTCGATCGGCTGCTTGTCCGCACGGGGGTAGGAGCCGAGGAAGATCACGTTCGGGCTCGAGCGGCGCAGGCCGAGCAGGGCGTCGGCGACACGCTCGTCGAGGATGTGCCCGTCGGCGTCGATCACGAAGCGGTAGCGGCCGAGGGCGTCGCCGATCGGCCGCGACTGGATCAGGCTGAGGTTGACCCCGCGGGTGGCGAACTGTTCGAGCATCTCGAGCAGCGCGCCCGACCGGTCCTCCGGCAACTCGACGATCACGCTCGTCTTGTCGGCGCCGGTCCTCGCCGGGAGCGCCGTCGTCAGGCTGACCAGCACGAACCGGGTCACCGCGTTGGGGTTGTCGCCGATGTCCGTGGCCAGCACGTCCAGGTCGTGGTGCTTCTCGATGCCGGGCGGGGCGATCGCGGCATCCGCCTGGCTGTTTTCGAAGAGGGAGGCCGCGGCGGCGACGTTGCTCGAGGCCGGGATGTGCCCGTGGTGCGGCAGGGCGGCTTCGAGCCAGGTGCGGCACTGCGCGTAGGCGACCGGATGTGCGTTGATCACCCGCACATCGGCCAGCGCGGTGCCGGGCCGGGCGACGAGGACGAAGTTCACCGGGACGAGGTATTCGCCGATGATCCGCAGGTTCGGCGCGCCGGCGAGGGCATCCTGGGTGGCGGAGACACCGCCGTCGACCGAGTTCTCGATCGCGATCATCGCGGCGACGCTGCGCCCGGTGAGGACATCGGCGAGGGCCTCGCCCACGTTGTTGACGGCGCGCCACGGCTTGCCCTGCGCTTCGGGCACCTGGGCCAGGGCGGCCTCCGTGAAGGTGCCCACCGGCCCCAGGAAGCTGTAGGTGACATTAGGGGACTCGGCCATGGCTCACAGCCTAGTTGCAGTGCCAAGATGGGGGCATGAACGAACGTGCGGGAACCCCGGCCCAGGACTCAGATCTCATCGACGCGGAGGCTCTGGTCAGCGCCTACTACTCGCTGAAACCGGATGTCTCCATCCCGGCTCAGCGGGTCGTCTTCGGCACCTCGGGGCATCGCGGCAGCTCGCTCAACCTCGCGTTCAACGAGGACCACATCATCGCCACGACCCAGGCGATCGTCGAATACCGCGCCGCCCAGGGCATCACAGGGCCGCTGTTCATCGGCACCGACCCGCACGCGCTCAGCGCCCCCGCGTACACGACGGCCCTCGAGGTGCTCGTGGCCAACGGCGTGCGCGCCCTGGTCGACGAGTTCGACGACTACGTGCCGACGCCGGCCCTGTCGCACGCGATCCTCGCCTACAACCGAGCGGGGAACGGCGACGAGGCCGACGGCATCGTCGTGACGCCCAGCCACAACCCGCCCTCGGACGGCGGCTTCAAGTACAACCCGCCGCACGGCGGACCCGCCGACAGCGACGCCACCTCCTGGATCGCGAACCGGGCCAACGAGCTCATCGCGGGCGGGCTCCGGGACGTGAAGATGAGCGAGCCGAGCGCCGTGGAGACGTACGACTTCCGCGGGAACTACGTGAACGACCTCGAGAACATCATCGACATGAAGGCGATCAAGGCCAGCGGCATCCGGATCGGCGCCGACCCGCTCGGCGGCGCGAGCGTGGGCTACTGGGGCGCGATCCGCGACCGGTACGAGCTCAACCTGACCGTCGTCAACCCGAAGGTCGACCCGACCTGGCGGTTCATGACCCTGGACTGGGACGGCAAGATCCGGATGGATCCCTCGAGCCCGTCGGCGATGGCATCCGTGCTCGCCCACAAGGACGACTACGACATCCTCACCGGCAACGACGCCGACGCCGACCGGCACGGGATCGTCACTCCGGATGAGGGGCTGATGAACCCGAACCACTTCCTGGCCGTCGCCATCGACTACCTGTACAGCCACCGCGACGGCTGGCGAGCGGATGCCCGGGTCGGCAAGACCCTCGTCTCGTCGACGATGATCGACCGCGTCGCCGGGTTCCTCGGCCGGGAACTCTGGGAGGTTCCGGTCGGCTTCAAGTGGTTCGTCCCCGGCCTGATCGACGGCTCGGTCGCGTTCGGCGGCGAGGAGAGCGCCGGCGCCAGCTTCGTGCGCTTCGACGGCACGGTCTGGACCACGGACAAGGACGGCATCCTGCTCGCCCTGCTCGCCTCGGAGATCCTCGCGGTGACCGGCAAAACCCCGAGCCAGCGCTATGCCGAACTCGCCGAGCACTTCGGCGCTCCGTCGTACGCCCGGGTGGATGCCGCGGCGACGCCGGCGCAGAAGGCCCAGCTGGGCAGGCTCGACGGTGACGCCATCACCGCCACCGAGCTGGCCGGCGAGAAGATCATCGCCAAGCTCAGTCACGCCCCCGGCAACGGCGCCGCCATCGGCGGGGTGAAGGTCGTCACCGAGAACGCGTGGTTCGCGGCCCGGCCGAGCGGCACGGAAGACGTCTACAAGATCTACGCCGAGTCGTTCAAAGGCCCGGAGCACCTGAAGCAGGTTCAGGTCGAGGCGAAGGCCATCGTCGACGCGGCGATCGCCTGATCTCGAGCGCTAGGGGATGCTCCAGTAGTAGGCCCGGCCGCCCGGGTGCTTCGTCGTGATCGCGTAGTCGACGGAGAGGTAGTCGGTGTCGTCGGTGTGCCCGGCGTAGTAGATCTGCACGCCGGCCGCGGTCTTGTCGATGCGGGTGACGATCCCGGTGTGGTCGCGGTCGCCCGACTTGTCCCAGTCGAACTGCACGACGTCACCGAGTTTCACCTGGTCGCGCTGGGCATCGGTCAGGGCCGTGGCCCGGCCGGAGTCGCCCAGGTAGCGCATCAGGGAGGTCGAGCTCACCCAGGGCTTCGAGTAGGAGAAGCTGGCGCCGGTCCCCTTCGTCCGCCATTCAGCGTCCATCTTCCAGCCGCGCGCGATCAGCGACTGGTTGGTGAAGTTGACGCAGTCATTGTGGGTGACGACGCCGTACTCGGCGACGTTGTAGCTCTTCCAGTGCGCCAGCACGTAGGCCAGCTGCTTCTGCACGGCCAGGTCGACAGCGACCGGCGCAGCCGTCGCGTCCGGGGTGGCCCGGGGGGTCGCGGTGTCCGTCGGCGTCGGCGCGGCCGCCCGGCCGGCGGGGGGCGCATCGTTTCCGACCGAGGTCAAGGCCGCAGCTCCCGCAATGACGCCGCCGACAGCGAGCGCCACGAGGCCGATCCGGGTGGGCCGGGAGAGCACCACGATGTCCTCGATTCGTTGGGGGGTGAGTTCACCGGAGTCGGGAACGGATGCGGGTCCGCCTAGGTGATACTCCAGTATGCGACCGTTCCGCCGGCGTTCGCGAGCGACTCGTCGACGGACTTGAAGTCGTTGTCCATCGTGTGGCTGGCGTAGTAGATCCGCACACCGCCGGCCGCCCTGTCGACGCGGGTGACGATCCCGGTGTGGTCGCGGTCGCCCGAGCCGTTCCAGTCGAACTGCACGACATCCCCGACCCTGACCTGCGCGCGCTGGTCGTCGCTGAGCGCGGTGGCGCGCTCCGGGTGCGCCGCCAGGTAGGCGGCGAAGGCCGTGGAGCTGGCCCAGGCCGGGCTGTACTGGCGGGTTCCGGCGTTGAACGACCACTGCGCATCCATGGTCCAGCCGCGCGCGATCAGCGACTGGCTGGTGAAGTTGACGCAGTCGGTGCCGCCGAGCCTGCCGTACCGGGCGGTGTTGTAGTCCTGCCAGTGGGCGAGGACGTAGTCGGTCTGCGCGGCGACCTTCGGGTCGGCAATGTAGCGGAAGCTGAGCGGCGCGGCCGCCAGGGACGCCGTGCCGGCCGAGTCGACCGGGACGGGCTCGCCACGGACGTCGAAGAGCTCGACCGGGACGGTGCCGAGGCCCCGCCCCGTCGAGGGCGGGGTGCTGAGGGTGACCGTGTCGGTGGTGACCGAGACGACCGTGCCGGGGTTGGCGCCGAACTTCACGCTGGCGACCTCGTTCAGGTCCCCGCCGGTCACGGTCACGACCGTGCCGCCGGCCACCGTGCCGGCCGATGTTCCGTTGGCCGCGATGATGCTGCCGCGCACGATCGGCTCCGGCTGCGCGACGCGTGCGCTGCCCTCGATCGCCGCCGGGGTCGGCTCGGGAATCGCACCGATGGCTCCGCCGCCGGTGGCCAGGCCGACCGAAACGGCAACCGCGCTGCAGGCGGCGATGATGCTGCCGGGGAGCAGGATGCGCCGCTTCTCGCGGGGTCGCTCGGCGGAGTGGCGGGGCTGGTTGCGGGTGTCTCGGGGTGAATTGGGGCGCACAAAATCGTTTCTGTCTGGCGGGAGGGGACCTGCGAGGTAAACATCCCTCCTTGGCAAACCCCTGTGCAAAGCATCCGTAACCCATGGGTGCCGGGGCGAAGAATCCGGCCCTAGGGGTACCCGGGCGCCGCGGGCAGCCCGAAGAACTCCTCCAGCGTGGTGACCCGCGTGCGCCGCATTTCGGCTGCCAGCTCCACGCCGATGTAGCGGAAATGCCACGGCTCGAACTCGTACCCGGTGACGGCGACCTTGTCGGCCGGGTAGCGCAGCAGGAATCCGTAGCGCCACGCGTTCGCCTGGAGCCACCGGCCGTGCGGGGTGTCGGCGAAGCAGGCGCTCAGCGCACACCGTGACGGCAGGGAACTGATGTCGAGCGCCAGGCCGGTCTGGTGTTCGCTGGAGCCCGGGCGGGCGATCGAGGCATCCGCGGCCGCCTGGCCGTGCGCGCGCACCGCCTGGTCGTACACCCTCGTCTGCGCCGCGAAACCGCGGTAGGCGCTCTGCGACTGCAGCCGGAGGCCGAGCTCCCGGGTGATGCCCGCGAACATCGCCGCGGCGGCGACGGATGCCTCCTGCCGCAGCCTGGGCTCGTAGACGTGCGGCACCGGGACACCCACGAGGTCGGCGGGCGTGTAGTCGAGGGGGGCGAGCGGTCGCGCCTTGTTCACGACCACCCACAGGCTCGCCGGGTCCTCGGTCGACCGGGCGCCGCGGTCGAACGTCGGCACGGCAGTCGGCACGGCGGCCGGCGCGGGCCGCGGCGGCGGGGCGGGTGCCGTCACGGGCGCGGCGG
>NZ_SOEZ01000011.1 GCF_004402215.1 Cryobacterium tagatosivorans
ATCCGAGTCCACTGGTCATCGGTCAGCAGAGCAGTACGCGACATTCCTCCAGCCTCCCAAACGAATCACGATTCGATTAGGAGACACGCCCTAGGCGCCGGTGTCGAACTTGGTGATCAAACCGAGCACGACGATGCAGGAAATCCACAGCAGGCCGAGAACGAGGGTGATTCGGTTGAGGTTGCGTTCGGCAACCCCGGATGCGCCGAGGTTGGAGGTGACGCCGCCGCCGAACATGTCGGACAGGCCTCCACCTCGACCCTTGTGCAGCAAAATGAGCATGGTGAGCAGGAGGCTCGTAATGCCGAGCAGTACCTGCAACACAACCTGGAGAATGTCCACGAAAACCTTTCACAATGCGATGGGCGCGCGCGGGCCCACCAAGACACTGGCAATTATAGCCTGACGGCCAAGCCCACCGGCGGTTGCCCCTCCGGACGGGCGCGTTGGCGCCTAGATTCCGACGTGTTTCTGGAACCGGACGATGCCCGAGAACTCATTGATGTCGAGGCTGGCACCGCCGACGAGCGCGCCGTCGACGTTGGGTTCGCGCATGAACCCGGCGATGTTGACGGCCTTGACCGACCCGCCGTAGAGGATGCGGGTCTTGTCGGCCACGTCCTGGCCGAGCGTCTCGTTCAGCACGACACGCAGCGCGGCGGCCACCTGCTCGGCCTGCTCGGGCGTCGCGGCCTGTCCGGAGCCGATCGCCCAGACCGGCTCGTACGCCACCACGATGTCAGCGGCCCTGGTGACCCCGGCGAGGGCGGCGCGCAGCTGCGCGACCGGGACGGCGCTCGGGCCGTGCAGTTCGAGGTCCGCGGCGGTCTCGCCGACGCAGATGATCGGGACCAGGTTGTGTGTGAGGGCGGCGACGACCTTGGCCGCGACCTGCTCGTCGGTCTCGGCGTGCAGGGTGCGACGCTCCGAGTGGCCGATGATCACGTACTGGCACTCGAGCTGGGCGAGGAACGCACCGGAGATCTCGCCCGTGTAGGCGCCCGACTCGTGTTCGGAGAGGTCCTGCGCGCCGAAGGCGAGCGGGAGCTTGTCCGCGGCGACGAGGGTCTGCACGGACCGCAGGTCGGTGAACGGCGGGAAGACGGCCACCTCGACGGCGGTGAAGTCGTGCCGCGCGTCCTTGAGGCTCCAGGCGAGCTTCTGCACGAAGGCGATGGCCTGGAGGTGGTCCAGGTTCATCTTCCAGTTGCCCGCAATCAGCGGGGTGCGCCGTGGGTTGATGTTCACTGCCATCCGAGGACCTCCAGTCCAGGCAGGCGCTTACCCTCGAGGAACTCGAGGCTGGCGCCACCGCCGGTAGATATGTGACCGAATTGGTCGTCGTTGAAGCCGAGAATGCGTACGGCCGCCGCGGAGTCTCCCCCGCCGACGACGCTGAGTCCGTCGACCTCGGTGAGCGCCGCCGCGACCCTGCGCGTGCCCTCGGCGAAGGCGGCGAGCTCGAACACGCCCATGGGCCCGTTCCAGAACACCGTCTTCGACGCACGGATGATGTCGGCGAACGCCCGGGCGGAGTCAGGTCCGATGTCCAGGCCGAGGCCGGAGGCGCCGAACGGGGTGTCCTCGATCGCGTCGGCCGCGGTCACCTCGTGTTCGGCGTCCGCGCCGAACTTCGACGCGACGACGATGTCCGTGGGGAGCACGATCTTCACCCCGAGGCGCTCGGCTTCCGCGAGGTAGCCGCGGACGGTGTCCAGCTGGTCGCTCTCCAGCAGGCTGGAGCCGACCTTGTGGCCCTGGGCCGCGAGGAAGGTGAACACCATCCCGCCGCCGATGAGCAGCGAGGTGACCCGGGGCAGCAGGTGCCCGATGACGCCGAGCTTGTCGGAGACCTTCGAACCGCCGAGGACCACCGTGTACGGCGCCTCGGGCTTCTCGGTCAGGCGGTCGAGCACGTCGAGCTCGGTCGCGATCAGCAGGCCGGCCGCGCTCGGCAGGAGTGTCGCCAGTTCGAAGACGCTGGCCTGCTTGCGGTGGACGACGCCGAAGCCGTCCGACACGAGCACGTCGCCCAGTGCCGCGAGCCGGGCGGCGAAGGCCGCCCGCTCGGTGTCGGCCTTGCTGGTCTCCCCGGCGTTGAAACGCAGGTTCTCGAGCACGACGACGCCGCCGTCGGTGAGCCGGGCGACGGCATCCGCGGCCGAGTCGCCGACGGTGTCGGTGGCGAAGGCGACGTCGGCTCCGAGCAGCTCGCCCAGGCGGGCGGCGACCGGGGCCAGGCTGTACTTCGCGTCGGGCGCCCCGTCGGGGCGGCCGAGGTGGGACACGACGACGACCCGGGCGCCCTGGCCGATGAGGGCCTGGAGCGTGGGCAGGGATGCGCTGATCCGGCCGTCGTCGGTGATCCGTCCGCCGTCGAGCGGGACGTTCAGGTCACAGCGGACGATGACGCGTTTGCCCCGGAGCGAACCCAGGGACTCGATGGTGCGCAGCAAACCGCGGCCCCCGGTTAGAGGCGCTCGGCGACGAACTCGGTGAGGTCGACCAGTCGGTTCGAGTAGCCCCACTCGTTGTCGTACCACGAGGCAACCTTGACCTGGTCGCCGATGACCTTGGTGAGGCCGGCGTCGAAGATCGAGGAGTGCGGGTCGCCGACGATGTCGCTGGAGACGATGGGGTCTTCGGTGTAGCTGAGGATGCCCTTGAGGGGCCCCTCGGCCGCGGCCTTGTACGCGGCGTTGACCTCCTCGACCGTGACCGGGCGCGAGGCCGTGACGGTGAGGTCGGTGATCGAGCCGGTCGGGACCGGGACGCGCAGCGCGTAGCCGTCGAGCTTGCCGACGAGCTCGGGGATGACGAGGCCGAGCGCCTTGGCGGCACCGGTCGAGGTCGGGATGATGTTGGCGGCCGCGGCGCGGGCGCGGCGCAGGTCGCTGTGCGGGCCGTCCTGCAGGTTCTGGTCGGCCGTGTAGGCGTGCACCGTCGTCATCAGGCCGCGCTCGATGCCGAAGTTGTCCAGGAACACCTTCGCGAGGGGCGCGAGGCAGTTCGTCGTGCAGGATGCGTTCGAGATGACGTCGTGGACGGCGGGGTCGTAGATGCCCTCGTTCACGCCGAGCACGATCGTGGCAACGTTGTCGCCGGTCGCCGGTGCCGAGACGAGGACCTTCTTCGCGCCGGCGGCGATGTGCTTGCGCGCGGCCTCGGCCTTGGTGAAGAAACCGGTCGACTCGATGACGATGTCGACGCCGAGCGCGGCCCACGGCAGGTTCGCGGGGTCGCGCTCGGCGAGCACCTTGATCGCCTTGCCGTTGACGACGATGGAGTCGCCGACGACCTCGACGGTCGCGTCGAGGCGGCCGTTGGTCGTGTCGTACTTGAGCAGGTGCGCAAGCGTCTTCGTGTCGGTCAGGTCGTTGACCGCGACAATCTCGAGTTCGCTGCCCTTGGCCAAAGCCGCGCGGAAGTAGTTACGACCGATGCGGCCGAATCCGTTGATGCCGATCTTTACAGACACGAATGACTCCATTTACTCAAGGCGCCGACGGCGCAGTTGGGGGTAATCAAAGGTACGGACGGCGCTGTCCCGTCAAGGCTGGGGAACCACGACGCTATGACAGTAGCAGCAGGCCGTTGGTCTTCTCACGGGCGGTTACGAAGCGCGTCTGCACGTTCGACCAGTCGACGATGTTCCAGAACGCCTTGACGTAGTCCGCACGAACGTTGTGGTAGTCGAGGTAGTAGGCGTGCTCCCAGACGTCGAGCATGAGCACGGGAACCGTGCCGGCCGCGAAGTTGGCCTGCTGGTCGAAGAACTGCTGGATGATCAGGCGCGCTCCGATGGAGTCCCAGGCCAGGACGGCCCAGCCGGAGCCCTGCACGCCCAGGGCGGTCGCGGCGAAGTGGGCCTGGAACTTGTCGAACGAGCCGAAGTTGTCGTCGATCGCCGCGGCGAGTTCGCCGGTGGGCTTGTCGCCACCGTCCGGGGACATGTTGGTCCAGAAGATGGAGTGGTTGACGTGGCCGCCGAGGTTGAAGGCGAGGTCCTTCTGGAGCTTGTTGACGTTGGCGAGGTTGCCGGCGTCCCGGGCTTCGGCCAGCTGCGCCAGGGCGGTGTTCGCGCCGGTCACATAGGCCTGATGGTGCTTGCCGTGGTGGAGTTCCATGATGGTGCCGCTGATGCTGGGCGCGAGGGCCGAGTAGTCGTAGGGCAGGTCAGGCAGGGTGTATTCAGCCATTTCAGTTCTCCTCTGGGTGTAGCCGGATGAGTAGCCGGTGCGGAGATTCCGCTGCCGGCGGTGGGCGACCATGACAGTCTAGTCAGGCGTGCGGGTGCCGCTCGCGATGTGTCATCACACGTCGTCGAGGTCCGGCGGAAGGTTGGCGTCGGTGCCCGGAATGCCAAGGTCAACGGCCTTTTTGTCGGCCATGGCGAGCAGACGGCGGATGCGCCCGGCGACGGCATCCTTGGTCATCGGCGGGTCGGCGTGGTGGCCGAGCTCGTCCAGGCTGGAATCCCGGAAGCTCAGGCGCAGCTCGCCGGCGTAGCGCAGGTGTTTGGGGATGTCGTCGCCGAGGATCTCCATCGCCCGGTCGACCCGGGCGCAGGCGGCAACGGCGGCCTGCGCGGACCGGCGCAGGTTCGCGTCGTCGAAGTTGACCAGGCGGTTGGCGGTGGCCCTGACCTCCCGGCGCTGGCGGAGTTCCTCCCAGTTGAGCACGGTGTCCTGGGCGCCCATGTGCACGAGCATGGCGCCGATCGCGTCACCGTCGCGGATGACGACCCGGTGCACGCCGCGCACCTCGCGGGCCTTGGCGACGATTCCGAGGCGCCCGGCGGCGCCTACGAGCGCCATGGCCGCCTCGTTGCCTGGGCAGGTTACCTCGAGGGCCGCCGACCGGCCGGGATCGGTGAGCGAGCCGTTCGCGAGGAACGCTCCGCGCCAGACGGCGGCGACCTCTTCCTTGGAACCCGTGGTGAGACGGTTCGGGAGGCCGCGGATCGGCCGGCGGCGGGCATCCAGCAAGCCGGTCTGCCTGGCCAGGGTCTCGCCGCCTTCGACCACGCGGACGAGGTAGTGGTTGGTGCGGCGCAGGCCGGATGCCGGCACGACCGACACCTCGCTGCGCACGCCGTACAACTCGGCGAGATCCTTGCGCACCCGACGCGCCAGCAGCGCGGTGTCGAGTTCGGATTCGACGGCGATCCGCCCGGAAATCATGTGTAGTCCCCCGGAGAACCGGAGGATTGTCGCTAACTCGGCCGCGCGCACGGTGGTCTTGGAGACCTCGATGCGAGCAAGTTCGTCTTTAACGTCGGCGGTGAGTGCCAATCGTATTTTCCATTCTGTTGTCCGGGCCAGGGTCTTTCGAACCGAAGGCCGTGGTTATTCTCGACCCAGGTCGCGGTGCTTGACGCTGACCGCGACGCCTGGGAATCCTTGGATGAGAGAGGCGAGTTCCTTGGCCATGGCCACGGAGCGGTGTTTGCCGCCCGTGCAGCCGATGGCGATCGTCGCATGCCTCTTGTTCTCGCGCTGGTAGCCGGCGAAGACCGGCTCGAGGGCGGCCGAGTAGTGGGCGATGAAGTCGCGCGCGCCGGGCTGGGAGAGCACGAAGTCGCTGACCTGCGGGTCCTGGCCGGTGAAGGCACGCAGCTCGGGGATCCAGAACGGGTTGGGCAGGAAGCGCGCGTCGGCGATCATGTCCACGTCGGTCGGCACGCCGTACTTGAAGCCGAAGCTGAGGATGGTCACCTGCAGCCCGGCGGCGTCTTCGGCGGCGAAGCGCTCGGTGATGGTGGTGGCCAGCTGGTGAATGTTCAAATCGGACGTGTCGATGACGATGTCGCAGACCTCGCGGACGGCGGCCAGCCGGGTTCGTTCGGCCGTGATCCCGTCGAGCAGGGTCCCGTCGCCCTGCAGCGGATGCGGGCGGCGGACGGACTCGAAGCGGCGCACGAGCACGTCGTCCCGCGCCTCGAGGAAGATGACCCGCACCTGGGTGCCGCTGCGCAGCGACTGCACGATCTCCTGGAAGTCGCTGAAGAACTCGCGGCCTCGGATGTCCACCACGGCCGCGATCTTCGGCAGGGTGCTTCCGGCCCGTTCGACCAGATCGACCAGGGGCCGGAGCATCTGCGGGGGCAGGTTGTCGACGACGTACCAGTCGAGGTCCTCGAGGGCGTTGGCCACCGTCGACCGACCAGCTCCGGACATTCCCGTGACGATCAGCACTTCCTGCTTCTCGATCTCCGCTGTCATTCTGGGCTGCGCCTTTGGTCGTGGTGGGCTGGTTTGTCCAGCCTACCTACCGGCGCGGGCGTTCAGGCGCGTAAATGCTGATGAATCGCGCCCGCGAGGGTCGGGCCGATGCCCCGCACGTCGGCAATCGCCTCCTCGGGGGCTTCCTTCAGCCGGGCCACCGAGCCGAAGTGCGCCAGCAGCACCTTGACCCGGGCCGGGCCCAGACCGGGGATCTCGGCGAGCACCGTCGAGATGTCGCGTTTGCGCCTGGATCGCTGGTGGGCGATGGCGAAACGGTGCGCCTCGTCCCTGATGCGCTGGATCAGGAACAGGGCGTCGCTGTTTCGCGGCAGGATCACCGGGTACTCCGAGTCCGGCAGCCAGATTTCCTCCAGCCGTTTGGCGATGCCGCAGAGCTGGATGCCCGTGATCCCCGCGTCGGCCAGCGCCCGGGCGGCCGCGGACACCTGGGGCTGGCCGCCGTCGACGATCAGGAGGTTGGGCCGGTACCGGAACTTCTTCCGTTTCTGCTCGGCGGACTCGGCCAGGACGGGGTCGGCCAGGGCGAGGTCAGCCAGGGCGAGGTCAGCCCCGGCCTGGTCGTCAGCGGGCACCAGGTAGGCCAGCCGCCGGGACAGCGTGCGGTAGATGGAGTCGGTGTCGTCGGTCGACTCGGGGATGGTGAACCGGCGGTACTCGTCCTTGCGCGGCAGGCCGTCCTCGAAGACCACCATCGAGGCCACGATGTTCGTGCCGCTCAGGTGCGACACGTCGTAGCACTCCATCCGGAGTGGCGCCTCCGCCATTCCGAGGGCTTCCTGGATGTCTTCCAGCGCCTTGGACCGAGCCACGAAGTCGGAGCTCCGCCTGGTCTTGTAGAGCATCAGGGCGTGCCGGGCGTTCTGCGCCGCCGTGGCCAGCAGCGCGGCCTTCTCCCCGCGCTGGGCGGCCACGATCCGCACCTTGCGCCGCGCCAGCCCCGCCAGCAGCGTCTCCAGCGCCTCGGCGTCGTCCGGGAGCTGCGGCACGACGATCTCCCGCGGCGGGGGGCTGTCGGCGCTGTAGGCGGTCTGCATGATCGAGTCGATCAGTTCCCCGGTGGTCACGTCGAGTTCCTTGTCGACCATCCAGCCGCGCACACCGCGGATCCGGCCGCCGCGCACGATGAACAGTTGCACCGCGGCCGCCAGCTCGTCTTCGTCGATGCCGAAGAGATCGATGTCGACGCTGTCCCGCAGCACGACGGCGCTCTTTTCGAGCACGGCATTGAGCGCCATCACCTGGTCGCGCCGCTTGGCGGCCAGTTCGTAGTCCTGGGCGGCCGCGGCGACCTTCATTTCGGCCGTCAGCTTGTTGATCAGCTTCTTGTCCTGGCTGCCCATGAAGCTGACGAACTCGTCGACCCTGGCGCGGTGTTCCTCGATGCTCACCGTGCCGGAACACGGACCGAAACAGCGGCCGATCTGGCCGGCGAAACACGGCTTGCCCGACTGCATGGCCCGCTTGTAGTTGGCGTTGTTGCAGGTGCGGATCGGGAACGCCTTGAGCATCAGCTCGATCGTCTCGTACACCGCCCACACCTTGGGGTACGGCCCGAAATAGCGGGCGCCGCGGATGCCGGTGGTCCGGGTGACCAGCGCGCGCGGCGCCTCGTCGGCGAGCGTCACGGCCAGGTAGGGGTAGGACTTGTCGTCCTTGAACTGCACGTTGAAGGGCGGGTCGAACTCGTTGATCCAGGTCCACTCGAGCTGAAGGGCCTCCACCTCGGTGCCGACGACGGTCCATTCGACGCTGCTGGCGGTGGTGACCATCCGCCGGGTGCGCTCGTGCAGGCTGCTCAGCGGGGCAAAGTAGTTGCTCAGCCGGGCCCGCAGGTTCTTGGCCTTGCCGACGTAGAGGACGCGCCCCGCGGCATCCCGGAACCGGTACACACCGGGGCTGGTGGGGATCTCACCCGTTTTCGGGCGGTAGCTCAGCGCGTCAGACATCGGCTCTCCTGGCGGCGGTCATCGCGGTCGTCAGTCATCGAGCGTCGAGCATCTCCTTGAGGAAGGTGCCAGTGTGGCTGCGCTTCACGGTGGCCAGGTGTTCCGGCGTGCCGCTGGCGAGCACACGGCCTCCCCCGGAGCCGCCCTCCGGGCCTAGGTCGATCACCCAGTCGGCCGATTTGATGACGTCGAGGTTGTGTTCGATCACGACGACGGTGTTGCCCTTGTCGACGAGGCTGTTCAGCACGAGCAGAAGCTTCCGGACGTCCTCGAAGTGCAGTCCCGTCGTCGGTTCGTCGAGGACGTAGACGCTGCGCCCGTTCGACCGGCGCTGCAGTTCGGTCGCGAGTTTGACCCGCTGCGCCTCGCCGCCGGACAGGGTCGTCGCGCTCTGGCCGAGGCGCACATAACCCAGTCCCACTTCGACGAGCGTCTTGAGGAAGCGGTGGATCGCCGAGATGGGTTCGAAGAACTCGGCGGCGTCGCTGATGGGCATGTCGAGCACCTCGGCGATGTTCTTGCCCTTGTAGTGCACGGTGAGCGTGTCGCGGTTGTACCGCGCTCCCCCGCACACCTCGCAGGCGACGTAGACGTCGGGCAGGAAGTTCATCTCGATCTTGATCGTGCCGTCGCCGGAGCAGGCCTCGCAGCGTCCGCCCTTGACGTTGAAGCTGAACCGGCCGGGCAGGTAGCCGCGCGCCTTGGCCTCCATCGTCTCGGAGAAGAGCGTGCGGATCTTGTCGAAGACGCCGGTGTAGGTGGCCGGGTTGGACCGCGGTGTGCGACCGATCGGCGCCTGGTCGACGTGGATGACCTTGTCCAGGTGGTCCAGGCCGGTCACCCGGGTGTGCTTGCCCGGGAGTTTGCGGGCGCCGTTGAGCTTGTTGGCGAGCACGCGGTAGAGGATGTCGTTGACCAGCGAGGACTTGCCGGAACCGCTCACGCCGGTCACCGCGGTGAACGTGCCGAGCGGGAAGCTCGCGGTCACCTTGCGCAGGTTGTTCGCCTCGGCGCCGGTGACGACGATCTGGCGCTCTGGGTCGATTTCGCGCCGCGTGGTCGGCGTCGGGATCGACTTTCGGCCGGCGAGGTAGTCCCCGGTGAGGGACTTCTTGTTGGCGAGCAGGGCCTCGTAGGAGCCGGAGTGCACGACGTGTCCGCCGTTGACGCCGGCGCCGGGGCCGATGTCGACGATCCAGTCGGCGGTGCGGATGGTGTCCTCGTCGTGCTCGACGACGATCAGGGTGTTCCCGAGGTCACGGAGCGCGACGAGGGTTTCGATCAGGCGGCGGTTGTCCCGCTGGTGCAGGCCGATGCTGGGCTCGTCGAGCACGTAGAGCACCCCAGTCAGGCCGGAACCGATCTGGGTGGCCAGGCGGATGCGCTGGGCCTCGCCGCCGGACAGGGTCGCCGCGGCGCGGGCCAGGTTGAGGTAGTTGAGGCCCACCCGGATGAGGAAGTCGAGGCGCACCTTGATCTCGCGCAGCACCTGGGCGGCGATGGTCTGTTCCCGCTCGGTCAGTTCGAGCTTGTTCATGAACGCGCGGGCGTCGGTCAGGCTGAGCTCGCAGACATCCGCGATGCTCGCCTCGTGCACCTTCACCGCGAGCACCTCGGGCTTCAGCCGGGTGCCGTCGCAGACCGGGCAGGGCACTTCGCGCAGGTATTCGCCCCAGCGCTGGCGCTGGGTGTCGGTCTCAGCCTGGAGGTACTGGCGTTCGATGTACGGGACGACCCCTTCGAAGCCGGAGGTGTAGCTCATCTCGCGGCCGTAGCGGTTCTTCCACTTCACCCGCACCTCGAAGTTGTCGCCGCGGAGCACCGCGTTCTGCACCTCGCCGCTGAGGTCGCCCCAGGGGGTGTCGAGGGAGAAGTCGAGGTCCCGGGCGAGCCCGGCGAGGAGCTTCTCGTAGTACTGGAACAGACCCTTGCCCTGGGTGGTCCACGGCAGCACGACGCCTTCGGCGATGCTGAGCTCGGGGTCGCCGAGGAGCAGGTCGGCGTCCACGGACATCCGGGTGCCGAGCCCGGAGCACTCCGGACAGGCGCCGAAGGGGGCGTTGAACGAGAACGTGCGTGGTTCGATCTCGGTCAGCTGCACCGGGTGGTTGTTGGGGCAGGAGAGCTTTTCGGAGAAGCTCCGCCAGGCGGCCTCTCCCTCGAGGTCGATGTAGTTGATCTGCACGAGGCCGGAGGTGAGCTTGAGCGCGGTCTCCAGCGAGTCGGTCAGGCGGCTGAGCAGCTCCGGGCCGGCGACGAGCCGGTCGACAACGACGGAGATGTCGTGCTTGAGCTGCTTCTTCAGGGTGGGCGGCTCGTTGAGCTGGATCTGGACGCCGTCGACGATCGCGCGCGAGTAACCGCCGGCCGCGAGTTCCTTGAACAGGTCGACGAACTCGCCCTTCTTCTGGGAGACGACCGGGCTGAGCACCTGGTACCGGGTGCCGGCCTCCAGCTCCATCAGCTGGTCGGCGATCTGCTGCACGGTCTGCGACTGGATGACCTCGCCGCAGACGGCGCAGTGCGGCACGCCGATGCGAGCCCAGAGCAGACGCATGTAGTCGTAGACCTCGGTGATCGTGCCCACCGTGGACCGCGGGTTGCGGTTGGTGGACTTCTGGTCGATCGAGACGGCCGGGCTCAGACCCTCGATGAAGTCGACGTCGGGCCGGTCGACCTGGCCCAGGAACTGCCGGGCGTAGGCGGAGAGCGACTCGACGTACCGCCGCTGGCCCTCGGCGAAGATCGTGTCGAAGGCGAGCGAGGACTTGCCCGACCCGGACAGTCCGGTGAAGACCACCAGCGAGTCCCTCGGGATCTCAAGGTCTACATTGTGGAGGTTGTGAACGCGCGCACCGCGGACGCTCAGTACGGGCCCGGACTCTACCTTGGTAATTGACACCCATTGAGTCTATTCAGTGCCGCTGACAGCTCGGTGACACCCGGTGCCGCCGGGTGCCGCCCGGTTCGGTCCAGGTGCCCGGTTCAGTCCAGGTGCCCGGCCTTCTCCATGTTGCGGAGTTCGCGCTTGAGCTCGGACAGTTCGTCGCGCAGCCGGGCGGCGAGCTCGAACTTGAGTTCGCCGGCGGCCTCGAGCATCTGCCCGTTCAGGTCGGCGATGATCGACTCGAGGTCGTTCGCGCCGTTGGCGGCCAGGCCGACCCGCTTCCCGCCGGGAGTCGGCGTGCGGCGGCGGGCATCCCGGCCGGCCAGGAGTTCGGCCGTGTCGGCCTCCTCGCGAGCGAGGACATCCGTGATGTCGGCGATTCGTTTGCGGAGCGGCGTCGGGTCGATCCCGTGCAGGGTGTTGTACTCGACCTGCTTCTCCCGGCGGCGGTCGGTTTCGTCGATCGCCCGGGCCATCGACGGGGTGAGCCGGTCCGCGTACATGTGCACCTGCCCCGACACGTTGCGGGCGGCCCGGCCGATGGTCTGGATGAGCGAGGTCGCGGACCGGAGGAAACCCTCCTTGTCGGCGTCGAGGATGGCGACGAGGGACACCTCCGGCAGGTCGAGACCCTCGCGCAGCAGGTTGATGCCCACGAGCACGTCGTAGAGGCCGGAGCGCAGTTCGGTGAGCAGCTCGACCCGGCGCAGGGTGTCGACGTCGGAGTGCAGGTAGCGCACCCGCACCCCGGCCTCGGTGAGGAAGTCGGTGAGTTCCTCGGCCATCTTCTTGGTCAGGGTGGTCACGAGCACGCGTTCGTTGCGTTCGACCCGGAGCCTGATCTGTTCGAGCAGGTCGTCGATCTGGCCGGCGCTGGGCTTGACGATCACCTCGGGGTCGATGAGGCCGGTCGGGCGGATGATCTGTTCGACGATCCCGTCGGCGATGCCCAGCTCGTATTTGCCGGGGGTGGCCGAGAGGTAGACCGTCTGGCCGACCCGGTTCTTGAATTCGTCGAACTTGAGCGGACGGTTGTCGAGCGCGCTGGGCAGCCGGAAGCCGTGCTCGACGAGGGTGCGCTTGCGCGAGGAGTCGCCCTCGTACATCGCGCCGATCTGGGGCACGGTGACGTGGGACTCGTCGATGACCATCAGGAAGTCATCAGGGAAGTAGTCGAGCAGGCAGTGCGGCGCCTCGCCGGGGCTGCGGGCGTCGATGTGCCGGGAGTAGTTCTCGATCCCGGAGCAGAAGCCGATCTGTTCCATCATCTCGAGATCGAAGGTGGTGCGCATCCGGAGACGCTGGGCCTCGAGCAGCTTTCCTTCACGTTCGAGCTGTTCGAGCCGTTCGGCGAGTTCTTCCTTGATGGTTCCGATGGCGCGGTGCATGACGTCAGTGCTGGCGACGTAGTGGGAGCCGGGGAAGACCGAGACGGCGTCGAGCTTGCGCACGATATCGCCGGTGAGCGGGTGCAGGCTGTAGAGGGCCTCGATCTCGTCGCCGAACATCTCGATCCGGATCGCGAGTTCCTCGTACATCGGGATGATCTCGATGGTGTCGCCGCGCACTCGGAAGTGGCCGCGGGAGAAGTCGATGTCGTTGCGCTGGTACTGCATCGAGACGAACTTGCGGATCAGCCAGTCCCGGTCGACCCGCTGGCCCACCTGCAGCGCGACCATCGCCTGGAGGTAGCCCTCCGGCGTGCCCAGGCCGTAGATGCATGACACGGTGGACACGACGATGACGTCGCGGCGGCTGAGCAGCGCGTTCGTCGTCGAGTGCCGCAGCCGTTCCACCTCCGCGTTGATCGACGAGTCCTTCTCGATGAAGGTGTCGGTCTGCGGGACGTACGCCTCCGGCTGGTAGTAGTCGTAGTAGGAGACGAAGTACTCGACCGCATTATTGGGCATCAGCTCACGGAACTCGTTGACCAGCTGGGCGGCGAGGGTCTTGTTGTGCGCGAGCACCAGCGTCGGCCGCTGCACCTGCTCGATCAGCCAGGCGGTCGTAGCCGACTTGCCGGTTCCGGTCGCGCCGAGCAGGACGACATCCGTCTCGCCGGCATTGATGCGGCCGGCAAGCTCCGCGATGGCGGTCGGCTGGTCGCCACTGGGCGTGTACTCGCTGACAACCTCGAACGGGTGCACAGAGCGCGTGGGTTCCATGCGTCTAGTCTACGGAGCGCCTCTGACAGTCGACCGACCGAGCTCCGCGCGCACCCGCTCGTACAGCGCGTCGACCTGGGCGAGGGTGTGCGCGAGCGTGCCGTCGGTGTCGATGACGACGTTGGCGATGGCGAGGCGGTCGGCGGCGCTGGCCTGCGAGCCGATCCGGCGGGCGGCATCCGTTTCGTCCATCCCCCGCAGGTCGACCATCCGGCGCATCCGGGTCTCCTCGTCGGCGTGCGCGACGACGATGAGGTCGAACGGATGCGCGACGTCGGCCTCGACGAGCAGGGGCACGTCGTAGACGACGATCGCGTCGGGGTCGGCCTGCTCTGCCGCCCGGATCAGCTCGTCCGAGAGGGCCCGGACGGCGGGATGCACGATGGCGTTGAGCTGGGCGAGGGCGGCCGGCTCGCCGAAGACCAGCGCGCCCAGGGCCGCACGGTTGAGGCTGCCGTCGGCGTTCAGGACCTCGTCGCCGAAGGTCTCGCGGATCCGGGCCAGGGCATCCGTGCCGGGTTCGACGACGACCCGGGCCAGGTGGTCCGCGTCGATGTGCACGGCCCCGTGCTCGACCAGGCGCCTGGCCACGGTGCTCTTGCCCGATGCGATCCCGCCGGTCAGCCCAATCACGTACACGTCTGCCATGCTAACCGCCCCCACTCGTCGAACCGTGAGTTTGGCACCTTCCCGGCCCCAACGAAGGTGCCAAACTCACGGTTCGGCGAAGGATGTGGAACGAGAAAAACGGAACAGGCCGCACCCCGGAGGGTGCGGCCTGCTTGCGGTGCTGTCGAACTCGTGGTGCTGTGTGACTAGTTGGAGCTGGAGAGCTTCTCGCGAAGTGCTGCCAGTGCCTCGTCGTCCGCGAGGGTGCCGGCGCCGGCAGCCTCGGTGGAGAAGGAGGACCCGGCGGCCGGCGCGACATCGCCGACGGCGATGATCTCGTCGTTCGCGGATGCGACCTGCTTCTTGTGGGCTTCCCAGCGAGCCTGGGCCGCAGCGTAGTCCTGCTCCCACTTCTCGCGCTGGGTTTCGAAGCCTTCGCGCCACTCGTTGGTCTCCGGGTCGAAGCCCTCGGGGTACTTGTAGTTGCCCTTGTCGTCGTACTCGGTGAGCATTCCGTAGAGCGCCGGGTCGAACTCGGTGCCTTCGGGGTCGACGTTCTCGTTGGCCTGCTTGAGGCTCAACGAGATGCGGCGACGCTCGAGGTCGATGTCGATGACCTTGACGAAGACCTCGTCGCCGACGGAGACAACCTGCTCGGCCAGCTCGACGTGCTTGCCGGAGAGCTCGGAGATGTGAACCAGGCCCTCGATGCCCTCGGCGACGCGAACAAACGCGCCGAACGGAACGAGCTTGGTGACCTTACCCGGTGCAACCTGGCCGATGGCGTGGGTGCGGGCGAAGACCTGCCACGGGTCTTCCTGCGTGGCCTTGAGCGACAGGGAGACGCGCTCGCGGTCCAGGTCAACCTCGAGGATCTCGACGGTGACTTCCTGGCCAACCTCGACGACCTCGCTGGCGTGCTCGATGTGCTTCCAGGAGAGTTCGGAAACGTGAACCAGGCCATCGACCCCGCCCAGGTCGACGAACGCACCGAAGTTGACGATCGAGGAGACGACGCCCTTGCGGACCTGTCCCTTCTGGAGGTTGTTGAGGAACGTGGTGCGGCTCTCGGACTGGGTCTGCTCGAGCAGGGCGCGACGCGACAGCACAACGTTGTTGCGGTTCTTGTCGAGCTCGAGGATCTTCGCTTCGATCTCCTGGCCCAGGTACGGGGTCAGGTCGCGAACGCGACGCAGTTCGATGAGCGAGGCCGGCAGGAAGCCGCGGAGGCCGATGTCGACGATGAGGCCACCCTTGACGACCTCGATGACCGAACCGGTGACAACGCCATCGGATTCCTTGATCTTTTCCACATCGCCCCAGGCACGCTCGTACTGTGCGCGCTTCTTGGAGAGGATGAGGCGGCCTTCTTTGTCTTCCTTCTGAAGGACAAGGGCCTCGACCAGGTCGCCGACCTTGACAACCTCGGAGGGGTCAACGTCGTGCTTGATGGAAAGTTCGCGGGAGGGAATGACACCCTCGGTCTTGTAGCCCACGTCGAGGAGAACCTCGTCGCGGTCGATCTTCACTACGGTTCCTTCGATGAGGTCGCCGTCGTTGAAGAATTTCAGAGTCTTTTCGACCGCGGCAAGGAAGTCTTCAGCAGATCCGATGTCGTTGATGGCGACCTGCTTGGGTGCCCGTTCGGTCGTTGCGATTGTCATGTAGTAGTTGCTCCAGGATGGACATAGTTAGGCCACACGCAGAAAGAGGGATCTTTTTTTTACTCCGCGCATGGCAACGGATAGGACGTCACAAACGTGACGTTCAACCTTAGCTGTTTGCGGAGGCGTGCGGCAACCTCGCGGGTGAAAGCTACTTCAGCAGCGCCGAACGCAGCGTGTCGAGGCCGACGCCGCCGAGGTCGAGCGCCTTGCGGTGGAACTCCTTGATCGAGAAGGCGTCGCCCTCACGCTCCTTGTAGGTGTCCCGCAGCTGCTCCCAGATGCGCTGCCCGACCTTGTAGGACGGGGCCTGTCCGGGCCAGCCGAGGTACCGGTTCACCTCGAACTTGACGAAGCTCTCGTTCATGTTGACGTTCTTGCCCATGAATTCGAGGGCGTAGTCGGCGTTCCACGTGCCGGAGTCGTCGGGCAGCGGCTTTTCGAGGTGCACGCCGATGTCGAGGACGACGCGGGCGGCGCGCATCCGCTGGCCGTCGAGCATGCCCAGGCGGTCGGCCGGGTCGTCGAGGTAGCCCAGCTGCTCCATCAGGCGTTCGGCGTAGAGCGCCCAGCCCTCGGCGTGGCCCGAGGTGCCGGCCAGCTGGCGGCGCCAGGTGTTGAGCTTGGCGCGGTTGTAGACGGCCTGGCCGATCTGCAGGTGGTGCCCGGGGACGCCCTCGTGGTAGACCGTGGTGAGTTCGCGCCAGGTGTCGAATTCGGTGACGCCGGCCGGTACGGACCACCACATCCGGCCGGGGCGGGAGAAGTCGTCGGTGGGGCCGGTGTAGTAGATGCCGCCCTCCTGGGTCGGGGCGATCATGCACTCGAGCTTCTTGATCTCGTCGGGGATGTCGAACTGGGTCTCCGAGAGTTCGGCGACCGCGCGGTCGCTGGTCTCCTGCATCCACTTCTGCAGGGCGTCGGTGCCGTGCAGTTTGCGGCTCGGGTCGGTGTCGAGGAACGCGATGGCCTCGAGCACGCTCGCGCCAGGCTTGATCTGGTCGGCGATGCTCTCCTGCTCGGCGACCATCCGGGCGAGCTCCTCCCGGCCCCACTCGTAGGTTTCGTCGAGGTCGATCTTCGCGCCGAGGAACCGGCGCGAGGCCAAGGCGTAGAGTTCGCGGCCGATCGCATCCTTCTCGGTGGCAGCGGGCTGGAGTTCGTCGGCGAGGAAGGCGGCCAGTTTGCCGTACGCGGCCGCGGAGCCCTGGGCGGCGGTGCCCAGGTCCCTGGCCAGGCTGGCGGGCAGGCTGCCCTCGGCCAGCGTGGCATCCGCGGTGAAGTGCGCGAAGAAACCGTCGTTGGCCGCGTGGCGCTGCGCCTGCAGGAGGACCTCCCGGACCTGGCGGCGGGCCGGCGTGACCCCGCGCTCGATGCCGAGGCGGAGCGTCTCGATGTAGCCGTCGATGGCGGCCGGCAGGTTGCCGAGGCGCGAGGAGATGTTCTCCCAGTCGTCGACGGTGGAGGTGGGCATGAGGTCGAAAATCTCGCGGATGCCCTGGGCCGGGGAGGCGATGACGTTCAGGTCGCGCAGCTGCAACTGCGCCTCGGAGCTCTCGACCTCGAGGGCGAGGTCGCTGCGCAGGTCCGTCTGGGTCACCTCGTCGACATCGTCGACCGCCGTCGCCGCATCCAGCTGGGCGATGACGCGCTTCGCGGCCTCGAGGGTGCGTTCGTGGCCGGCCGGCGAGTAGTCGCCGAAGCGGCCGTTGCCCTCGGTCCGTCCGATGTACGTGCCCACGGTGGGGTCGAGCTCGACGAGGGTATCTACCCACTCCTCGGCAATCCGGTCGATTGCCGTCGGGGTGCGCTGGCTGTCATGAGTCATGGGCACGAGCCTAGGACACGGAGTGTCCCTTGAGCGGGAGCCGAACCACAAAGCGCGCGCCGGGCGGCCGGCGACTGCCGCCGACAATCGCCGATTCCGCCGACTGTCGCCGCTGTACCGGGTATTCTCGGCACGAACGGCGACACTCGCCTCGCGGGGGCGCCGCGGACCCCTAGTGCGCCGCGTCATCCCAGTTCTGGCCGCGGCCGACCTGCACGTCCAGGGGGACCAGCAGGTCCGCCGCGGTCGACATGCGGTGGGTGACCACGGCCTGGAGCGCCTCGAACTCGCCCGGTGCCACGTCGAAGACCAGTTCGTCGTGCACCTGGAGCAGCATCCGCGAGCCCATGTCGGAGTCGGCGATGTCCCGGGCGATGCCGTTCATCGCGATCTTCAGGATGTCCGCCGCCGAACCCTGGATCGGCGCGTTCAGCGCGGCCCGCTCGGCGTTCTCGCGGAGCACCCGGTTGGGGCTGTGCAGCTCTGGGAACGGACGCCGACGGCCGAAGATGGTCTCGGTGTAGCCGTCCATCTTCGCCTGTTCGACGACACGGCGGAGGTAGTCGCGCACGGCGCCGAACCGGGCGAAGTAGTCCGTCATCAGCTGCTTCGCCTCGCTGGTCTCGATCCGCAGCTGCCTGGACAGCCCGAAGGCGCTCAGGCCGTAAGCGAGGCCGTAGGACATGGCCTTCACCTTGGTGCGCATTTGGTTGCTGACCTCGTCCGGCGCGACGCCGAAAATCCGCGAACCGACGAAGCGGTGCAGGTCTTCGCCGGCGTTGAACGCCTCGATCAGTCCGGGGTCCCCGGACAGGTGCGCCATGATCCGCATCTCGATCTGCGAGTAGTCGGCGGTGAGCAGGCACTCCGCGCCGACGCCTGCCTGGAATGCCGCCCGGATGCGGCGTCCCTCCTCGGTGCGGATCGGGATGTTCTGCAGGTTGGGGTCGTTCGAGGAGATCCGCCCGGTCGCGGTGCCGATCTGCAGGTAGTTGGTGTGGATGCGCCCGGTCTCGTCGATCGCCTTGTCCAGCGTCTCCACGATCTGGCGCAGCTTGGTGGCGTCGCGGTGTTTGAGCAGGAGGTCGAGGAATGGGTGCGGGTTGCTGGCCTGCAGGTCGGCGAGGGCGCCGGCGTCCGTCGTGAAGCCCGTCTTGTTCGCCCGGGTGCGCGGCATGCCGAGCTGGTCGAAGAGCACCTCCTGCAGCTGTTTGGGCGAGCCGAGGTTCACCTCGCGGCCGATCTCCGCGTACGCGGCCGCGGCGAGCCCGGCGGCCTTGTCGCCCAGTTCGCTGGAGAGCACGGCCAGCTGGTCGTGGGACACGGCGACCCCGGCCAGCTCCATCTCCGCCAGCACCAGGAGAGTCGGCATCTCGATCTCGGTCAGGACCCGGTGCGAGCCCGGGTCGAGCAGCGGCAGCACGGCCGCCGCCAGGCGCAGCGTGTACCAGGCCTGCTGCGGCACTCCCCCGTCGGCGGTCTCGTCCGGCACCAGTTGGTTGGGGTCGTGCACGGGGAGGACCTCGTCGAGGTACCGGGAGACCAGGTCGGACAGGGTCTTGTCCGGGGTTCCGGGGCGGAGCAGCCAGCCGGCGACGAGCGTGTCGACGGTCAGCCCGCCGAACGCCAGCTTGCTGCGTTGGAGCGCCTTGACCTGGTTCTTGGCGTCGTGCATGATCTTCGGCGCGTCGCCGGCCAACCAGGCCTCGAAGGGCGCGTAGTCGGTGCGGTCAGGCTGCCAGGGCAGGTTGAGCGCCTCCGTCTTGCTGGACAGGCCGAAGCCGATCGCCTTGCCGTCCTGCACCTCCACGGTCAGGCCCAGCCCGTCCGGGCAGGCCGCGGTGGAGCGGGTGATCCAGGCGGCGAGTTCCTCGTCGAGCAGGTCGCGCGCGCGCGGGGCGGCCGGCGCGTCGGAGCGCAGTTCCGCCGGGGCGGTCACGATCGCGGCACCGCCGGACGCGGCGTCCCCGCCCTCGAGTTTGATCACGCGTTCGAGCAGGTTTTTGAACTCGAGGCGACCGAAGACGTCCCTGACGGCGGGTTCGTTGATCGGTGCGCGGGCGAGGTCGGGGAGCTCGACCGGCAGGTCGAGGTCGGTGATGAGGTGGTTGAGCCGGCGGTTTCGGATCGCGTTTTCCTTCTGCTCGCGCAGATTGTTGCCGACGACGCCCTTGATCTCGTCGGCGTGTTCGAGGATGCCGTCCAGGCTGCCGTAGAGGCCCAGCCACTTCACGGCCGTCTTCTCGCCGACCTTGGAGATGCCGATCAGGTTGTCGCTGGTCTCGCCGACGAGGGCGGCGACATCCGGATACTGGCCCGGGTCGATGCCGTACTTCTCGCGCACCCGCGCCGGGTCGTACCGGGTCAGCGCCGAGACGCCCTGGCTCGCGGGGTAGAGCAGGGTCACGTTCTCGTTGACCAGCTGGATGGTGTCCCGGTCGCCGGAGACGACGAGCACGTGGTAGCCCTCGGCGGTGCCGCGCACAGACAGGGTCGCGAGGATGTCGTCGGCCTCGTAGTCCTCTTTGGTGAGGGTGGTGATGTTCATCGCGGCGAGGGCCTGCTCGAGCAGGGGCACCTGGCCGATGAACTCCGACGGCGTCCCGGCCCGGGTGCCCTTGTACTCGGGGTACACCCGCGTGCGGAACGAGGCCCGGGAGATGTCGAAGGCGACGGCGATGTGGGTGGGCTTCTCGTTGCGCAGCAGGCTGAGCAGCATCGACAGGAACCCGTGAATGGCATTGGTGTGCTGCCCGTCATGGGTTTGGAAACTGTCCAGCGGCAGGGCATGGAACGCTCGGAACGCCAGGGAATGGCCGTCAATGATCATGAGGGTAGGCTTTTCGGAGTCCAACACACTCCCAGCCTACAAGCGTCCTCGGACCCGGCCGGGCCAGCAATCAAAGGTGAACATGATCAATCAGACCCAGGATTCGCTCGCGTGGGTGCAGGAGCGCGGCGCGGGAGCCCTCGCCGAGAAGATGGGCATCGAGTTTGTTGAATTCACCGTCCAGCGGGCCGTGGCACGGATGCCGGTGGAGGGCAACACGCAGCCGGCGATGCTCATGCATGGCGGGGCATACGTCGTGCTCGGTGAGTCCCTCGGTTCGATGGCGGCGAACCTGCACGCCGGCCCGGGGAAGCTCGCGGTCGGCATCGAGATCAACGCCACCCACACGGGCTCGGCGACCTCCGGCTACGTGACCGGGGTGTGCACGGCGATCCACCTGGGCCGCACGCTCACCACGCACGAGATCGTGGTGACCGACGATCGGGGCCGCCGGTGCTCGACCATCCGCATCACGAACCTGATCAAGGACCTGCCGACGGAGGCCTGACCGCGCGCAGCCGAACGACAGCGGGGCCGGGGTTCTCCCCGGCCCCGCTTCGTCTGAACTTCGCTGCTTCCTGGTTTCGCTGCCTGGCTTCGCTACTTTTTGGCGGAGAGTTGCTCGATGATCGCCTGGGCGACGTCGTGCATGGTGAGGCGCCGGTCCATCGATGCCTTCTGGATCCAGCGGAACGCCTCGGGTTCGGTGAGGCCCATTTTCTCGTTGAGCAGGCCCTTGGCCCGGTCGACGAGCTTGCGGGTCTCGAAGCGCTCGACCAGGTCGGCGACCTCGGCCTCGAGGGTGATGATCTGGCTGTAGCGCGAGAGGGCGATCTCGATCGCGGGCAGCAGGTCGTTGGGGGTGAACGGCTTCACCACGTAGGCGAGCGCGCCGGCCTCGGTCGCCCGTTCGACGAGCTCCTTCTGGCTGAACGCGGTCAGCAGCACGACCGGGGCGATGTGCGCCTTGGTGATGCGCTCGGCGGCCGAGATGCCGTCGAGGTGGGGCATCTTCACGTCCATGATGACCAGGTCGGGCCTGAGCTCCATGGCCAGGGCCACGGCGGTCTCCCCGTCGCCGGCTTCGCCGACCACCTCGAAGCCGTTGTCACGGAGAATTTCGACGATGTCGAGACGGATGAGGGATTCATCCTCCGCAACGACAACGCGGCGGGGAGGAGTGGGGGGAGTCTCTTGGTCGGTCACAGCCAAAAGCCTACGGTATTCTGGGGCAGGTGTTGTGAGCCGGTGTGGCGGAATGGCAGACGCGGAGCACTCAAAATGCTTTGTTCGAAAGGACGTGTGGGTTCGAGTCCCACCACCGGTACCACTGACACCCTGATTGTTGCCGCTCGCGCACACCCACCGCGGGACACCCGCTGAGTCGCGGACAAAGTACCTTCCCGTGCGAATTGAAGGTACTTTCTCCGCAACTCAGCCCCGCGCGGGGTGAACGTCGTGACCCGCCCACCAGGCGAACGCGTCGTCGGCCACGTCGTCGATCCACTCGAACCGGTCCAGCTCGGAGATCTCCGCCCTGGTGAACCAGCCCAGCTGCGAAACCTCGTCCTGCTCGAGCCACTGCACGCCGGAGTTCAGCCGGCAGGCGTAGACGGTCGTGACGTACGACACCCGGTCGCCGTTCGGGCACGTCGTGGCCAGCCGTCGGCCGCCGTAACTGCCGACGACCCCGAGCACGTGCCCGTCGGCGCCGGTTTCCTCCATGAGTTCCCGGCGCACGGCATCCAGCGGTTCCTCGAACGGTTCGATGCCGCCGCCGATGAATCCCCACTTGTCGCCGGCGACGTGCCGGGCGAGCAGCAGGCGTCCGGCGTCGTCGAAGACGGCGGCCGTCACGCCCGGCAGGAGCACGAGGTCGTGCCCGATGTGGCGACGCAGGTGTGAGACGTAATCGGAGGCAGGCATGCGCCCCACCCTACGTTGACACCAGCTGAGTCGCGGACAAAGTACCTTCCCGCGCGAATCGAAGGTGCTTTTTCCGCAACTCAGCCGCGCGCGGGGCCAACCACGCGCCGGACGAACGCTAGTTGCGGGCGTACGCCGGGGCGACCTCGTTGTGGGCGTCACCGACGCGGTGCACGCGGATGTCGTTCGTGGAGCCGACGATTCCGGGAGGGGAACCGGAGATGACCACGACCGTGTCGCCGATCTCGGCGAGGCCCTCACCGAGCAGGATGTCGTCGACCTGGCTGAACATCGAGTCCGTGTGGGTCACCCGGTCGACCAGGTAGGTCTGGATGCCCCAGGTCAGCGCCAGGCGACGGCGGATGCCGGGCTCGGGCGTGAAGGCCAGCATCGGGATCTTCGACCGCAGGCGGGACATCCGCCGGGCCGAGTCGCCCGACTCGGTGAAGATGCAGAGGTACTTGGCCTCGACGAATTCGGCGACCTCGATGGCGGCGAGGGTGATCGCGCCGCCCTGGGTGCGCGGCTTGTTCGTCAGCGGCTGGATGCGCTCCAGGCCGTGCTCCTCGGTCGAGACGATGATCCGGGCCATGGTCTGCACCGTGACGACGGGGTACTCGCCGACGCTGGTCTCCCCGCTGAGCATGACGGCGTCCGCGCCGTCGAGCACGGCGTTGGCGACGTCGGAGGTCTCCGCGCGGGTGGGTACCGGCGCGTGGATCATCGACTCGAGCATCTGGGTGGCGACGATGACGGGTTTGGCCATGCGCCGGGCGATCTCGACGGCCCGCTTCTGCACGATCGGGACTGCCTCGAGCGGCAGCTCGACGCCCAGGTCGCCGCGGGCGACCATGATGGCGTCGAAGGCGTCGATGATCTCTTCGAGGTTGTCGACGGCCTGGGGCTTCTCGATCTTCGCGATCACCGGGACGCGGCGGCCCTCTTCGGCCATGATGTTATGCACCCGGGTGACGTCGGCGGCGTCGCGCACGAACGACAGGGCGATCAGGTCGGCGCCGAGGCGCAGGCCCCAGCGGAGGTCGGCTTCGTCCTTCTCGGACAGCGCCGGGACGTTGACGGCCACGCCGGGCAGGTTGATGCCCTTGTTGTTCGAGACCGGGCCGGCCACGATCACGCGGGTGGTGACGACGATGCCGTCGGTCGCCTCGACCTGGACCTTGACCTTGCCGTCGTCGATCAGCAGGAAGTCGCCCGCCTTCACGTCGAGGGGAAGGCCCTTGTAGGTCGTGCCGGAGAGTTCCTTCGTGCCCAGCACGTCCTGGGTGGTGATCTTGAAGATGTCGCCCACGGCGAGCTCGTAGGGGCCGCCCTCGAACTTGCCGAGCCGGATCTTCGGGCCCTGCAGGTCGACCATCACGGCAACGGCGCGGCCGGAGTCGTTGGCGGCCTTGCGGACGTTGGCGTAGATGCCCTCGTGGACGTCGTAGGTGCCGTGGCTCAGGTTCATCCGGCAGACGTCGACGCCCGCGTCGATGATCGCCCGGATCTGCTCGTAGCTGGATGCTGCCGGCCCGAGGGTGGCGACGATTTTAGCGCGTCTCATACTGGTGGGGCTCCGATTTCCGCGCTGGTGGCGCATTGGGACTTGCGTAAGTTACATCCCCTGGGGGACGTCTAGTTAGAGGGCGAAGGGCCGGTCGGTCGGTTTGACCGGCGACGGCAGCTGGGTTTCGCCTTCGAGGAAACGGTCGACGGCCGCAGCGGCCGCGCGCCCTTCCGCGATCGCCCAGACGATGAGCGACTGGCCGCGGCCCGCGTCGCCGGCCACGAAGATGCCCTCGTGGCTTGTCTGGTAGTCCCCGTCGCGTTCCACGGCTCCGCGTTCGTCGAACGGCAGTTCGAGCTGGTGGCTCAGCTCCTGCGATTCGGGGCCGGTGAAGCCGAGCGCGAGGAGAACGAGGTCGGCGGGGATCTCCCGCTCCGTCCCGGCCTTGGGCACGCGGCGGCCGTCCATGTACTCGGTCTCGGCGACCCGGATGGCCCGGACCTCGCCGGCGTCGTTGGCCAGGAACTCGACCGTCGACGCGAGGAACTGCCTCGTGCCGCCCTCTTCATGGGCGCTCGAGACCTCGAACAGGGTCGGCGACATCGGCCACGGCTGGTGGTCGGGGCGGGCGTCGCCGGGCTGGCGGCCGATGGCCAGGTTGGTGACGGATGCCGCGAGCTGGCGGTGCGCCGTCCCGATGCAGTCCGCCCCGGTGTCGCCGCCGCCGAGCACGACGACATGCTTGCCGGCCGCGTCGATCTGCGAGTCGACGGTGTCGCCCGCGCCGACCCTGTTCTGCTGCACGAGGTATTCCATCGCGAAGTGCACGCCGGGCAGGTCGCGCCCCGGGATGGCCAGGTCGCGCGGGACGAGCGCGCCGGTGGCGATCACGACGGCGTCGTACCGGGTGCGGAGCGCATCCCAGGTGATGTCGACGCCGATGTTCACGCCGGCGCGGAACCGGGTGCCCTCCGCGGTCATCTGGGCCAGGCGGAGCTCGAGGTGCTTCTTCTCCATCTTGAAGTCCGGGATGCCGTAACGCAGCAGCCCGCCGATGCGGTCGTCGCGTTCGTAGACGGCGACCGTGTGGCCGGCGCGGGTGAGCTGCTGCGCGGCGGCCAGGCCGGCCGGCCCGGAGCCGACGACGGCGACCGTCTTGCCGGTCAGGCGACCCGGCGGCTGCGGCTGGACCCAGCCGCTGGCGAACGCCTGGTCGATGATCGACACCTCGACCTGTTTGATCGTCACCGCGGGCTGGTTGATGCTCAGCACGCAGGAGGATTCGCACGGTGCCGGGCAGAGCCGGCCGGTGAACTCGGGGAAGTTGTTGGTGGAGTGCAGGCGCTCGATCGCCTGGCGCCCCTCGTCCCGCCAGACGAGGTCGTTCCACTCCGGGATCAGGTTGCCCAGCGGGCAGCCCTGGTGGCAGAACGGCACGCCGCAGTCCATGCAGCGCCCGGCCTGGCGCTTCAGCACGGCCGCGTCACCCTGCTCGTAGACCTCTTTCCAGTCCATCAGGCGCACGGACACGGGGCGCCGCGCGGGCAGCTCCCGTTCCGTGGTCTTCAGGAAACCCTTCGGGTCAGCCATTGGTTGCCTCCAAAATGCGGTTCCAGACCACGTCGCCGTCGGGGTCGAGGCCTTCGTCCACGGCGTTTTGCCTGGTTTCCAGGACGGCCGCGTAATCGCGCGGCAGAACCTTGACGAACGTCGACATGGTGTTTTCGAGATCGGCCAGGAGCCGGACGGCCAGCTCCGAGTCGGTCTGGTCGCGGTGCTGCTCGAGCAGGTCCCGCACGATTTCCTGGTCGGCGCCGCCGAGAGGCATCAGCACGAGCTCGCCGGAGTCGAGGGCCTCACGGTTGACCATCTCGGTGCGGAGGCCGTGCACGTACGCGGTGCCGCCGGACATGCCGGCTCCGAGGTTGCGCCCGGTGCCGCCGAGGATGACCGCCAGGCCGCCGGTCATGTATTCGAGGGCGTGGTCGCCGACACCCTCGACGACCGCGGTGGCCCCGGAGTTGCGGACCAGGAAGCGCTCCCCCACGATCCCGCGGATGAACATGCTGCCCTGGGTCGCGCCGTAGCCGATGACGTTGCCGGCGATCACGTTCTCCTCGGCCGGGAACACGCTGGCCCGGTCGGGGCGGACGGTGATCTGGCCGCCGGAGAGGCCCTTGCCGACGTAGTCGTTCGAGTCGCCCTCGAGCCGGAGGGTGATGCCGCTGGGCAGGAAGGCGCCGAACGACTGGCCGGCCGAGCCGGTCAGGGTGACGTCGATGGATCCTGACGGCAGCCCGTTTTCGCCGTGCCGGAGGGTGACCTCGTGGCCGAGCATGGTGCCGACGGCCCGTTCGGTGTTGCGGATCGGCAGTTCGATCTCCACGTGGCCGCCGTGTTCGAGCACGCTCGCGCTCCGGCGGATCAGTTCGTTGTCGAAGTGCAGTTCCAGTTCGTGTTCCTGCGGCCGGCCGGACTGGCGCGGCTCGGAGTCCGGGAAGTCCGGACCGATCAGGATGGGCGCCAGATCGAGCCCGGACGCCTTCCAGTGCCGCAGCGCGCCGTTCATGTCGAGCAGCTCACGGTGGCCGACGGCCTCCTCGAGGCTGCGGAATCCGAGTTCGGCGAGGTACTCCCGCACCTCCTGCGCGATGAACTCGAAGAAGTTGACGACGTAGTCGGCCTTGCCGGTGAAGCGCTTGCGCAGTTCCGGGTTTTGCGTGGCGACGCCGACCGGGCAGGTGTCCAGGTGGCAGACCCGCATCATGATGCAGCCCTCGACCACGAGCGGGGCGGTGGCGAAACCGAACTCCTCGGCGCCGAGGAGCGCGCCGACGATGACGTCCCGGCCGGTCTTCAGCTGGCCGTCGACCTGCAGCACGACGCGATCGCGCATGCCGTTGAGCATGAGCGTCTGCTGGGTTTCGGCCAGGCCGAGTTCCCAGGGCGTGCCGGCGTGCTTGAGCGAGTTGAGCGGGCTGGCGCCGGTTCCGCCGTCGTGCCCGGAGACGAGGATCACGTCCGAGAGCGCCTTCGCGACTCCCGCCGCGACCGCGCCGATGCCGGACTGGCTGACCAGCTTGGTGTGGATGCGCGCCTTCGGGTTCGCCCGCTTGAGGTCGAAGATCAGCTGCTTGAGGTCCTCGATGGAGTAGATGTCGTGGTGCGGGGGCGGGGAGATCAGGCCGACGCCGGCGGTGGCGTGCCGGGTGCGGGCGATCCACGGGTAGACCTTGGTGGGCGGCAGCTGGCCGCCCTCGCCGGGCTTGGCGCCCTGCGCCAGCTTGATCTGGATGTCGTCGGCGTGGGTCAGGTACATGCTCGTGACGCCGAACCGACCGGAGGCCACCTGTTTCACCGCGCTGCGGCGCTCGGGGTCGAGCAGTCGATCGAGGTCCTCGCCGCCCTCGCCGGTGTTGGACTTGCCGCCCAGCCGGTTCATGGCGATGGCGAGGGTCTCGTGGGCCTCCTGCGAGATGGAGCCGTAGCTCATCGCGCCGGTGGAGAACCGCTTCACGATCGACTCGACCGACTCGACCTCGTCCAGCGGGACGGCCCGGCGCTGCCCGGTGTTCAGGGCGAACATCCCGCGCAGCGTCATCAGGTTCTCCGCCTGGTCGTCGACGAGCTTCGTGTACTCGCGGAAGATGTCGTAGCGGCGCGTGCGGGTGGAGTGCTGCAGGCGGAAGATGGTTTCCGGGTTGAAGAGGTGCGGCGAGCCGTCCCGGCGCCACTGGTATTCGCCGCCGGTGGCCAGTCGTTCGTGCGCGGTGACGGCGGCGTCCTCCGGGTAGGCCAGGGCGTGGCGGCGTTCGTTCTCGGCCGCGATGACGTCGATGCCGACGCCGCCGAGCTTGCTGGTCGTGCCGGTGAAGTACTGGTCGATGAACGCCTGGCTCAGGCCGACCGCTTCGAAGGCCTGCGCGCCGGCGTAGGAGGAGACGGTGGAGATGCCCATCTTGGACATGATCTTGAGCACGCCCTTGCCCAGCGCGGTGATCACGTTGCGCACGGCCTTCTCGGGCGTGACGGTGGTGATGAACCCGCTGCGCACGAGGTCTTCGCAGGTCTCCATCGCGAGGTACGGGTTGACCGCGGAGGCCCCGTAACCGATCAACAGCGCGATGTGGTGCACCTCGCGCACGTCGCCGGCCTCGACGACGATGCCGACCTTCATCCGGTTCTGCGCCCTGATCAGGTGGTGGTGCACACCGGCGATCATCAGCAGCGACGGAATCGGCGCGAGGTCCTTGTTCGAGTCGCGGTCGGAGAGAACGATGAAGTGGGCGCCGTCTTCGATGGCCTCGTCGACCTCGGCGCACATCTCGGCGATCCGCGCCGCCAGGGCGTCCGGGCCGTCGTCGAAGCGGTAGAGCCCGCGGATCGTCGTCGTGGTCCGGCTGCCCGGCGAGGTGTCGATGTGCTGGATCTTCGCCAGCTCGTCGTTGTCGATCACCGGGAAGTCGAGCACGACCTGCCGGGCGTGCTCCGGTCCGGCGGCCAGGAGGTTGCGCTCGGGCCCCAGCCCCAGTTTCAGGGAGGTGACGACGGCTTCGCGGATGGAGTCCAGCGGCGGGTTGGTCACCTGGGCGAACTGCTGGGTGAAGTAGTCGAAGAGCAGGCGCGGGCGTTCGCTCAGCACCGCGATGGGCGTGTCGGAGCCCATCGCGCCGAGCGGCTCGGCGCCGGTGCGCGCCATCGGCGCGAGCAGGATCCGCACCTCTTCCTCGGTGTAGCCGAAGGTGCGCTGGCGCCGAACGACGGATGCCGGCGGGTGCACGATGTGCTCCCGGTCGGGAAGGTCCTTGAGGTTGATCCGGCCCGCGTCCAGCCACTGTCCCCACGGCTCGCTGCCGGCCAGTTCCGACTTGATCTCGTCGTCCTCGATCAGCCGGCCGGCCTCGGTGTCGACGAGGAACATCTTGCCGGGGCGGAGGCGCCCCTTGCGCACGATCCGGGCCGGGTCGATGTCGAGCACGCCGATTTCGCTGGCGAGCACCACGAGGCCGTCATCGGTGATCAGGTACCGACCGGGGCGGAGCCCGTTGCGGTCGAGGGTGGCGCCGACGAGGGAGCCGTCGGTGAAGACGATCGCGGCGGGGCCGTCCCACGGTTCCATCGACATCGAGTGGTACTCGTAGAACGCCCGGCGCTCCTCGTCGAGGTCGGTCTGGTTCTCCCAGGCCTCGGGAACCATCATCATGACGGCGTGCGGCAGCGAGCGGCCGGACAGGCTGAGCAGTTCGACGACCTCGTCGAAGGAGGCGGAGTCGCTGCCCCCGGGCGTGACGATCGGCAGGAGCGGCGCGAGGTCGCCGAGCAGCTCGGACTGGAGCTGCGACTGGCGGGCGCTCATCCAGTTGCGGTTGCCCTGCACCGTGTTGATCTCGCCGTTGTGCGCGATCATCCGGAACGGCTGGGCCAGCGGCCAGGAGGGGAAGGTGTTGGTGGAGTAGCGGGAGTGCACGAGCGCGAGCTTCGAGACGAAGCGCGGGTCGGAGAGGTCAGGGTAGAACGGCTCGAGCTGCAGCGTCGTGACCATGCCCTTGTAGACGAGCGTGCGGCAGGACAGGGAGGCGAAGTAGATCTCGAGCTCGCGTTCGGCGCGTTTCCGCAGGCGCACGGCCTGGCGGTCCAGGTCGATCCCGCCGATGCTCTCGCCGGATTCGGTGGTGCGGGCGCTCTGCACGTACAGCTGCTGGATGGCGGGCATCGCCGCGCGGGCCAGGTTGCCGACCTCGTCCGGGCGCACGGGGACCTCACGCCAGCCGAGGATGGTGAGGTTCTCCTCCTGGGCGATGCGGGCGATCTCCCGCTTGATCCTGCTGCGGAGCGTCGGGTCGGTGGGCAGGAAGACGTTGCCCACCGCGTAGCGGCCGGCCGGGGGCAGGGCGAAGTCGGCGACCTCGCGCAGGAAGTCATCCGGGATTTGGGTGATGATGCCGGCGCCGTCGCCGGTTCCGGCGTCCGAGCCCACGGCTCCGCGGTGCTCGAGGTTGCGCAGGGCGTCCAGGGCCAGGGTGATGATGTCGTGTCCGGCCGTGCCGCGCAGCGTGGCGACCATCGCGAGGCCGCAGGCGTCGCGTTCTTCGGCGGGGTTGTACAGGCCCTGCGGCTCGGGCGGGCTGCCGAAGCGGGAAAAGGGTGATGTCTGGGCCATGGGACCGTCCTCACGAAATGACTGGCAAGTAGGGACGACTTTGGCCCGCTGGTAGGTGTGACTTGCACGCCGGCCCGTCATGCCGGGACCGGCCGTGGACCGCGTGGAGGGGTTACCGGGCCTGGGGAGGTGAGTCGCGTTTGCTTGTGGCGGCGACGTCACCCGATTCGATGGGTTCGCCGGCTTCGTCGCCGTGATCCTCTGAGTCAAAATCGATGTCGTCAGATTCTACATCAGCGCCCGCGCGCTTCCATTCGCGTCCCGGCACATAGACCGAGAGCGGGACGCCGGTGTGGCGGTGCCGCTGCACGAGGATGATGGCGATTCCCAGCACGACGGCGGCGATCGAGGCCCACACGTTCGTGCGCAGCCCGAGGATGAGCTCGCTCGGATCGACGCGGATGCTCTCGAAGACGCTGCGTCCAAGGCCGTACCAGATCAGGTACACGCCGAAGGCCTTGCCCCAGCGCAGGTTGATCCGGCGCTCGAGCAGGATGATGACGGCCACGCCGGCGAGGTTCCAGATGATCTCGTAGAGGAACGTGGGGTGGAACAGGGTTCCCGGCGGCAGGCCGAGCGGGTAGGCGGCGTTGGTCGATTCGATCTCGAGCCCCCACGGCAGGGTGGTCGGCAGGCCGAACAGTTCGTGGTTGAACCAGTTGCCGAGGCGGCCCATCGCCTGGGCGAGGAGCATTCCGGGGGCGACGGCGTCCAGGAACGCCCAGAAGCGGATACCGGACAGGCGGCAGCCGATGTACGCGCCGACGGCGCCGCCGATCAGCGACCCGAAGATGGCGTTGCCGCCCTTCCAGATGGCGAACACGTCCCAGAGGTTGGCGCCCTCGTAGAAGTAATCACCCGGGTGGGTGAGCACGTGGTAGATCCGGGCCCCGATGATGCCCAGCGGCACCGCCCAGAGGATGATGTCGAGCACGACGCCCGGCTCCCCGCCGCGCCTGGTGAGGCGCCGCGAGGTCAGGATGGTGGCGGCGATGATGCCGGCGAGGATGCACAGCGCGTAGGCGTGGATGCGGAACGGGCCGAGGTCGAAGAAGCTCCACTCGGGGCTCGGGATGCTCAGGGGCATAAACACTGGTGTACAGCCTTTCATCGTGGCGCATGCGTCACTCGGGGGCGGACTGGCGTCCGCCTCGGTCAATTTAGCCTAGTTGGCGGGCCGGAGGTCCCGCGTTCCTGTGGAGAGCCGCTTCGCCAGGGCGGCGACGGCGTCGACTCCCCCGTCTGCCAGCGCCTTGACCAGGGCGGAGCCCACGATCGCGCCGTCGGCGTAACCGAGGATCTCGCGCACCTGCTCCGGGGTGGAAATCCCGACTCCGACGCAGGTGCTGGTCGAACCGGCCGCGCGCAGCCGGTCGACGAGGATGCGGGCGGCAGCGTCGACGTCGGCCCTGGCCCCGGTGATCCCCATCGTGGAGACGGCGTAGACGAACCCTCGGCTCGCGGCGACGGTCTGGGCGAGCCGGGCGTCGGATGACGACGGCGCGGCCAGGAAGACCCGGTCGAGGCCGGTTCGTTCGCTGGCTGCCAGCCACTCGGACGCTTCGTCGGGGATCAGGTCGGGGGTGATCAGGCCGGCGCCGCCGGCGGCGAGCAGGTCGTCGGCGAAACGATCGACGCCGTACTGCACGACCGGGTTCCAGTAGGTCATCACGAGCACCGGCGCGTCGACCTGTGCGGTGATCGCCCTGACGGCCTCGAAGCCGTGGCGCAGCCGGAATCCGCCGGCGAGGGCCTCCTGGGTGGCGGCCTGGATGACCGGGCCGTCCATGACCGGGTCGGAGTAGGGCAGTCCGAGTTCGAGGATGTCGACGCCGTTCCGGACGATCGCCACCGCGGCGTCGATGCTCTCGGTCAGCGTCGGGAAGCCGACCGGCAGGTACCCGATCAGGGCGCCACTGCCGGCCTCCCGGCGGAGGGCGATGGTCTGCTCGACCGACCGTGTGCCGGTTCCGGCGCCGCTCATGACTGGGCCGCCCCGGCGTCGAGGAGGTCGAAGTACCGGCCGGCGGTCTCCATGTCCTTGTCACCGCGCCCGCTCAGGTTGACCAGGATGGTCGCGCCTGGGCCGAGTTCCCGGCCCAGTTCGAGCGTGCCGGCGAGGGCGTGCGCCGATTCGATGGCGGGGATGATGCCCTCCGTGCGGCTGAGCAGGCGCAGCGCGTCCATCGCCTGCGCGTCGGTGACGGGCAGGTAGGTGGCGCGGCCGATGGAGGCCAGCCAGGCGTGCTCCGGCCCGACGCCCGGGTAGTCGAGGCCCGCCGAGATGGAGTGCGACTCGACGGTCTGGCCGTCCTCGTCCTGCAGCAGGAGGCTGCGCGCCCCGTGCAGCACGCCCGGGCTGCCCTTGGTGATGGTGGCGGCGTGCCGGGGCGTGTCGACGCCGTCCCCGGCCGCTTCGTAGCCGTATAGGGCAACCTCCGCGTCGTCGAGGAACGCGTGGAAGATGCCCATGGCGTTGGAGCCGCCGCCGACGCAGGCTGTGACGGCGTCGGGCAGGCCGCCGGTGAGGTCGAGGACCTGCTGGCGGGCCTCCTCGCCGATGATCTTCTGGAAGTCGCGCACCATGGCCGGGAACGGGTGCGGCCCGGCGACCGTGCCGAAGATGTAGTTGGTGTTGCCGACGTTGGTCACCCAGTCGCGCATGGCGTCGTTGATGGCGTCCTTGAGAGTGCGGGAGCCGGACTTGACCGCGACGACCTCCGCGCCGAGGAGGCGCATCCGGGCCACGTTCAGGGCC
The DNA here is from genome assembly GCF_004402215.1 of Cryobacterium tagatosivorans. Taxonomy (GTDB): domain Bacteria; phylum Actinomycetota; class Actinomycetes; order Actinomycetales; family Microbacteriaceae; genus Cryobacterium; species Cryobacterium tagatosivorans. The sequence continues at coordinate 32,529 of NZ_SOEZ01000011.1, forward strand.
TGCCGTTCGGTGTCGACCTCGCCCATGTAGACGACGCAGTCGAGGCCGAACAGGGCGGCGGCGGTGGCCGTGGCCACGCCGTGCTGGCCGGCGCCGGTTTCCGCGATCACCCGGGTCTTGCCGATCCGCTTCGTGAGCAGGGCCTGGCCGAGCACGTTGTTGATCTTGTGCGACCCGGTGTGGTTGAGGTCTTCCCGCTTGAGGATGATGCGGGCGCCGCCGGCGTGGGCGGCGAAGCGCGGCACCTCGGTGATGATCGACGGCCGGCCGGTGTAGCTGCGGTGCAGTTCGGCCAGCTCCGCGGCGAACGCCGGGTCTTCGCGGGCGAGGGCGTATTCGGCGCTGAGCTCGTCGAGCGCGGCCATGAGCGACTCGGGCACCCAGCGGCCGCCGAACTCGCCGAAGTAGGGGCCGGATTCTGTGCGTAAGGACATGTATTAAACCGCCAGGAACTCGGTGAGGGTACGGATGGGGTCGCTCGTGACGAGCGCTTCGCCGACGAGGACGACGTCGGCGCCGGCCGCGCGGTAGTGGGCGACATCCGCCGCGGTCTTCACGGCGGATTCGGCGACGCGGACCACGCCGGACGGGATGCGGTCGGCGAGGGTGCCGAACAGGTCCTGGTCGAGTTCGAAGGTCGACAGGTTTCGGGCGTTCACCCCGACGAGGCTCGCGCCGATGTCCAGCGCCCGGTGCACCTCGTCGGCGCTGTGCGTTTCGACCAGGGCGGTCATGCCGAGTTCGCGAACGAGGTCGTGCAGGGACTGGAGGGTGCCCTGGTCCAGGGCGGCGACGATCAGCAGGACGAGGTCGGCACCGGCGGCCCTGGCCTCGAAGACCTGGTACGGGTCACCGATGAAGTCCTTGCGAAGGACCGGGATGCTCACGGCGGCCCGCACCTGCTCGAGGTCGTCCAGCGACCCCTTGAATCGCCGGCCTTCGGTGAGGACGCTGATCGCGCTGGCCCCGCCGAACTCGTACGACACGGCGAGGGCGGCCGGATCGGGGATCTCGGCGAGCTGGCCCCTGGAGGGGCTGGCACGCTTCACCTCGGCGATGATCTTGACGCGGTCGGCCGGCGCGAGGGCGGCGAGGGCGTCTATCGCCGGGGCGCGGGCGAGGGCCGCTGCCTCGACCTCGACGGACGGACGGACGGCCCGGCGCGCTTCGGCGTCGGCGACGGCACCTGCCAGGAGCTCGGTCAGCACTCGGTCAATGACTCTCGGAGGCGGATTTGGAGCCGCCGACGCCGTGGCCGACCTTCGCCATGATCCAACCCACGGCGGCGCCGACGAGCAGGAGCGCGACCGAGGCCCAGACGAGCCACTCCAGCTCGAGGAAGAACGCGACGGTCCCGATGGTGAAGGCGAGCAGCATGATCGTGACAGCGGTCCACGCCGCCGTCGAATGGCCGTGACCGGGGTCCGACTCGAAGCTCATGGTTCTCCTCTTATGCGTTCGTGGTGGGGTGGTGACACTCGCGCGGATGGTGCTGCGCTTCCGGCTAAAACAAGTCTAGCGGCCCGGCGGATGCCGGGTGGTCAGTGCGACTGCCCGGTGGTCGGGTCGTCCCCGCGGCTCAGTTCGTCCCAGTCGTCGACGGCGTCCCGGGGCGGCGCCTCGCCGGTACCGTCGGTGCCGGCGGCACGCACGGGCTCGAGGCGGACGCTCTGGTAGCGCGTCGTCGGGCCGGGCCAGCGCCTCGCCGTGGCGACGATTCCCGCGCCGAGCAGGGCCATGAGGACCCCCGCGGCCAGGGCGACGAACGGCCAGGCGGTCACGCTCGGATCGACGAGTGCGACCGCGATCGATTCCCTGCCGGAGATCCCGGTGGCATCCGTGACCGCCGCGGCGGCGGCCCTGGCGGGGTCGCTGACGGCGAGGAAGCCGCCGAGGAAGACGGAGAGGCCGAGGAGGACCTCGAGCAGGCCCAGGACCACCCGGATGACCGGGCCGGCGATGGTCAGCGCGGCGCCGAGGGCTAGGCCGGCCAGCGCGAGTGCCGTCAGCGCCGGCGAGGCGGTCGACCCGGTTACCTCGAGGTGTTCCCGGGCGGAGCCGCTCGCCTGGACGTCGGCCTGGATCCAGACCTGGGTCCAGGCGAGGAGAGCGAGCCCGCTGGCCGCGAGCACGCCGAGGATGAGCCCGAGTTTCAGGCGCCGGCCGCTGGGCATCAGGAGACCCGCGTCATCGCGTTGGCCACGGCGACCGCGCGGAGCGGCGCGGCGGCCTTGTTCTGCGACTCCTGGTACTCGGACGCCGGGTCCGAGTCGGCGACGAGGCCGCCGCCGGCCTGCACCCGGGCCACCCCGTCCATGATCAGGGCGGTGCGGATGGCGATGGCCAGGTCGGCGTCGCCGGCGAAGCCGAAATAGCCGACCACTCCCCCGTAGACGCCGCGCTGGGCGGGTTCGAGCGAGTCGATGATTTCCAGCGCGCGCGGCTTGGGGGCGCCGGAGAGCGTGCCGGCCGGGAACGTCGCCCGGAAGACATCCAGGGCCGTCTTCGTCGGCAGCAGGTTGCCCTCGACCGACGACACGAGGTGCATGATGTGGCTGAAGCGCTCGACCCGCATGAACTCGGTCACCTCGACCGACCCGGGGGCGCAGACCTTGAGCAGGTCGTTCCGGGCGAGGTCGACGAGCATGAGGTGTTCGGCGCCCTCCTTCGCGTCGGCGGCGAGTTCGGCCTCGAGGTCGGCGTCCTCCTCCGGCGTGGCGCCGCGCGGCTTCGAGCCCGCGATCGGGTGCGTGAACACGCGGTCGTTCTGCACCTTCACGAGCGCCTCCGGCGAGGAGCCGACGATCCAATAGGGCTCGCCGGCGGGCGAGAGCAGGCTGAGCAGGTACATGTAGGGGCTCGGGTTGAGGCTGCGCAGCACCCGGTACACGTCGATCGGATGCGCGCTGCACTCCTGGTCGAACCGCTGCGAGATGACGACCTGGAAGACGTCGCCGTCCCGGATGTGCTGCTTGGCCGTCTCGACGGAGGCGAGGAAGTCGGCCCGTTCCGTGCGGTGCGTCGGGTTGGGCAGGGTGGTCAGGTCGACCTCGGCGAGCCAGGCCTCGGCCGGCTGGGCCAGGCGGGCCTGCAGCGAGTCGAGGCGGTCCTGCGCGCCGGCCCACAGTTCGGTGCCGGTCTCCTGGCCGTCGTTCAGCACGTTGGCGATCAGCTGGACCGTGCCGAACTTGTGGTCGATCACGACGAGGTCGGCGACGAAGCTGAACGCCTGGCCGGGCACCTCATAGTCGGCCGGGGGCTGGTCGGGCAGCCTTTCGATCTGCCGGATGGCTTCCCAGCCGATGAAACCGACGAGGCCGCCGGTGAGCGGCGGGTGGTCCGGCAGCCGCGGGGTCTGCCACCGTTCGTAGAGGTGCGCCAGGGCCGCCAGCGGGCCGAGGCCGGCCGCGTCGCCGAGGGCGCGTTCCTCCGACAGGCCGTAGTCGAGCCAGTGCGATTCCTCGCCTTGCTGCGTGAGCACGCCGAACGAGGACACCCCGACGAAGGAGAACCGCGACCAGATGCCGCCCTGCTCCGCCGATTCGAGCAGGAAGCTGCCCGGCCGGCCGTCGGCCAGCTTGCGGAAGATCCCCACGGGCGTCTCCCCGTCGGCGAACAGCTCGCGCATGACCGGGATCACCCGGTGGTCGGCGGTGAGCTCGGCGAACCGGACGAGGGTGGTGGTGCCGCTGGAACTCATTCCGTAGACCCCGGGGCGGCGTCTCCGGGCGACGCGACGAGTACGTCGAGGCCGCGTCCGTCGAAGCAGGTGCGCGTGCCGGTGTGGCAGGCGACGCCGATCTGTTCGACCGTGACGAGGAGGGTGTCCGCGTCGCAGTCGAGGGCGGCCGAGCGCACGTACTGCGCGTGGCCGGAGGTGTCGCCCTTGCGCCAGTACTCCTGGCGGCTGCGGGACCAGAACGTGACCCGGCCCTCGGTGAGCGTGCGCCGGAGCGCCTCCCGGTCCATCCAGCCGAGCATGAGCACCTCGCGCGTGTCCCACTGCTGGATCACGGCCGGCAGCAGGCCGTCGGTGTTGAAGACGGCCTTCTCGAGGCCGGCCTCTGCGGTCATCAGCGGGCTCATCAGCGCACCAGCATTCCGGCGTCCGCGAGCTCGCGCTTCACGTCGCCTATCGTCAGTTCGCCACTGTGGAAGACGGAGGCCGCGAGCACGGCGTCCGCCCCGGCCGTGATGGCGGGCGGGAAGTGTTCGAGCCGGCCGGCCCCGCCGGAGGCGATGAGCGGAACGGTGCTCAGCTCACGCATGAGGGTGATCAGTTCCAGGTCGAAGCCCTGCCGGGTGCCGTCGGCGTCCATCGAGTTGACGAGCAGTTCGCCGGCGCCGAGGCCGATGGCGGTGCGGGCCCAGGCCAGGGCATCCAGATCGGTCTCGGTGCGGCCGCCGTGGGTCGTGACGACGAAGCCGGACTCGGTGCGCTCGCTGCGTTTCACGTCGAGCGAGAGCACGAGCACCTGGGAGCCGAACCGGTCGGCGATTTCGGCGATCAGCGCGGGGCGGGCGATTGCGGCGCTGTTGATGCCGACCTTGTCGGCCCCGTTCGCCTGCAGCCGGGACACGTCTTCGACGCTGCGGATGCCGCCGCCGACCGTCAGCGGGATGAACACCTGCTCGGCCGTGGCGCGCACGACGTCGTAGGTGGTCGACCGGTTGTCGACGGTCGCGGTGACGTCGAGGAAGGTGAGCTCGTCGGCGCCCTGCTCGTAGTACCGGCGGGCAAGCTCGACCGGGTCGCCGGCATCCCGCAGGTTCTGGAAATTGACGCCCTTGACGACGCGGCCGTTGGCCACGTCGAGGCAGGGGATGACACGGACCGACAGGGTCATGGTTTGGGCTCCACAGTCATATTCTCCACCGGAACCCCGTTACAGGCGGGCGTTGTGGATGGTGGTGACGAGGATGGCCCTGGCGCCGAGCGCGTACAGCTCGTCCATCACGTGGTTGGTGTCGACCCGCGGGATCATCACGCGCACGGCGACCCAGTCCGGGTCGCGGAGCGAGGAGACCGTCGGCGACTCGATGCCGGTGGCGAGCTGGCAGGCCGCGTCCAGCTTGTCGACGGGGACGTCGTAGTCGACGAGCACGTACTGGCGGGCCACGAGCACGCCCTGCAGCCGGCGGAGCAGGGTCTCGATGCCCGGCTTCTCGTTTTCGGAACTGATCAGGACGGCGGTGGATTCGAGGATGACCGGGCCGAAGATCTCGAGGCCGGCCTTGCGCAGGGTCGACCCGGTGGAGACGACGTCGGCGACGGCATCCGCGACGCCCAGCTGCACGGCGGACTCGACGGCGCCGTCGAGGGTGACCAGATCGACGCTGACGTCGTGGGTGGCCAGGAACTTCTCGACCAGGCCCGGGTAGCTCGTGGCGACGCGGAGGCCGGTCATATCGGAGAGCTGCCGGAACCGGCCGGCTGGGCCGGCGAAGCGGAAGGTGGAATCGCCGAAGTCGAGGCTGGCGATCTCGCGTGCCGGGGAGTGCGAGTCGAGCAGGAGGTCCCGGCCGGTGATGCCGACGTCGAGGGCGCCCGAGCCGACGTAGGTGGCGATGTCGCGCGGGCGGAGGTAGAAGAACTCGACCCCGTTGCGCGGGTCGGCGACGACGAGGTCGCGGGGGTCGCGGCGCCCGTTGTAGCCGGCCTCGAGGAGCATTTGGGCGGCGGTTTCGGACAACGAGCCCTTGTTGGGCACGGCAATTCTCAGCATGGTTGCACTCTCTTTGCGCAGTTCAGCGGCGGGGTGGGTCGACGTCGTCATCGAGGTGGCGGGGATCAGCGTCACGGCTGTCGATGTCACAGATGTCGGTAGACGTCGGCCGGGGAGAGACCCTTGGCCAGCATGAGCACTTGCAGGTGGTAGAGCAGCTGCGAGATTTCTTCGGCGGTTTCGTCGTCGCTCTGGAATTCGGCCGCCATCCAGACTTCGGCCGCTTCCTCGACGATCTTCTTGCCAATGGCATGGACGCCGGCATCCAGCTCACGCACCGTCCCAGAACCCTCGGGCCTGGTCAGTGCCTTGTCGCTCAGCTCAGCGAAGAGGTCGTCGAAAGTCTTCACCCTTACAGGTTACTAGTGCGCGTGGGTGTGTTCGTCCGCCGCGGCCCGGAGGCGGGCGATCTGTTCGGCCGGGTCCGCGGCGTTGAAGACGCTGGAGCCGGCCACGAAGGTGTTGGCGCCGGCCTCGGCGGCGATCACGATGGTCTCCTCGGTGATCCCGCCGTCGACCTGCAGCCAGACGTCCAGGCCGCTGGAGCGCACGGCATCCGCGAGCCGGCCGAGCTTGGGCATCGTCGAGGCCATGAAGCTTTGGCCGCCGAAGCCCGGTTCGACGGTCATCACCAGCACCTGGTCGAATTCGGGCAGCAGCTCGAGGTACGGCTCCACGTCCGTCCCCGGCTTCAGGGCGATCCCGGCGCGGGCGCCGATCGAGCGCAGGCGCCGGGCGAGGGCGACCGGGTCGGTGCTCGCTTCGGCGTGGAAGGTCACCGAGAAGGCGCCGGCCTCCGCGTAGCCCGGCGCCCAGCGCTCGGGGTCCTCGATCATCAGGTGCACGTCGAACGGGAGCGGCGACACCTGCAGCAGCCGCTCGACCACGGGCGGGCCGAACGTGAGGTTCGGCACGAAATGGTTGTCCATGATGTCCACATGCACAAGGTCGGCGGACGCGATGCGCCCGAGTTCCCGTTCGAGGTTGGCGAAGTCGGCGGCGAGAATGCTCGGATTGATCCGTGTCGGCATGCCTAAACCCTATCCACCCATCCCCCGATCCCCATCCACCCACGCTCCCCCCTCGCCGAACCGTGAGTTCGGCACCTTCGCGGCGCTCGGGAAGGTGCCAAACTCACGGTTCGGCGGAGGACGGCGGGTCGGCTCTGGCGGGTCGGCTCAGGCGGTGCGCTCCAGCAGGGTGATGAACATCGCGTCGGTCCCGTGCCGGTGCGGCCAGAGCTGCACGCTCGTCGCGTCGCCGGCGAGGTCGAGCGGCGAACGGCTCAGGCCCTGCACGACGGCGGCCGTATCGAGCGCCCTGACCGTGCCCGCTGACTTCTTCAGGGCGGTCGCCACGATCCCGCGGGTCTCGGCGGTGTGCGGCGAGCAGGTCACGTAGGCGAGGACGCCGCCCGGCTTCAGCGCGCCGAGCGCAGCCTCGATCAGGCCCGACTGCAGGTCGGAGAGCTCGGCGACGTCCCTGGGCTGCTTGCGCCAGCGGGCTTCGGGCCGGCGCCGCAGGGCGCCGAGGCCCGTGCAGGGCGCGTCGAGGAGGATGCGGTCGAAGGTTTCCGGGTGCGTCTGGGCGAACGCCGTGCCGTCCTGCTCCCAGACGGGCACGCTCGCCGGCACCGCCTTCAGGGCCTTCCGGACCAGGGTCGCCCTGGCCGGGACCAGCTCGTTGGCGACAAGTTCGGCGCCCCCGGCGATCGCCTCGGCCGCCAGCAGGGCCGCCTTGCCGCCGGGGCCGGCGCAGAGGTCGAGCCAGCGCTCGCCCGGCCGCACCGGGCGTGCCCGGCTGAGGGCGAGGGCGGCCAGTTGGGAGCCCTCGTCCTGTACCCGGATGCGGCCGTCGTGGTCGTTCATGATGTGGACGGGGTCTCCCCCGGCCAGCACGAAGCCGGTCGGCGAGTAGTCGTCGGGGCGGCCGAGTCCCTCGGTCTCCTCCGCCGTTGTCAGGCCGGGCAGCGCCACCATGTTCACCCGCGGCGGCGCGTTGTCGGCGTCCAGCAGTTCCTCGAGCTCGGACTCCCGGCCCTCGGCCTTCAGCGACTGCCGGAACGCGCGGACCACCCAGGCCGGGTGTGAGTACTCGGCGGCCAGGCGGTCATCCGTGCTCGTCGCCTGGGCGAGGATGCGTTCGCGCCATTCTTCGACGCTGGTGCGGGAGATGGTGCGCAGCACGCCGTTGCAGAAGCCGGTCGCGGCGCGGGATCCGACCTGGCGGGCCTGCTCGACGGACTCGTTGACGGCGGCGTGGGTGGCGACCCGGGTGGCGAGGAGCTGGTGTGCGCCGAGGCGGAGCACGTCGAGGATGGCCGGGTCGATCGCGGTGACGGGCCGGCCGGCGGCCTCGGCGATCACCCGGTCGTAGAAGCCCTGCATGCGCAGGGTTCCGTAGGTCAACTCGGTGGCCAGCGCCGCATCGGCGGTGTTCAGCGCCGCCCGCTTGATCCGGGTCGGCAGCAGCAGGTTGGCGTAGGCGTCGGACTCGCGCACCGCGGCGATGACCTCGTAGGCCACACGCCGGGCGGGCTGCACGAACCCGGCCTGCGCCCGAGGGCGCTCGGGGCGGCGGTCCTCGCTCATGAGGCGACCACCTCGTTCGCCGCCACGCCACGCCACCAGTCGATTGCCTTCATTGCCGTCTTTCCCGCCGGCTGCACGGTGATGAGCTCGATCGGCTCCGTCCCCGTTCCCACCAGCACGTGCTTGTCGATCTCGCGAATCACGCCGGCCGTTTGCGGCGGGGCGCCGTAGCCGGGCGCGACCGCGAGGAGTTTCAGCCGAGCGTCGTTCACGACGGTGAACGCACCAGGCTCCGGTGTCACCCCGCGCACGCGGTTGTACACCGCGGTCGCCGGAGCCGACCAGTCGATGTGCGCGTCCTCGAGGGTCAGTTTGGGGGCGAGGGTGACCTCGCCGTGCTGCTTGCTCGCCGACGCGGTTCCGGCGGCGAGCTCGTCCACGACGCCCAGCAGCAGCCGGGCGCCGCTGAAGCTCAGGGACTCGAGCAGGCTTCCGGATGTCGCGTGGCGGCCGATCTGCTCGGTCAGCGTCCCGAAAACGGGCCCGGCGTCGAGCTCCCGCACGAGCTGGAAAACGACGGCGCCGGTTGTCTCGTCCCCGGCCATCAGGGCGCGTTGCACGGGGGCGGCCCCGCGCCAGCGCGGCAGCAGGGAGAAGTGCAGGTTGATCCAGCCGAGACGGGGCACCGACAAAAGCGGTTCTCGCACCAGGCCGCCGTAGGCCACGATCACGCCGAGGTCGGGCCGGAGGGCCGTGATTTCGGCGGTGGCGGCGTCGCCCAGCCGGTTGGCCTTGATCAGCGGGATGCCGAGGGCTGCGGCGGCGACGGCGGTCGGCGAAGGGGTGAGCACGCGTTTGCGGCCGAGCGGGGCATCCTCTCGCGTGATCACGGCGGCGACCTCGTGCCCGGAGTCGGCCAGGGCGGTCAGGCTGGGGACGGCGACCTGCGGGGTGCCCGCAAAGACGAGTTTCATTTAGAGCAGCTCCGGGTCGTCGAATCGTACTCTGAGTGTAGGCGCAGCCCGGAAGGCCGCGCCCTTCGGCCGGCGTCGCCTCGCGGCATTCCGCACCACCTGGGCCTTGAGCGCCGCGGCCACCTGGTCGCCGCTGCCGTAGGCGAAGCGCACGACCGCGCGCACCAGCGGCGCCTCCATGCCGACCGGACCGAGCACGTCGACGTGCGGGATCTCGGCCAGGTCGGCCAGGGCGGCCTCCACGTCGGCCTCGGTTCCGCTGACCGAGGCGACCCGGACCGCCGGCGGGAACCGGAGCTGCCGGCGGTCGGCCAGTTCGGCGGCGGCGAAGGATTCCGGCTGCCACGTGCTCATGGCCCGGGCGAGCGTTCCGCCGACCTCGGCGAGCATCACGGCGGCGCCGGGCGCGGCGAGGGCGGCGGCATTGCACCACCAGCGCAGGCAGTCTTCGCCGACCCGGAGGGACTCGCGGCCGAGCATCCGTTGGCCGTCGAGCAGCAGGATCGCCCGGTAGCCCCCGGCGGCGATCGGCTCCGCCCCCCTGGTCGCGATCACCAACGCCGGTTCGGCGCCGACCTGCTGGATGGGGTGGTCGCCGTCGGCGATGATGATCCGCACGCCGGGAAAGGCCCGGCCGAGGTCCTCGGCGGTTCGGCCGGCGCCGACCGTGGCGACCCGGAAGGTCCGGCCCGCACAGTGCACGCAGCTCCAGTCCGCGGCGAGGGCGCCGCACCAGCGGCAGGACGGGGTCCCGCCGGCGGAGGCGAGGCCGAGCGGACCCTGGCACCGCGTGCACCTGGCCGCCTTCTTGCAGCCCTGGCAGGCGAGCATGGGGGCGTAGCCGGGGCTGGCGACCTGGACGAGCACGGGGCCCGCCTTCAGGGCCTGCCTGGCCGTGTGCCAGGCCGCGGACGGGACACGCGCGGCCCGCGCGAACTGGTCGTCGGCTGCCTGGAACTCGGTCGGGGTGACCTCGGGGTGCCGGCTCGTCGCCGGGTGCACCTCGGCCAGCCAGCCCAGTTCGACCAGGCGCTGGACCTCGACACTGCGCGAGTGGCCGAGCAGGACGAGGGCGCAGCCGGACTGCTCCTGCCGCACGAGGGCGGCGTCCCGGGAGTGCGCGTACGGGCTGAGCGGCTCGGAGTGCAGCGGGTCGCCGTCGTCCCAGAGCGCCAGGAGCCCCAGGTCGGCCGCCGGCGCGTACGCGGCGGAGCGGTTACCGAGGATGATCCGCGGCTCGGGGCCGAGGCAGGCCAGGAAGCTGCGGTAGCGGTCGGGGTTCGGCTGGCGGGCATCCACCCGGCTGACCGAGCCCGCCGGGGCGAGCACGTCGAGGGCAGCCTGCACCTGGTCCTGGTCGCGGTAGTCCGGCACGACCAGGATGGCGGTCCGCCCGGCCTCGAGCGTCTCGACGGCCAGTTCGGCCAGGGTCTTCGCCCAGTGCCCGATCGACGGGCCGGCCGGCAGCGCGACCGGGAACGGCACGGCGGCCATCGCGAGGCGGCGGCGCTTCGCGATGGCGTCTTCGAGCACCCCGGCGCCGTATTCGGAGAAGCGCGCCTCGGACAAGCCAGGCGTGGGTACCGCGGGTTCGTCCTGCCGCGGGTTCGCCTGCGCCTGGTTCGCCTGCGCCTGGATCGCCGGTTCCGCCGCCTGCGCCGCCAGCCACGCCTTCTCCACCCGCACCTGCCGCGGAGGACAGGCCAGGCGGATGACGTCGCTCGCGTTCCCCGCGGAGCGGTCGGCGATCCGCCGGGCGAGCTTCCAGACCTCGGGCGTGAGCACCCGGGCCGGGGACACGACCGCCTCGATGGGGCTGAGGGTGCCGTGGAACTCCGCGTCGGCGTGGCCGGCGTCGGTCAGGCCCGGCAACGCCGCGTCGACGAGCTCGACCAGGTAGCCGTCGACCACCCGGCCGGACGACCGGAACGGCACCCTGACCCGCACCCCGGGCGCGGCGTCCGCGGCCAGTTCGGCCGGGACGCTGTAGTCGAAGAGATGGTCGAGCTGCGGCAGCGGTGAGTCGATGAGCACCCGTGCCACGAGGCCCGGGCGCGTCATCGTGCTCCCCTGAGCATCCCGGCCCTGGTCGGTCAGAGTCCGGCTGCGCTTCTCAGGTCCTCGACGCGGTCGAGCCTCTCCCAGGTGAAGTCGGGCAGTTCCCGGCCGAAATGGCCGTAGGTCGCCGTCTGGGCGTAGATCGGCCGGAGCAGGTCGAGCGAGGCGATGATGGCGCCGGGGCGCAGGTCGAACACCTCGCGGATGGCGGCCGTGATGTCCTTGTCGGGCAGGGTGCCGGTGCCGAACGTCTCGACGTACAGGCCGACGGGCGAGGCCTTGCCGATCGCGTAGGCGACCTGGATTTCCAGGCGCTCGGCCAGGCCGGCGGCGACGGCGTTCTTGGCAACCCAGCGCATGGCGTAGGCGGCGGAGCGGTCGACCTTCGACGGGTCCTTGCCGCTGAACGCTCCCCCGCCGTGGCGGCTCGAGCCGCCGTAGGTGTCGATGATGATCTTGCGCCCGGTCAGTCCGGCGTCGCCCTGCGGCCCGCCGATTTCGAACCGGCCGGTCGGGTTGATCAGGGTGGTGAGGTCGGAGGAGTCGAGTTCGACGCGGGCCAGCACGGGCCGGATGACGAGTTCCTCGACCTCGGCGCGCAGCACCTCGGTCGACACGGACGGGGAATGCTGGGTGGAGAGCACCACGGTCTCGACCGTGCGCGGGATGATGCCGTCGTAGCCGATCGTGACCTGGGTCTTGCCGTCGGGACGCAGGTAGTCCAGCTCGCCGGACTTGCGCACGGCCGCCAGCTGCTCGGCGAGGCGGTGGGCGATCCAGATCGGGATCGGCATCAGCTCGGGCGTTTCCCGGGTGGCGTAGCCGAACATGATCCCCTGGTCGCCGGCGCCCTGGCGGTCGAACGCGTCGAGGCTGGACTGTTCGCGCCGTTCGAAGGCCTCGTCAACGCCCTGGGCGATGTCCGGGGACTGCCCGCCGATGGAAATCTCCACCCCGCAGGACCGCCCGTCGAACCAGACGTCGGACGAGTCGTAGCCGATCTCGGTGATGCACTTGCGCACGATCGACGGGATCTCGACGTAGGCCTCCGTCGTCACCTCGCCGGCGACGTGCACGAGCCCGGTCGTGACCAGGGTTTCCACGGCGACGCGGCTCTGCGGGTCCTCGGCGAGCAACGCGTCGAGGATGCTGTCGGAGATCTGGTCGCAGATCTTATCCGGGTGGCCCTCGGTGACCGACTCGGAGGTGAAGAGGCGAAGATCGCTCATCGGGCCCGTCTCTGTTTCAGGAGAGCCGTGCTCTCGTCAATCGGAAGGATGGTGATCGGGCGTTCCGGCCTGGACGATCACGTCAAGAATGCAATTGGCCACCGACAGTTTCGTGCCGGAAGCCTCATTCACTATATCTCCGCGCCGATCGAGGACGACGATGTCGTTACTCTCCGTGGCGAAGCCCTGTGACCAGCCGACCCTGTTGAGGACGAGGTAGTCGCAGCCCTTCCGGGCGACCTTCTGCCGTCCGAGTTCCAGGCGTGCGGCGGGGTCGGCCTCGGTTTCGGCGGCGAAGCCGACGATGACGGCCGGACGCGGGACCGCCCGTGCCAGGCCGGCCAGGATGTCGGGGTTCTTGACCAGGTCGAGCCGGAACGTGTCGCCGGCCTCGTCTTTCTTGATCTTGTCTGCGCGGCGTTCGGCCGGCCGGTAGTCGGCGACGGCGGCGGCCATGATCACCACGTCGGCGGTCGCCGCGGCGGCCTCGACGGCCGCCTGGAGCTCGAGCGCGGTGCTGACCGGCCGCAGGTCGACGCCGGCCGGCGGCGGCACCTCGAGGTGGGCGGCGACCAGGATGACGGATGCTCCACGCGCCGCGGCGGCCTCGGCGAGGGCGACGCCCTGCCGGCCGCTGGAGCGGTTCCCGAGGTAGCGCACGGGGTCGAGCGGTTCGCGGGTTCCGCCGGCGCTGATCACGATCCGCCGGCCGGCGAGGTCCTGCCCGGCGAGGTCCTGGCGCGCGGAGCCGTCGTCGAGCAGGGCCAGGGCCGCGGCGACGATCGTGTCCGGTTCTTCCATCCGTCCGGCGCCGATGTCGGCGCCGGTGAGCTGGCCAACGCCGGGTCCGACGATCACGACGCCGCGCTCGCGCAGGGTCTTCACGTTGGCGACCGTGGCGGGGTTGTTCCACATTTCGGTGTGCATGGCCGGCGCGATCACGAGCGGAGCCGTGCTGGCGAGGATGGTGTTGCCCAGCAGGTCGTCGGCCAGGCCGGCGGCGAGCTTCGCGATGGTGTTGGCGGTGGCCGGGGCGACGACGATGAGGTCGGCCGACTGACCGATGGCCACATGGCGCACCTCGGCGACGCCCTCGTAGAGGTCGGTGTGCACGGGGTTCCGGGAGATGGCCTCGAGGGTCGGCTTCCCGACGAACCGGAGGGCCGCTTCGGTCGCGACGACGTGCACCGAGTGCCCGGCCAACACGAAAGCGCGCACGATGTTGACGGCCTTATACGCAGCGATGCCGCCGGTTACACCGACGACGATCGTGCGAGCTGACGACATCCTGCGCGCTCGAGCGTGGCGGAGCGGTTATTCGACGATCGGACGGGAGGTGAGCTTGTCCTCGTTGATTTCGCGCAGGGCGACGGAGAGCGGCTTGTCATCGACGGTCGAGTCGACGAGCGGTCCGACGTTGTCGAACAGGCTGCCTTCGTGCAGGTCCGCGTAGTAGTCGTTGATCTGGCGGGCACGCTTGGACGCGAAGATCACGAGGGCGTACTTGGAGTCGACCTTGGTGAGGAGGTCGTCGATGGGCGGGTCAATGATGCCTGTTAGCTTGGTGGCCATTGGGTCACACTCCTTTAGAGCTTTTCGTGCAGCGAAATGACTGCGTGCGCGTCAATTCTGACGCGAGGAAACGAGGTGAGACGGGCGCTACGAAACCGACTGCGCCCTGCGAGTCTGCATCAAGTCTACGACCTCTCGGGCCGCTTCGGCCACGTCGGTGTTCACGACGCTGTAATCGAACTCGCCCTGGGCGGCCAATTCGAGCTTCGCGGTCTCCAGCCGGCGGGCCTGTTCGGCGGAATCCTCGGTGTCCCGCCCGATCAGTCGGCGCACCAGTTCTTCCCAGCTGGGAGGCAGCAGGAAGACCAGCCGGGCCTCCGGCATGGCGCGGCGCACGGCCCTGGCCCCCTGGAGGTCGATCTCCAGGAGCACGCTGCGGCCGGCCTCGATGGCGTCGTCGACGGGACCGCGAGGCGTGCCGTACCGGTAGGCGTTGTGCACGGTCGCCCATTCGAGGAGGTCGCCCGCCTCGATCATCCGGTCGAATTCCGCATCGTCGACGAAGTAGTAGCTGACGCCCTCGACTTCACCGGGGCGCGGCTTGCGGGTCGTCGCGGAGACGGAGAGCAGCACCTCGGGGTAGTGCTCCCGGATGTAGTTCGCCACGGTGCCCTTGCCGACCGCGGTGGGTCCGGCGAGCACGACCAGGCGCGAGTCGGGGGCGCCGCGGCGTCCGGTCGGTTTGGTGGAGAGGAAGTCCCGCAGGCGCTCGCGCTGGTGGGTGCCGAGTCCGCCGAGGCGCTTCGACGGGGAAATCTCCAGCCGGTTCATGAGGCGGCGCATTTTGGTGACTCCGATCGAGGGGATGCTGACCAGCAGCTCGGTCACGCGCAGTCGGCCTTCGACCCCGGTCGGGTCCTTGACCGCGGCGGCGAGCACCTCGAGGGCGGTCCGCTGACCGGCCGCGACCTGGGCCTTGACGGCCGCTCTGGCGCGCCGGGCCGCGACGGCGGCGCGCGATGCCGCCACCCGGTCGACATCGGGTGGGATGGGGCGATTCTCAGCCACGGGCCGCTCCTGTTTCAGCTACTCGGCGCACGATCGCCTCGGCGAGCCGGTCGGGACCGGCCGCGAGCACGCTACGCGATTCACTCACGATAACGCTTCGAGCGTACCCGCCATACAGCAAGTCGATATTGGTGACGTCGGCGCCCTGGTGGCCAAAGCCCGGGGCGAGCACCGGGGTGAGCGCCGCCGACGGCGCTGCGGCGACGTCGATGCCGAAAACGGCGAGGTCGAGGGTCGCGCCGAGCACGACCCCGATCGAGCCGAGCGGCCCGGTCGTGGCCGCCGCGTTACGCTCCCCCACCTCGTCGAGGATCGCCCGGGCGACGCTCCGGCCGGCCCGGGCGCCGTCGGCGACGATGGCCCGCTGGATCACCGCGGCCTCCGGGTTCGAGGTCGCCGAGAGCACGAAGAGGCCCTTGCCGCCGGCCTCCGCGATCTCGATCGCGGCGTCGAGCGATCCGACGCCCATGTACGCGCTGACCGTGATGGCGTCCACTTCGAGCGGCGAACCGGGCGTGAGCCAGGCCTGGGCGTACGCTTCGGCGCTCGTGCCGAGGTCTCCCCGCTTGACGTCGCCGATGACGAGCAGTCCGGCCGACCGGGCATCCGCCAGGGTACGCTCCAGGGCCGCGTAGCCCGCGGAACCGAACCGCTCGAAGAACGCGATCTGCGGTTTGACGATCCCGACGCGGCCGGCGGCGGCCTCGACCACCGTGCGGCCGAACGCTTCTGCTCCCGCCGCGGAATCGGGCAGGTCCCAGTCGGCCAGCAGCCAGGCGTGCGGGTCGATGCCGACGCAGAGCTGCCCGTGCGCGGCGAACGCCTGCCCGAGGCGGTCGCCGAACGGGACGGGCGCGCCGGATGCCTCGCCTGGGGTCACAGCATTGCCGCCTGCAGCGCCGCCGCCCGGGTGCCCGCGTACTCCTGCAGCGAGGTCACCTCGAAGCCGTCCCGGATCGCGTCGATCGAGCCGACCGCCGCGCTGAGCTCGGCGATCGTGGTGAACAGGGGCAGGTCGCCGGCCACGGCGGCCGCACGGATCTCGTAGCCGTCGGCGCGGGCGGAGCGTCCGCTCGGCGTGTTGATGACGATGTCGACCTCTTCGCGCTGGATCAGTTCGACGATCGACACGTCGTCTTCGCCCTTCTCGCTGACCTTCGACACGACGCGGGCCCGGATGCCGTTGCGCTGGAGCACCTCGGCGGTGCCCTCGGTCGCCATGATCTCGAAGCCGAGCTGCTGGAACCGCAGCATGGGCAGGATGATGGCGCGCTTGTCGCGGTCGGAGACCGACACGAAGACGGTTCCGCTGAGCGGGATGCCGCCGTACGCGGCGAGCTGGCTCTTGGCGAAGGCGCGGGGGAAGTCGCGGTCGATTCCCATGACCTCGCCGGTCGAGCGCATCTCCGGGCCGAGCACGGAGTCGACGACGGTGCCGTCGTGGGTGCGGAACCGGTTGAACGGGAGCACGGCCTCCTTGACCGCGACCGGCGATTCCATCGGAACCCGGGAGCCGTCGATCAGCGGCAGCTTGCCCTCGGCCTTGAGCTCGGCGATGGTCGTGCCGACCATGATCAGCGCGGCGGCCTTGGCCAGGGTGATCCCGAGCGCCTTGGCGACGAAGGGCACGGTGCGCGAGGCGCGGGGGTTCGCTTCGAGCACGTAGAGCACGCCGGCGCCGATCGCGAACTGCACGTTGAGCAGGCCGCGCACGCCGATGCCCTTGGCGATGGCCAGGGTGGCCACGCGCACGCGGTCGATCTCGGCCCGGCCGAGGGTCACCGGCGGCAGGGTGCAGCTGGAGTCGCCGGAGTGGATCCCGGCCTCCTCGATGTGCTCCATCACGCCGCCGATGTACAGCTCGTGCCCGTCGTAGATGGCGTCCACGTCGATTTCGATCGCGTCGTCGAGGAACCGGTCGACGAGCAGCGGATGCGACGGGCCGATGATGCCCTGACCCTCCATCCGGGTGAAGTAGTCGGCCAGGGAGAGGCTGTCGTAGACGATCTCCATGCCGCGACCGCCGAGTACGTAGCTCGGGCGGACGAGCACCGGGTAACCGATCTCCTCGGCGACGACGACCGCGCCGGCGTAGTCGATCGCGGTGCCGTTGCGCGGGGCGAGCAGGTTCGCGGCGGCGAGGATGCCGGAGAACAGTCCACGCTCCTCGGCGAGGTCGATCGCATCCGGAGTGGTGCCGAGGATCGGGATGCCTTCCGCCTGGAGGCCCTTGGCCAGGCCCAGGGCGGTCTGCCCGCCGAGCTGCACGACCACCCCGACGAGTTCGCCGCTCTGGCTTTCGGCGTGGATGATCTCGAGCACGTCTTCGAGCGTCAGCGGCTCGAAGTAGAGCCGGTCGGAGGTGTCGTAGTCGGTGGACACGGTCTCCGGGTTGCAGTTGATCATGATGGTCTCGTAGCCGGCCTCGGACAGCGCGAAGGAGGCGTGCACGCAGGAGTAGTCGAACTCGACGCCCTGGCCGATCCGGTTCGGACCGGAGCCGAGGATGACGACCTTCTTCCGGTCGCTGGGCACGACCTCGGTCTCCTCGTCGTAGCTCGAGTAGTGGTACGGCGTGAGCGCGGGGAACTCGCCGGCGCAGGTGTCGACGGTCTTGAAGACCGGGCGCACGCCGAGGATGTGGCGCACCTTGCGCACGTCTGCCTCGCCGAAGCCGCGGAGTTCGCCGATCTGGGCGTCGGAGAAGCCGTGGTCCTTGGCGGTGCGGAGGATGTCCGTGTCGAGCCGTTCGGCGGAGGCGACCTCGTCGGCGACCTCGTTGATCAGCACGATCTGGTCGATGAACCAGGGGTCGATCTTCGTGGCCGCGAAGACCTGCTCCATGCTGGCGCCCTTGCGGAGCGCCTGCTGCACCGTGACGATGCGTCCGTCGGTGGGGATCTCCGCCGCGACGAGCAGCTCCTCGAGCGTGCGGGTCTCCGCGCCCCAGTGGAACGACGAGCCGCGCTTCTCCAGGGAGCGGAGCGCCTTCTGCAGGGCGGAGGCGTAGTTCCGGCCGATTGCCATGGCCTCGCCGACCGACTTCATGGTGGTCGTCAGGCGCTGGTCGGCGGCGGGGAACTTCTCGAACGCGAAGCGCGGAACCTTGACGACGACGTAGTCGAGCGTGGGTTCGAAGCTGGCCGGGGTGACCTTGGTGATGTCGTTGGGAATCTCGTCGAGGCGGTAGCCGAGGGCGAGTTTGGCCGCGATCTTCGCGATCGGGAAACCGGTCGCCTTGCTGGCCAGGGCCGAGGAGCGCGACACGCGCGGGTTCATCTCGATCACGATGACGCGGCCGGTGGCCGGGTCGATCGCGAACTGGATGTTGCAGCCGCCGGTGTCGACGCCCACGGCGCGGATGATGTCGATGCTGATGTCGCGCAGGTGCTGGTACTCGCGGTCGGTCAGGGTGAGCGCCGGCGCGACGGTGATCGAGTCGCCGGTGTGCACGCCGACCGGGTCGACGTTCTCGATCGAGCAGACGACGACGGTGTTGTCGGCCGTGTCGCGCATCATTTCGAGTTCGTATTCCTTCCAGCCGAGGATGGACTCCTCCAGGAGCACCTCGCTGGTGGGGCTGTGGTGCAGGCCGTCGCCGACGTAGCGGCGCAGTTCGACCTCGTCGTAGGCGAAGCCGGAGCCGAGCCCGCCCATGGTGAACGAGGGGCGCACGACGAGCGGGTAGCCGAGGTCGCCTGCGAACCCGACGGCCTCCTCGATCGTGTGGGCGATGTGCGACCGGGCGACGTCGGCGCCGGCGTCGAGGACGAGCTGCTTGAAGACCTGGCGGTCCTCACCCTTCTGGATTGCCTCGAAGCTCGCGCCGATCAGCTCGACGTTGTACTTTTCGAGGATGCCTCGTTCGTGCAGCTGGATGGCCGCGTTCAGGGCCGTCTGCCCGCCCAGGGTCGGCAGGATGGCATCCGGACGCTCCTTGGCGATGATGGTCTCGAGGATCTCCGGGGTGATCGGCTCGATGTAGGTGGCGTCAGCGAAGTCGGGGTCGGTCATGATCGTGGCCGGGTTGGAGTTGACCAGGATGACCCGGACGCCCTCCTCGCGGAGCACCCGGCAGGCCTGGGTGCCCGAGTAGTCGAACTCGCAGGCCTGGCCGATCACGATCGGGCCGGAGCCGATGACGAGGACGCTGTTGATGTCGTCGCGCTTGGGCATTATTTGTTGTCTCCTGCTCCGGCGGCCTTGTGGTGGGCGAGCACCACATCCCTGAACCGATCGAAAAGGTAGTTGGCGTCGTGCGGCCCGGAGGCGGCCTCCGGGTGGTACTGCACCGAGAACGCGGGAATGTCGAGGCAGCGGATGCCTTCGACCACGTTGTCGTTGAGGCTGTAGTGGCTCACTTCCACCCGGCCGAAGCCGGTGCGGGATTCGTGCACGCCCTCGGTGGGCATGTCGACGGCGAAGCCGTGGTTCTGGGAGGTGATCTCGACCTTGCGGGTGGTCTTGTCGAGCACGGGCTGGTTGATCCCCCTGTGGCCGAAGGGCAGCTTGTAGGTGCCGAAGCCGAGCGCGCGGCCGAGCAGCTGGTTGCCGAAGCAGATGCCGAAGTACGGCACGCCGGCCCGGAGCACCTCCTGCAGCAGCTTCACGTGGGCGTCCGAGGCCGCCGGGTCGCCGGGGCCGTTGGAGAAGAACAGCGCGGAGGGCTCCAGCGAGAGCACGTGCTCCGAGGTGACCGACTGCGGCAGGACGAGGACCTCGAAGCCGCGTTCGGCCAGGAAGTTGAGGGTGGAGGTCTTCACGCCGAGGTCGAGCACGGCGACCGAGCCGATCCGCTCCCCCACCGCCGGGATGGAGTACGGCTCGACCGTGGACACCGCGTCGGACAGGTTGCGCCCGCGCATCGAGGCCGTCCGGCGCACCTGCTCGAGCTGCTCGCCGTCGGAGAGTTCGAAGGCCTCGCCGGAGAAGATGCCGGCGCGCATCGCGCCCTCGGAGCGGATGTGGCGGGTGATCGCCCGGGTGTCGATGCCGCTGATGCCGACGACGCCGCCGGATTCGAGGTCGTCGTCGAGGCTCCGCTGGGAGCGGAAGTTCGACGTGACCCGGGAGGGCTCCCGCACGACGAAGCCGGCCACCCAGATCTTGCGGGATTCCATGTCTTCGTCGTTGGCGCCGGTGTTGCCGATGTGCGGCGCGGTCATCAGGACGATCTGGCCGGCGTAGGACGGGTCGGTCAGGGTCTCCTGGTAGCCCGTCATCCCGGTGGCGAACACGATCTCACCGAAGGTTTGGCCTCGGCTGCCGTAGGCGCGGCCGACGTAGCGCCGGCCGTCTTCGAGCACGAGCACGGCCGGCGCCTTCACGGCGCCCGCCCGGTCGGCTGTTTCTGCAGGATTGGCCATGTCAGGCCTCGCTTTCGTCGCGTGCAGCCGGGCCGGTGGCGTCGGCTGCGATGGATCGGATCGCATCAGTGATGCGGTCGCGATCGATGGGGTCGGGGATGCGGAAGTAGCTGTCGACGGAGATGTCCTCGCCGGGCTTCGGTGCGGGTGCGTTCTCTGGCCGGTGCAGGCGCCAGCCCAGCAGCAGCAGCCCGTCGGTCTCGACCACGCGGTCGATGGTCATGGTGGCGGGGGTGAGCAGCTCGATCGCCGCGGCCGGGATGAAGACCGGCTCCTCGCCGGCCAGGCTGAGGTCCACTCCCGCGGCGGTGACCGTGAGCCGGGCCCTGGCGCGGAAACCCAGTCCCCGGATCGCGAGCCGTTCGAGCGGGCGGGCGCGGGGCGTGGTGGCCACGTACAGCACGGGCGCCGAGGCGATCACGGGGGCGTCGGCGCCGGTACCCGGGTGGCCGGCCGCCAGGCCGGCATCCCGGCGGGTGCGCGCCCGCCAGCTCCGCCACATGAGCGCGACGATGCCGAGCAGCACGACGACGACGACGACGGTGGGGGCGACCCTATCCATGGCCGACCTCCGACCGCGCGGCCGCGACCTCGGCGGCCGGGAGCAACGCGCCGTCCAGCACCGTCGGGTATCCCTGGTGGAAGGTGGCCTGCACCCGGCCGGGCAGCGTCATCGCCAGGTAGGGCGAGTTCACGCCCTTGCCGGAGAGGTCACCGGTTCCGAACACCCGGCTGGCCGAGGGGTCGTAGAGCGTGAGCTCGGCGGGTGCGCCCACCTCGGTGCGCCGGCCCTGGCCGTCCAGACGGCCGATCCGGGCGGGGGTGTGCGAGAGCACCCGGGCCACGTCGGCCCAGTCGAGGTGGCCGTTTGCCACGACGGAGGCGTGCACGACGGAGAGGGCGGACTCGAGCCCGACCATGCCGTTGGCGGCCGCATCCCATTCGCAATCCTTCGCCTCGGTCGGGTGCGGCGCGTGGTCGGTGGCGACGATGTCGATGGTGCCGTCGGCGAGGCCGGCGCGCAGGGCCTCGACGTCTTCCCGGCGGCGGAGCGGCGGGTTGACCTTGAACCGCGCGTCGTAGCCGACGACGAGTTCCTCGGTGAGCAGGAGGTGGTGCGGGGTGACCTCTGCTGTGACGTTGATGCCGCGGGCCTTGGCCCAGCGGATGACGTCGACCGAGCCGGCGGTGGAGACGTGGCAGACGTGCAGGCGGGAACCGACGTGTTCGGCCAGGAGCACATCGCGGGCGATGATCGACTCCTCCGCGACGGCCGGCCAGCCGGTGAGGCCGAGCTCGGCCGACAGCGCGCCCTCGTTCATCTGCGCCTTCTCGGTGAGGCGGGGGTCCTGGGCGTGCTGGGCGATGACGCCGTCGAAGGCCTTCACGTACTCGAGGGCGCGGCGCATGATGAGCGGATCGGCCACGCAGGATCCGTCATCGGAGAAGACCCGCACCCGGGCGCGGCTGGCCGCCATGGCGCCGAGCTCGGCCAGTTGCCGGCCGGCCAGGCCCACGGTTACGGCGCCGATCGGCTGCACGGTGACGTAGCCGGCCTGCTCGCCGAGGGCGAGCACCTGCTCGACAACGCCGGCCGTGTCCTGCACCGGTGAGGTGTTGGCCATCGCGAACACGCTGGTGAACCCTCCCCTGGCCGCGGCCTGGCTGCCGGTCAGCACGGTTTCGCTCTGCTCAGATCCGGGCTCACGCAGGTGGGTGTGCAGGTCGACGAGGCCGGGCAGGGCGACGAGCCCGTCGGCGTCGATCGGGCTCGCACCGGCCCGAGACAAACCCGACCCGAGCTCGGCGACGCGGCCGCCGGCGAGCAGGATGTCGCTGCGGGTACCGTCCGGCAGGGTCGCTCCCCGGATCAGGTACTCCACGTTGTCGGCGCGTTCCTTCGGCATCTATGAATCCTCCCGGTCACCGGACAAAAGCAGGTACAGCGCGGCCATCCGCACCGACACGCCATTCGCGACCTGTTCGAGCACGGTCGACCGGGCCGAATCGGCCGCGGCAGACGATATTTCCAGGCCGCGATTCATCGGGCCGGGGTGCATGACAATGCTATCCGCCCGGAGCCGGGCGAACCGCTCGTCGTCGAGCCCCCAGCCGCGGGCATACTCCCGCGGGTTGGGGAAGAAGGAGGCGCTCATCCGCTCGGCCTGGATGCGGAGCATCATGATCACGTCGGGGCCGGCGTCGATCGCGGCGTCGAGGTCGAAGCCGAAGGTCGCCGGCCAGGCGGACGTGTCCGCAGGCAGGAGCGTCGGCGGTGCGACGAAGCCGACCTGGGCGCCGAGGGTGGTGAGCAGCCACAGGTTCGACCGGGCGACGCGGGAGTGCAGGACGTCCCCGACGATGGTCACGGTGACACCGTCGAGGTCCCGGCCCCGCGAGGCGGCCCCGTGCAGGCGCCGGCGGATGGTGAAAGCGTCCAGCAGGGCCTGGGTCGGGTGTTCGTGGGTGCCGTCGCCGGCGTTGATGATGCCCGCGTCGATCCAGCCGCTCTCCGCCAGCACGAGCGGCGCCCCGGAGGCGTGGTGGCGGATGACGACGCCGTCGGCGCCCATCGCGGCGAGGGTCTGGGCGGTGTCCTTGAGGCTCTCGCCCTTCGACACGCTCGATCCCTTGGCGCTGAAGTTGATCACATCGGCGCTGAGCCTCTTCGCCGCGGCCTCGAAGGAGATCCGGGTGCGGGTGGAGTCCTCGAAGAACAGGTTGACGACGGTCTTGCCGCGCAGGGTCGGGAGCTTCTTCACCTCGCGGCCTGCGACATCCGCCATGTCCTCGGCGATGTCGAGGAGCACGATGGCCTCGTCCCGGCTGATCGTCTTGGTCGACAGGAGGTGCCTCATGCGCCGTTGCCTCCTTCGATACTGACGAATTCGTCGCCGTCTGTCTCGGTCAGGTGCAGGTTGATCCGCTCCTCGGTCGAGCTGGGCAGGTTCTTGCCGACGAAGTCGGCCCTGATCGGCAGTTCCCGGTGGCCGCGGTCGACGAGCACGGCCAGGCGCACGATGCTCGGGCGGCCGTGGTCGCCGAGCGCGTCGAGGGCGGCGCGGATGGTGCGGCCGGAGTAGAGCACGTCGTCGACGAGCACGACGGTCTTGCCGTCGATGCTGCCGGGCACCTGGGTCGGCGCGGGGGTGCGGGTGCGGGTGCGGGACAGGTCGTCGCGGTAGAGGGTGACGTCGAGGGAGCCGACGCGGACATCCGTCGCGCTGGGCTCGATCCTCTGGATGGTCTCGAAGATGCGGCGGGCGAGCACGACCCCGCGGGTGGGGATGCCGAGGATGACGAGGTTGTCCGGCCCCCGATTGGACTCGAGGATCTCGTGCGAGATCCGAGTCAACGCTCGGGTGATGTCAGCCTGGGTGAGCACGGTGCGTGCCATCAAACCGACCTCCTTCCCCGTCTCACAGGACGGCTGTTAAAGGATGTCTATTTCTGCCCATGAGCCTAGCACCTGCGCGGCCGCGCCCTAGCCGGTGTGACGGCCCGCGGTTAAGCTGCGGGCATCGACGTACACATCCTTCGAGAGCCGGAGCTGCAGGAAGCAGGTGGCGCCATGTCGACATCGAATCACGAGGCCCGGGGGCCGTCACCGGTCGCCTCCGAAGTGGGGGCGCCGGCCGGCCCGATCAGTTTTGTCCGGCGCCGCGAGATCGAGGAGGTCCATCGCGAGCTCGAGCTCCCCGGCCCCGATCCGCTGCCCACACTGGAGCGCATCCACAAGTACAAGGACGCGATCTTCTCCCAGTATTTCCGGGAGCGGCCGGAGTTCGCCCTGGCCTGGCCGGACAGCCTGTACATCCCCGCGGACGCCGACTACAAGCGCTATTGGATTGCCGCGCCTCCGGCCAGCCACCGATACCGGTACCACTGGGTGAACACCGTCAACGGGCAGCCGTCCGGAAGCGCCGCGTCGGAGGCGACGGGCAACCTGTTCAGCTGGGTCAACGTGTCCGGGCTGAACCCGGGCTACATCGGCTTCGCGGGCACGGGGGTCAGCGTCGTGCCCCAGGCGACCCTGTCCTACGTGAAGGTGAGCGCGGACATCGACGCGGTGACCGAGAGCCGCTGGTGGTTCATGCCCGGCACGACCGCCGGCTTCGCCAACTTCAGCTACCGCGGCACGGCCTACGTGGCCGGCTGGGAGGTCGACCCGGTGACCGGGCAGTGGCAGCTGCTCAAGCCCTTCGGGTCGCGCACCCTGTTCAAGGCGGACGAGAGCGGACAGGGCGGATCGGCGATCAACTCGCAGGTGCACGCCTTCACCGACCTGTCGGCCACCCTGCAGCTGCAGGGTGGGCACAACTATGCGATCGGGGTGGCGTTCGAGGTCGAGATCACCTTCGACTGCCGTGACCGGATCGGTCGCCCGTACAAGAAGCAGCCAGGGGACGACATCAAGCTGTGGGCGTCGATCGCCGGCACCGTCGCCAGCATCACCGTGTCGACCTGACCGGGCCCCTACGCGGACGGGGCGGTCTGCGCGATCCGGCCGAGGAGTCCGTTGACGAACCCGGCGGAGTCATCCGTCGACAGCACCTTCGCGGCCTCGACGGCCTCGTCGATGGCCACCGCGTGCGGCACCGCGTCGTTGTAGAGGATTTCCCAGATGCCGATCCGCAGGATGGCCCGGTCGATGATCGGCATCCGCGACAGGGTCCAGCCCTGCGAGTAGGTCTCGATCAGTTCGTCGATCTCTTCACGGTGGTCGACGATGCCGTCGACGATCTCCCGCGCGTACAGCCAGGAGGCCTGCCGCGCGGGCTCACTGGACGCGCGCTCTGCCTCGGCCGCGAGCGACTCGGGGATGGAGATCTGCCGAACGTCGGCGACGTAGAGGATGTCGATGGCTCGCTTGCGCGCTTTGGTACGGGCGCTCACTAGTTGACGCGGCCCAGGTAGTCACCGGTGCGGGTGTCGACCTTGACCTTGGTGCCCTGCTCGAGGAACAACGGAACCTGGATCTCGTAACCGGTCTCGACCGTGGCGTTCTTGGTGCCGCCGGTCGAGCGGTCGCCCTGCAGGCCTGGCTCGGTGTAGGTGATCTCGAGCACGACGGATGCCGGCAGCTCGACGTAGAGCGGGTTGCCGTTGTGCAGCGCGATGGTCACCATCTGGTTCTCGAGCATGAAGTTCACCGCGTCGCCCACAACGGCTGCCGGGACGTGGATCTGGTCGTAGTCGGAGACGTCCATGAACACGTAGGAGTCACCGTCGGCGTACAGGTACTGGAAGTCCTGGCGGTCGACGTTCTCGGTTTCGATCTTGGCGCCGGCGTTGAAGGTGCGGTCGACGGTCTTGCCGCTGACGACGTTCTTCATCTTGGTGCGAACGAACGCACCACCCTTGCCCGGCTTGACGTGCTGGAACTCGATGACGGCCCAGAGCTGGCCATCGATGTTGAGGACGACGCCATTTTTGATGTCGGCGGTAGATGCCATGGGGAGGGTAATCCGTTCAATTGGGAAGGTGCGCGGCCGATTCGGCCTCAAACGAGCATAGTTGCCCATCCTGAAAGCGCCAAAGGCGCCCCCGCGCTCCCCGCGAAACCGCAGTTGTGCGCGCTAAAACACGCGGATATCGCGCACGACTGCGGTTTCGCGGGGGCTAGCGGGGTTTAGCGGGGCGAGGTGAGGTAGTTCAGGGCGAGGCGGTAGGAGTCGAAGCCGAGGCCGGCGATCACGCCGGTGGCGACGGCGCTGACGACGCTCGTGTGCCGGAACGTCTCCCGGGCGTGCGGGTTGGAGAGGTGCACCTCGATCAGCGGCACGCCGGCCTTGGTGACCAGGGCCGCGGCATCCCGCAGCGCGTAGCTGTAGTGCGTGAACGCGGCCGGGTTCAGGATGACGGGCGTGCCGGCGTCGACGGCCTCGTACAGCCAGTGGATGAGCTCGGCCTCGTCATCGGTCTGGCGCAGGTCGACCGTGACTCCGGCGGGGGCGGATGCGCTCAGCAGGGCCCGCAGTTCGTCCAGGTCGGCCGACCCGTAGACATCGGGTTCCCGGCTGCCGAGGCGCCCGAGGTTCGGGCCGTTCAGGACGAGGACTGTGCTCATTCCCAC
Source organism: Cryobacterium tagatosivorans (assembly GCF_004402215.1). GTDB lineage: Bacteria > Actinomycetota > Actinomycetes > Actinomycetales > Microbacteriaceae > Cryobacterium > Cryobacterium tagatosivorans. The sequence continues at coordinate 59,069 of NZ_SOEZ01000011.1, forward strand.
AGCCTAGGGCAGCGGGCGGCGGGGCACTGCGGCATGACGGCACCGGGGGTACTGTGTGCTCCACCAAACGAAGGAGACCACCATGGCCGGACTAGCACGACGCGAAAAATTCGACATGCCGGAGCCCTTCCGGCGATTCCTCGAGGGCGACTGGGACAACGCCTCGATGAAGGTGGAGGAGTTCCGCGACGGCAACACCCTCGTCGTCAAGGCGGAAATGCCCGGCATCGACCCGGAGAAGAATGTCGACATCTCGGTGAGTGACGGCGTGCTGCACATCCAGGCCGAGCGCGAGGAGAAGAGCGAGCAGAAGCTGAAGGACGGCTACCGTACGGAGTTCCGTTACGGGTCCTTCACCCGGGACATCCCCCTGCCGGTGGGCTGCAAGGAAGAGGACGTGACGGCGACCTACCGCGACGGGGTGCTCGAGGTGCGGATTCCCGTTCCGGAGAAGAGCACGACCTCGTCGAAGATCCCGGTGTCCCGGGGCTAGCGCCCCAGGCTGGCAGGACCGGGGCGCTGCACCAGTCCCCGGGCCACCCGACTCAGTCGAACGAGGTCATCAGCCGGGACCGGATCAGGAAGCGGACCCCGCGCGGAGCCTCGGCGGAGAACCCGCTTCCCCGGCCGGGGACGACATCCACGGTGAGGAAGGTGTGGCTCCAGTACTCGAACTGCTCGGCCGACATCCAGAAGTCGATCGGCTGCGCGTCGCTCCCGGGCCTCGCGATGTCGAGCCGGCCGAGCAGGACGTCCCGGTCGGAGGTGATGAACTCTCCCGCCGGGAAGCACATCGGGGAACTGCCGTCGCAGCATCCGCCCGACTGGTGGAACATGAGCGGCCCGTGCTCGTCCCAGAGGCTGCGCAGCAGGTCAACGGTGGCGGGCGTGAACTCGACCCGCGGGCGGGTCTCGCCGGCGATGGTGATGGATGCCGTGACGGTCGTGTCGGACATGGCCTGGCCCTCCTCGGGCGAGAGAATGCGGCTGAACTGCGGTCCTGCGAGCTGCGGTCCTGGGCGAGGGGACCGCCGGCGACGTGGGCCGCCGGCGGTCCGGGATCGCAAGGGTTAGAAGAAGCCCAGGGCGTTCTCCGAGTAGGACACCAGCAGGTTCTTGGTCTGCTGGTAGTGGCCGAGGGCGAGCTTGTTGTTCTCGCGCCCGATCCCCGAGCTCTTGTAGCCGCCGAAGGCCGCCCCGGCCGGGTAGGCGTGGTAGTTGTTGACCCACACCCGGCCGGCCTGGATGTCCCGCCCGGCCCGGTAGGCCACGTTGCCGTTGCGCGACCACACGCCGGCACCGAGTCCGTACAGGGTGTCGTTGGCGATCGAGATGGCGTCGTCGTAGTCCGTGAAGCTCGTCACCGCGAGCACCGGGCCGAAGATCTCCTCCTGGAACAGGCGCATCTTGTTGTGGCCCTCGAAGATCGTGGGCTGCACGTAGTAGCCGCCGCTGAGGTCTCCGCCGAGGTCGACCCGCTCGCCGCCGAGGGCGAGCTTCGCGCCCTCCTGCTTGCCGATATCGATGTAGGAGAGGATCTTCTCGAGCTGGTCGTTGCTGGACTGGGCGCCGACCTGGGTGTCCGTGTCCAGCGGGTTGCCCTGGACCGCCTTGCGGGTGCGCTCGACCGCGTCGGCCAGGAAGCTGTCGTAGATCGGCTTCTGCAGCAGCGCGCGGCTGGGGGCCGTGCAGACCTCGCCCTGGTTGAAGGCGAAGAGCACGAAGCCCTCCTGCGCCTTGTCGTAGAACGCGTCCTTCTCCTGGGCGACGTCGCTGAAGAAGATGTTCGGGCTCTTGCCGCCCAGCTCGAGGGTCGACGGAATGATGTTGGCGCTGGCGTACTGCATGATCAGGCGACCGGTCGACGTCTCGCCGGTGAAGGCGATCTTGCGGATCCGGTTCGACGATGCGAGGGGCTTGCCGGCCTCGATGCCGAAGCCGTTGACCACGTTGACGACGCCGGCGGGCAGCACATCGCCGATCAGTTCGAGCAGGACGAGGATCGACACGGGGGTCTGCTCGGCGGGCTTGAGCACGACGGTGTTGCCGGCGGCCAGTGCGGGCGCCAGCTTCCAGACGGCCATCAGGATCGGGAAGTTCCACGGGATGATCTGCCCGACGACGCCGAGCGGCTCGTGGAACTGGTAGGAGACCATGTCACCGTCGAGTTCGGCGTGGTCGCCGTCCTGGGCGCGGATCGCGGAGGCGAAGTAGCGGAAGTGGTCCGAGGCGAGCGGGATGTCGGCGTTCAGCGTCTCGCGCACCGGCTTGCCGTTGTCCCAGGTCTCGGCGACCGCGAGGAGTTCGAGGTTCGCGTCGATCACGTCGGCGATCTTGTTGAGGACCGCGGCGCGGGTCGTGGCCGAGGTCTTGCCCCAGGCCGGCGCGGCCTTGTGGGCGGCGTCCAGCGCCAGTTCGATGTCCTCGGCGGTGCCGCGGGCGACCTCGGCGAAGGCCTTCCCGGTGACCGGCGAGATGTCTTCGAAGTACTGTCCCTTGACCGGTTTGACCCATTCACCGCCGATCCAATTCTCATAGCGGGGCTTGAAGGTGACCTTCGAGTCGGGTGTTCCGGGGGCTGAATAGACGGTCATGGCGCTCCTTTGTCGACGACGGTGTCGATGCACGCAGCGTCAGCTGCGGCTCTCCTCGGAGCCTAGGGAGGCAAACGTTGCCCCGGGGTTGCGAAAAGTTGCGGGGTTGCGAGAGGTTGCGCGCCTAACCGAGCTCGGCGTCGATCCGCTTCAACCGGGCCACGACGGTGGCTCGTTTCGGCGACCGGGCGGGCAGCATTTCCAGGCAGGCGCGCCAGACCTCGGTGTCGTAGGTGGCCTCTTCCGTGCGGGCGTACTCGAGCAGGAGTTCGGCGGAGGCGTCACTGAGCATGGCCTCGCGGAGCCGCGAACTGACCTCGGCCCGGATGGCGGCGACGCCCGGAGCCGTGGAACTCGGCAGCACCGGCCCGCGGTAGGCCCCGAGCGCCACCCGGTGGGCGCCGCGTTCGAGGAAGGCGAGCACCCGCTGCGCGTCCAGTTCGATCGGTGTATCGAGCCGGTACGGCCGGGAGCTGATGGTGAAGGTGGGGCCGAGCGGATCGAGGGCCTTGCGCAGCCGCACCATTTCGGCACGGAGGGTGTCGACGCCGGCCGCCTGGTCGCTCAACAGGAGGGCGAGCCGTTCGGCGGAGAGGCCCTCCCGGTGCCAGGCGAGCAGGGTGAGCATCTCGGCGTGGCGGGGGCTGACCTCGAGGGTGGCGCCGCCGAGCTCGAGCTGGCCGTGGTCCCGGCCGAGCACCTGCAGCCCCGCTGGCGCGGCCTTCCGCGGCGGCGGCGGCGCCAGGGCCACCTGGAAACGGGCGGCTGTGCCGCGGTCCGGCGGCAGCCCGAGGCGCTGGATCCGGAGTTCCGCCTCGACGGCGGCGACGGCGGCCTCGACGAGGGGCAGCGTCTGCGGCGCGACCGCCTCGTCCCCGCCGGTGATGTCGATGACGCCGAGCACGGCGCCCGAGTCCGGGTCGCGGATCGGCACGGCCGTGCAGCTCCACGGATGAGCCAGCTGGTTGAAGTGCTCGGCCCGCTGGATTTGGATCCCGTGGTTCAGGGCCAGCGCCGTGCCGGGGGCGCTGGTTCCGACCCGGCGTTCCGACCAGTCGGCGCCCTCGACGAAGAGCATCGCCTCGGCCTTCTGCCGGAGCACGTGGTCGCCGTCGATCCAGAGCAGCCGCCCCGATTCGTCGCCGACGGCCACGATCAGCCCCGCCTCGAAGGCGTGCCGGATCAGCAGGTTGTGCACGACGGGAAGAACCGACGCCAGCGGATGCCGCCGGCGAAGCTCCCGAAGCTGTTCCGCGGTCAGTTCCGGCTCGGCACCGGCCAGCGACGGGTCCACCCGATGCGAGAGCGAACGCTGCCAGGACTCCTGCACGAGTTTGCGCACGCCGGTCGCGGCGGCACGGTCGGAGACCGCGGCCTCGTGGGCCTTCGCCAGCAGCGCGAAGGAGTCCCGCTCGGACTCGACCGGGGAACGGACCGTCCATGGACTGGTCATTCACCCCTCCGTTCTCACTGGTCGACGGCGAGGAGGCCAGCGCCATCGCTCGGGGTCACCATCGTATGCCACGACGCCGACCCGCACACTCGCCGAACCGTGAGTTTGGCACCTTCCCGGGCCCAGCGAAGGTGCAAAACTCACAGTTCGGCGAAGGAAGGTGGCGGGAGTTAGGAGCCGATCTCCTGGTAGGCGGCGAAGAGCAGCGACGTGTCGGGGGCCTCGAGCACCGTCGGCTTGCCGATGTCGTCGAGCACGATGAAGCGCAGCATGCCGCTGCGGGTCTTCTTGTCCCGCTGCATCGTCGCCAGCAGCGTGCTCCACCGGCCGACCGGGTAGCTGACCGGGAGGGTGAGCGATTCCAGGATGCGCCGGTGCCGGTCGGTGGCCTCGTCGGAGAGGCGGCCGCTCAGCCGGGCGAGCTCCGCGGCGAACATCATGCCGACCGCGACGGCCGCCCCGTGCCGCCAGCCGTACCGCTCGGCGTGTTCGACGGCGTGGCCGAGCGTGTGGCCGTAGTTGAGGATCTCGCGCCGGCCGGACTCCTTGAAGTCCTCCCCCGTGATCCGCGCCTTCATCTCGATGGCCAGTTCGACCACCCGGCGGAACTGCGGGGTGTGCGGGTCGGTCACGGCGGCGACATCCGCCTCGATGATGTCGAGGATCTCGGGGACCTGGATGAAGCCGGCCTTCACGATCTCGGCGAACCCGGCGAGGATTTCGTTCCGCGGCAGGTCGTCGAGCACGTCGAGGTCGCAGATCACGGCCGCGGGCGCGTAGAACGTGCCCACCAGGTTCTTGCCCTCGGCCGTGTTGATGCCGTTCTTGCCGCCGACGGCGGCGTCGACCATGCCGAGCACGCTGGTGGGCACCTGGACCAGGCGCACTCCCCGCAGCCAGGTCGCGGCGACAAAGCCGGCCAGGTCGGTCACCGCGCCGCCGCCGAAGCCGATCACGGCATCCGTGCGGCTGAAGTCGGCCTGGCCCATGACCTGCCAGCAGAATGCGGCCACCTCGACCCGCTTGGCGGCTTCCGCGTCCGGCACCTCGGCGATCAGGACCTCGTAGCGATCGAGCAGGCTTTCCCGCAGCGCCACGGCACGCGCCCCGAGCGTGGAGGTGTGCACGATGAGCACCTTGCGCACGTCGGCGCCGAGCTGGTCGGCGACGCCCGCGACCAGGCCGCGCCCGATGAGGACGGGGTAGCGCTCCGGCCCGCTCACCGTGATCACGGTGGTGTCGGCGCCCGCGGTGGGGATGGTGGGTTCGGGTGCTGCTGTTTCGGTCACGATTTCTCTCTGGTCCAGGTCACGATGTCGTCGGCGATGTCGCCGACCGAACGGGTCGATGTGTCGAAGTGGATGTCGGCCAGGGACTCGTAGACCGGGCGGCGTTCGTCGAAGATGCGCTGCCAGTCCTCGATGCCGTTCGCGAGCAGCGGGCGCTTGCGTCCGCGGATGCGCTTGGCCGCCGCGGCCGCGTCGACGCTGAGGTAGACCACGCCGCACCGGCCCAGGTCGGCCCGGGTCTCGCCGTCGAGCACGGCTCCCCCGCCGAGGGAGACGACGGCCTCTTCGGCCAGGGCCTCCGCGACGACCTCACGTTCGATCACCCGGAAGTATTCTTCACCCTCGCGGGAGAAGATCTCGGCGATCGGACCGTACCGGTCCACGATGCGCTGGTCGGTGTCGATGAACGGGACAGACAGGCCACGGGCGACGCGCCGGGCGATCTTCGTCTTGCCCGCCGCCATCGGGCCGATGAAGGCCAGGGGCAGGGCGAGCGGGTCCGGCGACCCTCCTGGTGCCCGCATGGCTACAGCGACGCGTCGCTGGACGCGCCGGTCTTCAGGTTGGCCGGGATGTTCGCGAGGTAGTTCGCCAGGTTCCGCCTGGTCTCGCCGAGGGAGTCTCCCCCGAACTTCTCGAGCACGGAGTTGGCGATGACCAGGGCGACCATCGCCTCGGCGACGACGCCGGCGGCGGGGACCGCGCACACGTCGGAGCGCTGGTGGTGCGCGGGGGCGGCCTCGCTGGTGGCGACGTCGACGGTGCGGAGGGCGCGCGGGATGGTGGAGATCGGCTTCATGCCGGCTCGGACCCGCAGCACGGTGCCCGTGCTCATTCCGCCCTCGGTGCCGCCGGCCTTGTCGCCGGCCCGCTGGATGACGCCGTCGGACTGGACGAGTTCGTCATGGGCGAGCGACCCGCGCCGGGTGGTGCTGAGGAAGCCGTCGCCGACCTCGACGCCCTTGATCGCCTGGATGCCCATCAGCGCCGCGGCGAGCTGGGAGTCGAGGCGGCGGTCCCAGTGCACGAAGGAGCCGAGCCCGGGGGGAAGGTTGTAGGCGAGCACCTCGACGACGCCGCCGAGGGTATCCCCGTCCTTGTGGGCGGCATCGACCTCGGCGACCATCAGCGCGGATGTCTCCGCGTGGAAGCAGCGCAGCGGGTCGGCGTCGAGCGCGTCGACGTCGCTCGGGTGCGGCAGCGGGGCACCCTCGGGCACCCGGACCGGGCCGATCGACAGCGTGTGACTGACCAGGGTGATACCGAGTTCCGCCAGGAACGCGCGGGCGACCGCGCCCAGGGCGACCCGGGCGGCCGTTTCGCGGGCGCTCGCCCGCTCGAGGACCGGACGGGCCTCGTCGAAGTCGTACTTCTGCATGCCCACGAGGTCGGCATGGCCGGGCCTCGGCCGGGTGAGCGGCGATCCGCGGCCGCGGGACAGGGCGGCGGGGTCGACCGGCTCTGGACTCATCACCTCCGACCACTTGGGCCACTCGGTGTTCCCGATGCGCAGGGCGACCGGGCCACCCATGGTGAGCCCGTGGCGCACCCCGCCGGAGAGGGTGAGCTCGTCCTGCTCGAATTTCATGCGGGCGCCTCGGCCGTAGCCGAGTTTGCGGCGCGCGAGGTCGAGGCGGATATCGGTGAGGGAGACCGGGATCCCAGCGGGCAAACCCTCGACAATGGCGATGAGTTCGGGGCCGTGGGACTCTCCGGCTGTGAGCCAACGAAGCATGACCCCTATCCTTCCACAGGCTCCTCACCCAGCGCGCCGCGCATGGACTGCAGGACCTCGTCTTCCCGGGGCAGCGGTTCGAACGGATCGCCGCTCACGAAGACGCGCACCTGGATGAGCGCCTGGTGCAATAGCATCCCGAGGCCCGAGCACACGGTGCCCCCGGCCGCTGCCCAGGACCTGGCCAGCGAGCTCGGCCACGGCGAGTAGCTCACGTCGAACAGGACGGCCCGGCTGCGCAGGTCGGCCGGGAACTCGGCGGCCAGGACCGGCCCGCCCGGCAGCGTGCTGATCACGAGGTCGCTCTGCCGTTCCGGGTCGGCCAGGCTGGTGAGGTTCGCCACCGTGACGACCAGTCCGACGCTGTGGCCCAGCTCGACCAGGGGTGCGGCCTTCGACGGCGTGCGCACGATCACTTCCACGGATTCCGCTCCCAGTTCGGCGGCGGCCAGGAGCGCCGACGCGGCGGTGGCGCCGGCGCCGAGCAGCGTGACGTGCGTGGCGCGGGTGACGCCGGCGTCGGCGAGGGCGCGGACGAGTCCGGTGACATCCGTGTTGAACCCGGTCAGGGTGCGCCCGGTTTCGGTCTGCCCGACGAGGACGGTATTGGCCGCCTTCGTGACGGTGGCCATCCGGTCGAGGCCGTTCAGCAACGGCATGACCTCGTGCTTGAGCGGCATGGTGAGCGAGAGTCCGCGCCAGTCGGGCTCGAGGCCGGCGAGGAACGCCGCGAGCTCCCCCGCGCGCACCTCGATGGCGTCGTACCGCCAGTTGAGGCCCAGGGCTGCGTAGGCGGCCCGGTGGAGCGCCGGGGACTGGGAGTGTGCGATCGGCGAGCCCAGCACGGCGAGGCGCTGGACCGGCTGGTTCGGCAGTTCGTTAGCCATATTCGGGGTGGTCCTTCATCCAGGCCAGCCATTTGGCGACGGCGACTTCGTGATCCTTGAGCGTGGCCGAGAAGATCGTCTCGCCCGTGTCGAGGTTCCAGGACACGAAGTATAGCCAGGGCCCGTCGGCGGGGTGCAGGGCCGCGTCGATGGCCAGGTCCCCTGGATTCGAGATCGGCCCGGCCGGGAGCCCGGGGTGCACGTAGGTGTTGTACGGGTTGCCCGCGTCGGCGCGCTCGGAATCCGTCGTGGTGGCCAGGTGGGTGTTGCCCGTGCGGTAGGTCACGGTCGCGTCGGACTGGAGCAGCCCGCTCGGCCACAGCTGGGGGTTGAGCCGGTTGTAGAAGACCCGCGAGACCTTGTAGTAATCCTCGCGGAGCCCCGCCTCCCGTTGGATCAGCGCAGCCATGGTGATCGTCGTCCATCGCTTGTCCGCGGTCACCCCGGCATCGTCGAGAGCCTTGAACTGCCGGTCGACGAGGGTCTTGATGGCATCGTGGGCGGTCACGCCGGGCGTGAAGTTGTAGGTCGCCGGGAAGACGAATCCCTCCAGGCTGGTCGCCTCGGCGGGCAGGCCGAAGGAGGCGACGTCTTTCGCCGCGGCCTGAATGTCGGCCAACGGAACCTCCGTGCCCTCGGAGAGCGACTGCAGGGCGACGGCCGCGGTGGTGCCCTCGGGGATGACGACGGTGTGTTCGAGCTTGTTCTTCTTGTCGAGCAGCGCGTCGAGCGCCGAGCGGGCGCTCATCTTCGTGGCCAGCTGATACGCGCCGGGCTGGAAGACCGGTGCCGGTGATTCGGCGAGCAGCAGCTTGTAGAAGGCCGCGTAGCTCTTGACCACATCCGCCTTCGCCAGGGCAGCGGCGACGTCCTCCCCGGTGTCGCCCTCGTGGATCATCACGACGAGTTCCTTGTCGCCGGTGCCCTCGTAGTCGGCCGGTCCCTGGGTGGCGGCGAAGAGCTGGGCGATCGGCCCCTGCAGGATGACCGCCGCGACCGCGAGGAGCGCGACGAACACGAGCAGCACGGCCAGGCAGCCCCACGCTCCGCGGCGGCTCCTGACCACCCGTCGCGGCCCGGTGGGCGCCTCGGCGCGGCCACCGGACCGGCCGCCGCGGGACTCCCGGGCGGCCCGGCGCGAACCGGCGGCGTCGGCGGGTGTCGAAGCGGATGCCGCTCCGGGACCGCCGCCCTGCGTCTCCGTCGCCCCGGTCAGGAGGTCTTCCCAGCCGCTGGTCGGATCGTCACCGGACGAACGATCGGGCTCGGGTGGGGTCTGCGACACGGTGTTACGGCCTTTCGAGCGGGTCGGCGGACGGCTCTCTCGTCGGATCAACGGGCGTGCCGGGGGGCTTGCCCGAGGCTCGCTCGGTGTCCAGAGCGTGTTGCAGAATTATAGTCGCGGCCACCTGATCGATCACTGGGCGGTGGGTCCTGGCCTTGCGCCCGGAGGCCCGCAGGACCGATTGCGCGGCGACGGTCGAGAGGCGCTCGTCCACCAGCCGCACGGGCACGGGCAGGGCCCGGTGCAGCTCCTCCGCGAAGCCGATCGCGTCGGTCGTCGAGGCCGTCGTCCGGCCCGAGAGCGCCAGCGGCAGGCCGACGATGACCTCCATCGCCTCGAGTTCGCTCACGACGGCGAGGATCCGGGCGATGTCGGCTCCCGCTTGGCCGCGGGTGACGGTTTCGACCGGTGTCGCGAGCATGCCGTGGGCGTCGCTCCGGGCGACCCCGATCCGGGCGGTGCCGACGTCGACCCCGACCCGCACGCCGTGACGCACGCGCTTAGCGGGCCACGGCCGTGCGAACGGCTTCGAGGGCGCTGGGGATCGCGGCGACGTCGGTGCCGCCGCCCTGTGCGAGGTCGTCCTTGCCGCCGCCGCCGCCGCCGAGGATCCCCGCGACCTGCCTGGCCAGCGCCCCGGCCTTGTGGCCGGCGTCGCGGGCGGCCTGGTTGGTGGCGACGATCACGACCGGCTTCTCACCGACCGTCGCGGCGAGGGCCACGATCGACGGCTCGCTGCCGAGCCGCTCCCGGGTGGCCGTGACGAGCATCCGCACGTCGTCGGCGGAGGCGAGGGTGCCCAGGTTCTCCGCCACGAGCGTGACCGCCCCGGCCCGGGCCGCCGTCGCCGCGAGGGCGGGGACGCGGTCGGAGAGGGCGCGTGCCTCGTAGGCGGCGATCTTCTTCTCGGCGGCCTTGAGGTTCTGCATCAGGTCGTTGATCCGCTCCGGCAGCTGCTCCTTGGGCGTCTTCAGGTTCGCGGTGAGCTGCGAAACGATCGCCCGTTCGGCGGCCAGGTCCCGGAACGCCTCGAGCCCGACGAGCGACTCCACTCGGCGGTTCGTCGAACCGACGGATGCCTCGCTGACCAGGTTGATCATGCCGATCTCCGCGCTCGTGGAGACGTGGGTTCCGGCGCAGAGCTCGCGCGACCAGGGGCCGCCGATGTCGACAACGCGCACGCGGTCGCCGTACTTCTCGCTGAACAGCGCCATGGCGCCGAGGGCCTTGGCGTCGGTGAGGTTCATTTCCCGGGTGACCACCTCGAGGTTGTCCCGGATGGCGTTGTTCGAGATCTCCTCGATCTCGCTGCGGGTCGCCGGGGACAGCGCCTGGTTCCAGGAGAAGTCGAGACGGAAGAACCCGGCCTTGTTGTAGGAGCCGGACTGGTGCGCGTTCGGGCCGAGCACCTGGCGGAGGGCGGCGTGCAGGATGTGCGTGCCGGAGTGAGCCTGGCGCGCCCCGCGGCGCCAGTCGGCGTCGACGACGCTGGTCGCGCTGTCGCCAACGCCGACCTCGCCGGAGCTGACCCGCACCTTGTGGCTGATCAGGCCGGCGACGGGCTTCTGCACGTCGAGGACCTCGAGCTCGTAGCCGGGGCCGACGATCAGGCCCGCGTCGGCCTCCTGGCCACCGGATTCGGCATAGAGCGCGGTCTCGGCGAGGACCACCTCGGCGATCTCACCGGCCACGGCACTGGTCACGGAAACGCCGTCGACGATGAGGCCGAGCACGCTTGATTCGGTCTGCAGGCTCTCATAGCCGGTGAAGACGGTCGCGCCGTGGGCGCGGAACTCGCTGTAGACGGACAGGTCGGCGAGGGTGGTCTTCTTCGCCTTCGCGTCGGCCTTGGCCATGGCGCGCTGCTTCGCCATCAGCGTGTCGAAGGCGTCGCGGTTGACGCGGAGGCCCGCCTCTTCGGCCATCTCGAGGGTGAGCTCGATCGGGAAACCGTAGGTGTCGTGCAGCAGGAACGCGGTGTCGCCGGGCAGTTCGGCCTTCGCCGCCTTCCTCGTCTTCGCGACGGCGAGGTCGAGCACAGCGCTGCCGCTGGTCAGGGTGCGGAGGAAGGTCTCCTCTTCGGCGTACGCGGCCTGGCTGATCCGGTCGTAGTCGGCCTTGACCTCGGGGTACGCGGCGCTCATCGCGTCCCGGGACGCGGGGAACAGCTCGGGGAACGTCGCCCCTTCGACGCCGAGGAGGCGCATGGCGCGGACGCTGCGGCGCATCAGGCGGCGCAGGATGTAGCCGCGGCCCTCGTTGGACGGCATGACGCCGTCGCTCATCAGCATCAGCGAGGAGCGCACGTGGTCGGCGACGATGCGCATCCGCACGTCGTCTTCATGGTCGGCGCCGTAGGCACGCCGGGCGAGCGCGGCGGCGCGGTCGAGGACCGGGCGGACCTGGTCGATCTCGTACATGTTCTCGACGCCCTGCTTGAGGAAGGCGACGCGCTCCAGGCCCATGCCGGTGTCGATGTTCTTCTTCGGTAGGTCGCCGAGGATCTGGAAGTCGTCCTTGCCGCTGCCCTCCCCGCGGAGGTACTGCATGAAGACGAGGTTCCAGATTTCGACGTAGCGGTCGTCGTCGGTGGCCGGGCCGCCGTCGGCGCCGTAGGCGGGGCCGCGGTCGAAGAAGATCTCCGAGCACGGGCCGGCCGGGCCGGGCTGGCCGGTCGACCAGTAGTTGGATTCCTTGCCGAGGCGCTGGATGCGGTCGGCCGGCACGCCGAGCGCGCGCCAGTAGCCGAACGCCTCGTCGTCGTCGAGGTAGATCGTGACCCAAAGGTCCTTCTCGAGGAAGCCGTAGCCGCCCGCCGCCTCCGGCGTGGTGAGGAGTTCCCAGGCGTACTGGATCGCCTTCTCCTTGAAGTAGTCGCCGAAGGAGAAGTTGCCGGCCATCTGGAAGAAGGTGCCGTGGCGGGGGGTCTTGCCGACCTCTTCGATGTCGTTGGTGCGGATGCATTTCTGCACGCTGGTGGCGCGCGGGTAGGGCGGCGGCACCAGGCCGGTCAGGTACGGCACGAACGGGACCATGCCGGCCACGGTAAAGAGGAGGGTGGGGTCGTCGCTGACGAGGGAGGCCGACGGCACGACCGTGTGTCCACGATCGGCGAAGAAGTCGAGCCAGCGCCCGCGAATATCAGCAGTCTGCATGGGTTCCGTTGCTATGAGTGGAGCGAAAGGTGGAGGGAGGTGCCGCTACGGGTTCGTCACATCGTCGAGGGCCTTTTCGACGTCGCTGAGGGCGGCGCGGAGTTCGGCCTCCCGCTGGCGGTAGCCGTCCGAGATGGCTTCACCGAACTCGCGCGCCTTCGTGTCGAGGTCGTTGAAGAACTGCTTGCCCTGCTGGGTCTTGTTGGCCTCGTGGGCGACGACGAAGCCGACGGCTACGCCGACGGCCAGCCAAATGACATTCTTCATTTCGAAACTCCCTGATGTGTGTTGCGGCTGTGTGGCGACTCGCGTCGAAGACGCAACGATCTCTTTCCAGCGTAGCGGTCTAGGCGCGAGGGCGGCGGGAGCCCGAGGGGCGGCCCAGCCTGAACGCGGCGCGCACGCCGGCCGAGAAGCCCGCCAGCTTGACCAGCGGGCCACCCACCGTTGCCGCGAACAGGGCGACGAGCGCGGCCGCGTTGCCGGTGGCATCCGCGACGTTGCTGGTGATCGTGTCGACGCGGGCGAGCTGCTGGTTCGTCTCCCGGATGGTCGTCGTGCCTTCCTGGAGCAGGGGGGTGACCTCGTGGCTGAGCTCGCGGATGGCCAGCGTCGTCTCGTCGAACACGCGTCCGAGCTTGACCAGCGGCAGGGCGAGGATGCCCACCAGGACCGCGAAAACGCCCGCGGCGATCAATCCGGCGATATCTCCACCTGACATTGACAACACTCCCATTCCGGAATCGGCATGCAACCGCCGCGACATACGCGAAGGGCGGACCACCCACTGGGTGATCCGCCCTCAAGCGTAGTTCAGACGCGGCACCCCAGGGGGGTGCGCGGTGAGCTAGCGCGCCGCGTAGTACTCGACGACGAGCTGAACTTCACAGGTCACGGGGATTTCGACGCGCTTCGGGCGACGCACGAGGCGGGCCTGCAGCTTGTCGAGTTCGACCTCGAGGTAGACCGGGAGCTTGGGGAGCAGGTCGACGTGGCCGCCGGCGGCCGCAACCTGGAACGGCTCCATGCCCTCGCTCTTGGGCTTGACGTGCATGAGCTGACCCGGCTTCACGCGGAAGGAGGGACGGTCGACCAACTGGCCGTCGACGAGGATGTGACGGTGCACGATCATCTGGCGGGCCTGGGCGGTCGTGCGGGCGATGGCCGAACGCACGAGGAGGGCGTCGAGACGGGTCTCGAGGATCTCGACCAGGTTCTCACCGGTCAGGCCCTGGGCGCGACGGGCTTCCTGGAAGGCGATCTTGAGCTGGGCCTCGCGGATGCCGTACTGGGCACGCAAGCGCTGCTTTTCGCGCAGGCGCACGGCGTAGTCCGAGTCGGTCTTGCGCTTGGTGCGGCCGTGCTCGCCCGGAGCGTACGGACGCTTCTCGAGGTACTTGGCGGCCTTAGGGGTCAGGGCAATGCCCAGAGCGCGCGACAGGCGGGTCTTGCTACGGGTACGTGACTTGGTAGACACGGGTTCCTTTCGATGGAGACTCAAACACGGGGAAGCCAGGGCGCACACCTGGGAAAAGCACGTGCGTCATGGGAGATCAGAGGGGTGGTGCCACGGGACGCTCGGCTACAGAGCGAATCCCATCCAAACCGGAGTTGGGCGCAGCCGCACGCCAAGACCGGTTGTAGGCAGCCTCAAGACTAACACAGCGACTAGCTTCCGCGGATGATCCGGCGCAGCTTGGCGAGGCGGGACGAGACCTCGCGCTCGTGGCCGTGTTCGGTGGGTTCGTAGTAGCGCACGGTCTTGAGCTCGTTCGGCGGGTACTGCTGCGCCAGCACGCCCAGCGCGTCATCATGCGGGTACTTGTAGCCCTTGCCGTGGCCGAGCCGCTTGGCGCCAGGGTAGTGCCCGTCGCGCAGGTGCTTGGGCACCCGGCCGGTCTTCCCGGCCCGCACGTCCGCGATCGCGGCATCCAGGGCCAGGTAGGCGGCGTTGGACTTCGGCGCCGTCGCCAGGTGCACGACGGCCTGGGCGAGCGGGATCCGGCCCTCCGGCATGCCGATGTACTGCACGGCGTCCGCTGCGGCTACCGCGATCACGAGGGACTGCGGGTCCGCCATGCCGATGTCTTCGGAGGCGAGCACGATGATCCGGCGGCAGATGAAGCGCGGGTCCTCCCCCGCCTCGATCATCCGGGCCAGGTAGTGCAGCGACGCGTCGACGTCGGAACCGCGCACCGATTTGATGAAGGCGCTGATCACGTCGTAGTGCTCATCGCCGTTGCGGTCGTAGCGCAGCAGGGCGCGGTCGACGGCGAGGGAGACGATCTCGGTCGTGATCACGGGCCGGGCGTCCGTGCCCGCGTCGGTGCCCGCGTCGGTGGTCGCGGCACTTGTCGTGGCGGCACTGACGGATGCCGCCTCCAGGGCAGTGAGCGCCCGCCGGGCATCGCCGGAGGCGAGCCGGATGATGGCGGCCCTGGCCTCGCCGTCGAGGACGAACCTGTCCGCCAGGCCGCGCGGATCGACGACGGCACGGTCGACGACGATGCCGAGGTCCTCGTCGCTGAGGGTTTCCAGGGTGAGCAGCAGGGACCGGGACAGCAGCGGCGAGATGACCGAGAAGGAGGGATTCTCGGTCGTCGCTGCGACGAGGATGATCACGCCGTTCTCCACGCCCGGCAGCAGGGCATCCTGCTGGGCCTTGCTGAAGCGGTGGATCTCGTCGAGGAAGAGCACCGTCGACAGGCCGTAGAGATCGCGGCTGGTGCGCGCCTCTTCCATCACCTGGCGGACATCGCGCACGCCGGCGGACACGGCGGAGAGCTCGACGAACCGTCGCCCTGAGCTGTGTGCGATGGCCTGGGCCAGGGTCGTCTTCCCGGTGCCGGGCGGGCCCCAGAGGATGACCGAAACCGAGCCGCGCTCCCCCGTCTTGTCGCTGGCCAGGCTGACCAGCGGGGAGCCCGGGGTCAGCAGGTGCCGCTGACCGGCGACCTCGTCGAGGCTTTTCGGGCGCATCCGCACGGCGAGGGGGGTTGCGCCACTGCGCAGTCCCGGTTGGGCATCCGACATTCCTCCAGCGTAGTTTGTGCCGCCGACTCGCGGTCCCCGCGCGGCACTTTGCCCGCCCCGCTCCCGATGCGTAGAGTTCAAGCGGCAGCACCCGTGCCCCTTTGTGTCTACCCGCCGGCGGCGGCTCCTGGAGGATTGACGTGGTTCCGAGCACCAAGCAAGACCGGGCGTCCCGCGAGGCCAGGGCCAGGGCGCGTGCCTACCAGGCGAGGCGCGCCGTGCACGAGCACCAGCAGAAGCGTCGGAAACGCGACAATGTCATCGCCTGGAGTGCGCTCGGCCTGGTCCTGATCCTCGCCGTCGGCGCCCAGCTTCTCTTCTTCTCCGGCGGCCCCGGCACCCCGGTGCCGAGCGCGAGCCCCACGCCCACGCCCAGCGCCTCGGCCCCGGCCGGCGCGAACACGGGCGACGTTCCGCCCAGCACCCTCGCCGAGGGTCGCACCTGGACGGGGTCGCTCACCCTCAACAGCACGAAGCTCGGCTTCGAACTCGACGGCAAGCTCGCCCCGCAGGCCGTGTCCTCCACGGTCGATCTGGTCAAGTCCGGCTTCTACGACGACGTCTCCTGCCACCGGCTCACCACCGGCGGCTTCTTCGTACTCCAGTGCGGCGATCCCGACGGAACGGGCGCGGGCGGCCCCGGTTACAGCTACGGCCCGATCGAGAACGCGCCGGCGGACAACGTCTACCCGGCCGGCACGATCGCCATGGCCCGCCAGGGCGGCAACGGCTACAGCATGGGCAGCCAGTTCTTCATCGTCTACAAGGACACGACCATCCCGGCCGACGCTGCCGGCGGCTACACGGTCCTCGGCAAGATCACCAGCGGACTCGACGAGTTGACCGCGAAGATCACGGATGCCGGGGTGAAGGACGGCAAGACGGACGGCGCCCCGAAGGTCCCGACCACGATCACGGCGATAACAGTTCAGTAGTTTCACGCGAGCGACGCGCGGGCTTGCAATAGGCTGGGTGCAGTATGCCCCGTTCGGGGCCACGCAACGACTCAGCAAGGTGAGGCTCTTGACTCCGACAGATCAGCAACCATGGGGTCGCGTAGACGAAACCGGCACGGTTTACGTGCGCGAAACGACGGGCGAGCGCGCCGTCGGCCAATACCCGGACGCCACCCCGGAAGAGGCCCTGGCCTACTTCGAACGCAAGTACGTCGAGCTGAACGGGCAGGTCACCCTGCTCGAACAGCGCGCCAAGGGCGGCGCGCCTGCCGCTGACATCGCGAAGACCGTCGCCAACCTGACCGCCACGGTGGCCACCGCCAACGCCGTCGGCAACCTGGCCGCCCTCGCCGAGCGCCTCGCCGCCCTCGGCGGCGCCGTGACCGAACTCACCGAGCAGCAGGGCGCCGAAGCGAAGGCCGCGGCCGGCGCCGCGCTCGCCGAACGTGCCGCGATCGTCGAAGAGGCCGAGCGCCTCGCCGCCGAGGACCCCGCCAAGACCCAGTGGAAGCAGACGAGCGCGGCGCTCGACGAACTGTTCACCAAGTGGCAGGCCCACCAGCACGACGCCCCGCGCATCCCCAAGGGCGAGGCCAACGAGCTGTGGAAGCGCTTCCGCGCGGCCCGCACGACCATCGAACAGAACCGCAAGGCATTCTTCGCGGAACTGGACAGCGCCCACAAGGACGTTCGCACGCGCAAGCAGCAGCTGATCGAGAAGGCCGAGGCGCTCGCGCCCAAGGGCGCCGACGGCATTCCGGCCTACCGGGCCCTCCTGGACGACTGGAAGAACGCCGGCCGCTCCGGCAAGAAGCAGGACGACGCCATGTGGGCGAAGTTCAAGGCCGCCGGCGACGTCCTCTACGGTGCCAAGGGCGAGATCGATGCCCAGGACAACGAGGAGTTCGCCGGGAACCTCACCGCGAAGCTCGAACTGCTGACCGAGGCGGAGACGCTGCTGGCCGAGACCGACCGCGCCAGGGCGCGCGAGACCCTCACGTCGATCCAGCGTCGTTGGGACGCCATCGGCAAGGTTCCCAGGGACCAGGTCAAGGTCGTCGACGAGCGCCTGCGCAAGGTGGAAGCCGCCGTGCGCAAGCTCGACGACGAGCACTGGAAGCGCAACAACCCGGAGACCAAGGCCCGCGCCGAGGGTCTCGCCGGCCAGCTGAACGACGCGATCGCCAAGCTCGAGGCCGAGCTCGCCGCGGCCGAGGAGAGCAAGGATGCCAAGGCGATCGCCGAGGCCACCGAGGCTCTCGAGACCCGCAAGGCGTGGCTGAAGGCCATCGGCCAGTAGTCCCCAGCGAGAAGATTCCGGTGATCTGTCCACAGATCACCGGAATCGTGCGTTAAGCGCCCGGCCGGTCCGCATCCTTGTCGCATGACCGGCCTGCTCGCCCCGGTGCTCACGCCGGATGATCTTCCCCTCGCCGAGCTGTGCGCCGCTCGCCTCGACGGCGAGGTCTACCCGCTGGTTGACTCATGGTGCCCGGTCGACGAGGTGGACGGGCCGGTCGTCCGGGCCCTCGCCGCCGGCCAGCTGGTTCCTCCCCGGGCGATCGCCGAACGGATGACCGCCGCCTGGGTGTACGGCCTCGTCGCCGAACCGGGCCGGCACCAGTTCTGCGTCGACCACGGCGCGCGCACCCACGTGCCGCCGTCCCAGCGCCTGCAGCTGCGGGAGGTGCACTGCGCTGCGGAGGAGACCCGGGTCATCGCCGGGCTGCGGGTGACCACCCCGCTGCGCACGGTCGTCGACCTCGCGAGGTCGCCCGCACCGGGCGCTGCCGGCACCGACGCGGAACCTGGCCTGGTTGCCCTGCTGGCGGCACTCCTCCGGCTCGGCGGTTTCGCCGACGCCGACGCCGCGGAGCAGCTGTGCCGGCGCCAAAACCTGCCGCATAAGGTGATCGCGCTGGCTCGGCTCGCCGCAGCGCAGGCCCTGCTCGAGCATCCACTGTGACCGTTCGGGGCCGGTTCGCCGCGGATGTCCCCCGAGAGTCGCCGTTCACGCAGAGAATCGCCGCTAGAACGGCGACTCTCGGCAGTTACGGCGATTGTCGGCGTCCCACCCTGAGCGGTCCCGCGCGGTGAGCGAGCGCCTAGCCGTCGCTGACGCGGTAGACGTCGTACACGGCGTCGATGCGGCGCACGGCGTTCAGGACCCGGTCCAGGTGGGTCACGTCGCCCATCTCGAAGACGAACCGGCTGAGGGCAAGCCGGTCGCTCGAGGTGTTGACCGTGGCGGAGAGGATGTTGACGTGGTGCTCGGACAGCACCCGGGTCACATCCGAAAGCAGACCCGACCGGTCGAGCGCCTCGATCTGGATGTGCACGAGGAAGAGGCTCTTCGAGGTGGGGGCCCACTCCACGTCGATCATCCGCTCGGGCTCCTTGAGCAGCGACTGAACGTTGTGGCACTCGGCCTGGTGCACCGACACCCCGGAACCGCGGGTGATGAAGCCCACGATCTTGTCCCCGGGAACCGGGGTGCAGCAGCGGGCCAGTTTGACCAGGATGTCCGGCGCGCCGCGGACGAGCACTCCGGAGTCGCTGTTACGCAGGGTCTGGGTGCGGCCGCGGGGTGCGACCGGCAGGTCGGTGTTGTCGCTCTCCTCGACGCTCTGCAGCGAGGCGACGACCTTCTCGAGCACGGACTGGGTCGAGACGTGCCCCTCGCCGACGGCGGCGTACAGCGCGGAGACGTCCTCGTACTTCATCATCGCGGCGACTTCGGCGAACGAGTCCTGGTTCATCAGCTTCTGCAGCGGCAGGTTCTGCTTGCGCATGGCCCGGGCGATCGAGTCGCGGCCCTGCTCGATGGCCTCGTCGCGGCGTTCCTTGGTGAACCACTGGCGGATCTTGTTACGGGCCCGCGGGCTCTTGACGAAGTTCAGCCAGTCCTGGCTGGGGCCGGAATCGGGATTCTTCGAGGTGAACACCTCGACGACGTCGCCGGTCTCCAGTGCGCTCTCCAGCGGGACCAGGCGCCCGTTGACCTTGGAGCCCATCGTGCGGTGGCCGACCTCGGTGTGCACGGCGTAGGCGAAGTCGACCGGGGTGGCGCCGGCGGGCAGGCCGATGACGCGCCCCTTCGGCGTGAACACATAGACCTCTTTGGCGCCGATCTCGAAGCGCAGCGAATCGAGGAACTCCCCCGGGTCGGCGGTCTCTGCCTGCCAGTCGGAGATGTGCGCCAGCCAGGCCATGTCGGTGTCGCTCTGCGGGCCGGGGCCGCTGCTCTTGCCGGTGGTCTGGTCCTTGTACTTCCAGTGCGCGGCGACCCCGAATTCGGCGCGCTGGTGCATCTCCTGGGTGCGGATCTGGATCTCCACCGGGCGGCCGTTGGGCCCGAGGACCGTCGTGTGCAGCGACTGGTAGAGATTGAATTTGGGGGTGGCGATGTAGTCCTTGAACCGGCCGGGCAGCGGCGTCCACCTCGCGTGGATCGCGCCGAGCACGGCGTAGCAGTCGCGCACCGAGTTGACCAGCACCCGGATGCCGACGAGGTCGTAGATCTCGTCGAACTCGCGGCCGCGCACGACCATCTTCTGGTAGATCGAGTAGTACTGCTTCGGACGCCCGGCGACCTTGCCCCGGATCCGGGCGGCCTTGAGGTCGTCGTTGATCGCGTCGATGACCTGCTGCACGAATTCCTCGCGCTGGGGCGTGCGCTGCCTGACCAGGCTCTCGATTTCCGCGTAGAGCTTCGGGTACAGCACCGCGAAGGAGAGGTCTTCGAGCTCCCACTTGATCGTCTGGATCCCCAGCCGGTGCGCCAGCGGCGCGTAGATCTCCAGCGTCTCGGTCGCCTTGCGCGAGGCCGACTCCGCCGAGACGAAGCCCCAGGTGCGCGCGTTGTGCAGGCGGTCCGCGAGTTTGATGATCAGCACCCGGATGTCCTTGGACATCGCGACGATCATCTTGCGCACGGTTTCGGCCTGGGTGCTGTCGCCGTACTTGACCTTGTCGAGCTTGGTGACACCGTCGACGAGCATCGCGATCTCGTCGCCGAAATCGGCCCGCAGCTGGTCGAGGGTGTACTCCGTGTCCTCGACCGTATCGTGCAGCACGGCCGCGGCGATGGTCTTCGGCCCGATGCCGAGGTCGGCCAGGATCTGGGCGACGGCCACCGGGTGGGTGATGTACGGCTCGCCGCTCCGCCGGACCTGGCCCTCGTGGGCGCGTTCGGCCGCGGTGTAGGCGCGTTCGATGATCGCGAGGTCGGCCTTGGGATGGTGCATCCGCACGGTCTTGATCAGGGTGTCAACGGCCCCGACCGGCTGGGCGCGGGAGAAGATGCGCGGCACCAGGCGGCGCAGTGAAGCGGTGGATGGCGTCGTTGTCTCCGTCATCGCTTCACCTCACTCTCCCTGGCCTATTATCGCTGATCCAGCCGACAACATCGCCATGGGCGCCTGACCAGTCCTCCGGGGCGCAAGCCGCTGCGTGTGCGGCGGCCGGCGCGTCCGGAGTCAGGCTCATACGGTCAGGTTCTCCGGTGACTTCGCGGTGACGCCCGCCTTGGCGCGGAGGGCGAGTGCCTTCTTGTCGCGCTTGCGGATGGCCGGCTCCGCGGTGCGGAGCTGGGCGTACAGCGGAGCGGCCAGGAAGATCGTCGAATACGTTCCGACGAAGATTCCGATCAGGAGCGCCAGGGCGATGTCGCGCAGGGTTCCCGCGCCGAGCACGAAGGCTCCGATGAACAGGATCGACGCCACCGGCAGCATGGCCACGACGGAGGTGTTGATCGAGCGCACCAGGGTCTGGTTCACGGCGAGGTTGACCGACTCCGCGAACGTGCGGCGGGACTCCGATCCGTCCTCCGCCGTGTTCTCCCGGATCTTGTCGAAGACCACGACGGTGTCGTAGAGCGAGTAGCCGAGGATCGTGAGGAAGCCGATGACGGCGGCCGGGGTGATCTCGAAGCCGGTGAGTCCGTAGAAGCCCGCCGTGAGGACCAGGTCGTGCAGGAGCGCGATCATCGCCGAGAGCGACATCTTCCAGGTGCGGAAGTACAGCGCCATGACGATGAAGGCGAGCACGAGGAACACCAGCAGGCCGCGGAGCGCCTGGCCGGTGATGTCCGCGCCCCAGGACGGGCCGATGAACGAGGAGGTGACCTTGGTTTCCGGGACGTTGTAGGCCGCGGCCAGGGCCGCGCGCACCTCGCGGGACGCCGAGGACTCCAGCTGGTCGGTCTGCACCCGGATGCCCGTGGTGCTGACGGTGGAGATCTTCGGCACGGCCGCAGGGTCGACGCCGGCGACGGCCTCGGCGGCCGGGGCCTGGTCCTGGGTCTTGACCTCGGAGACGACGAACTCGGAGCCGCCGGTGAATTCGATGCCGAAGACGAAGCCGCCGCGGAGCAGCGGGCCGACCACGGCAATCAGGATCATCACGCCGGCGATCAGGTACCAGAGTTTGCGGCGGCCGACGATGTCGAAGGAACGCTTCCCGGTGTAGAGGTCGTTGCCGAACTGGGCGAAGCTGGCCATTAGGAATCCTTCCCGTCGGTCGACCGATCCGTGCTGGAACCGACCATTTCTGATGCCTTGCGTTCGGCGATGGTCTGGCGCTTCGCTGCTTCACGGCTCGATGAGGCGGACTTCGAGGTGGAGACCGCCGGGGACGGAGCGAACTTGGCGCGTCCCCGGTAGACGGCGCCCAGCGCCCGCGGATCGAGTCCGCTGAACCGGTGGCCCTCGTTGAAGAAGCGCGTGCGTGCCAGCAGTTGCAGCATCGGGTGGGTGAACAGCATCACGACGATGAGGTCGACGATGGTGGTGAGTCCGAGGGTGAAGGCGAATCCGCGCACGTTGCCGACGGCCAGGATGAACAGCACGGCCGCGGCCAGGAAGTTGACCGCGTCGGAGACGACAATCGTGCGGATGGCGCGCTTCCAGCCTGATTCGACGGCGGACTCGAGTCCGCGTCCGTCCCGCAGTTCGTCTCGCACCCGTTCGAAGTAGACGATGAACGAGTCGGCGGTGATACCGATCGCCACGATCAGACCGGCGACGCCGGCCAGCGAGAGTCGGTAACCCTCCCGCCAGGACAGGATCGTGATCAGCAGGTAGGTGATCACCGCGGCGACTACCAGTGACGCGACGGTGACGAGACCGAGCAGCCGGTACTGTGCGAGCGAGTACAGCACGACCAGGATGAGGCCGATCAGGCCGGCGATGAGACCGCTGGTCAACTGGGCCGAGCCGAGTGTCGCGGAGATCGTGTCCTGGCTCTGCACGGCGAAGCTGAGCGGCAACGCACCGAACTTCAGCTGGTCGGCAAGCGACTTCGCGGACGCCTGGGTGAAGTTTCCGCTGATCTGCGGCTTGCCGTCGGTTATGACCGCGAGCGTGCGCGGCGCGGAGATGACGCTGCCGTCGAGCACGATGGCGAACTGGTTCTGCACGCCCTGCAGCCCGCTCAGGCGGGTGGTCACGGTGGCGAAGTCCTTGGTGCCTTCGCCGTCGAAGACCATGTTCACAACCCATTCGCCGGTGGTGGCACCGGACTGGGTGGTCTTCTGCCCGCTGGACGCGTCCGAGATGTTGGCCCCGCTGACCTCGACCGGGCCGAGCACGTACTTGACGGAGCCGTCCGTCTCACAGGTGACGAGCGGCTTGTCCGCCGGCGCGACGACGGCCGTTTCTATCTTGCTGCAGTCGAAGGCGTCGTACTGGGCCTGGAGCGCCGGGGTGACGTAGTTCAGGTCGCTGGCGTTGGTGGGCTTGACGCTCGGCGTGCTGGGCAGGCTGCCGGGGTCGACACTGGGCGTCGGGGTCGGCGTCGCGGTCGCTTCCTCGCCGCCGACGGCGGCGCCGGACGGGGCCGCGGCCAGGAGCACCGGCCGGAACTCGAGCTTGGCCGAGGATTCGATCCGGTTGATCGTCGCGTCATCCGGGGTGCCCGGGATCGACACGACGATGTTCTTGCCGCCCTGGGTGTTGATCTCCGACTCGGAGACGCCCGCGGAGTCGATGCGCTGCCGGATGATCGACACGGCCTGGTTCAGTTGCTCGGGCGAGACGGAGTCCCCGGACTCGAGCTTGGGAGCCAGGATGATCTGGGTGCCGCCCTCGAGGTCGAGCGCGAGCTTGGGCGACCAGGAGCCGCTCCCGCCGATGACGCCGGCCGTGTTGAGGGCGATCAGGCCGACGATGATCACGCCTAACCAGGTCAGGGAACGCCAGGCCTTCTTGACCGGGGACGACTTTGCCACCTGTGACTCAGCTTTCTATGCTCGTGCCCGCGCCCGTGAGGGCGCGGGCACGGGAGAGGGGTTGGGTTACGCGTCGCCCTTGGTGGGCTTGCTGCCGTCGGTGCCGTCTTCGCCGGCTGTACGCTGGCCGAACTCCGGCTCGCCCATGACGGTGCCGTGGTCCTGGTTGAGCTCGGCGATGGGAGCGTCTTCCGTTTCGGCGACGGTGGGCTCGACGACGCGGGCGATCGTCTGGCGGTGGATGTTGACCACGGTGCCGGGGGCGATCTCGAGGGCAACCTTGTTCTCGGCCTCGTCGATCGAGACGATGGTGCCGTACATGCCGAAGTTGGTCATGACATCCGCGCCGGCGACCATCTGCGACTGGAGGGCCTCGAGGTCCGCCTTGCGCTTGCGCCCATTGCGGAACATGAAGAACACGAGGACCGCCAGGACGGCGAGCATGAGGATGGTAGTGATGTCTGGCATGAAACTGAGGGACCTTCCGATTGCGGTACGACGACCGCGACAGGTGAGTGCGGATCGCTGCGAACCAACTTGAATTATAGGGGATCGAGGTGAGGGGCAGCCTGAGGGCCACTGAGACCGAAGTGTTGCCACGCCGCGGGTGTTGCCACCCGCCCCCTCGGGGTGCGCGTGAGGAAGCCTATCCGCACCAGGAAGGGCTCGACGACCGCTTCGATGGTTTCGGACTCCTCACCCACGGAAACCGCCAGGGTATTCAGGCCAACGGGACCTCCCCCAAAACGGGTGAGGATGATCCGCATGACCTCCCGGTCGAGGCGATCCAGACCGATCGGGTCGACGTCGTACAGCTCCAGTGCGGCGTGGACCGCGGCCAGGTCGGCTTCTCCCCCGTGCACGAGGGCGTAGTCGCGCACGCGTCGAAGGAGCCGGTTCGCGATGCGGGGGGTGCCCCGGCAGCGGCCGGCGATCTCGGCGAGTGCCTCACGGCCGATTCGCAGGTCCAGCAGCTTCGCCGCCCGCGCCAGTACCTGCTCCAGCTCGCCCTCGGAGTAGAACTCGAGGTGCGCTGTGAAGCCGAAGCGGTCCCGCAGGGGGTTGGGCAGCATGCCCGAGCGAGTCGTCGCGCCCACGAGGGTGAACGGGGCCAGCTCGAGCGGCACGGAGGTCGCCCCCGCCCCCTTGCCCACCATGATATCGATGCGGAAGTCTTCCATCGCCAGGTAGAGCATCTCTTCGGCGGAGCGCGCCATCCGGTGGATCTCGTCGATGAACAGCACCTCGCCGGGCACGAGCGAGGAAAGCACCGCCGCGAGGTCGCCGGCGTGCTGGATGGCCGGACCGCTGGACATGCGCAACGGGCGATTGCCCTCGTAGGCGACGATCATGGCAAGGGTCGTCTTGCCGAGCCCTGGCGGGCCGGCGAGCAGGATGTGGTCGGGGGTGCGGCTCTGCATGGTCGCCGCGGTGAGCAGGAGCTGCAGCTGGCCGCGCACCTTCTGCTGGCCGACGAATTCGGCCATGCTGCGCGGCCGGAGGGCGCCTTCGAAGGCGAGTTCCGCATCCCCTTCGAGCGCCGGGTTCGTCACTTCGACGCCCGGGTCGTTGGCCAGGCCCGGAGCGTTCACGAACGGCGCGCCGATGCCTGGTGTGCGGGGCTCTGGTGTGCCGGGCCCAGCCGGGCCAGGGCCAGCCGCAGCACGGTGGCGACGCCGGGTTCCGTGCCGGATGCCTCGGATCCGGATGGGTCTGCAAGCGTTTCGTCGACGGCCTGCGCGGCGACACGTTCCGACCAGCCGAGGCCGATCAGGGCGGCCTGGACGTTCGCGGCGACCGTGGCCTGCCCGGCCGGGCGCACGCCCGTCGGCGCCCCGCTGGCGACCGCGACCTTTCCGGCCAGGGACAGCACGATGAGCTTCGCCGTCTTGGGTCCGATGCCGCTGACCTTGCGGAACACCGCGTCGTCTTCGCCCTGGACGGCCAGGGCGATCTGATTGGGCGTCAGCACGCCGAGCACGCCGAGGGCGGACTTCGGGCCCACCCCGGTGACGCCGACGAGCAGTTCGAACACCGCAAGCTCCTCGGCCGTGGGGAACCCGTACAGGGTGAGCGAGTCTTCGCGCACGATCAGCGTGGTCGCCAGCCGGGCCTCGTCGCCGGTCCGCACCGACAGCGCGGTGGTCGGGGTGACCTGGAGGGCGAGGCCGATGCCGCCGACCTCGATCACAACGGTCGAGCCCAGGGCGGACAGGACGGGGCCACGTACGGAGGAGATCACCGCTTAAGACTACGGGGCGGCGCCGACACGGACGCGCTGCGCTCCGCGGCGAGCCATGCTTTCTGGGCGGGTGTCTGGGGCGCCGGGGCGAGCGAGCCGGCAGTCGGCAGGGTTCCGCCGGAGGCGCCGGTACGCCAGGCGTGGCAGATCGCGAGGGCCAGGGCGTCGGCGGCATCAGCGGGTTTCGGGATCTCGGCGAGGCCGAGGATCCGGGCGACCATGGTGCCGACCTGCTTCTTGTCGGCCGCGCCGTACCCGGTGATGGCCGCCTTGACCTCGCTCGGGGTGTGCAGGGACACCGGCAGGCCCCGCCGGGCAGCGAGCGTGAGCGCGACCCCGCTGATCTGCGCGGTGCCCATCACTGTGCTCACGTTGTGCTGCGCGAACACGCGCTCGATCGCCACGAATGCCGGCTGGTGGCGGTCGAGCATGTCCTCGATTCCGTCGCTGATCAGCAGCAGGCGGCGCTCGAGGGGAAGGCCGGGGTCGCTCCGCAGCACGGTGACGTCGACGAGCGTCGCCGAGCGATTCCCCGAGACGTCCACGACGCCGACACCGCAGCGTGTGAGGCCAGGGTCGATCCCGAGCACCCTGACCGGCATCGCGGCGTTACTCTGACTCGGCCTGGAGCTCCGCCTGGACCTCGGGCGACAGGTCGTAGTTGCTGTAGATGTTCTGCACGTCGTCGAGTTCCTCGAGGGCGTCGATGAGGTGGAACACCTTGCGGGCCGTCGCGGCATCCACCTCGACCTTGAGGGATGGCACGAACGCGATGTCAGCGGAGTCGTAGTCGATTCCCGCCTCCTGCAGCGCCGTGCGGGTCGCGACCAGGTCGTGCGCCTCGCTGAAGACCTCGAACTTGTCGCCGTCGTCGACGACCTCTTCGGCGCCGGCGTCGAGGACCGCGAGGAGGACGTCATCCTCGCTGAGCCCCTCGCCCTTGGGGACGACGACGATGCCCTTGCGGTGGAAGTTGTAGGCGACGCTGCCCGGGTCGGCCATGTTGCCGCCGTTGCGAGTGACCGTCGTGCGCACCTCGGCCGCCGCGCGGTTCTTGTTGTCGGTGAGGCACTCGATCATGATGGCCACGCCGTGGGCCGCGTAGCCCTCGTACATGATGGTCGTGTAGTCGACGGCATCGCCGGTCAGGCCGGCCCCGCGCTTGACGGCGCGATCGATGTTGTCGTTCGGCACCGAGGTCTTCTTGGCCTTCTGGATGGCGTCGACCAGGGTCGGGTTGCCGGAGAGGTCCGCGCCGCCCATGCGGGCCGCGACCTCGATGTTCTTGATCAGTTTCGCGAAGGCCTTGGCGCGCCGAGAGTCGGTGATCGCCTTCTGGTGCTTCGTTGTCGCCCATTTGGAATGCCCGGACATACGTCTCCCGTGTGTGCTTGTCTGCTGTGCTGGTGTGCGCTCGTGCGCCCGGCGGCATGCCGGCCGCCCTGCGTGGTCGTGGCACCCGCTGGGTGCCCGCCCATTCTAACCCGGGGCATCCCGAACGAGCCGGAAGGCTCAGCCGAGCAGCCTGTGCAGGGTGCGCAGGTTCCGGGTCGTCGTGCTGGAGCGGTAGCGGGTCTTGCCGCTCAGCTTGCTGAACGGGCTCGTGATGCCGACCGCCCTGCGGACCTCCCAGTACAGCACCCCGTCCCCCGCGCTGACCCGCTCGTCGGCGGGGTCGAGTCCGTCGGCGGCGGCCGCGAGCTCGGCCAGGACGGCGTCGTCGGAGCCGAAGACGACGTATGGATGCCAGCCGTCCCGGTCGGCCTCGAACGGGTAGTCCCGCGCGATCCGGGCGAGGGTCTCCACGTCCCGCAGCACGATCCAGGCCCGGTAGCCGAAGGTCTCGGACAGGGCGGCTTCGATCCGGGACTTGATCGCGGCGGCGTCGGGTTCGGTGTCGGTCCCGGTATCGGTGTCGAAGAGCACGTTCCCGCTGGCGAGCACGGTCTTCACGCCGGTGTAGCCGAGCTCCCGGAACAGGTCCGCGAGCGGCGCCATGGTGATGGTGATGCCGTTAACGTTGATGCCGCGCAGCAGCGCGACGTACCTGGTCACGACGCGGCCCGGCCGCCCGCTTCGGCGCCCGACACCATCCGGAGGAAGTGTTCGTGGAAGCGGTGCTCCCCCGTGATTTCCGGGTGGAAGGAGGTGCCGAGCAGGTTGCCCTGTTGCACGGCGACGCAGCGTCCGTCGGCGAGCCTGGCCAGCGCCCTGACCCGGGGCCCGACGACCTCGACGACCGGGGCGCGGATGAACAAGGCGTGCACCGGGGGCGCGCCCAGCACAGGGACGTCCAGCTCCGTCTCGAACGACTCGGCCTGGGACCCGAACGCGTTGCGGCGCACCGAGATGTCGAGTCCGCCGATGCTCTGCTGGCCGGCAATGCCGTCGAGCACGGTGTCGGCGAGCATGATCAGGCCAGCGCAGGTGCCGTAGACGGGCAGGCCGCTGCGCACGGCATCCCGCAGCGGCCCGGCGAGGCCGAACGTGCGGGAGAGCTTGTCCATGACGCTGGACTCGCCGCCCGGGATCACCAGTCCGCTGACGCGGGCCAGTTCCTCCGGGCGACGAACGAGTTCCACCTCCGCGCCGAGTGCCCGAAGGACCTCGGCATGCTCACGAAAGTCGCCCTGCAGGGCGAGAACTCCAACTGTCATGGACGGCGCTGTTACCAGCCGCGCTCGGAGAGGCGGTGCGGTGCGGCCAGGTCGGCCACGTTGATGCCGACCATGGCCTCGCCCAGTCCGCGGGACACCTCGGCAACCACGCTCGGGTCGTCGAAGAACGTGACGGCCTTGACGATCGCGTTGGCCCGGGCCTGCGGGTTGCCCGACTTGAAGATGCCGGAACCGACGAAGACGCCGTCGGCGCCGAGCTGCATCATCATGGCCGCGTCGGCGGGCGTGGCCACGCCGCCGGCCACGAACAGCACGACGGGAAGCTTGCCGGTGGCGGCGATCTCCGCGACGAGTTCGTAGGGCGCCTGGAGCTCCTTGGCGGCGACGTACAGTTCGTCCTTGCTCAGTGCGGACAGGCGGGCGATCTCGCCCTTGATGGTGCGGATGTGCTTGGTGGCCTCGGAGACGTCGCCGGTGCCGGCCTCGCCCTTGGACCGGATCATGGCTGCGCCCTCGGTGATGCGACGGAGCGCCTCGCCCAGGTTGGTCGCGCCGCAGACGAACGGGGTCTGGAAATTCCACTTGTCGATGTGGTTGACGTAGTCGGCCGGGCTCAGCACCTCGGACTCGTCGATGTAGTCGACCTTGAGCGCCTCGAGGATCTGCGCTTCGACGAAGTGGCCGATGCGGGCCTTCGCCATGAC
This sequence comes from Cryobacterium tagatosivorans, assembly GCF_004402215.1. Lineage (GTDB taxonomy): Bacteria > Actinomycetota > Actinomycetes > Actinomycetales > Microbacteriaceae > Cryobacterium > Cryobacterium tagatosivorans. The sequence goes on from NZ_SOEZ01000011.1 coordinate 88,248, forward strand.
CGGGATGGACACCTCGGCGATGATGCTGTCGATCAGGTCGGGGTCGCTCATGCGGGCGACACCACCCTGGGAACGGATGTCGGCGGGCACGCGCTCGAGGGCCATGACGGCGACAGCGCCGGCATCCTCTGCGATACGTGCCTGCTCTGCGGTGACGACGTCCATGATGACGCCGCCCTTCAGCATCTCGGCGAGGCCGCGCTTGACGCGGCTCGAGCCAAACTGCTCGGCGGAAGTGTTCTCAGTCATTTGTTAATTCTATTCCTTGCGTGGTGGTGCACCGGTGCAGCGGACCGCTGCCTGACAGGGGGACGTGGAGATGGAAGGGAAAAGCGACAGCGAAGGGGAAAAAAGTGAAGAACTAGCCCTCGTCGATCGGCCAGCCGGCGGCGACCTCGCGGCGCACGTCGCCCAGCAGGCGGGGAATCGCCTTGGTGCCGGCGATGATCGGGAAGAAGTTCGAGTCGAGGGCCCAGCGCGGGACGATGTGCTGGTGGAGGTGCTCCGCAATGCCGGCGCCGGCGATCCGTCCCTGGTTCATCCCGATGTTGAAGCCGTCGCAGTGCGAGACGCTCTTCAGCACGCGCATCGCGACCTGGGTCAGGCTACCGATCTCGGCGATCTCCTCCGGCGTGGCCTCGTCATAGGTCGCAACATGGCGGTACGGGCAGACGAGCAGGTGGCCGCTGTTGTAGGGAAACAGGTTGAGCAGCACGTAGGCGTGCTTGCCGCGGGCGACGATGAGAGCCTTCTCGTCGTCCATGCTGGGCGCCAGGCAGAACGGGCAGTCATCCGGATGCGGCTGCTGGCCCTCCTGGATGTAGACCAGGCGGTGGGGCGTCCAGAGCCTCTGGAAGGCGTCCGGCACGGCCGCGAAGTCGGAGGAGTGCTCCACCCCGTCGAACTCGTCAGTCACCTCTGCCATGTCAGATCTGTCCCTGGCCCGTCACCTGCGCGCGCGAGCGGATGGACTCCACGATGCGGCTGATAGCGTCGTCCACCGGCACACCGTTCTCCTGGCTGCCGTCGCGGAAGCGGAAGCTGACCGAGCCGTTATCCCGGTCCTCCTCGCCGACGATCAGCTGGAACGGGACCTTCGCCTTGGTGTGCGTGCGGATCTTCTTCTGCATCCGGTCGTCGGAGTTGTCGACCTCGGCGCGCACGCCGGCCGCCTTGAGCCGGGCGATGATCTCGTCCAGGTACGGGCCGTACTGCTCGGCCACGGGGATGCCGACCACCTGCACCGGAGCCAGCCAGACCGGGAACGCCCCGGCGTAGTGCTCGGTGAGCACGGCGAAGAACCGTTCGATCGAGCCGAACAGGGCGCGGTGGATCATCACCGGGCGCTGGCGGGAGCCGTCGGAGGCCGTGTATTCGAGGTCGAAGCGCTCGGGCAGGTTGAAGTCCAGCTGGATCGTGGACATCTGCCAGGTGCGGCCGATGGCGTCACGCGCCTGCACCGAGATCTTCGGGCCGTAGAACGCCGCTCCGCCCGGGTCGGAGACGAGTTCGAGGCCGGATGCCTCGGCGACCTCGGCGAGGGTCTGCGTGGCCTCGTCCCAGGCCTCGTCGGAGCCGACGAACTTCTTCGGGTCCTTGGTGGAGAGCTCGAGGTAGTAGTCCTCGAGTCCGTAGTCGGAGAGCAGCTGCAGCACGAAGTTGAGCGTGCTGGTCAGTTCCTCCTTCATGTTGTCGCGGGTCGTGTAGATGTGCGCGTCGTCCTGCGTCATGCCGCGCACCCGGGTGAGGCCGTGCACCACGCCGGACTTCTCGTAGCGGTAGACCGAGCCGAACTCGAACAGGCGCATCGGGAGGTCGCGGTAGCTGCGGCCGCTGGAGCGGAAGATCAGGTTGTGGAACGGGCAGTTCATCGGCTTGAGGTAGTAGTCGACGCCCTGGCGGGTGACGTGGCCGTCGGCGTCGCGCTCCTCGTCGAGGTGCATCGGCGGGAACATCCCGTCGGCGTACCAGTCGAGGTGGCCGGAGGTCTCGAACAGGTTCGACTTGGTGATGTGCGGTGAGTAGACGAAGTCGTAGCCGGCCTCGACGTGCCGCTTGCGGGAGTAGTTCTCCATCTCCTGGCGGATGATGCCGCCCCGGGGGTGGAAGACGGGCAGGCCGGAGCCGATCTCCTCGGGGAAGCTGAACAGGTCGAGTTCAGCGCCGAGCTTGCGGTGATCGCGCTTGGCGGCCTCTTCCTGGCGGGCCTGGTACGCGCGGAGTTCGTCCTTGGTGGGCCAGGCGGTGCCGTAGACGCGCTGCAGCTGCGGGTTCTTCTCGGAGCCGCGCCAGTACGCCGCGGCCAGGCGGGTGAGCGAGTAGCCGTTGCCGATCATCCGGGTGTTGGGCAGGTGCGGGCCGCGGCAGAGGTCCTTCCAGACCGTTTCCCCCGTCTTCGGGTCGACGTTGTCGTAGATGGTGAGCTCGGCGCCGCCGACCTCGACCGACTCATTGTCGCCGCCGAGTTCGGTGGTCGAGCCCGCCCCGACCCCCTTGATGCCGATCAACTCGAGCTTGTACGGCTCGTCTGCGAGTTCGACGCGGGCCTCCTCGTCGGAGACGACGCGGCGCACGAAACGCTGCCCGGACCGGATGATCCGATCCATGGCCTTCTCCAGCGCCTTGACGTCCTCCGGGGTGAACGGCTCCGCCACGTCGAAGTCGTAGTAGAAGCCGTCGGTGACGGGCGGGCCGATGCCGAGCTTCGCCGCCGGGTTGATCGTCTGCACGGCCTGCGCGAGCACGTGCGCGGCGGAGTGACGGAGGATGTTGAGTCCGTCGGCCGAGTCGATGGTGACGGGCTCGACGGCATCCGTGGGCGTCACCATCGTCGCCAGGTCCCTGAGCTCACCGTTGACGCGCATCGCGACAACGGACCGGTCGGTGAAAAGCTCAAAGCCGTCAACCACGTGTATGACTCCCTAGTTTTGCGAACCCTTCAACTTTAGTGGCGCGCGCGGGGAGTCTCGCAGCGCGCCCCAACGACGAGGCTCAGCCGGCCAGGTCGAGCGGTGCGATCAGCCCGGCTCCCGGTCGCTTGCGCAGCAGGTGCCGCACGAGTTCGGGCGAGCCGGCGAGCACCTTGACGCCGCCGGGACGGCCGGACGTGACGGAGTCGAAGGCGATCGCGATCGCGATCGCCTCGAGCCTCGTCCCGGTGTCGAGGAGCCGGGACAGGCCCGCGGCGGTCTTCCGGTTCAGGTAGCCGACCGGGCGGCCGGCGGCGGCGTGCACGGCGATGGCGTTGCCGTCGTGGGCGTTGTGCGGTTCGCGGACGAGCGACACGGGTGATCCTGGCTGCAGCAGCCCTTCGCGAACGGCGGTCTTGTGCACGTCCACTCCGCCGAGATCGACGGTCCAGATGCCCAGGCGCCGGAGGTGGTGGTTGCCGACGGCGACGAGCTTGCCGGTCGTGGGTTCGGTGAGCCGCAGCTCCCCCGTGTGCATCTGCAGGTAGAGGGTGGGCAGGCCGTCCCGGTCGGTGACCAGAAGCTCTTCCCAGTCTTTGCTCGGGAGGTAGTGTTCGCCGCCGGGCGCGCCGGACCGGGCGACGGAGTCGGCCAGGACCGCAATCGGGGCGGGCTCGCGCGCCTGGTCCCGGGCCGCGGGCACCGCGGGCGCCCTCTGGGCACGTATCGGCAGCCGGAACATGCCTGTGGCGCGACGAGCGGCTAAGAGCAAGTACTCCATCTGCGAACCTCCTCCTAGAGAGTGGCGCAGCGCCCGATCGGGCCGGTATCCCCAGTCCGGGCGTCGCCCCAGGCCCGTGAGGGGTCGCAAATCGACCTTCGACCGGCCCCTGAAGGTCGATTTGCGACCCCTCACGCGCCGGCGCCGGGGCAAAGAAAAAACCCCCGAGTTACCGGGGGTTTGTCTGTGGGCGATACTGGGATCGAACCAGTGACCTCTTCCGTGTCAGGGAAGCGCGCTACCGCTGCGCCAATCGCCCATTTCTCTGAAATCTCTTCCACAGAATGGAGGTGGATACGGGATTCGAACCCGTGTATACGGCTTTGCAGGCCGCTGCCTCGCCTCTCGGCCAATCCACCCTGGGTTCACCACCAAAGAGAATCGGCCTTTCGGCCGATTCAATTCGAGCGGATGACGAGATTCGAACTCGCGACCCTCACCTTGGCAAGGTGATGCGCTACCACTGCGCCACATCCGCAACTTGTCTGCGTTTCCGCTGACTTGAAAGACTCTAGCCGATACTTCGGCCGAGTTCCAAACCGAGCGAACGCGGCGTGTTGCCCCTGTCTCGATGTGGTCCGCCCGCCCCGTCTGGTCTAGTATCGTGAGTCGCGGTTGAACTTGTTTCAGCGCAAGAGGGCGATTGGCGCAGTTGGTAGCGCGCTTCCTTCACACGGAAGAGGTCATCGGTTCGAGTCCGGTATCGCCCACCAAGAAAAGCCCCGGCCAGCCGGGGCTTTTTTGTTCCCCCGCGGGCCCCCGCGCCGCCGGGTCCGACGGGAAACAGGACACACTCAACTAGCCTGAGAGCGTTGCGGAGAACCGCGCACACGCTTGAGGAGCGATGACGATGAACTCAGCCGCCGGCGACAAGACTTCACTCGAAGAGCTCTACCAGGACCTGCATCAGAACCCGGAGCTGTCGTTCGCCGAGCACCGCACCTCGGCGCTCATCGCCGAGCGGATGCTCGCGCTCGGGCTCGAGGTCACGACCGGCATCGGCGGCACCGGCGTCGTCGGCGTGCTCACGACCGGCGACGGACCCGTGGTCATGCTGCGGGCGGACATGGACGCCCTGCCGGTGCTGGAAGACACCGGCCTGCCCTACGCGAGTACCGCCCGCGGCGTCGACGGCGACGGCGCCGACGTGCCGGTCATGCACGCCTGCGGGCACGATGTCCACATGGCCTGCCTGCTGGGCGCCGTCGAACAGCTGGTCGCCGCGCGGGCGCACTGGTCCGGCACGGTTGTCGCCCTTTTCCAGCCCGGAGAAGAAAACGGCGGCGGCGCGCAGGTCATGGTCGATGACGGTCTGTACGAGAAGATTCCGGTGCCCGATGTGGTTCTCGGCCAGCACGTCTTCCCCCTGCCCGCCGGGTCGCTCGGCGCTCATTCCGGCCCGGCGATGGCCGCCGTGGACACTCTCAACGTGCGCATGTTCGGACGGGGCGGCCACGGCTCCGAACCCGAGTCGACCATCGACCCGGTGGTCATGGCCGCCGCGACCGTGATGCGCCTCCAGGGCGTCGTGGCTCGTGAGGTGGGCCCCCAGGAGACCGCGGTGGTCTCGGTCGGCAGCCTCCACGTGGGCACGAAGAGCAACATCATCTCGGACGAGGCCCGGCTGGGCCTCAGCATCCGCAGCTTCGACGAAGGCGTGCGCAGCCGTGTCCTGGCGTCGGTTGAGCGAATCATCAACGCCGAATCGATGGCGTCCGACGCCCCGAGGCCGCCCGAGTTCAGCTACGCCGAGCGGTACCCGGTCACGGTCAACGATCCGATCGCCACCGCACGCACGACGGCCGCCTTCCGGGCGGCCTTCGGCGAGGAGCGCCTGTTCGACCCGGGTGCGATCGCCGGGAGCGAAGACGTGGGCAACCTCGCCTCGGCCGCGGGCGCTCCCCTGGTCTATTGGTTGCTCGGTGGCTGCGATCCCGGGGAATATGCGGCGGCAGAGGCGGCGGGGACCATCCGGAGCGACATCCCGTCGAACCACTCCGCGTACTACGCGCCGGTGCCGCGGCCCACGCTCGCCACCGGGGTCGAGGCGCTGGTCGTCGCCGCGCGGGAGTGGCTGGGCAACCCGGCTCGCTGAGAGCCCGCACGACCCCAGGCCCCCGATCACGGTCACCACGGCCCGCACTGGCGCAGTCCCGGCCGCGGGACGATGATGTCCGCATGCCCCGCGCACCTGGGCGCCGGGGCCGCCGAGGAGGTGCAGGGTCGTGGTCGTCTTTTCAGACCGGGTCGCTGCCGGCAGGCAGCTGGCCGGTCGGCTCGAATACCTCCGCGGTGAGGACGTCGTGGTCCTGGGGCTTCCCCGCGGCGGGGTGCCGGTGGCGTTCGAGGTCGCGGAGGCGCTGGGCGCTCCCCTGGACGTGATCGTGGTGCGCAAGCTCGGCGTGCCCTTCCAGCCCGAACTCGCCATGGGGGCCATCGGCGAGGGCGGAGCCCGGGTTCTCAACGACCGCGTGCTGAAGCAGATCCCGGTCACCGAACAGGAGATGCGCGCGGTGGAGGAACGCGAACGCGCCCTGCTCACCTCCCGGGTGGCGAGCTTCCGCGGCCGGCGCGAGCGGGTCCCGCTGACCGGTCGCACCGCGGTCATCGTCGACGACGGCATCGCGACCGGGGCCACGGCGCGGGTCGCCTGCGAGGTCGCCCGCCACCTCGGCGCCGCGAAGGTGGTCCTGGCGGTACCGGTGGCGCCGGCAGACACCATCCGCACCTTCCCCGAGGCGGACGAGATCGTGTGCATCTCGACGCCGGAGTTCTTCGGCGCGGTCGGCGCGTTCTATCGCGACTTCTCGGCGACGAGCGACGACGAGGTCGTCGCTCTGCTCGAGGCCGCAGACCAGCGGATGCGCCGCACCCGCGCCGACGCGCCCGATTTCGACGGCGACGTGCAGATCCCGCTTGGCGCCTTCGCCCTCGAGGGCCACCTCCACCTGCCCGAGCCCGCGACGGCCGTGGTGTTGTTCGCCCACGGCAGCGGCAGCAGCCGGCACAGTCCCCGGAACCGGTTCGTCGCCGAGGTGTTGCAGCGGGCCGGGCTGGGCACACTGTTGCTCGACCTGCTGACGCCCGAGGAGGAACTGGACCGGGCGAACGTGTTCGACATCGAGCTGCTCGCCCACCGGCTCGCCGCGGCGACGCGGTGGCTGAAGAGCAGACCGGACGCCGCGTCCTGCTCCATCGGCTACTTCGGGGCCAGCACGGGCGCGGGGGCCGCCCTCTGGGCTGCCGCCGACGAGGGGGCGCGGATTTCCGCGGTCGTGTCCCGCGGCGGCCGGCCCGACCTGGCCGCGCCTCGACTGGCGCAGGTGCAGGCGCCCACCCTGCTGATCGTGGGCAGCTTCGACCACACGGTCCTCGAACTCAATCGCTGGGCCCAGGCCCAGCTGACCTGCCCGAACGACCTCGCCGTCGTCGAGGGCGCCACCCACCTGTTCGAAGAGCCGGGCACCCTGACCGAGGCCGCCGCCCTCGCGCGCGACTGGTTCGTGCGCCACCTGCTGGCCGGCGACGAGCCGACATGACCGGCGACACCGGGCGACACCCCGACGATGCGCACCCGGGCGGCTCGGCGGCCGCGCGGGAGATGCGCGCCCTGGCCCGTCCGCTGAACGGCGTCGACGACCTCGACCCTCTGGTCGAGCGGATCACTGGTGCGCGCTTCGTCTGCATCGGCGAAGCCTCGCACGGCACGCACGAGTACTACCGGTGGCGATGCCTCCTGGCGCGGAGGCTCATCGAAGAACGCGGCTTCACCTGGATCGGCGTCGAGGGAGACTGGCCGGACTGCTGGCGCATCAACCGGTGGCTCCGGGGCCAGGCGGACCGGGAGCTCGACGCGCGCGGCCTGCTCGCCCGGTTCGAGCGCTGGCCGACCTGGCTGTGGGCCAACGAGGATGTCGCCGAGTTCCTCGCCTGGCTGCGCGAGTGGAACGCGGGCCGGCCGCCCGCGGAGCAGGTTGGCTTCTACGGGCTCGACGTGTACTCGCTCTGGGACTCCCTGCGAGAAATCATCGCGTGGCTGCAGGTCAACGAACCCGGGGCGATGGACACGGCGCGCCAGGCCTGGCGCTGTTTCATGCCCTACCGCGAGGATCCGCACAGCTACGCGTGGAGCACCCGGCTGGTGCCCGAGACCTGCGAGGCCGACGTCGTCGCCCTGCTCGTGGAGGTGCGGCGCCGCGCGGGCGTTCGGGCGGGGTCCGACGAGGACGCCTTCGATGCCGCGCAGAACGCCGAGGTCGCCGCCAACGCCGAGCGCTACTACCGGATCATGGTGCGCGGTGACCGCGACTCGTGGAACATCCGGGACCACCACATGGCCGACACCATCGATCGGCTGGCGGCGCACCTCGGGCCGCAGTCGAAGGGCATGATCTGGGAGCACAACACGCACGTCGGTGACGCGAGGGCCACGGACATGGCCCGCGACGGCCTCGTCAACGTCGGGCAGCTCGTGCGTGAACGCCACTCCATTGATGGTGTGGTGCTCGTGGGCTTCGCCTCGCACCAGGGCTCGGTGCTTGCAGCCGCCGCCTGGGGCTCGCCCGAACTGGCGCTCCCGGTTCCGGCGGCCGTCCCGTCCAGCCACGAGGGCATCCTGCACAGCGTGCTGGGAACGGATGCCCTGCTCGTGTTCCCCGACGACCGCGCCGGCCCCTGGCTCGGCGCGTGGCTGCCCCACCGGGCCATCGGCGTCGTCTACCAGCCCGGCCACGAAGCCGGCAACTACGTGCCGACCCGGATGGGCGGCCGCTATGACGCGCTGATCTGGCTCGAGGAGACCACCGCGCTGGTGCCCCTGCACCACGAGCCGCGCCCGGAAGAGCCAGAGTACGAGACGGAACCCACCGGCTTCTAGGAGCTCCTCAAGGCTTCCAGATGCTCCTCAACGGGTGCCGGACAGGAGGTAAGGGATGAAGATCGCCCTCGTCGGCGATGTCATGCTCGGGCGGCTCGTCAACGACGCCCTCGGCGACGTCGAGTTCACGGGCGCCGGGCCGGAGTATCCCTGGGGCTCCACCCTTCCCCTGCTGCGGAGCGCCGACATCCGGATCGGCAATCTCGAGTTCGTCCTGTCCGACGACGGCACCCCCTGGCCCGCGAAGGTCTTTCGCTTCCGCTCGGACACGAGGAATGTGGCGAGCCTCACCGCGGCCGGCTTCACCGTCGTGTCGCTGGCCAACAACCACGTGCTCGACTTCGGTGCGGAGGCCCTGAGGGACATGCTCGGCACCCTCGACCGGCACGGGATCCTTCACTCCGGCGCCGGGGTCGGCCTCGAGGACGCCCGCCGGCCGGCAATCTGCAAAGCGCAGGCACTCAGCGTGGGCTTGCTGGCGGTCACCGACAATGAGCCGGGCTGGGCGGCCGAGGCTGCCGCACCGGGCGTTCACTTCGTGCCCATCGACCTCGGCGACCACCGGGCCGGTGAGCTCCTCGCACTCGTCCGGCGCACCCGCGGCCGGGTGGACCTCCTCATCGTCTCCGCCCATTGGGGCGGCAACTGGGGCTTCGAGGTGCCGGGCGACCATCGCACGTTCGCCCGCGCCCTCATCGACGCCGGCGCGGACGTCGTCTACGGGCACTCACCGCACGTCGTTCGCGGAGTGGAGGTCTACCGCGGCCGGCCGATCATCTACAGCGCCGGCGACTTCGTCGACGATTACGCCGTCGACCAGTTCGCCCGGAACGACCAGTCGTTCGTTTTCCTGCTGGAGACGGACGCCGGCCTCCCCCGGGACCTGCGCCTGTACCCCACGGTCATCCTCGATTTCCAGGCCCGCCTCGCCCGGGGCAGCGCGCGGGCGATCGCGCGGCGCATGCAGGCGCTGTGCGGCGACCTCGGAACGCCGGCGACCTGGTCGGAGGACGAGGCGTGCCTGACGATTCCGCTGGGAGGCTGAGCCGCTCCCCCGGCAAACCCGGTCAGGACAGGATGTCCTTGGTCACGAACCGGCCATAGGCGAGGGCCCCGAAGACCGCCGCGTACCCGGCCTGGAGCAGGGCGTTGTCGCCGAAGGAGGTCCAGGCGATCGGCTGGCGCAGCAGGTCGGCGAAGTCGAGCCAGTAGTGGCTGAACAGCCACGGGTGCAGCCACTCGAGCTGGGGCAGCGCGCCCAGCACCTGCGCCACGACCGACAGCACGATGGTGGCGGCCATGGCGCCCACCGGCACGACGGTCAGGGTGGAGATGAACAGCCCGATGGCCGAGAGTCCGAGCAGGGACACGGTGACGTAGCCCGCCACCAGGAGCGACCTCAGGATGCTCTCGCCCACGCTGATCGTGTCGCCGGAGAGCAGGGTGACCGGCCCGACCGGGAAGAGCGCGGCGCCGATGAGAGCCCCGGATACGACGACCGTCAGGGTCGCGGCCAGGCAGAACGCCGCCGCTCCCGCGAACTTGACGAGCAGCAGCCGCACCCGACCGGCCGGGACGACGAGGAGGTATCGCAGGGTGCCGAGGTTCGCCTCGCCGGCAATGGTGTCGCCGGCGACGACCCCCACGGTCAGCGGCAGGAACAATGGGATGCAGACAACGAGCGCGGTGATGCCGACGAAGAGTCCGTTCTGGGTGACGCGGTCGAGGAACGGCGGGCCTCGTCCGGGCTCCGGCGGCGACGACGACAACCGCACGGCCACGGCGATCAGCACCGGAACTGCCGCCAGCGCGAGCAGCATCGCCCAGGTCCGCCGGCGGCGGAACAGCACGGCCAGCTCGGAGGCGAACAGGTCCCAGCCGACGGCGGGACGCGCGCACGGCAGGTTCCCGGCCCGGACGAGCGGATCACTGGGCAATGTCGAACCCCTCCCCCGTCAGCGCCACGAAACGGTCCTCGAGGCTCGCCCGGTCGACGCTGAACGCCCGCACCCGCACGTCGCCGGCGACGAGCGCTGCGACGATGGCCTCCGGGGCGGTGCTCCCCGGAGCCAGCGGCGCGCTGACCACACCGTCGTCGTCGCCGGCCCGCCCGGGCGGTTCCGTCTGCTCCGGCACGAGTCCGAGCGCGGCGAGCACGCGGAGCGCGCCGGCGATATCGGGGGTGCGCACGCGCACGCGCGCCTCACCCGCCCGCCGCAGGTCGTCGAGGGTTCCCTGGGCGACCAGTCTGCCGACGCTCATCACCGCAACGTGCGTGCACATCTGCTCCACCTCCGCGAGCAGGTGGCTGGACACGAACACCGTCGTGCCCTCGGCCGCGAGCGACCGCACCAGGTTGCGCACCTCGCGCGTGCCCAGCGGGTCGAGTCCGTTGGTCGGTTCGTCCAGCACCAGCAGCTCGCGCGGCATCAGGAGGGCGTTGGCCAGCCCGAGCCGCTGCTTCATCCCCAGCGAATACGCGCCCACCTTCTTGCCCGCCGCATGGCCGAGCCCGACCCGGTCGAGCGCCTCGCGGACTCGCGCTCGCCGGGTGGCCGAGGGGGCGTACCGGTCGGCCGAGTCGAGGCGGTGCAGGTTCGCCGCGCCGGAGAGGAACGGGTAGAAGCCGGGGCCCTCGACCAGCGCGCCGACGTGCGGGAGCACGTCCTTCAGCCGCCGGGGCATTTCCTGGCCGAGCACGCTGACCTGCCCGCTGGTGGCCGCCGCCAGGCCGAGGGCCACCCGGATCGTTGTGGTCTTGCCCGAGCCGTTCGGTCCGAGGAATCCGAATACGGAGCCTCGGGGCACGGCGAGGTCGATGCTGTTGACGGCCGTCTGGTGGCCGAACCGCTTGGTCAGCCCCCGGGTTTCGATCGCCAGTTCGGCGGCGGGGTGCCTGCCGTCACCCACCCGCGGCCGCGGCCTGCAGCCGCGAGACGGGAACGGACCCGGCGAACACGCGCCCGTCGTCCGTGATCAGCACGTTCACCAGCGACGTGGAGAGCAGCCGGCCCCCGTCGACGGCCTCCGTGGCCTGGGCGTACAGCGGCGAGGCGGTCAGCTCGGCGGGGACGGATCCGGCGGGCAGTCCCACGACGCTCTCCCAGCCGGTGCCGCTGACGGTGCCCGGGAAGTCGCCGTGCTCGGTGTCCTTCTGGGGCGTGCCTTCCTGTGGCGTACCCTCCGGCAGCGCCTGCTCTCGGACGTCGGCCCCGGCCGGGGGCTGGAAGTCGAACAGGGCGGCATCCGGCTTCGCCAGCGACAGCGCGGTGAACGCGAGTTCAAACGCCGGCTCGGTCTCGCCGCGGGCCTGGACCTTGACGCGGAGCGGCAGCCCGGTTTCGGAGTCGACCGCAATCGACACGGCGCCGACCAGGGTGCCGTTTCCGCGCGGGGTGAGGACGAGGTCGTAGGCGGTGCGTCCGGCCACCTCGGTGTCCGCGTCGACGCTCACTTCGGTGCTCGGGTCGAGTTCCGCGAGCAGCTTGTCGGCCAGCTGGGCCGGCGTCTGCGGGCTGCCGGGCGCCGGAGCCGGCCGGGACCCGGCGTCGGCCGGGAGGGTCAGGTGGGTGGCCTCGTTGTCCTTGGAGTCGTAGAGCCACACGTCGGTGCCGTTGACGATGAGGTCACGTTCGGCGAGCCGGCCCATCACCTGCACGCGGGCCTGGCCGGGGCCGTCGAGGTAGACCCGTGCCGTGTGCGTTCCGGTGAGCAGCTCCAGGGCGGAGGCGGCGTCGTCGCCGGCTGCCGATCCGCCCATCGACAGGTCCGGCAGCCCCAGCCGGGATGTCTGCTCGAGGGTTCCCGAGAGCGTGTCGACCGTGCTGTCGCCGATCATCGCCAGCACCTCCTGCGGCGTCTTGTCCGGCAGGTTGACGGCCGCGCCCGCCTCCAGCGGAACGGCCAGCGCGCCTGCGGCGATGACCGCGGATGCCGCCGCGGCCGGTACCCAGCGGAGCCAGACTCGAGTCATGACACTCCCCCTCCTGGAAGGACTTGGTGACTCCAGATTACGCTTCGAGCGGGCTGATGGCACGCCTTCCCAGCCCGCTCCCAGCGGCCCGCGCCGTTACTTGCGCAGCCCGATGCTGACGTAATAGACCTGCCCGTCGTCCAGCCTGACGCCGATGCCGTAGTAGTTGCCGCCGGCCGGTGTCTTCCAGTTGTAGATGTACTGGGAGCCGTCGGCGCGGAAGGTCAGTCCGGTGTCGGCCGTGATGGTGTAGACGGTCTCGTCGATCGGCATGGTCATCACCGCGCCCTTGACCGGGGTGAGCCAGACCGGCGCCGCGTTCGACAGCACCGGAGATCCGTCCGCCTTCATCAGCTGGAACTTCACCGGGATGGTGCTGCCGCCCTTGAACACGCTGGTCGAGACGCCGACCTGGTGCGCGGTGTCGTTGATCGGCTGCAGGAACCCGTCGAAGCGGTAGATCACCTGGTAGCTGCCCGTCGTCGTGACGGTGTTACCGGCGGCGTCGGTGGCGGTGGCGGTCCAGGTGAAGGTGCCGACGCCGTTCGGGCGTCCGCCGGTCACGGTCACCGTGCATGGTCCGGCCAGGCCGGAGACCGTATCGGTGGCCGTGCAGGTCGCGGCCGGGGCAGAGCCGAGCAGGTAGAACCCGCCGGCCACGTTGACGTTGGTGATGGTCGGCGCGGAGGAGTCGATCCTGATGCCTGACAGGGTGGCGGCGGCCGTGTTGCCCGCATTGTCGGACACCGTGCGGGTGACCGTGTTGGTCCCGTTGTCGGTCAGCGTCACGTCGGCCGGGCAGGCGGTGATCCCGGAGAGGGCGTCGGCGCAGCCGAACCGCACCGTGACCGGCCCGGTGTACCAGCCGTTGGCGCCCTGGGTGCCGCTGACGATCGTGGCCGTGATGGTCGGCGCGGTCTTGTCCAGCTTCACCGTGGCCGAATCCCGGCCGATGTTGCCGGCGGTGTCCTGGGCCTGGCCCTGGATCGTGAGCCCCGTCACGGGCGTCTCGATGCCGACGCTCACCGGCGCCGTGATGGACGAGGCCACCAGGCCGGAGCCTGCGTCGTCGTCCCGGGCCGAGAAGGTGACGGTGACGTCGCTCTTGTTCCAGTCGTTGCCGTTGGGCAGGGGCGAGAGCACGTGGGAGACCGTCGGGGCGATGTTGTCCCACTTGAGGGCGACTCCGCCGGCTGTCTCCCGGTTGCCGGCGTTGTCGACGGCGAAGTAGCTCACGGTGCCCGTGCCGCTTCCGGCCAGCGGCACGCTGAGCGTGATAGTCGAGCCGGCTGCGACCTGCGGGTCGCCGCCGTCGACCGTGTAGTGGATTTCCCGGACCCCGGACAGCCCCGCCTGGTCGACCGCGCTGAGCACGACCGTCGCGTGGTCGCCGGTGCAGTAGTCGTTGGTCCGGCTGCACTGGTTGTCGGCCGTGGTGTCGGGGGCCAGACCATCGATGTTGATGCCGCCGACGGTCAGGACCGCACTGTCGTTGCCGGCATTGTCGGTGGCCGGGTCGCTGGTGACGCTCTGCCCGGCACCGTTGCCGCTGACCACCCGGCTTGTCGGGCACAGGGCGATTCCGGACAGAGCGTCGGTGCAGGCGTAGCCCACGGTGACCTGGCCCTGGTACCAGCCGGCGGCGTTGGGCTGCGTGGTCGCCTGGCCTTCGAGCACCGGGGCGGTGCGGTCGATCCGGATGCCCGTCACCATCGCGTGCTTTTCGTTCCCTGCGCGGTCGGCCACGTCAGCCGAGGCGCCGAGGTCCGCTCCTTCGCCGGTGAGCAGGCTGTCCGCAGGCTGCTGGGCGATCCCGGACAGGCCGTCGATGCCGGTCCAGCCGATCGTCACGTCGCCCTGGTACCAGCCGGCGCCGTTCGGACCGGTCGTGGGGGTGCCGGAGAGCGTCGGCGCGGTCTTGTCGACGCTGATCGGACCGACCGTGGCCGAGTTAGTGTTGCCGGCGACATCGGCCGACGTCCCGGACACCAGCTGGCCGGCTCCCTCGTTGGCGACGGGGCTGTTCGGCCCGCAGCCGGCGACGCCGGAGTCAGCGTCGGCGCAGGTGAAGGTCACGTCCACGTCGGTGTTGTTCCAGCCGAAGCCGTTGGCGACGGGGCTGGCCGCGCCGGCGATCGACGGCTTCACGTCGTCCACGTCCACGGACAGGTCCCGCTTCGCCTCAGTGTTGCCGGCCTGGTCGACGCTCCAGTAGGTGACGGTGTGGCGGCCGGTGGCCAGGTCGGTCAGCAGGGGCTGGCCGTAGGCGAGGGCGGGGCCGTCGTCGATCGTGAGGTAGGTCGCGGCGACGCCGGACCCGGAGTCGGTCGCCGAGAGTTCGACGGGAACGGCGCCGGTCAGGAACCAGCCGGACGCGGGGGCATCCGGGTTGACCACCGTCGTCACGGGGGCGACGCGGTCCACCAGGAAGGTGAGCGTGTTGGCGCCCTCGGCGTTGCCGGCGACGTCTCTGCTCCAGAACGTCACGGTGTGCGTGCCCTGGCCGCCGACGGCGAACGGGGCGGTGTACTCCTCCGCGTCCTGGCCGTCGAGGCGGTAGAAGGTCGTAGCGATTCCGGACACCGCGTCCAGGCCCTCGAGGGTCACCGACACGACGCCGGTGTACCAGCCGTTGGAGTGGGTACCGGACAGGCTCGCGCCCGTGGTCGGAACCTCCTGGTCGATGCGGATGCCGGCCACGGTGTCTTCGGCCGTGTTGCCCGCGATGTCGGTTGCCGTGCCGCCCGCCGTGTTGGTGCCGTTGCCGGTGAGTGTCACGTCGTCGGGGCAGGAAGCGACGCCGGAGAGGGCGTCGGAGCAGTCGAAGTGCACCGCCACCGGTCCGAGGTACCAGCCGTTGGCGCCGGCGGTCCCGGAGGCGATCCCGCCGATGATGCCAGGCGCCGTCTTGTCGAGCCGGACCGTGACCGCGTCGGTGCCGACGTTGCCTGCGGTGTCCTCCGAGGAGCCGGAGACGAGAAGGCCCGCCTGCGGGGTCTCGGCGTCGACGGTCACCGGGGCCGTCACGCTCGCCACGCCGGATCCGGGATCGTCGTCGGTGGCCTCGAAGGTCACCGTGACGTCGCTCCTGTTCCAGGCGCTTGCGTTCGGCACGGGCGAGAGGGTGTGGGACACCGTCGGGGCGATGTTGTCCCATTTGAGGTCGACGGTGTTCGCGGTTTCGGCGTTGCCGGCGTTGTCGACGGCCCAGTAGCTGACGGTGCCCGATCCGCTGCCGCTGAGGGGAACGGTGACGGTCGCGGCAGACCCGGCGGCCACCTGCACGGCGGCGTTGCCGATCGCGTAGTGGATCTCCCGGACGCCGGAGAGCCCGGCCTGGTCTTCGGCGCTGAGCACGACGGTGGCCGTCTGGCCCTTGCACCAGCCGCTCACCTCGGTGCACTGGTTGTCGGCCGAGCTGCTCGGGGCGGTGGCGTCGATGTTGATGTCGCCGACGGTCAGGCCGGCGGCGTCGTTGCCGGCCTGGTCGGTGGCCGGCCCGCTGGTGACGCTCTGCTGGGGGCCGTTACCGCTGACCAGTTCGCTGGTGGGGCAGACCGCAACCCCGGACAAGAGGTCGCTGCAGGTGAAGTCGACGGTGACCTGTCCCCGGTACCAGCCGGCGGCATTGGGCTCGGTGGTCGCCTGTCCCTCGATGACCGGCGCGGTGCGGTCGATCTTCACGCCGCTCACCGTTGCGGACGTCTCGTTCCCGGCACGGTCGGACACGATCGCGGAGGCGCCGAGGTCGGCGCCCTCGCCGGTGATGACGCTGTCGGCCGCCTGGTCCTCGATGCCGGACAGCAGGTCGGCGCCGGTCCAGTCGATGGTCACGTCGCCCCGGTACCAGCCGGCCCCGTTGGCGGTGGTCGTGGCCGCACCGGAGAGGGTCGGCGGGGTCTTGTCGATGCGGATCGGGCCGACCGTGGCCGAGTTGGTGTTCCCGGCGATGTCCGCCGTGACTCCCTCGGCCAGCTGGTCCGCGCCCTCGGCGCCGAGGGAGACGTCGGGGCCGCAGGCGACGTCCGGGTCGATGCCGGAGACGGCATCCGTGCAGCTGAACGTCACGTCCACCGCGGTGTTGTTCCAGCCGAAGCCGTTGGCGGCCGGGGAGGCCTCGCCGGTGATCGTCGGTCGGACCGTGTCGACCCAGACTGTCGTCGACCGTGCAGTCTCGGCGTTGCCGGCCAGGTCGACACTCCAGTACGTGATGCTGTGCGAACCGACGGCCAGCTGGGTCTCGAACGGCTGGCCGTAGGCGAGGGTGGGGCCGCCATCGATCGAATAGTAGGTGGCGGCGATGCCTGATTCGACGTCGGTCGCGTCGAAGGCGACCGGAATGCCGCTCGTCACGAACCATCCGCTGGCCGGTGAGATCGGGTTGATCACCGTGGTGATCGGGGGTGCACCGTCGATTTTCACCGTGATTTCGTTGCCGATCCTGGCCTCGAGGTTACCGGCCACATCGACGCTCCAGAAGGCGATGCTGTGCGTGCCGCGCGTTGTGAACAGGAACGAGCCGACGTAGGCCTGCGCGTCACCGCCATCAACGCTGTAGTAGGTCACGTCGATCCCGGACAGGGCGTCCTGGGCGCTCAGGGTGACGGTGACGTCGTCCGCGTACCAGCCGCTGGCCAGCGGCGCGGGGACGCTCGCGCCGGTCGTCGGGGCGGTGCGGTCGATGGTGATCCCGCTGACGGTCTTCGTGGCCGTGTTGCCGGCCACATCGGTGCAGGAGCGGGTGGAGACCAGGTCGTTCCCTTCGCCGTCGACCACGTCGTCGGTGGGCGGCGTCGCGACCCCGGAGAGCGCGTCGGTGCAGGTCCAGTCGACGGCCACATCATCGGTGTGCCAGCCGGCCGGGAAGGAGGCCGTGAGAACGGGCGCGGTCTTGTCGACGTTGATGCCGGTGAGCTCGGCGCTCGCGCTGTTGCCCGCGGCGTCGGTGGCCGTGCCGGAGGCCGACTGGTTCTCCCCCTCGCCCAGGACCGTGGCCGCGGGCGAACTCGCGATTCCGGAGAGGGAGTCTGCGGCTTCGAAGGACACCGTGACGTCGTCGCGGTACCAGGCCGCGCCGTTCGGTGCGCGGTCGGCGCCGGCGGAGACCGTCGGCGGCGTCTTGTCGATGCTGACGACGGCGGTGTTTCCGGCGGAGTTGCCGGCGTTGTCGGTGGCGGTTCCGACAACCTGCTGCGACGCCCCCTCGGTGCTCAGGGTGGCCGGTGCTGTGCAGCCGGCGATGCCGGATCCCGAGTCGGTGCAGAGGAAGGTCACGGTGACGTCCGCGTTCGTCCAGGCGCCGTCGCTGTAGCCGACCGGCGCGAAGGTGTGGCCGATGGTGGGTGCGGTTTTGTCGATCTTGACGTGCGCGGTGCGCGTCTCCTCGACGTTCCCGGCGACGTCAGTGCTGTGGAAGGTCACGATGTGGTCGCCCTCGGCGGCGAGCGTGAAGCCGGTGCCGCTTTGCGCCGGGCCTCCATCGACGGCATACGAGGTGGATGCGACGCCGGAGAGGTTGTCACCCGGGGAGAAGGACACGGTGACGTTTCCGTTGGTCCAGATGTTCGAGGTTCCGCTGATGCCGGTCGTCGGCGGCGTCCGGTCGATCCTGACGGCCGGGCTCGTGGCGTTGCGGATGTTGCCGGCCAGGTCGCCCACGCTGGCGCCGATGGTCAGTCCCGTTCCCTCGCCCGAGATCGTGCCGGACGCGGGGGCGGCGCCGGCGAGGCCGGACAGCGCGTCGGTAGCGGTCCAGTCGATGGAGACGTCTCCGCGGTACCAGCCGGCACCGTTGGGCTGGGTGGTTGGAGCGCCCGTCAGTGACGGCGCCGTCTTGTCGATGTTGATGCCGGTCACGCCCGAGGTGTTGGTGTTGTCGGCGTTGTCGACGGCGGTCCCGGGGACGGACTGGTTCGCGCCCTCGGCGGAGAGCACGACGGACCCGCCGCCGGTGCAGGTCTTGATTCCGGAAAGTGTGTCAGCGCAGGTGAATCCGACGGTGACGTTGGTGTTGTTCCAGCCGGCGCCGTTGGCCGCTGGGCTGCGGCTCGCGTCGATGGATGGCGCGGTCTTGTCGAGCTTTACGGTCACGGATCCGTTCCCGGCGTTGCCCAGCCGGTCGGCTGCGGTGGCTGTCTTGACGGTGCCGATGATTGCCGTGTTCGCGTTGACAGAGTCCGTCGAGGGCGTGGGTGCCGATGACATGCCGGAGCCGGCGTCGCTCGCGGACCAGGTGATTCCGACGTTCGCCTTGTTCCAGCCGGCCGCATTGGGCGCCGGGGCAAGGGCCGCGGTCACAACCGGTCCGGTGTTGTCGAGCGTGTACGAGCCCTGGGCCGAACTCGACGGGCCGGTGCATTTGCCTTGCGCGTTGACGTTTGGTGAGGCGGCGGCGGTCACCGTTTGGCTTCCGTTTCCCGCGCCGGCGGTCGTGGTGAACGTCCAGCTTGTCTTCCCTGTCGCCGACATGTCGCCGGCGGCGAACGCGCCGACGACCTCGACGCATTTCGTGTCGCTGCTCGTGGTGACGGTCAGTGTCAGCGCGCCGCCCTGCCTGGCGTAGAGGACTCCCCCGACCGACACCGTCCCGGTGCCGCCCGAGAAGACAGCGCTGTTCGCGGTCGACGCGAACGCTGGCGGGGCGCCCAGCAGCCCGAGCACCAGCGCGAGCGTGGCGATCACGGCGAGCCGGGCGCGAGTGCGGCCCCCGGAGAAAAAGCGTGCGCGAATGGGGCTGCCGCCTGAAACCTGCATGGGGTCCTCCGGGTATGGCAGGCTTCGGGTCCCTGCCAAGGCCCACAGTCTCTTGGGGGCGTTGGCACCCGGTCAAGGGGGGTCAAACCCCCCATCGAGGGGGTCGAGATGTCCCCCTTAGGGGGTAGACGCTATGCCGCTCCTGAGTTTTCCTCACCCACAACTTCCTGTCGTAGTTCGGCGCTGATCGCGGTGCCGATGAGGGTCTCCGGCTCGGTCACGTAAGTGTGCCCGGTCGGGGTGGTCCAGGTCAGGGTGCCTGTTCCGTCGGTGGCCTGGCTGACCTTCCAGCCGGCCTCGTGCTTGAGGGCGTGGCTGGCGGGGCACAGGTGGGCGAGGTTGTTGTGGTCGGTCCGTCCGCCGAACGCCCAGTCGAGGCCGTGGTCGATGTCGGAGCGGCTGGCCGCCCGGCTGCACCCGGGGTGCCGGGAGGTGCCGTCGCGCACCTGTAGCATCGTGCGGAGCGACGCGGGGATCGTGTACCGGTCCCGGCCGACCGAGAGCACCGCGCCGGTCTCGGGGTGGGTGAGGATCCGCACCGCGCTCGGGCACTTCGCCGCCAGCGCCCGGGCCGTGTCCGGATCGATCGGCCCGTACCCGTCGAGATTGCCCGGCTCCTCCGTCACACCGAGCAGAGTGAGCATCGGGACGGTCACGAGCAGGTTCGGCCGGAGCCCGCTCAGCGGGTCTGCGCCGGCCGCGCCGGCCTTCGCCGTGCAGCCGAGGTCGGCGCAGCCGGACTCGGTGCATCCGGTCTCGGTGCATCTCGTCGTGCAGGCGGGGTCCAGGAGCAGGCCCCGGAGCACGTCCGCGCGCAACTGGGTGAGCGTGCGCGGCTCCTCCGGCCCCTGTAATTTGATCGCCCGGTCGGTGACCTGGTTGTAGACCCCGAGCGCGTCCGAAGCGGGCAGGTAGGCGCTGAGCCAGGCCATCCCGTCCCGGGCCGGGTCGAACCGCACAGCCCGGAAGGCCACGCTTCGCAGGTGCCGGGCGGTGATCGAGCCCGGATCGATCCGTTCCCGCAGCTTCTTCGTCTTCCTTTCGAACTGGGCCGCCGTCAACCGGCCGGCTGACGGCAACGCCTCCTGCTCCAGCCGCCTGGCCGCCTCGGCCGGTAGGCCGGCGGTCTCGTTGGCCAGGATGATCGCCTGCCGGTAGCCGATCTGCCCGGCGGCCAGGGCCGCGAGGGTGTCGGGCAGGTCGTGGACCAGGGCCCGGCTGCTCTCCAGCAGGCCAGACGCGGTCGACGCCGGGATCCGCAACGCGCAGGCCAGCTCGGCCACCAGCGACCGGCGGGTCAGGGCGGGGCCGAATGCGCTGCCGCCGAGCTCCCGCTCGCTGCAGACCCGGGCGGCCTCGATCGCGACCACCCGGGCCGCAGCCTGGACCGCCATCGCCCGGTCGATCGCGGTGACCTCGTCGATCAGGACGCCGAGCTCCTCCAAGTGGACAGCTGTCGGTGTCAGCGGGCCAGGATCGGGGGCGACACCCGGGTCGGTGCCCGGGCCGGCACCCGGGTCGGTGCCCGGGTTCGGGCCGGCCGGGAGGGCCCGACCGGGTGGTTCCTTGTTGGTTTTCATACGCCAACGGTACGGCGAACCACCGACATTCCACGGCCCGTAAACAGCCCCTGACCGGCCCTTGTGGATAACCTCGCGCTGCCAGGACCTGTGGAGGACAATCACCGGAACCGCCCCGGCGCACCCCGCACGCCGCGCATCCCCGCGGGACCCACGCACCCTCGCCGCTCCCCCTCACCCCGCGAGAGTCGCCGTTCCTGCCGAGAATCCCCGCCGCAACGGCGACTCTCGGCGGAAACGGCGACTTTCGGCAGACCGGGCCGGCTGGTCCGGATCCCCCGATAACGCAAAAAATCCCGTCAAGGGACCGGACTGATCCGGATCCTTGACGGGGATTCTCACGGTGTTCGGGTCCACCGCCAGTTCCACCAGTGTGACCCACCCGAACCCTCGGTGGGAGGGGGTAGACATCCGGGGCCGGGACGGCTATTAACCAGTTGTCCGCGCGGCCTATTTGGCCGCGCGGACATTCGCTGGACGGGAGTTGCTAGACCCGGTCGAGGGCGTAGCCCTCCTCGCCGTGCACGATCGTGTCGATCCCGGCGAGTTCGTCTTCGCTCTTGATCCGGAACCCGATGGTCTTCTCGATCGCCAGGCCGAGGATGTACGCCACGATGAACGAGTAGACGAGGACCGAGAAGGCCGCGATCGCCTGCACGGCCAGCTGGCCGAGGTCGCCGCCGGTGAAGAGGCCGGTGCCCATAGCGAAGAAGCCCAGGTACAGGGTGCCGATCACGCCGCCGATGAGGTGGATGCCGACGACGTCGAGGGAGTCGTCGAAGCCGAGCTTGAACTTCAGTTCGATCGCGAGGGCACACACGGCGCCGGCGATCGCGCCGAGGAGGAGCGCCCAGCCGGGCTCGAGGTTCGCGCAGGCCGGGGTGATCGCGACCAGGCCGGCAACGGCTCCGGAGGCGGCTCCCACCGAGGTGGCCTTGCCGTCCTTGAACTTCTCGACGATCATCCAGCCGAGGATCGCGGCCGCGGTCGCACCGAAGGTGTTGATGACGATGATGCCGACGTTCTCGAGGCCGTTCAGCCATTCCGCTCCGGCGTTGAAGCCGAACCAGCCGAACCAGAGCACGGCCGCGCCGATCAGGACGAGCGGAACGTTGTGCGGCTTGGTGATGCCCTTCTGGAAGCCGACGCGCTTGCCGAGGACCAGGGCGAGGGCCAGGGCCGCCGCGCCGGCGTTGATGTGCACCGCGGTACCGCCGGCGTAGTCGATGACGCCGGGGAGGCCGAGGGTTTCACCGAGGCTCATGATCCAGCCGCCGCCCCAGACCCAGGCCGCAACGGGGAAGTAGACGAGAGTGGCCCAGATCCCGGCGAAGATCATCCAGGAGCCGAACTTGGCCCGGTCGGCGACGGCGCCCGAGATCAGCGCGACGGTGATGATGGCGAAGGTCGCGCCGTAGGTCGCGCCGAGCAGGTCGGTGTTCCCGCTCTCCCCTGAGGCGAGGGCGGCGAGGCCGAAGTCCGAGAACGGGTTACCCGCGAACTGCAGCGGACCGTCGACGGCGCTCATGTTGAAGCCGTAGAGGATCCACAGCACGCTGATCAGCCCCAGTGCCCCGAAGCTCATCATCATCATGCTGACGACGCTCTTCGCCTTCACCAGTCCGCCGTAGAAGAACGCGACTCCCGGAGTCATAAACAGCACCAGCGCGGTTGCTGTGATCCCCCATGCAATGCTTCCCGTGTCCATAGATTGTCCTCACACCTCTCGAATGTTTGCAGGGTGCACCGCGAGGTCCAAAAATGAACGCAGGTGATCGGCGGCCAGGACTCGGGTACGGCATCAGTCTGCGACGCCGAGGTTTCGCCGGCCCTACCGCAGTGTTTCGGGCCGGTTACGCGCGAGGCCCGTGCGTAAATAGCGTGTTTCGCCGAATCAATCGGCGTGCGGCGGCAACTCCCCCGTCGTCAGCGCCACCATGCGCGACTGGGCACGCAGGTACTTCTTCCGGTATCCGCCGGCCATCATCTCGGCGTCGAAGACCTCGCCGAGCGGCAGGCCGCTGGCGATGATCGGGATTTCGGCGTCGTAGACCCGGTCGATGAAGGCCACCAGGCGCAGGGCATCCGTCTGGTCGGTCAGCAGGAACACGTCGGTCAGGGCGATGACGTCGACCGCCTGGATCATCTTGATGTACTTCGACGGATGCACCGTGCCGAGGTGCCGGATCAGAGCTCCGAAGCCGTCGTCGGTCACGCGCGACCCGCGCTCGAGCAGCGTTCCGACCATGTGGCGGAGCGACTCGTCCGGAACCGCGACGGCGTTGCCCGCGGTGTCGCGGCGGCGGTAGTCGAGACCGTCGATCCGGACGGTCTCGAAGTTCGCGGACATGGCCTGGATCTCGCGGAGGAAGTCCACCGCGGCGAACCGGCCCTCGCCGAGGGAGTTCGGGGGCGTGTTGGAGGTGGCCGCCACCCGGGTGCCGGTGGCCACGAGCTCCCCGAGCAGCCGCGTCATCACCATCGTGTCGCCCGGGTCGTCGAGTTCGAATTCGTCGATGCAGATCAGCCTGGCGCCCCGGAGCTGCTTCACCGTGTTGGCGTAGCCGAGCGCGCCGACGAGCGCGGTGTACTCGATGAACGTGCCGAAGTACTTGGGACCGGGGGCCGTGTGCCAGAGCGCGGCGAGCAGGTGGGTCTTGCCGACGCCGAAGCCGCCGTCCAGGTAGATCCCCGGCAGGTCGTCCTTGGGCTTCCGGGTGCGGGAGAAGAATCCGCTGGGGCGCTGCGAACGCCAGGCCTGGGCGAACGAGTTCAACCGCTCGACGGCCTCGAGCTGGGACGGGAAGTTCAGGTCCGGCCGGTAGGACTCGAACGAGGCGTGCTCGAACTGCGGCGGGGGAACCAGCTCGGCGACGATCTCGGCCCCGGTGATGCTCGGGGATCGGTCGACGAGCCGAAGGGCCTGGCGCTGGGCCTCTGGGGCCATGGGGGAACACCCGTTTCTTCTCTGGAGCGATCACCGCGGCGAACCCTGTGGCGATCACCGCGATGCGGTCTGCGCCCACACCGCGTAGATTTAACGTGTGGGCAGGTGACAAGCCTAATCCGCACACAATCCCTAGCTCGCGCCGCGTCAGTCGCCCTCCCGGAGGTTCCCCATGTCCGTTGAACTCGATCCGTCCCCGAAGTTCACCGCGTACGCCCACCCGGAGCGCCTCGTCTCCACCGAATGGCTGCAGAAGCACCTCGGCACGCCCGGGCTCGTCGTCGTCGAGTCCGACGAGGACGTGCTGCTCTACGAAACCGGGCACATCCCCGGGTCGGTCAAGATCGACTGGCACACCGACCTCAACGACCCGGTCGAACGCGATTTCATCGGCAGCGAGGAATTCGCCGCCATGATGGGCTCCAAGGGCATCTCCCGCGACTCCACCATCGTCGTCTACGGCGACAAGAGCAACTGGTGGGCGTCCTACGCCCTCTGGGTGTTCACCCTCTTCGGCCACGAGGACGTGCGCCTGCTCGACGGCGGCCGCGACAAGTGGGTCGCCGAGGGCCGCGACCTGACCCGGGACACCTCGGTCGTGAAAAAGAGCGCGGACTACCCGGTCGTCCCCCGCGACGACGCCCCGGTCCGCGCGTTCAAGGACGACGTGCTCGCCCACTTCGGAAACCCGCTGATCGACGTGCGCTCCCCCGAGGAGTACAGCGGCGAACGCACCCACATGCCGGCCTACCCGGAGGAAGGCGCCCTCCGCGGCGGGCACATCCCCTCGGCCGTCTCCGTGCCGTGGGCCCGCGCCGCTGCGCCAGACGCCACCTTCCGCCCCCGGGACGAACTCGACGCGATCTACCGCGAGGAGGCCGGCCTGGCCGAGGGCGATAACGTGATCGCCTACTGCCGCATCGGCGAGCGGTCCAGCCACACCTGGTTCGTCCTCACCCACCTGCTCGGCTTCCCGGGCGTGCGCAACTACGACGGTTCCTGGACCGAGTGGGGCAACGCCATCCGGGTTCCGATCGTCCTCGGCACCGAGCCGGGCGCCGCTCCGATGGCACGCTGATGGCCGCGGTGGAGCTGCCGCAGCAGCTGGCGGAGATCCGGGACGGGTTCCTCGAACTCGAGGAGAAGGACCGCCTCCTCCTCCTGCTCGAGTTCGCCGACGAGCTGCCCGAGCTGCCCGAGCGATTCGCGGACCACCCTGACCTGCTCGAGCGAGTGGTCGAATGCCAGTCCCCGGTCTATATCTTCGTCGAGGTGGACGAGGCGGGCGCCGTGCACCTGCACGCCACCGCGCCCCGCGAATCGCCGACGACCCGGGGTTTCGTGTCGATCATCGGCCAGGGCGTCGAGGGGCTGACCGTGGAGCAGGCGCTGGCCGTGCCCGACGACTACCCGAGCTCCCTCGGGATCACCAGGGCCGTCTCGCCGCTGCGGATGCGCGGGATGACGGCCATGCTCGCCCGGACCAAGCGCCAGCTGCGGGCGCTGGCGGCTGCGTGAGCCTCACCCGGGTCTTCCCGCCCGAGGCCGGCGCCCCCGCGCCGACGCTGGACGGGATGGAGGCGGCCGGCCGCGACTGGCTCCTGGCCCACTACGGCCGCGGCGACGGTCCGTACCTGCGCGTCAACATGATCGCGAGCCTCAACGGCAGTGCGACCGGCGACGACGGCACGTCCAACACGCTGACCAGCCGGCTCGACCGGCGAATCCTCGGCGTCATCCGGGAGTTGTCCGATGTCGTCCTCGTCGGCGCGGGCAGTGTGCGCGCAGAGGGGTACGTCGTGCCCGCGAAGGCGGCCCTGGCCGTCGTCACCTCCAGCGGCGACCTCAGCGGGCACCGACTCGACGCCCGGCCGGTCGACGCGGCGGGGCATCCGGTGCTCGTCCTGTGCGCCCGAAGCGGCCTCGAACGCGCCCGGGCCTCCGCGGGGACCCGGGCGACGATCGTGCCCCTCGACGACGAGGGCGGCGAGATCAAGGTGGCGGCGATCCTCCACGCCCTGGCCGACCGGGGCCTCGGCCGGATCGTCTGCGAGGGCGGCCCGGTGCTCGCGGGTCGGCTCTTCGCGGCGGACGTCGTCGACGAGTTCTGCCTGTCGACGAGCCCACAGGTGACGCTGGGCGGCCGACCGCTGCTCGACTCCCCGCTGCTCGATGCCGCGCTGCCCGACTCCGCCGGCGACGGGTCCACTCGGTTTAGTCTTCGCCAGCTGCTGGTGGATGATGCGGGGGCGACGTATGCCCGCTGGGAGCGAGCGCGTCCAGCCACTGCCTGATGGCCCGGTTCCAGCCCTCCGGGTCGTAATTCCACAGCTTGGTGTGCCGGGCGATGGTGAACGGGACGAAGGTCACGAGGTCGGGCCGGCGCAGCGCCAGGGCCCGTGAGCCGGCCGACGGCACGTAGCCGTCGTCGTCGCTGTGCATCAGCAGGATCGGCAGGGAAAGCTCATCGGCCCTGGCCACGACATCCAGCCGCCGGAAGTCGATCGGGCTCGCCTGGCCGGTGAGCAGTCCGCCCCAGCGTTGCCCCATCACCCTCATCGCCCCGGCCATGATCGGCGCGGGGAACCCGAGCGCCTCTCCGTGGAAGCTCACGACATCGGCCCAGTCGACGACCGGGGAATCGAGCGCGACGCCGGCCAGGATGTCCCGGTGCTCGGTGCGGCTTGCCGCGTGCAGGGCGATGGCGCCGCCCATCGACCAGCCCATCAGCACGACGCTGGTCGCCCCCCGGCTCCGGGCGAAGCCGATGGCCTCCTCCACGTCCAGCCATTCGGTGTCGCCCAGCCCGTAGCGGCCGTCGAGGCTGGCGGGCGCCTCCCGGTCGTTGCGGTACGACACGAGCAGCGAGGTGTAGCCCGCCTCCCGGAAGGCCGGCACGGCACGCAGGGTTTCCGCGCGCTGCACGCCCCGGCCGTGCACCTGGATCACCCAGCGGCCGTCGGGCTCCGCCGCGGGGATCAGCCAGGCCGGCGCGTCGCCGAGCCCGGTCGGGATGACGACATCCTCGAACGGGAAGCCGAGGTCCGCGGGGCTGAGGAAGTGGTAGCCGGCCAGCCGACCGAGCCGCGCGCCCGCCAGGTCCCCGAAGTCGACGGCGGTGAGCCGGCGGGTGACGCCGTCGGCGTCGCTCCGGATGATCTCGCCCACCCGTGCGTGCCCGGTCTCGTCGGTGAACCAGAGGCTGTACTCGCCCCGAAGCACGGTATCGGGGGTGGTCTGCAGGGTGATCGTGCCGGCCTCGAGGTCGACGCCGAGGATGCGGGTGTCCTGCTCGCGTTTGGTCGCCGGTGTGACGATCCGGCGGGCCATGACGGCGGAGAGCACGCTCGCGGTAGCGGCCGCCAGCGCGACGGTGCCGGCCAGGGCCAGGCCGGCGACGAGCAGGGCCGTGCCCGGGTGGCGTCCGGTCGGGCCGCGTCCGGACGGGCTGTGTCTGGTCACCTGCACCTCCGAACCGGTCGGCGTGCCTCGCAGACAGCGCCCGAAAAAAACTCTAGTCTGCAAACGTGCCCGAAACAGAGGACAGGCAAACGCTTCCACCGGAATTTGCCGCAGCGCTCGACGCGATTCGGCGCGCACACAGCCGAGCCGAACTCATCGTGACCGAGATCCCCGCTCCCGGCAGCCTGGCCCCGCACGCCGTCGCGCTGGCCGCCGACGTGCGTCCCGTCCGGCACGGCAGCGACTCCGACCTCGGCACCGGCCGGTTCATCCTGCTCTACGACCCCGACGAGCCCGAGGCCTGGGGCGGACGCTTCCGGGTGGTCTGTTTCGCACAGGCTCCGCTCGAGACCGACATCGGCCTGGACCCGTTCCTGGCCGAGGTGGCCTGGGCCTGGCTCGTCGACGCCCTGGACGCCCGCGGGGCGCAGTACACCGCGGCATCCGGCACCGCCACCAAGATCATCTCCTCCGGCTTCGGCGAACTCGCCAAGCAGGGCGACGGCGCCCAGATCGAACTGCGCGCCTCGTGGACCCCCCTGGACCACAACCTCACCGCCCATGTCGAAGGCTGGGGCGAGCTGCTCTGCATGCTCGCCGGTCTTCCCCCCGTCGGCGGAGAAGGAGTCAGCACGTTGTCGTCGCGCCGGGCAAAACGTGGCTGATCACGATGTCATCGAATCGCGGGAGGCCTACTTCAGCGCGATCGAGGCCCTGGCCGGCGGCACCGGGCCGATCGGCATCGACGCCGAACGGGCATCCGGCTTCACCTACTCCCAGCGCGCCTACCTGATCCAGATCTACCGGCGTGATGCCGGCACCTTCCTCTTCGACCCGCCCGCCGTTGGGGACTTCAGCGAACTCAACGAGGCCCTCCTGGACGAGGAGTGGATCCTGCACGCCGCCAGCCAGGACCTCGCCTGCCTTCGCGAGGTGGGCCTTGACCCGGTCAGCATGTTCGACACGGAACTTGCCGCCCGGCTCCTCGGCCTCCCCCGCGTCGGCCTCGGCACCGTCGTCGAGGAACTCCTCGGCATCCACCTCGCCAAGGAGCATTCGGCGGCCAACTGGTCGACCCGGCCGCTCCCCGAGGCGTGGCTCGTCTATGCGGCGCTCGACGTCGAGCTGCTGCCCGACCTGCGCGACCGGATGGTCGAGCTGCTGGTCGAGGCCGACAAGACCCACATCGCCGCCGAGGAATTCGCCGCCGTGCTCGCGCGGGAAACGAAGGCCGCCCGGACCGACCCGTGGCGCCGGCTGTCGGGCGTGCATTCCATCCGCGGCCAGCGCAACCTCGCGGTCGCCCGCGAACTCTGGCTCGCCAGGGACGCGCTCGCCCAGCGACTCGATGTCTCCCCCGGCCGGCTCGTGCCCGACGCGTCCCTCGTGGCCGCGGCCCGGGTGATGCCGGAGAGCCGCCAGGCCCTGGCCGACCTGCGCGAATTCAGCGGCCGGGCCAGCCGCAGCGAACTGGACCGGTGGTGGGCCGCGATCCAGGCCGGCGCGACCACATCCGACCTGCCCGCGCTCAAGGCCAGCACCGACACCCTGCCGCCGCCCCGGGCCTGGGCCGAACGCAATCCAGAGGCCGACGTGCGCTTCAAGGCGGCGCGCGCCGCCCTGACCGCCGTCTCCGAAGAGCTGGCGATTCCGCTGGAAAACCTGCTCACCCCCGATTTCCTGCGCCGGGTCGCCTGGGCCCCGCCCGAGCCGGTGACCCCGGATTCCATCGGTTTCGCTCTCGGCGAGCTCGGTGCGCGCGCCTGGCAGATTGACGCAACCGCACAACTGATTGCCGATGCCTTTGTCGAGGTTCGCCAAACGATCGACCTGCCCTCCGAGTCCGATTCGTAGGAAGAGTCAAAGGATTCCGTCGGCAAATTGACGCCCCCATAGGATCGGATCAGACCTGAGCTGATTGATGGAGGCATTGTGGCCGAGAGAGCAGAAGTCGTCTTTGTGGATGGGGTTCGCACCCCGTTCGGACGCGCCGGTGAAAAGGGCATGTACTGGAATACCCGGGCCGACGACCTGGTGGTGAAGGCCATGATCGGCCTGCTGGAGCGGAATCCCTCCGTGCCCGGCGACCGGATCGACGATGTGGCCATCGCCGCCACGACCCAGACGGGCGACCAGGGCCTGACCCTCGGACGCACTGCCGCGCTCCTGGCCGGGCTGCCGAAGTCCGTCCCCGGATTCGCGATCGATCGGATGTGCGCCGGTGCGATGACATCCGTGACCACGATGGGCTCGGCGATCGGCTACGGGGCCTACGACCTCGCCATCGCCGGCGGGGTGGAGCACATGGGCCGCCACCCGATGGGCGCCAATGCCGACCCGAACCCGCGCTTCCTGTCCGAGCGGCTGGTGAGCGAGGACGCGCTCGTCATGGGCGCGACGGCCGAACGCATCCACGACCGGTTCCCCTCGTACACGAAGGAACGCTCGGACCGGTTCGCGCTTCGCAGCCAGCAGAAGGTGGCCGCCGCGTACGCCGCGGGCAAGATCCAGCCCGACCTGATCCCCGTGGCCACCCGGAGCGAAGCCGGCTGGGGGCTGGCCACGCAGGACGAGGCACCACGCCCGGAGACCACCATGGAGGGCCTGGCCGCCCTCCGGACGCCCTTCCGCCCGCACGGGCGGATCACCGCCGGCAACGCCTCCGGACTCAACGACGGCGCCGCGGTCTGCCTGCTCGCCAGCGGCCACGCCGCCAAGGAGCTCGGCCTCACGGTCAAGATGAAGATGGTCAGCTTCGCGTTCGCTGGCGTCGAGCCCGAGGTCATGGGCCTCGGCCCGGTCCCGTCGACCGAGAAGGCGCTGCGCAAGGCCGGCCTCGCGATCACCGACATCGGCCTGTTCGAGCTGAACGAGGCGTTTGCCGTGCAGGTCATCTCGTTCCTCGACCACTTCGGCATCGACGATGACGATCCGCGCGTCAACGAGTACGGGGGCGCGATCGCCATCGGGCATCCGCTCGCCTCGTCGGGCGTTCGCCTGATGAACCAGCTCGCGCACCAGTTCGAGGCTCACCCCGAGGTGCGCTACGGCCTCACCGCCATGTGCATCGGCCTGGGCCAGGGCGGCACCGTTATTTGGGAGAACCCGCACTTCAACCGGAAGGCAAAAAAGCGATGACCGACTATTCCGCACTCGACTTCACCCCGCTGCTTGCCCTCTCCGGGGACGAGGTCGTCACGCACAGTTTCGTGCGCGACGTTCCCCTCTCGGGCAACCGGACGCTCGCCCTCGTCACCCTCGACAACGGCCGCGACCACACCCGGCCGAACACGATCGGCGCCGCCACCCTGCTGGAGTTCGCCGGGACCCTGGACGTGCTCAGGGCGCGCGCCGGCCGGGGCGAGATCCACGGCGTCGCGATCACCGGCAAGCCGTTCATCCTGGCCGCCGGGGCCGACCTCAGCAAGGTCGGCGAGATCCCCTCGCAGGAGGCCGGCAAGCTGCTGGCGCAACTCGGCCACTACGCCTTCGGCAAGGAGGCCGACCTGGGCGTGCCCTCGTTCGTCTTCATCAACGGCCTCGCCCTCGGCGGCGGACTGGAGATCGCGCTGAACGCCGATTACCGCACCGTCGACGCATCCGTGCCGGCGATCGCCCTGCCGGAGGTCTCCCTCGGGCTCATCCCCGGCTGGGGTGGTTCGTACCTGCTGCCGAACCTGATCGGCATCGAGAACGCGCTCAAGGTCATCATTGAGAACCCGCTGAAGTACCGCACGCTCAAGGGCGCCGACGCTCTCGCGCTCGGCGTCGCCGACGCGATGTTCGATTCGGTGTCATTCCTGGAGAACTCGATCGCCTGGGCCGGCGGCGTCATCGCCGGCACGACGAAGGTGGAGCTGCCGAACCGGCCGAACAAGATCGAGCGCCTGGTGAAGTGGGATGTCGCCATCGGCATCGCCCGCAAATCGCTCGAGTCCAGCATCGGCACCGTCGCGCTCGCTCCCTACGCCGCCCTCGAACTGCTCAAGGCGGCCAAGAGCGGCACGAAGGAGGAGGGTTTCGAACGGGAAGACAACGCCCTCGCCGAGCTCATCGCCAGCGACCAGCTGCAGGCCAGCATCTACGCCTTCAACCTCGTGCAGAAGCGGGCCAAGCGGCCGGCCGGGGCGCCCGACAAGGCGCTCGCCCGGCCGATCACCAAGGTGGGCGTCATCGGCGCCGGCCTGATGGCCAGCCAGTTCGCCCTGCTGTTCGTACGCCGCCTGCGGGTGCCCGTGGTCATCACGGACCTCGACCAGGCCCGCGTCGACAAGGGCGTCGAGTACATCCACAACGAGATCGCCACTCTCCTGGCCAAGAAGCGCATCACCTCGGACGAGGCCAACCGCCTCCGCGCGCTCGTCAGCGGCACCACGGACAAGGCGGACTTCGCCGACTGCGACTGGGTCATCGAGGCCGTGTTCGAGGAGCTCGGCGTCAAGCAGGACGTCTTCGCGGAGATCGAGAAGCACATCTCCCCCGAGGCGATCCTGGCCACCAACACCTCCTCCCTGTCGGTGGAGAAGATCGGCGCGAAGCTCGCCCACCCCGAGCGGCTCGTCGGCTTCCACTTCTTCAACCCGGTCGCGATCATGCCGCTGATCGAGGTCGTGAAGACGCCGCTCACTAACGACGCCACACTCTCGACGGCCATGGTCGTCGCCGGCAAGCTGCGGAAGAACGCCGTGATCACCCGGGACACCCCCGGCTTCGTGGTCAACCGGCTGCTGGCGAAGCTGCTCGGCGAGGCCATGCACGCCGTCGACACGGGCACGCCGTTCGAGGTCGTCGACGGCGCCCTCGCGCCGTTCGGCCTGCCGATGACCCCGTTCCAGCTGCTGGAGCTGGTCGGGCTGAAGGTCGGCGCACACGTGCTCGACACCCACCATGCCGCCTTCCCCGAGCGGTTCTTCGAAAGCGCGAACCTGCACAAGCTCGCCGAGTACGGCAAGGTCCTCGACCGCGACGCCAAGGGCAAGATCAAGGGCTTCGACAAGGGCGCCGTCAAGATCGTCGCCGGCGGCACGGCGCCGATGACGGCGGAGGAGATCCAGCAGCGGGTCGAGGACGGCCTGGCCGACGAGATCAAGCGGATGCTGGACGACGACGTCGTGCACGCGGCCGAAGACATCGACCTGTGCATGATCCTCGGCGCGAACTGGCCCTCCCAGATGGGCGGGGTGACGCCGTACCTCGACCGGGTGGGCGCCAGCGAGCGGACCTTCGGCGCCACCTTCCACACCCCGCAGATCCGCGGCGTGGGCGCTGCGGCTCCCGCTCCGACTCCGGCCCCCACCCCGGCCGCCTAGGTCCCGCTCCGCCCCTCCCCGCGAAACCGCAGTTGTGCGCCCTAAACTTGCCCTTTAGCGCGCACAACTGCGGGTTCGCGAAACCGTCGTCCCCGCGAAAACGCAGTTGTGCGCGCTAAACACGCCGTATAACGCGCACAACTGCGGGTTCGCGGGATCCCGTGGGGCGGGGTCCCGCGGCACGGCAGGCGGGCGGGGCGGGGCTGGTCAGTCGCGGCGGGGGCGGGAGACCGGGATCGAACCGGTGGGCGTGTGGCGCTCTGGCAGCGGGCGGGCGTGCGGGATCTTGCTGCCGAGCACCATGGCGACGACGTCGCGCGCGATGTGCTGCGGTGTCAGGCCGACGCGTTCGAGGATCTCGGCCCGCGAGCCGTGGTCGAGGAACTCGTCCGGCAGGCCCAGCTCGGTGACGGCGGTGTCGACGCCGGCCTCGCGCAGGTCCTGGCGGATGCGCGTGCCGATCCCGCCGACCCGGATGCCGTCTTCGATGCTGACCACGATCCGGTGCTCCGCGGCGAGCCGGATGATGCTCTTCGGCACCGGGACGACCCAGCGCGGGTCGACGACGGTGGCCCCGATGCCCTGGGCGGCGAGCCGCTCGGCGACCTCGAGTCCCATGCCGGCCATCGGGCCGACGGTCACGATGAGCACGTCCTTCTGGGAGCCGGCGTGGAGCACGTCCACCCCGTCCTCCAGCCGTTCGACCTGGTCGTATTCGATGCCGACGCTGCCCTTGGGGAAGCGCACCACTGTCGGGGCGTCGTCGACGGCGACGGCCTCCCCGAGCTCCTCGCGCAGCCGGGTCGAGTCGCGCGGCGCGGACAGGCGGATGCCCGGCACGGCCTGCAGGATCGCGAGGTCCCACATCCCGTGGTGGCTCGGCCCGTCCGGCCCGGTCACACCGGCCCGGTCGAGCACGAACGTCACGCCGGCCTTGTGCAGCGCGACATCCATGAGCACCTGGTCGAAGGCGCGGTTGATGAAGGTCGCGTAGAGCGCGACCACCGGGTGCAGGCCGCCGAAGGCGAGGCCGGCGGCGGATGTCACGGCGTGCTGCTCCGCGATGCCCACGTCGTGCACACGGCCGGGGAAGCGCTCGGCCATCTTGTGCAGGCCGGTCGGCCGCAGCATGGCGGCGGTGATCCCGACGAGCCGTTCGTTCGCGGTGGCGAGGGTCACGAGCTCGTCGGCGAAGACGGAGGTCCAGGACGGGGCCCCGGCCGATTCGGTCGACTCCCCCGTCTCCGGGTCGATCTGGCCGACCGCGTGGAACTGGTCGGCGGCATCCTGAACGGCCGGGTCGTAGCCCTTGCCCTTCTGGGTGATGGCGTGCACGATCACCGGGGCGCCGTATCCCTTGGCCTGGCGCAGCGCCTCGAGCATGGCCTCCATGTCGTGGCCGTCGACCGGGCCGATGTACTTGATGTCGAGGTTGGAGTAGAGCGCCTCGTTGTTCGAGAACCGGCTGAGGAAGCCGTGCAGTCCGCCGCGCATGCCGCGGTACAGCGCCCGCCCGGGCGCGCCGAGCCGGTCGAAGGCCCGCTGGCTGGTGAGGTAGAGGCTGCGGTAGCTGCGGCGCGTGCGCACGGTGTTGAGGAACCGCGCCATCCCGCCGATGGTCGGCGCGTAGGAGCGGCCGTTGTCGTTGACGACGATGATCAGGCGCCGGGTGTTGTCGTCGCTGATGTTGTTGAGCGCTTCCCAGGTCATCCCGCCGGTGAGCGCGCCGTCGCCGACGACGGCGATGACGTGCCGGTCGTCCTGGCCGGTCATCTCGAAGGCGCGGGAGATCCCGTCTGCCCAGGAGAGCGAACTGGAGGCGTGCGAGCTCTCGACGATGTCGTGCACCGACTCGGAGCGCTGTGGGTAGCCGGCGAGACCGCCGAGCTGGCGCAGGTTGCTGAAATCCTGGCGCCCGGTGAGGAGCTTGTGCACATAGGACTGGTGCCCGGTGTCGAACACGATCGAGTCCCGCGGCGACTCGAAGACCCGGTGGATCGCGATGGTCAGCTCGACGACGCCGAGGTTGGGCCCGAGGTGCCCGCCGGTCTTGGAGATCTCGCGGACCAGGAACTCGCGCACCTCGGCCGCGAGTTGGACCAGCTGCTCCTTCGAGAGGGCGTCGAGGTCGCGGGGACCCGTGATCGTCTCCAGAAGGGACATCGATACCACCTTTCGCGTTTGGGCACGTGCGCCCGAAATTGCCACTGGCGCGCAAACTCGAACGTTCCGAGTCTACGCGCCAGCGGCTGGCGGAGCTGGGAGCCTTAGGCGACCAACGACCTCAGCACGTACTGCAGGATGCCGCCGTTGCGGTAGTAGTCGGCCTCACCCGGGGTGTCGATCCGGACGACCGCGTCGAACTCGACGGTCGGCTTGCCGGTCTCGGAGTTCGCGCTCGGCGCCGCGGTGACGCGCACCGTCTTCGGCGTGGTGCCGTGGTTCAGTTCGTCGATGCCCGTGATGGTCACGACCTCGGTGCCGTCCAGGCCGAGCGAGCCCCAGCTCTGGCCGGCCGGGAACTGCAGCGGAACGACGCCCATCCCGATGAGGTTCGAGCGGTGGATCCGCTCGAAGCTCTCGACGAT
Organism: Cryobacterium tagatosivorans; assembly: GCF_004402215.1. Lineage (GTDB taxonomy): Bacteria > Actinomycetota > Actinomycetes > Actinomycetales > Microbacteriaceae > Cryobacterium > Cryobacterium tagatosivorans. Next base: position 123,426 of record NZ_SOEZ01000011.1, read on the forward strand.
GACGGCCTTGACGCCCAGCAGGCTGGTGCCCTTGGCCGCCCAGTCGCGGGACGAACCGGAGCCGTACTCCTTGCCGCCGAAGATCACGAGCGGCGTGCCGGCGGCCTGGTAGTTCTGGGCCGCGTCGTAGATGAACGCCTGCGGGGCGTCCGCCACGGTGAAGTCGCGGGTGTAGCCACCCTCGACGCCGTCCAGCAGCTGGTTGCGCAGACGGATGTTCGCGAAGGTTCCGCGAATCATGATCTCGTGGTTTCCGCGGCGCGAACCGTAGGAGTTGAAGTCGCCGCGGGCCACGCCGTGCTCCAGCAGGTACTGGCCGGCCGGACTGTCGGCCTTGATGTTACCCGCGGGGCTGATGTGGTCGGTCGTGACGGAGTCGCCGAGCTTGGCGAGGACGCGGGCACCGACGATGTTGGTGACCGGGCTGGTCTCCAGCGTCATGCCGTCGAAGTACGGGGGCTTCCGCACGTAGGTCGACTCCGGATCCCATTCGAAGACCTCGCTGTCCGGCGTCGGCAGCGAACGCCAGCGCTCATCCCCGGCGAAGACCTCGCCGTACTCCTTGGTGAACATGGCCGTGTCGATCGAACTGTCGATCGTTGCCTGCACCTCGGCGGAGTCGGGCCAGATGTCCCGGAGGAACACGTCGTTGCCGTCGGTGCCCTTGCCGAGGGCATCCGTCTCGAAGTCGAAGTTCATCGACCCGGCGAGTGCGTAGGCAATGACCAGCGGCGGGCTGGCGAGGTAGTTCATCTTGACGTCCGGGCTGATCCGGCCCTCGAAGTTGCGGTTGCCCGAGAGCACCGCGGTGACGGCCAGGTCGTTCTCGTTGATCGCGGTGGACACCTCGTCGATCAGCGGGCCGGTGTTTCCGATGCAGACCGTGCAGCCGTAGCCGACGGTGTAGAACCCCAGGGCCTCGAGGTCGTCGGTCAGGCCGGCCTTCGCGTAGTAGTCCGTGACGACCTTCGAGCCCGGCGCCAGCGTGGTCTTGACCCACGGCTTGGAGGTCAGGCCCTTCTTGACGGCGTTGCGGGCGAGCAGGCCGGCGGCGAGCATGACGCTCGGGTTGGAGGTGTTCGTGCACGACGTGATGGCCGCGACGGCGACCGCTCCGTGGTCGAGGGTGTAGCTCGCGCCGTCCTTGGTGGTGATCGGGACCGGGCTGGACACGGACACCGGGGCGTGGCTCACGTGCTGGTGGGACAGCTGGTGGGCGCTGATCTCGTCCTCGGCGGTGAAGCCGATCGGGTCAGAGGCGGGGAAGGTCGCCTCGACGGCGGCGTCCACCCGGGACAGGTCCTGGGTCGCGTAGCTCTGGAGGTCCGTCTCGAACTGCTCCTTGGCGCGGCTGAGCTCGACGCGGTCCTGCGGACGCTTCGGCCCGGCGATCGAGGGCACCACGGTGCCGAGGTCGATCTCGAGGTACTCGCTGAAGACGGGCTCCTGGGCGGGGTCGTGCCACAGGCCCTGCAGCTTGGAGTAGGCCTCGACCAGCGCGACCTGCTCGTCGCTGCGGCCGGTGAGGCGCAGGTAGTCGAGGGTGACGTCGTCGATCGGGAACATGGCGGCCGTGGAGCCGAACTCGGGGCTCATGTTGCCGATGGTGGCGCGGTTGGCGAGCGGGACCTGGGAGACGCCCTCGCCGTAGAACTCGACGAACTTGCCGACCACGCCGTGCTTGCGCAGCATCTGCGTGATGGTGAGCACGACGTCCGTCGCGGTGACGCCGGCCGGGATGGAGCCCTTGAGCTTGAAGCCGACGACCTTGGGGATGAGCATGGAGACGGGCTGGCCGAGCATGGCCGCCTCGGCCTCGATTCCGCCGACGCCCCAGCCGAGCACGCCGAGGCCGTTGACCATGGTCGTGTGCGAGTCGGTGCCGACGCAGGTGTCCGGGTAGGCGCGGAGCTTTCCGTCGACCTCACGGGTGAAGGTCACGCGGGCCAGGTACTCGATGTTGACCTGGTGCACGATGCCGGTTCCCGGCGGGACGACCTTGAAGTCGTCGAACGCGGTCTGGCCCCAGCGGAGGAACTGGTACCGCTCGCCGTTGCGCTGGTATTCGATCTCGACGTTGCGCTCGAGGGCGTTCTCGCTGCCGAAGAGGTCCGCGATGACCGAGTGGTCGATGACGAGCTCGGCCGGGGCCAGCGGGTTGATCTTCTTCGCGTCGCCGCCGAGTTCGGCGACGGCCTCACGCATGGTGGCGAGGTCGACGATGCAGGGCACGCCGGTGAAGTCCTGCATGATCACGCGGGCGGGCGTGAACTGGATCTCCGTGTCGGGATCCGCGGAAGGAACCCAGGCACCCAGGGCGCGGATGTGATCGGCCGTGATGTTGGCGCCGTCCTCGGTGCGGAGGAGGTTTTCGAGCAGCACCTTCAGGCTGAACGGCAACTTCTCGTGGCCTGCGACGGTGTCCAGTCGAAAGACTTCATAGTCCGTCGAGCCAACGCGCAGGGTGTCCTTTGCTCCAAAACTGTTAACCGCAGACACGAGGTCCTCTCCTTTGTGGGAAACCGCCCGGATACCCGGCGGCCATCCTCAATCCGTGTGGCCGAACACACCCGGTGCCGGCATGGTTAGCCTAGCTGGGCGTGCGCTGATCGGCCGAGTCTCAGCGTCAAACTATCTTGACGTCGAGATAACTCTAGCAGTGCCGGGGACCGGCATCCGCCCTAGTCATCCGTCGGCGGTTCGCTCTGTTTCGGGTAGATCGAGCGCACCATGAGCCAGGAGACGATCAGCAGCGGGGCGTAGAGCGGAAGCCCCATCAGGAGTTTCAGCGCGCCCAGGGCCTCGACGTTGCCGGAGTAGTACAGGGGCAGCTGCACGATGAGCCGCGCGGCGAACAGGCCGGCCCAGCACAGCGTGAGGATCGTGAGCACGCGCCGCTTCGACGGGTTGGTCCGCCAGGCAATGCCCTCGCCCATCAGGAACCCGACCGCGAGCCCGATCAGCGGCCAGCCGATGAGCGCCGAGACGAGCAGGACGGCGCCGTAGACGCCGTTGGTCCAGAACCCGGGGAGGTAGAAGTCCTCCGCCTTGCCGGTGAACAGGGCGAGCACCGCGCTGATGCCGATGCCGACGAGGCCCCCGATCGCCTGGGTGAGCGTCTGCTTCGCCGCCAGGCGGAAGCCGACGAAGACAAGCCCGACGACGACCGGGGCGATCAGCGACAGGACGAGGTCGCGGGTGAGCGTGTAGCTGACCAGAAAGACCAGCCCCGGCAGCACGGCCTCGACGAGCCCGCGGATGCCGCCCATCGATGCCAGCAGGGTGTGTCCGCTGATCGGCTCCCCCTCGGCAGCCGCCGCGAAGCCGGCGCGCCGGGCAGCCGCGGCCATCCCGTCGGCGAACGCCGAACCGGCGGCCGGGGCGGCCGGGGCGGCCGGGGCTGCCGGC